>CAZVRW010000001.1:0-2948 GCA_964630265.1 uncultured Rhodospirillaceae bacterium
GCTTGGTCAGCGTCCATTGATGGACGGCTTGGTCAGCGTCCATTGATGGCACGCCGCCGACAGCGCCGTCAGAACACCAGCGCGCTGCGCAGGCTGTCGGCGTGCGGGTTGGCGAAACGGTCCTGGAAGACGATGGATTCGGGGGTCGCCCCGGTGCCGTAATACGCTTGGTTGAGGTCGTTGCGGCGGACGAGGGCGGCCCCCTCCAGGGACAGCCCGCCATAAACCCCGGAGCTCTGGGCGATGGCGATGATGTCGGCGCCGAAGTTGCTGGTGGTCGCGCCGCCCATGCCGGCGCCGATATTGCCGACCGTCAACTCCATGTCGGCGCCGAACTGGCCCTGGTCCTCGATCACCGCGCGGACCGCCTTGTCGGTTCTGAGCAGCAGGACGATCTCGGACGCCTGCGCCCCGGCCTGCAGGCCGAAGCTGCCACCGCCCATGGTGTAAAACGCCGGATAGCCCCATGAGCCGTCGGCCCGGCGGGTCAGCAGCACGCCGTCGCCCCCCTCGGCGCCGAAGACGAAGGCGCCCTTGAACACACGCGGAAAGACGAGCACCCCCTTCGCCGTCTGCAACTGCTCGCGGAATATGGCGTTGGGCGGTTCCGGATTTTTCTTGAACGTCTCGATGGTCCAGCGCGAGCGCTCGACCAGGGACTCGGCGTCGACGTCCGGCGGAACGTTTGTCACGCAGGCGTTGAGTCCGACGACGGCGAGGATGGCAACCAAGCGGCCGACCGTCCGTTTCATCATGTTTCCCTCCGTGGTGACGCCGCCGGATTTCATCCAGCGCGCCCGGTCAGACGTCGAGGCCAATCCGCGCCATCGCGTCGGATCGGTCGACGTCCAGCATGCGAGCAAGTGTGGCAAAGTGACGGTAGCGGTTCGCGGGGCGAAGATCACCCGGGACGGCCAAGCCGCTCAGATCACTTGACCTTGCGACGGGCGCAGCCGCCGGAGCGGCGACGAAACGGCGGCGAATCAGCGCTGCGGCGGCGCTTCCTTCAGGACCAGCGGCAGGCCAGCGGCGAGGAAGACCACTCGGTCGGCGGCGGCGGCGACCGCCTGGTTGAGACGGCCGGCGGCGTCGCGGAAGGCGCGGCCGAGCGGCGTGGCGGGAACGATGCCAAGCCCGACCTCGTTGGCGACGAACACCACCGGCCCGGCGAGACGCGGCAGCCCGGCCACCAGGGCCTCGGTCTCGGCCTCGACGTCGCGCGCGGCGCCGAGCAGGTTGGCGAGCCAGAGCGTCAGGCAGTCGACCAGGATCGGCCGCGCGGGGGCGGCGTGGCGCAGCAGCGTCGGCAGCAGCGCCAGTGGCTCCTCGATGGTGGTCCAGGCCGGGCCGCGACGGGCACGATGGTGGCGAATGCGCGCCGCCATTTCCTCGTCCCCGGCCTCCGCCGTCGCCAGATAGAGGCCTGCGCCCGCCGGCGCCGGAGAATGGCCTGCGCTCGCCGGCGCGATCAGCCCCTCGGCGTAGCGGCTCTTGCCGGAGCGGGCGCCGCCCAGCACCAGCGTCACCGGCGGCAGCCGGTCGACGTCGGCACGCGGCAGCGGTGGAAGCGTCATGGCAACCAGCGGCAGGGGGCGTTCACCGCCTCCACCCGCCAGACGCCGCCGCGACCGCGCAACAGGCCGTCCTCGACCTGGGCGAGGCGGGTGATCGACAGGTTGTCGACGACCACGGCCATGGTCGCCTCCGGGGTGAGCCCCAAGGCATGGGCGACGGCGGCGCGGATGGTGCCGCCGTGGCTGACGCAGACGATCCGTCGCCCGGCGTGCGCGACCGACAGGCGATCGATCGCCGCGGCGACTCGCGCCATCTGATCGGCATAGCTCTCGCCGCCGGGGGGGGCCGTGCGCAGCGGATCGCGCCAGAAGCGCGCGTAGGCCGACGGGCTGTCGGCCTGCATCGCCGGCCAGACCATGCCCTGCCAGCGGCCGAAGTTCTGTTCCGCCAGATCCGCCTCGATCACCGCTTCCGGCACCGCATGGCCGGCGGCGGCGATCGCCGCCCGGGTCTCGTGCGTGCGCTTCAGCGGACTGACCACCCAGACGGCGTCGACCGGCAGGGCCGCCGCCAGCGCCGCGAACGCGGCGCCGTCCGAAGTGTCGCAGGAGACGTCCAGTTGACCGTAGATGGTTCCGTCGGCGCCGGGAACGGGCGCGTGCCGGACCCACCACCAGTGCGTCGCGGCGGTCATCCGGGCACCGCCGACGCCACCACCGCGAGCAGCACGGCGGTCTCCGCCGCCTGTTGCGCGGCGCCGAGAACGTCGCCGGTGTAGCCGCCGACCGTGCGTGCGGCAAGGCCCCTGACCACGGCGGCGGCGGCGGCGGCGGTGGCGAGGGCGACCACGGCCGTCAGCGGCGACAGGCAGATGGCCGCGACCGCCGCGCCCAGGACCGCGGCGACGACGGCGTCGATCACGGCAACGCCGCCGGCCGACGCCGCGGCGCCCTCGGCGCGCGCCACCGGGGTCGTCGCCATGATCGCCGGCAGCACGGCGCGGGAAACCGCCGCGGCGGCGATGAGCGCCAGCGCCGCGGCAACGGCGCTGGCGAGGGTGATCAGCGCGGCGATGCGCAGACCGACGGAGACGATCAGCGCCAGCACGCCGAAGCTGCCGATGCGGCTGTCGCGCATGATGGTCAGGCGTTCGGCCCGGCTCCAGCCGCCGCCGACGCCGTCGGCAAAGTCGGCGAGACCGTCCTCGTGCAGGGCGCCGGTCACCGCGATCACCGCGCCGACGCCAACGAAGGCGGCGATCGCCAAGCCGAGACCGAGCCCGTCGGCAGCGAGCAGCAGCAGCGCCGCGACGCCGCCGACACCGACGCCGACGACGGGGAACAGCGGCGCCGCCCCGGCCAGATAGCCGGCCTCCGTCGCCGGTGCCGCCGTGCGCGGAGACGGGGGCGGAGACGGGGGCGGAGACGGGGGCG
>CAZVRW010000001.1:3048-12817 GCA_964630265.1 uncultured Rhodospirillaceae bacterium
GCGGAGACGGGGGCGGAGACGGGGGCGGAGACGGGGGCGACGCCGAGACCGGCACGATGGTCAGCAGCGTCACCGCCGCGCCGAGCCGGCGCCACAGCCCGCGACCGACGCCGCGGGGGGCCGCCACCTTGATGTTTTCGGTCCGCTGCTCCATGACTGATGATGTTATAGGCGGGCCGGTGCCGCGAGGGAACGGCCGCTTTGCCCTGCCTTGGCCGGTTTAGGCCGCATTGGAGAGACGGAGCCCGACGTGACCGAACAGCCGCCTTCCCCGTCCCTGCGGTCCCTGGACGACCTGCGCGCCCTCGTCGACCGGTTGCCGGGACCAGACCAGGAGGCGGCGGCGAAGGCGGTGGCACGCGAGCCGACCTTGACCAAGCCGCCCGGCTCGCTCGGGCGCCTGGAAGAGCTGAGCGCCTGGCTCGCCGCCTGGCAGGGGCGGCACCCGCCGGTGGCGGAGCGCATCGCCGCCTGGGTCTTTGCCGGCAATCACGGCGTCGCCGCCCGCCGCGTCTCGGCGTTTCCGGCCGCGGTGACGGCGCAGATGGTCGCCAATTTCGAGGCCGGCGGAGCGGCGATCAACCAAATCTGCCGCGCCGTCGGCGCCGATCTCTACGTCGACGCCATGGAATTGGCGCAGCCGACGGGCGATATCACCGCCGAGCCGGCGCTGACCGAGGCCGACTTCATGGCCGCCGTACGCCGGGGCGAGGCGGCGACGCGGGCGCCGGTCGACCTGCTCTGCCTGGGCGAGATGGGGATCGGCAACACCACCGTGGCCGCGGCCCTGGCGCACGGCGTGTTCGGCGGCGACGCGGCCGCCTGGACCGGGCCGGGCACCGGCCTGGACGCCGCCGGCGTCGCCCGCAAGGCGGCGGTGATCGCCACCGCCGTCGCCACCCATCGCGCCGCGGCGGCGGACCCCCTGGACCTGCTGCGGCGGCTCGGCGGTCGCGAACTGGCGGCGATCGCCGGCGCCGTGCTCGGCGCGCGGCTCCGGCGAATTCCGGTGGTGCTCGACGGTTTCATCTGCTGCATGGCCGCCGCCCCGCTGGTCCGGCTGCGCGCCGACGCCCTCGACCACTGCGCCTTCGGCCACGTCTCGTCGGAGCCGGGGCATCGGCGCTTGCTTGATCTTCTCGACCGCCGCCCCATTCTTGATCTCGACATGCGCCTCGGCGAGGGCTCGGGCGCGGTCCTCGCCGCGGCGGTGATCAAGGCCGCCGCCGCCTGCCATGCCGGCATGGCGACCTTCGATGACGCCGGTGTCAGCCAACGGCATGCCGAATGACGACCCAGCCCCTGCGCCGCGCCGAGATGGCCGCCCGAGACCGAGGCGCCGCATGATCCGCATCGCCGTTCTGGCTTGTGTCGCGCTGACCACCCTGCTCGCCGGCTGCGACACCAATCCGGCGACGGGACGGGGGGCCTTCACCGCCTTCATGTCGGTCGACAAGGAGCAGCGGATCGGCACCGCGGCGCATCCCGAACTGGTCGCCGAATTCGGCGGCCTCTATCCCGATCCGTCGCTGCAGGATTATGTCCGGCGGCTCGGCCAATCGCTCGTCGCCGTCACCGAGCGACCGGACCTCGACTTCACCTTCGTCGTGCTGGACGATCCTTCGGTCAACGCCTTCGCCCTGCCCGGCGGCTTCGTCCACGTCACCCGCGGCCTCCTGGCGCTGGCCGACTCGGAAGCCGAACTGGCCGGCGTCCTCGCCCACGAGATCGGCCACCTGATCGCGCGGCACCCGGCCGAGCGCTACAGCCAGGCCGTGGCCGTCGGCATGGCGCTGGGGAACGCGGCGGACGAGGGCGTGCCGATGGACGCCGCCGCCGGTCGGCGATCGCTCAGGCAATGGTCGCGCGTCCAGGAGATCGAGGCCGACCGGCTCGGCATCCGCTATCTCGGCAGGGCCGGCTACGATCCGGCGGCGATGGCGACGTTCCTGGACAAGTTGGCCGCCCAATCGGCCCTGCGAGCGGCCACCGCCGTGGACCCGGCGCGGCGCAGCAACCTCCTCGACACGCATCCGCGCACCGTCGACCGGGTGCGCAAGGCCGCCGAGGTGGCGACGGCGACGGCCAGCGGCGGCAGGATCGGCCGCGATGCCTATCTGAAGTGCATCGACGGCCTGGTCTGGGGCGACGATCCCCGTCAAGGCACCCGCGTCGGCGGCGAGTTTCGCCATCCGGAGTTGGCGATCGCCTTTCGCATCCCCGAGGGCTTCCGCATGGTCAACGGGCCGAGCCACGTCTCGGCGCAAGGACCGGACGGCTCGCTGCTGGTGTTCGACATGGTGCCCGCCGGCACCGTGCCGAGCACCGCCGACCTGCTCGCCTATGTCGCCGACGACTGGGGCGGTCGCCTCGGCCTGCACAGCGTCGAACCGTTGCAGATCAATGGCATGGAGGCGGTGGCCGGGAGCAACCGGATCCGCCTGGACCAGGGACTGGTGGACGTCCGGCTCGTCGCCGTGCGCGAGCGGCCGGGCCGCACCTACCGCTTCATGTTCCTGACGCCGGCCTTCGACAGCGATGGGCCGGAGTTGGACGTCCGCGCGACGACCTTCAGCTTCCGCCGCCTGTCCGCCGCCGAGATCGCCGCCATCGAGCCGCGGCGCATCGCCATCGTCACCGTGCGTCCCGGTCAGACCGTCGACGATCTGGCGCGGTCGATGGCCGTCGCGGACGCCAAGGCCGGCTGGTTCCGCCTGCTCAACGGCCTGGCCGAGGACGGGATGGTCGCGCCGGGCCGGACGGTGAAGATCGTCACCCGTTGAGCGGCGCCGCTCAGGCGTCGGCGAAAAGGGTGGTGAGAAACGCGGCGGCGGCGGCACCGATGCCCGGCGACGAACTCTCGCGCGGCCCGGCGACGTTGAGCACGCGCACGCCGGTCTCGGCAATCCAGGCGCGGCTGTCCGCCACCGGCTCCGGCGCATCGAGATCGACGATGCGGACCGGCTTCGCCAAGCGCTCGGCAAAGTCGACGGTCAGCGCGGTGCCGCCGCTCGGCCGGCCGCGACAGAGGATCAGGGTGGCGTCGGAGTCGCGGACGTTGAGGCGGGTGCGCGTGGCATAGCTCCGTGCGGCCGTCTCGCGCATCGGGTAGATGCGCGACAGCGGCCCGTCCTCGGCCAAGCGGCCGCGCGGCACCCAGCCGCCGCAGGCGATGCCGAGGGCCATCGCCACGTCAAGGGCCGCGCGGTCGACCCCCGTCTGGCCACCGGAGACGATACGAAACCCGGGCGGGAGCCGCCCGATGCGAAAACCGGGCGGAAGCCGCCCGATGCGAAAACCGGGCGGAAGCCGCTCCGTCACCCGACCGGACTCACGCGTCGATGGTCTCGACCGGTCGTCCGTCGGCGTCGAAGCGGGCGGCGACGAGTTTGCCGTCGAAGCCCGAGCCGCCGTCGATGGAGGCCGCCCAATCCTTGAACCAGACGCCCTTGTGGCGGTAGTCGAAGCCGCGGACGATATAACGGAAGGCGCCGTAGGGCTGGTCGATCTCGTCGAAGTTTCGCCCTCCCCACCAGAAGGTGTCGCTCTGCTCCGATAGCGGCCGGCCGGTGTCGATGCCGGCGTTGACGAACAGCAAGGTCTGGTCGGCGGTGAAGGCGGCGCGGCGCAGCACGCTCATCAGCTTGTCATGGCCATCACGCGCACGCATCGCCGCGCGCAGCCGATTGGTCCACTGGGAGAGCGCCACGGCGCCCGTCGCCGCCGCGCGCCGCCCCTCGGCGACGTTGCCGCCGTAGGCTTCCAGGGTGGGGCCGACGCCTTGCGAGAGCATCCATTCGACAACCTCGCGCGGATTCGGCGCGAACTGCACCTGCAGCAGCTTGTGCCACATCTCCTCCTGGCGGCCGCGCAGATAGACGATCTCGCCGGCGCCGTCGAAGGTCTGTCGCGCCAGCAACGCCCGCCGGAACAGCAGCAGCGAATCGACGGTCTCCAGCGTTTCGCGGCCGCGGCCGACGAGATTGCCGAGATAGACCAGATTGTCTTCCGGCCGGATGCGCTCGCCGATCCACCGATGCACCGCGTCCAGCTTGGCGACGGCGGCATGAACGGAGCCAACCGCCCACGTCGTCCGTTTCGCCGGCAGAACGGCGAAAATCGTCTGTTCCGCCGCGCTCACGCCGACCTTCGCCGGCCCGTCGTCGTGCCGGGTGCTGGCATCGGGAACCGGGACCGCGGAGGTCACGCGGCGCTGAGCAGTTCGGAGAGCTTCTCGGACGCCCGCACCTTGTCGATGTTCTCCAGCGCCGCAAACTCGGCCACCAACCGCTCGAACGCGGCCTCGTAGATCTGCCGCTCGCTGAACGACTGGTCCGGCTGCCCGACGTTCGGATACAGATCGCGCACCACCTCGGCGATCGCCACCGGATTGCCCGAGTTGATCTTCGCCTCGTATTCCTGCGCGCGGCGGCTCCACATGGTTCGCTTGACCCGCGCCCGCCCCTTCAAGGTGGCCAGCGCATTATCCATGACCTTGCGGGTGCTGAGCTTGCGCAACCCGGCCGCATTCGCCTTGCCGATCGGCACCCGCAATGTCATGCGGTCGCGATCGAAATGAATGACGAACAGCTCAAGCGCCTGGCCGGCGATCTCGCGCTGTTCGAGGCAGATAACCTGGCCGACGCCGTGCGTCGGATAGACCACGTAATCTCCAGGGTTGAATGCCAGTTCTTCCGACTTCATTCCCTTCTCTCTCGTCTCTTGCTTGATTCATGTTGAGTCATGTTGGCGGATCCGACCGCCTCGCGACGCGGACCACAGACCCGAGCGATCCCAGCGCCACGCTGCGCCACGGGCTCAGGCCACCGATGAAGTTTTCGATACACGGCTGTCAAGCGACAGGGGCCCACCCCAAAACAAACGCCGTCCCCCCGGACAACCCGAGTGGGCCATGACCGGCCCACCACTTTTTACCATAGCATACCGCAGGCGCGAATGACAGTCCCAGATTCCGCGCCGCCGCCGAGGGCGGCGGCGGCGAAGCATGGGCGGGGGTTTGGTGGACGTGTAGCGGGTGCGTCGGCGTCAGCTGCCGCTGCCCGGCGCCTCGCTCAGCAGCTTTTCCTTGTCCGGTTTGCCGTTCCACTCGTCGGCATCGGGCGGCTGTTCCCCCTTGCGTGTGATGTTCGGCCAGACCGACGCGAACTTGGTGTTGATTTCCAGCCACTTCTCGACCCCGGGTTCGGTGTCCGGCACGATCGCCTCGGCCGGGCATTCGGGCTCGCAGACGCCGCAGTCGATGCATTCGTCGGGGTGAATGACGAGCATGTTCTCCCCTTCATAGAAGCAATCGACCGGACACACCTCCACACAGTCCATGTACTTGCACTTGATGCAGTTCTCGAGGACGACGTAGGTCATGTCAGTCTCCGTGTTCGTCGCTCACCGCGACGCGGGGTTGGTGAACGTCAAGTTGTCGGCGAGCCGCCGGCGTCCAAGCGCGCGAGCACGCGCTTGCGGGCGGCGCCGCTGTCCGCATCGGGAACATACAGCAGCCCGGACACCCGCCTGACCAGATTGGCCTCGTAATCGTGCAGTTCGGCATCGGCGTAGGCGACTTCCCAGAGCATCTCGATGACGCGGATCCGCTCCTCCGGCGCCAGCGCCTCGCGAATCACCCGGATGATGTCGTACATCTGCACGGAATCGCCAGTTACCGCGAGCGCCTCGTCGACCACCTCCGTGGCCGCTTCGGCGGAGAGGCCGAAGCGCTTCTGCAAGGCGGCGAGAATCACCGCCCGCTCGCTATCCTGGAAGGCGCCGTCGAGACAGGCCGCCTCGATCATCAAGGCCGCCGCGGCCCCTTCGATGCTGCCGACGCGCGCCGCCGGAGCGTCCGCCTCCGCCTCACCACCGAACAGCGCTCGGAGTTTTGCCAACATGGTGTTGCGTAGCACAGCCGCCGGATCCGCCTCAACCCCAAGGATCATGGGGGATCGTCGCCGATCCTCGCCGGGCGCGCGTCAGGCGTCGGGCTTCAGCCGATCCGTGGCGCGCCGATCCGCCTTGGTCGGCCGACCGGCGCCGCGCGGACGGTGGCTACCCGTCGCCGTGGCGTCATCGGCCGCCGGCGGCGACCCGCCCGGCGGTTCCAGGTCTTCGTAGAGCGCCTGGGCCTCCGGCGCCGGCCCGCGGCGGACGCCAAGGTCGAGGATCCTGACGATCCGCACGGCGGTCTCCTGCGGAAACGTCAGCACGTCGCCCGGCCTGAGCGCGTGATGCGCCTTGTTGACGATCGTGCCGTTGACGCGGACGCGTCCCGCCTCGCACACCGCGGTGGCGCGGGTGCGGCTCTTGAAGAACCGGGCGTACCACAGCCACTTGTCGAGGCGCAGCGTCGGCGTCGGCGGATCCGTTGCCCGGCCGCTCATCGCGAACGGGCGAGATCGCCGAGAGAGGCGAACGGCGATTCCGGGCGGGCGCGCGGCCGCCGGGCCGCCCGCCGGGTCGGCGTGTCGGTGGCGGGGGCGCGGCGAAAGACGGGACCGTCCGCGTCGGTGCGGTGCCGATAACCGAGCCCGCCGAGGATCGCCGGCAGGTCCTCCGCCCGGCAGCCGAGCATGGAGCAGAGGTCGGCGGGGCCGCGAAACTCTCCCTCGGCCGACAGCGTCCGCGCCCGGGCCGCGACGCGCTCGACGATGTCGATGCGGACGGCCAGCGGCGGCAGCGGCCGATAGCCGACCGCCTCGTAGAAGCCGGCCGGCGCCGTCGCCTCGAACGCCACCGAGACACGGCCGGGCGACGGCGCCGGCGGCGGCGTCACGCGGTGGTGCACCCCCCACAGGATGCGGCGCACGGCGATGGCATCCGGCTTCAACAGCGCCGCCACATAGAGGCTCTCGCGGCCGAACCTGACGCCAAGGCTGGTCAGCGTGCGGCGGTCACGGTCGTCGAGCGCGGCCAGTTGCGGCGCCACCCGTTGCCGCGGCACCGTGCCCAAGCCTTCCGCCAACTGGAACAGCAGACCGCGCGCCGACGCCGAGACCGCGGCCTGGCGGGCGACGAACAACGGCCGCAGGCGCCGCTCCAGGCTGTCGGCCAGCCACGTGGCGAGGCGGCGGCGCAGGCGCTCGCGCGGCTCCGCCTCCAACAGATCGCTGGCATCGGCCTCGACCTGCGGCCGCAGGACGTCGTCGCCGCGGGTCAACCGCGCCACCGGCGCCCCGTGCCAGGCGATGCGACCGTCGTCATCGAGGCTGAACGCCGTGTCCACGTCGGCGACGAGGCGGTCGACCCGGCGGGCGATCTCGCCGCGGAGCGCCCGCGCCACCGCGGCGTTGACCATGCGCAGGAGGATGCGGCTGTCGGCCGGGCGCTCCGCGCCGATGGCACTGTCGGGCAGGAAGCGGAAGCCGCGCAGCGTCCCGACGTACTCGCCCTCGACCAGCACGTCGCCGGCCGCCGTGACGGCGCCCAAGAGCTCGCCCCGGCTCTGCATGCGACCGACCAGGACGGAGGTGCGTCGATCGACGAAACGCTGGATCAGGCGTTCGTGCAGCACGTCCGACAGCTTGTCCTCGATGCCGCGCGTCCGCTCCTGCCAGTGGGCGGCGTCGCCGACCCAGTCGGCACGATGCGACACATACGTCCAGGTGCGGATGTGGGCGATGCGCTGCATCAGCGTCTCGATCCCGCCGTCGATGCGGTCGATGCCCTCGACGTGGCGGGCGATCCAGTCGGTCGGCAGACGGCGCTCTTGCCCACTGCCGCCGACCAGGTAGCGATAGATCTGCGCCAGGAGCTGGGCATGGGCGTCGCTCATCACCTTCTGGAAGTCGGGGATCTGGCAGACCTCCCAGAGCAGCCGGACGGCGCTGCGGCCGCGGGCGAAGCCGGCGATCTCGGCATCGCGCGCCAGGACGGTGAGCACCAGTTCGTCGTCGGCCTCACGGGCGCGGACCAGCCCGGCCCGGACGGGAGCCTTGGCCAGGCTCGCCTGCAGGCGCGCGACACTGTCGAAGGCGAGTTCGCTGTTGCGCCAGAACATCACCTCCAGGGGATCGAATTCGTGGGCCTCGATACGTTGCGCCACCTCGGCGTCGATCGGGCCGATCTCCGCCGTGGTGCCGAAGGTGCCGTCGTTGACGTGGCGGCCGGCGCGCCCGGCGATCTGCGCCAGTTCGGCCGGCGTGAGATGGCGCACGGCGCGACCGTCGAACTTGCGCGTCGCCGCGAAGGCGACGTGGTTGATGTCCATGTTCAGGCCCATGCCGATGGCATCGGTGGCGACCAGGTAGTCGACCTCGCCGGCCTGGTACATCGCCACCTGGGCGTTGCGGGTGCGCGGGCTGAGCGCGCCCAGAACAACGCCGGCACCGCCGCGTTGCCGCCGGACGATCTCTGCCAGCACGTAGACGTCGGCGGTGGAGAACGCGACGACGGCGCTGCGCGGCGGCAGCCGCTGCAGCTTGCGCGCGCCGGCGTAGCTGAGCATCGACATCCGGGCACGCGTCTGGATCTCGGCCTCGGGCACCAGCCGGCGGAGCAACGGACGAACCGTCTCGGCGCCCATCAACATGGTCTCCACCTGGCCGCGGGCGTGCAGCAGGCGGTCGGTGAAGACGTGGCCGCGGTCCGGATCGGCGCACATCTGGATTTCGTCGACGGCGAGAAAGGCAACGCGCCGGTCGATGGGCATGGACTCCACCGTGCAGAGGAAATAGCGCGCGTCCGGCGGCAGGATCTTTTCCTCGCCGGTGATCAGCGCCACCTGACCGGCCCCCTTGAGGCGCACCGCCCGGTCGTAGTTCTCGCGGGCGAGCAGCCGCAACGGAAAGCCGATCATGCCGGACGCATGGGCGAGCATGCGCTCCATCGCCAGATAGGTCTTGCCGGTATTCGTCGGGCCGAGCACGGCGGTGACGCGGGGCCGAGGCGTATTAGATTTCATCGCACCTCGGACAATCGGGTCTGCGTGCCCCGGGCGCAACCCTGGATCGCACCCGAACGACGACGATCAGCGGCGGCGATCAGCGGCTCATTCCAACCGACTGCGGGCCGGAACCATGGGCACGAACGCCACCGGCAGGGTGTCCTCGCGGTCGAGCCCGCCATCCGCCCGGCGAACGCAGCGGCAGAGGATCTGCGAGCCGCCCGCCGGGCCGACGGGGATCACCAACCGGCCGCCGACGGCAAGCTGCTCGACCAGCGCCGGGGGAATCGACGGCGGCGCGGCGGTGACGATGATGCCATCGTAGGGCGCGTGCTCGGGCCAGCCGAGGAAGCCGTCGCCGGCGCGCACCGTCACCGCGTCGTAACCGAGATCGGCGAGTCGGCGGCGCGCCGCGTCGGCGAGGGCCGGGATCGCCTCCATCGACCGGACACGACCGGCGACCTCGGCGAGCACCGCGGCCTGATAGCCGCAACCAGTGCCGATCTCCAGCACGCTGTCCTCGGGCCCGAGATCGAGCAGTTCGGTCATCAGCGCGACGATGTAGGGCTGCGAGATCGTCTGGCCGTGACCGATGGGCAGCGGCCGGTTGTCGTACGCCGCCCGTTGGTCCGAGGCGGGGACGAACGCATGCCGCGGCACCCGCGCCATCGCCGCCATCACTCGCTGGGAAAACCGCTGCCGGCCGGTGAAAGCCGCGGTCTCGCGGGCCTCCGCCGCGATCTCGTCGAGCAGCCGCCGGCGCGCGTCGGCGAACGGGTCCGTGGTTGGCTCCATCGGCCGGTCCTCCCCGCCGCGAAGCTTGCGTGGATGTGCCGTCCGGGTCAAGCCACGGGATGACGGGGCTGGATGACGGGG
>CAZVRW010000001.1:12917-15657 GCA_964630265.1 uncultured Rhodospirillaceae bacterium
GGATGACGGGGCTGGATGACGGGGTTGGATGACGGGACGGGCGGCCGGTCTTGCGGGGGCGCCCGAAGTCGCACATATCACGCGACGTTTTCCGGTTTGAAACAGAGGATGACCGCGATCCATGGCGCAAGAAACCTTTACCTTTCAGACCGAGGTCACCCGGCTTCTCGATATCGTTGCCCACTCGCTCTATTCGCATAAGGAGATTTTTCTCCGCGAACTCATCTCCAACGCCTCGGACGCCTGCGACCGGCTGCGTTACGCGGCGATCACCGAGCCGTCGCTGACCGAGGGCGATGCGGAGCTGAAGATCCGCCTGTCGATCGACAAGGCGGCGCGCACGCTCACCGTCGCCGACAACGGCATTGGCATGAACCGCGACGACCTGATCGACAATCTCGGCACCATCGCGCGCTCCGGCACGCAAGGCTTTCTCTCGCAACTCAGCGGCGACGAACGCAAGGACGTCTCGCTGATCGGCCAGTTCGGCGTCGGCTTCTACTCGGCCTTCATGGTGGCCGAGCGGGTCGAGGTGATCACCCGCAAGGCCGGCGACGCCCAGGTTTGGCGCTGGCAATCGGACGGGCTCGGCAGCTTCAGCATCGACGAGGCGGCGCGGGACGGCCGCGGCACCTCGGTGATCCTGCACCTGCGCGACGGCGAGGACAGCTTCCTCGATCGGCCGGTGATCGAGCGGATCGTCCGGACCTATTCCGATCACGTCGGCTTTCCCATCGTGCTGGCCGGCGACGACGGCACGGACGCGACGCTGAACTCGGCCTCGGCACTGTGGACGCGGCCGAAGAGCGAGATCACGCCGGAGCAGTACAGGGAGTTCTATCACCACGTCGGCCATGCGTTCGATGAGCCGTGGCACACCATGCACAACACCGTCGAGGGCGTCGTCAGTTACACGAGCTTGCTGTTCATTCCGTCGACGCCGCCGTTCGACCTGTTCCATCCGGAGCGCAAGGGGCACGTCAAACTCTACGTCAAACGCGTCTTCATCACCGATGACTGTGAGGGGCTGCTCCCCTCCTACCTGCGCTTCCTCAAGGGTGTCGTCGACTCCGAAGACCTGCCGCTGAACATCAGCCGCGAGACGTTCCAGCACGACCCCCGGCTGGCCAAGATCAAGAGCGGCCTGGTCAAGCGGGTGCTGGACGAGCTGGCGAAAAAGGCGGAGGCCGACGCCGACGCCTACGCCGGGTTCTGGGAGAATTTCGGGCCGGTGTTGAAAGAAGGGCTGTACGAGGACTTTGGCAATCGCGACCGGCTGCTGGAGTTGGCCCGCTTCCGCTCGACGGCGGGCGACGACTGGGTCTCGCTCGACACCTACGTCGGCCGGATGCAGGAGGGGCAGACGGCGATCTATACCCTGACCGGTGAAACGCTGGAGGCGCTGCGGCGCAGCCCGCAGCTGGAAGGTTTCCGCGCCAAGGGCGTCGAGGTGCTGCTGCTCACCGACCCTGTCGATGAGTTCTGGATGCCATCGGTGGGCCGCTGCAAGGACAAGCCGTTCAAGTCCGCGGCCATGGCGGGCGCCGATCTGGGGGGCCTGAAGGCTGCCGCCGAGGAAGACGCGGCCGCCGACGATGCGGCGGCGGAGACGCCGCCGGCCGGCGACCTGGATGCCCTCATCGCCGCCCTGAAGCTGGCGCTGGGCGACTTGGTCAAGGACGTGCGGCGCTCCGAGCGGTTGACCGACAGCGCCGTCTGTCTGGTCGCCGCCGAGGGCGACATGGACATGTATCTGGAGCGGATCCTCAGGCAGCACCGCCAACTCGATCCAGCGATGGCGACGCCGCGCATTCTCGAGATCAACCCCAAGCACCCGGTGATCCGCGGCCTCGCCGAGCGGGCGCGCGCCGGCGACGTCAGCGATGCCGCGCACCTGCTGCTCGATCAGGCGCGCATCGTCGAGGGCGAGCCGGTGGTCGATCCGGCGGCGTTCGCCCGGCGACTGTCGGCGGTCATGGCCTCGGGCCTGTCGCCCGCGGCGCCGCACGCCTGACGGCCGTCACGCGGCACGCACGCTTGGCCGCCGCCTCCGGCGGCACACACGCTTGGCCGCCGCCTCCGGCGGCGAGGCCCCCGGCGGCGGCCTCAGGCGCGGAGCCGCGCCCCGTCGCTTGGCCGGTCGCTGGGCCGGTCGCTGGGCCGGTCGATTGGCTGGTTGCTGGGCCGGCGCTCCTGCAGGACCGGCCGCACGCTTGCGATGAGCGCGCGCAGAGCCGCCGGCGATACGTTGTCATAGGCCATAATGACGTGGGTGACCGGATCGTTGATCAGATCCTCGACCGACGGCTCGACACCACGCTGCGCGTAGGGTTTCGCCGGCTTGGCCGGCGGCATCGGCCGCAGCCGCCGTACGACGCCACGGGTCGACCGCTGGCCGGACCCACCAGGCTGCACCTCGTAACCCAACATTGTTCCCTCCCTGGAACGGCACGAAACACGCCTTTCCCGGATCAGCGAGCGACCGATGTCAAAGAGGCACGACGGGGTAAAGTGACCCTGTTCCCGGCGGCGACCCACTCCGAGGATGGATCGCCAACCGCGCCGCAGCCCGCTCGGTTCGTTTCCCGCTTGAGAGTAATGGTACAGGAATGGGGGGTGCCACTCAACAAAGGAATAATGGCAATTTGAACAAAATCCGACCGGGCGCGTTGGCGCCGCAACGCTCACCGCGGCCGTGAGCGGCCGCAACGCTCACCGCGGCCGTGAGCGGCCGCAACGC
>CAZVRW010000001.1:15757-28100 GCA_964630265.1 uncultured Rhodospirillaceae bacterium
TCGACACCGACGTCGCCTGAGCCTTGACGTCGACACCGACGTCGCCTGGGCCTTGACAAGGATGCTGCCATGACTGCCCTCAGACTGGCTCTGGCCCAGTGGCCCCGGCGGGCGCTCGCCCTCGACCGCGCGTGGCTGGCGATCGCCGTCATTTTCGCGCTGCTCGCCCTTGCCGTGCCCGACCAGGCCGCGACCTCGGCGCGCTTCACCGTCGGTGCCCTGCTGGAGGTCCTGCCGTTCCTGCTGCTGTCCGTCGCGCTCGCCGCCTATGCCAAGGCCAGCGGCGCCGACAACCTGATCGCCAAGGCGTTCGAGGGGCGGACGGCGGCGATGATCGTCGCGGCGGCGGCGATCGGCGCGCTGTCGCCGTTCTGCTCCTGCGGCGTCATTCCGCTGATCGCCGCACTGCTGGCCATGGGCGTGCCGCTGGCGCCGGTGATGGCGTTCTGGCTGGCCTCGCCGCTGATGGACCCGTCCATGTTCGTGCTCACCGCCGGCACCCTCGGCCTTGACTTCGCCATTGCCAAGACCGTGGCCGCCGCCGGCATCGGCCTGCTCGGCGGCTTCGGCACCTATGCCCTGCAGTCGGCCGGCGCCTTCGCCGAGCCGTTGCGCCCGGGTGTCGGCAACGGCGGCTGCGGCGGCGGGCGGGTGCGGGCGCCGAAGCCGGTGGTCTGGTCGGTCTGGCGGGACACCGACCGGCGGTCCGGCTTCGCCAAGAGCGCCGGCGAGACCCTGGCGTTCCTCGGCAAGTGGCTGACCCTGGCCTTCCTGCTGGAAAGCCTGATGGTCGCCTACGTCCCGGCCGACTGGGTTGCCGGCGCGGTCGGCGATGACGGCATCCTCAGCGTGCTGACCGCGACCGCCGTCGGCATCCCCGCCTATCTCAACGGCTATGCGGCGCTGCCGCTGGTCGGCGGGCTGATCGACCAAGGCATGGCGCCCGGCGCCGGCATGGCCTTCCTGCTCGCCGGCGGCGTCAGCTGCATTCCCGCCGCCATCGCCGTCTGGGCGCTGGCCCGCCCGCCGGTGTTCGCCGCCTACATCGGCTTCGCCGTGCTCGGCGCCATGACCGCGGGACTGCTGTACGGGCTGGCGTAGGGCTAACCGGTTACCGCGCCTCGGGCGGCGGGATCGAGTAGGTGCCGGTGGCGTGCGCCACGGGCTCAGCGTGGCCCTCGGAGTGTACGGTGACCTCCATCACCACCAGGCGCTTGCCCAGCTTCAGCACGCGGCCCTCGGCGAGCAGGTCGGCCGGGCTCGGGCGGAACAGGAAGTTGATGGAGAAATTGGTGGTGACCGAAAGCTTGACGATGCCGATGCGCGACAGCACGCAGGCGTACATGCAGGCGTCCGCCAGCGCCATCATCATCGGCCCGGCGACGGTGCCGCCGGGGCGCAGCATGCTCTCCCGGAAGGGCAGCCGGAGCGTCGCGGTGCCGGCGCCGATGGTGTCGGCGTGCATGCCCATTTCATAAGCCCAGGGGATCTCGTCGCGGAGGATGGCGTTGAAGTCGGCGACGCTGATCTTTGGCATTCCCCACCTCCCCGGTTGGCGAATACGCTAGGGTCGGGTACCGTTCCGGTCAAGCCACCGCACCATCGCACGCGCCAGAGACGTGCCAGAGATGCGCCAGAGACGAGAAGGAAATGACCATGCCCGACTCCACCACCCCGACGCCGGTGCTGCTGCGTGAGGACGCCCACGGCATCGCCACCCTGACCCTGAACCGCCCCGGCCAGTACAATGCGCTCTCGGAGGCGCTGCTGGGCGCCCTGCAAGACAGCTTCGATGGACTGATGGACGATGCGACGGTGCGCGCCGTGGTCATCGCCGGCGCCGGCAAGGCGTTTTGTGCCGGCCACGATCTGAAGGAGATGCGCGCCAACCCGGAGGCAGAGGCGACCCGCGCCCTGTTCGACCGCTGCGCCCAGGTGATGCTGTCGATCAGCCGGCTGCCGCAACCGGTGATCGCCCGCGTCCACGGCACGGCGACCGCCGCCGGCTGCCAGTTGGTGGCGTCCTGCGACCTCGCCGTCGCCGCCGACACCGCGCGTTTCGCCGTCTCCGGCGTCAATCTCGGCCTGTTCTGCGCGACGCCCATGGTGGCGCTGAGCCGCGCCATGCCGCGCAAGAAGGCGCTGGAGATGCTGTACACCGGCGAGTTCATCAGCGCCGACACCGCCCTGCACTTCGGCCTGGTCAACCGCGTGGTGCCGGAAGACCGGCTGGACGAGGCGGTCGCCGATCTGGCGCACGCCATCGCCTCGAAGTCGCCGGCCGCCATCGCCCTCGGCAAGCGCCTGTTCTATCGCCAGATCGAGGCCGGGCTGGAAGACGCGTACGCCCAGGCCAGCGAGACGATGGCCTGCAACATGGCGTGCGAGGATGCCCAGGCGGGCATCGATGCGTTCGTCGCCAAGCGGCCGATGCCGGAATGGACCGGCCGATGACCGTCACGGCACCGGACCGCCTCGGCGAAAACGCGGCGGACGCGGCGCTCGTCTACGATGACGCGGTGCTGCGCCGCATCCTGCGCGAGACCCGCACCCTCGCCATGGTCGGCGCCTCGCCCAATTGGGTTCGGCCGTCCAACTTCGCCATGAAGTACCTGCAGGGCAAGGGCTACCGGGTGATCCCGGTGAACCCGCGCGCCGCCGGCACGACGATCCTGGGCGAAACCGTCTATGGCGACCTGGCCGACGTGCCCGACCCGGTGCAGGTCGTCGACGTCTTCCGCGCGTCCGATGCCGCCGGGGCGGTCGTCGACCAGGCGATCGCCCTCCGGGACCGGCTCGGCATCCGCGCCGTCTGGCTGCAACTGGGCGTGCGCAACGATGCGGCGGCCACGCGCGCCGCCGCCGCCGGGCTCACCGTGGTGATGGATCGCTGCGTCAAGATCGAGTACGGCCGGCTGCTGGGCGAACTGGGCTGGTGCGGCGTCAATTCCGGTATCATCTCCTCGCGGCGGCCGAGACTGCGGCCATGAGCGGCGATGCCGGCGACGGCGCCAAGGGCGCACCGCCGCACGCGTTCGGCTTCGCCACGCGGGCGATCCACGCCGGCGCCCGCCCGGACCCGGTCACCGGCGCCCGCAACACGCCGATCTTTCAGACCACGTCGTACGTCTTCGAGGACGCCGAGCACGCCGCCGACCTGTTCAACCTGCAGACGTTCGGCTTCATCTATTCGCGGCTGACCAATCCGACGGTGGCGGTGCTGGAGGAGCGGATCGCCAACCTGGAAAGCGGCCGCGCCTGTGTCTGCGCCGCCTCCGGGCATGCGGCACAGTTTCTCACCTTCTTCACCCTGCTCGCTCCCGGCGACGAATTCGTCGCCTCGCGCAACCTCTACGGCGGCTCGATCACGCAGTTCGGCATCAGCTTCCGGAAGCTCGGCTGGATCTGCCACTTCGTCGACCCGGGCGATCCGGAAAATTTCCGCCGGGCGATCACGCCGAAGACCAAGGCGATCTTCCTGGAGCAACTGGCCAACCCCGGTGGCATCGTCGTCGACGTCGAGCCGGTAGCGGCCACCGCCCGCGCCGCCGGCATTCCGCTGATCGTCGACAATACGGTGCCGACGCCCTTCCTGTTTCGCCCCTTCGACTGGGGCGCCGACTTGGTCGTCCATTCGACCACCAAGTTCCTCTCCGGGCACGGCACCTCGGTCGGCGGCGCCCTGGTGGAGTCGGGGCGCTTCGACTGGGGACAAAACGACAAGTTCCCCGGCATGACCCAGCCGGAGCCGGCCTATCACGGCCTGACCTTTTACGAGACCTTCGGCGACTTCGGCTTCACCATGAAGGCGCGCGCCGTCTCCTTGCGCGACTTCGGCCCGGCAATGGCGCCGGCCAATGCCTTCTACACCATCACCGGCATCGAGACGCTGCATCTGCGCATGCAGCGGCACGTCGAGAACGCCCAGGCCGTCGCCGAGTTCCTCGATCGCCACCCGGCGGTCTCCTGGGTGTCCTACGCCGGCCTGCCCGGCAGCCCCTATCACGCACTCGCCCGCAAGTATCTGCCCCGAGGGTGCGGGGCGGTGTTCACCTTCGGGCTCAAGGGCGGCTACCAAGCCGGGGTGCAACTGGTGGAGCGGGTGGAGTTGTTCTCGCATCTCGCCAACGTCGGCGACACCCGCTCACTGATCATCCATCCGGCCTCCACCACCCACCGGCAACTGACGCCGGACCAGCAGGTCGCCGCCGGCGCCGGTCCCGACGTGGTCCGCGTGTCCATCGGCCTGGAAAGCATCGATGACCTGACACGCGACCTGCACCGGGCGCTCACCGCCTGATTCCGCTTGGGCGCCGGTGGCGCCTTCGGGCATAACGCTTGGGTGCATCGGCGCGTGAACGCCGACGGCAGACCGAGGTTGCAGCACGGAGGGAACGAGCAATGGACATCAAGACGGTCGGCGTCGTCGGCGCCGGGACCATGGGCAGCGGCATCGCCCAGGTATTTTCCCAGGCGGGTTATGGCGTGGTCATGCAGGATTTGGAGCAGCGCTTCGTCGACAAGGGCCTGGCCGGCATCGACAAGGGCCTGGACCGGCTGGTCAAGCGCGACAAGCTTTCGGCGGATGACAAGGCAGCGATCATGGGCCGCATCCGGACGACGACGACGCTGGACGACTTCGGCGACGTCGATCTCGTCGTCGAGGCGGCGATCGAGGACCCGGCGATCAAGGTCGACCTGTTCCACCAGCTCGATGGCGTCTGCAAGGCGGGCGCGGTGCTGACCAGCAACACGTCGTCGATCTCGCTGACCAAGATCGCCGCCGCGACGAAGCGACCTGAGCACGTCATCGGCATGCACTTCTTCAATCCGGTGCCGGTGATGCGGCTGGTGGAGATCATTCGCGCCTTGCAGACCGACGACGCCGTGGTGACGCTGGTCGAGGATGTCAGCCGCAAGCTCGGCAAGGACCCGGTGACGGTGAAGGACTCCTACGGCTTCGTCGGCAACCGCATCCTGCTGCCGATGATCAACGAGGCGATCAACTGCGTCTACGAGGGGCTCGCCGCGCCGGAGGCGGTGGACGAGGTGATGAAACTCGGCATGGCCCACCCCATGGGTCCGCTGGCCCTCGCCGACCTGATCGGCCTCGACGTCTGCCTGCACGTCATGGAGACGCTGTACCAGGGCTTCGAGGATCCCAAGTACCGCCCCTGCCCGCTGCTGAAGCAGATGGTCGACGCCGGCTATCTCGGCCGCAAGACCGGCCGCGGCTTCTATACCTACCAGGGCTGACCATCCGGCCACCGGCGCGGGCGACCGCGCCGGCACGACGTCGAGGGCGACAAGGGCGGCGGGGGCGACGGGGGCAACGGGGAGACGATGACCGACGCAGAGACCAACGCCGCGCGCAGCCACGACTACGCCCGCGCGATCGCCACCAGCCGGCATGATCTGGACGACATGCCCCTGGGCCAGCGCGACCGCGACGACCGGGTGGCGCTGCGCAAGAGCCTGCTGCAGCCCAACGATCCGCTGGCGCTGGAGCGGATCATCGGCGCCCGCGACCTGCAGCGCATCAACTTCCTGGAGCGCGGCCTGCGCGCGGGGAAAGCGGTCTGCCGGGTGCGCATCCGCCGCCGCTCCGGCGGCCCGGAAGACTTCGGCACGGGATTCCTGGCGGCGCCGGGGCTGCTCGTCACCAACCATCACGTCCTGGAATCCGCGGACACGGCCCAGCACAGCTTGGTGGAGTTCGACTACGAAGAGGACATCGACTTCGTGCCGCGCCTCGCGCGCGTGTTCAACCTGCTGCCCGGCGACGTGTTCTTCACCGACGCGGCCCTGGACGTGACCTTCGTCGCCGTCGCCGAGTTCGCCCACGACGGCACGCCGCTCGGCGGCTTCGGCCACCTGCCGCTGATCGCGCGCTCGGGCAAGGGCATCATCGGCGAATGGGTCTCGCTGATCCAGCACCCGCGCGGAGAGCCGAAGCAGATCGTGCTGCGCGAGAGCCAGATCTTCGAGTTGCCGGAGCCGCTGCACACCGCCATCGGGCGCGCCTTCATCCACTATACCTCGGACACCGAGCCGGGATCGTCGGGGGCGCCGGTGCTGAACGACCAGTTCGCCGTCGTCGCCGTGCACCACAAGGCGGTGCCCGCCTTCGATGCCAACGGCGTGCCGCTCAACCGGGACGGTGGACCGTGGGACGAGGCGCAAGGCGTTGACGCCCGCAAGTGGATCGCCAACGAAGGCGTGCGCATCAGCGCCATCGTCGCCGCGCTCAAGGCGGCGGCGGCGCGCGACGCGGCGGCGGCAAAGACATTGTTGCGGCTGTCACGCAGCGATTACGGGCGCCTCGGCCCCGGCCTCGCCGCCGCGCGACCCGAACCGGAGCCCATCGAGGACGACGCGGCACCGCTGGAGAGCACGCATTTCGCGCGCGCGACCGGCTATGATCCAGGGTTCCTGCCGGTCGCCATCGATCTGCCGACGATCCCGCCGCCGCTGGGCGCGCTCCAGTCGCCGCTGCTGGACGGCTCGGGCGTCGTGCTCACCTACACCCATTTCTCCATCGTCATGCACCAGGAGCGTCGCCTGGCTTTCTACACCGCGGTCAACATCGACGGCGACGCCATGGGCAAACCGGAAAGCTCGGGCCACTGGCGACTCGATCCCCGCATCGAAGCGCGCCAGCAGTGCGACAACAACCTCTACAAGGACGCTCCCGGCGAGCCGCGCCATCTCGACCGCGGCCATTTGGTCCGTCGCCTCGACCCGTGCTGGGGTACCACGGAGGAGATCGAGCGGGCGGCCAAGGACACCTACCATTACACCAACGCTGCGCCCCAGGAAGCCGCCTACAACCGCAACATCTGGGGCGATCTCGAGGACCTGATCCTGATGCGCGCGGTGCAGAACCAGCGGCGGATGACCGTGTTCACCGGGCCGGTGCTGGGCCCCGCCGACCGGGCCTATGGCCACGATCGCAAGTTCGGTCCCTATCTGCTGCCCGACGCGTTCTGGAAGATCGTGGTGTTCGTCAAGCCGTCGGGCGTGCTGTCGGCGACCGCCTTCCGGCTGACGCAGACGCACCGCATCGACCCGCTGTTCGAGTTCGATTTCAAGGGCTTCAACCCGTTCACCCCGGAGGAGGCGCGGACCTTCCAGACGACCATCGAGCGGGTGGAGACGGAAACGGGGCTGCGCTTCGGGGCTTTGAAGCAGCACGATCCGGTGGCCGGCCTGGAGGCGACGGCGCAGGTCCGGCCGGTCCGCTCGGAACGCGACTTGATCCTTTGACGGCGAGCGGGCGGCGGCCGCCCCCTATCCCCGGTCCCCCGGTTTCAGATGGCGCGGATCAGGCCGCCGTCGACGCGGACGACGGCGCCGGTCACATAGCTGGCCGGGGCACCGCAGAGGAAACAGGCGACGCTGGCGAACTCCGCGACCGTGCCGTAGCGGCCGGCGGGGATCGTCGCCACCGACCGCCGCCGCATCTCCTCGACGTCGACCCCGGCACGGCCGGCATTGGCGGCGTCCAGTTCCTCGGTCCGCTCGGTGGCGATGCGGCCCGGCGCCAGCACGTTGACGGTCACGCCATCAGCGGCCACCTCGCCGGCCAGGGTTTTCATGAAGGCGACGAGGCCGGCGCGCAGCGTGTTCGACATGGCCAGCGTCGGGATCGGCTGGATCACCCCCGACGATGCGATGGTCACCACCCGCCCCCAGCCGCGCGCCCGCATGGCGGGGACCAGCAGATCGACGAGCCGGATCACCCCCAGCACCATGACCTGGAACTGTGCCTGCCAAGTCTCCGCCGCGACACCGAGGGCGCCTGTCGGCGGCGGTCCGCCGGTGTTGGCGACGAGAATGTCGACGGCACCCGACCGCCGCGCCGCGTCGGCCAGCGCCGCCACCGAGACGACGTCACCGCAGTCGACGGTGGTGCTTTCCACACGGACGCCATGGGCATCCGCCAAGTCGCGCGCCAGCCGCGTCAGGCGATCCGTGCCGCGCGCCGCCAGCATCAGGTCGCAGCCCTCCGCCGCCAGCGCCCGGGCGATGCCGGCGCCGAGGCCGCGCGAGGCCCCGGTCACCAGCGCCCGTCGGCCGCGCAATCCAAGATCCATGACCGCCTCCGGTTGGCCCGTTACCGCTTCGCCCGTTACCGCTTGACCCGTTACCGCTTGACCCGTTACCGCGCCCCGGCCGACGGCACCGGTCGCGCCGTCAAGCGGACGCGGCGGCCGCTGCCGCGGCGGGGCGAACGGTGGCGTCGTAGTCCTCGATCATCGCCCGGGTAATGGCGCCGGGGACGTAGCGATGCGCGTCTATGGCGCCCACCGGGGTCACCTCCGCCGCGGTGCCGGTGAGGAACACCTCGCGGGCGTCCGCCAATTCCTCCGGTCGAATCGCCCGTTCGACCACCTCGATGCCGCGGGCGCGGGCAAGCTCGATCACCGTGCGCCGAGTGATGCCATCGAGGAAACAGTCGGGGGTCGGCGTATGCAGCCGGCCGTCGTCCATCACCAGGAAAATGTTGGCGCCGGTGGCCTCGGCGACGAGGCCGCGCCAATCGAGCATCAGCGCATCGTCGTACCCCTGCTGCTCCACGGCGTGTTTGGAAAGCGTGCAGATCATGTAGAGACCGGCCGCCTTGGCGTGCACCGGCGCACACGCCGGCGGCGGGCGGCGCCAATCCGCCGTCTTCAGGCGGATGCCCTTGAGCCGAGCTTCGGGGGAGAAGTAGGACGGCCACGGCCAAGTGGCGATCGCCAAGTGGATCTTCGTCGCCTGGGCGGAGACGCCCATCATCTCGCTGCCGCGCCAGGCGACGGGGCGGACATAGCCGTCGACGATGCCGTTGGCGCGACAGGTCTCGACGCAGGCGCGGTCGAGATCGGCCACGGTGCACGGCAAGGCGAAGCCGAGCTGCCGAGCGGAGAACGCCAGCCGTTCGGAATGCTCCGTCAGCTTGAAGATCTCGCCACCATAGACGCGCTCGCCTTCGAACACCGAAGAGGCATAATGTAGCGCGTGGCTGAGCACGTGCAGGCGGGCATCACGCCACGGCACCAGTTCGCCGTCATACCAGATGAGACCGTCACGGTCGTGAAAGGGTTGAGCGCTCATGAACCAAAACCTCCCGCAGGGCGCCGTGCGCGCAAGAATATTGTTGCCAGCGAACGAAAACCTTGCGCCTCGTACCATTGCCTGGCATATATGTCAACAACCCTGACGTAGTTCGTGGCGCCACCGTCCGGCGCGCCACCACCGGGCCGGAGCCGCCTCGCCCATGGATCAGCCCGTCACCGAGCAGCCCGGCGCTGGCCGGCCACCAACCGGCGATGCGTCGGCCCACCGGCAGGCGATCGAGTTGCTGTTCTTCGCCTACCGGGATTTCACCCACGATGCCGACGAAATGTTGGCACGCTATGGCTTCGGGCGGGCGCATCACCGGGTGATCTATTTCGTCGGCCGCCATCCGGGGATCCGCGTCGGCGAGTTGTTGGCGATTCTGAAGATCTCGAAGCAGGCGCTGGCGCCGGTGCTGGGTCAACTGATCGCCGAGGGCTTCGTGGTTCAGCGCCGCGACGCGGCCGACGGCCGCCGGCGCCGCCTCTATCTTTCCGCCGAGGCGGAAGCGCTGGAGTGCGCACTGACGGCGCGCCAGGGCGACCGCGTCGCCGCCGCCGTCGCCGAAGCCGGGCCGGACGCCGCGCTGGGCTTCGCCCGGATGCTGCGCGCCCTGATCAACCCCGAGGACCGCCACCGGGTTGCCGAGCCGGCGGATGCGACGGGCGCGCGAACGTGATCCTCAACGCGCCCCACGTGCTCGTCATCGATGACGACGATCGCCTGCGCGCGCTGCTCGCCCGCTACCTGGGCGAACACGGCTTCGTCGTCGCCACCGCCGCCGATGCGGCCGATGCCCGGACGAAGCTCGCCAGCCTGGCCTTCGACGTGATCATCCTCGATCTGATGATGCCGGGGGAAAGCGGCCTGGACTTTGCCGTCGCCTTCCGCAGCGACTCGCCGACGCCGATCCTGATGCTGACGGCGATGGGCGAGCCCGAGGATCGGATCGCGGGACTGGAACGCGGCGCCGACGACTATCTGGCGAAGCCGTTCGAGCCGCGCGAGCTGCTGTTGCGCCTGCACAACATCCTGAAACGGGCGCCGATCCCGGAGCCGCCGCCGCGCGAGGTGCGGCTCGGCGCGTTGCTGTTCGATGCCGAGCGCAACCAGTTGACCCGTGACGGCGAGCCCGTGCGGCTCACCTCCATCGAGGCCGACCTGCTGCGCGTCGTCGCCAGCAAGCCGAGCACGCCGTTCTCCCGCGAGGATCTGATCGAATTGACCGGCACCGAGGGGGGCGACCGCGCCGTCGACGTGCAGGTGGCGCGTCTGCGCCGCAAGATCGAGCCCGATCCGCGCGAGCCGCGCTACCTGAGGACGGTGCGCGGCAAGGGCTACATGTTAACACCGGACCGGGACGACGCATGATGTCGCTTGCGGTGCACGCGCCCAGCCTGAAGCAGTATTTGCCGAAGAGCCTGTTCGGCCGGTCGCTGCTGATCATCGTCACGCCACTGATCGCGCTGCAGATCGTCGCCACGCTGATCTTCTTCCAGGACCATTGGGACAAGCTGAGCCGACGCCTGGCCCTCAATCTCGCCGGCGACGTCGCCGTGCTGGTGGGGATCGTCAGCGCCCCGATCGACAGCGCCGATCGCGATCGCCTGCTGAAGTCGGCGTCCCTGAGCATGGGAATCGTCGCCGACTATCGGCGGGGTGAGGTCCTGCGGGACACCGGGCCGCCGCGGCGGCGCGGCGATGCCCGCTTCAGCCAGATGCTGGCGGAACAGATCCTGCGGCCGTTTCGCATCGACAGCCGGGAGCAGGACAACCACATCGTCATCGAGGTGCAGATGGAGGATGGAGTTCTGCATCTCGTGACCACCAGCAAGCGGCTGTTCACCTCGACCACCTACGTGTTCATCATCTGGATGGTGAGCACCTCGGTGTTTCTGCTCGGCATCGCCACCGTCTTCATGCGCAATCAGATCAAACCGATTCTGCGCTTGGCGCGTGCCGCCGACAGCTTCGGCAAGGGCCGCGACGCGCCGCTGTTCAAGCCCGAGGGCGCGCGTGAGGTGCGGC
Organism: uncultured Rhodospirillaceae bacterium; assembly: GCA_964630265.1. Classification (GTDB taxonomy): domain Bacteria; phylum Pseudomonadota; class Alphaproteobacteria; order Rhodospirillales; family Defluviicoccaceae; genus CAZBWP01. The sequence continues at coordinate 26,888 of CAZVRW010000001.1, forward strand.
AGGCGGCGACGGCGTTCATCGCCATGCGCGACCGCATCCTCAGGCAGATCCGCCACCGCACGGCGATGCTCGCCGGCGTCTCCCATGATCTGCGGACGCCGCTGACCCGGATGCGGCTGCAACTGGAGATGATGGGCAACGGCCCGGACGTCGATGCGTTGAAGGACGACATCGCCGAGATGGAGCGGATGCTCGACGGCTATCTGACGTTCGCCCGGGGCGAGGGCGCGGAAACGCCGCAGCCGAGCGATCTCGCCGTGCTGCTCGAGGACGTGGTGCGGCGGGCGCGACGTCGCGGCGCCATCGAGCTAAAGACCGAGGGCGGGCTGATCGTGCCGGTCAAGCCCGTCGCCTTTCAGCGCATCGTCACCAACCTGGTCGAAAATGCGCTGCGTTATGGCACCCGGGTCCAGGTGACGGCGGGGCGCAACGGTGACGGCGTCGAAATCACGGTCGACGACGACGGTCCGGGCATCCCGCCGGAGCAGCGCGAGGACGTGCTCAGGCCGTTCTTCCGGATGGAAGGCTCGCGTAACCCGCAGACCGGCGGCATCGGCCTCGGCCTGACCATCGCCAGCGACCTGGTGCGCTCGCACGGCGGCACTCTGGTCCTCCAGGATTCGCCGCTGGGCGGACTTCGGGTCCATATCCGCCTGCCCCAGTAGGACAGCCGCCAAGAAGGACTGCCGCCAGTCCGACAGCAGATGGTCCGACAGCAGATGGTCCGACAGCAGACGGTCGGACAGCAGATGGTCGGACAGCAGATGGTCGGACAGCAGATAATCGTCGGCGTGGATCGTCGCGGCGTCGCCGCGTCGGCGGAGGTCCGAAGAGGCCCGAAATCAGCAGAGCCGGCCGCCGTTTGGCACCGGCTGGTCCGGACCGATCAGCACGACGCGTCCCTCGGCGTCGGGAAACCCGAGCACGAGCACCTCCGAGACGACCTTGCCGATCTGCCGCGGCGGGAAGTTGACGACCGCCGCCACCTGGCGGCCGGGCAGTGTCTCGACGCTGTAGTGCTCGGTGATCTGCGCCGAGCTCTTTTTCTCGCCGAGTTCCGGACCGAAATCGATCCACAGCTTGATCGCCGGCTTGCGCGCCTCCGGATAGGGCTCGGCGCGGACGATGGTGCCGGCGCGGATGTCGACGCGGAGGAAGTCGTCAAACGTGATGGGCATGGGTCGATGCCGGGGGTGATGCCAGAAACGATGCC
>CAZVRW010000001.1:28200-47016 GCA_964630265.1 uncultured Rhodospirillaceae bacterium
ATGCCGGAAACGATGCCGGAAACGATGCCGGAAACGATGCCGGAAACGATGCCGGAAACGATGCCGGCGGGTGAGCGACGCGGATCGCGGGCCAGAGACGGAAACGGCCACCGCGAGGGTGGCCGTTCCTGATCCCGAGCGGGAAGATCCTGATCAGGACTTCATCTTCATGGCCATGTCGCGCACCTCGTCGAGGGTCGCGGAAATCCGGGCGTTGACGGTGGAGGCGACTTCCTCGTTCGCCTTCGAGGCCATCTCAGCGACTTCGCGCATGTTGGAGAGGGCGCGCTCGAAGGCTTCCTTGGCCAGTTCGGCCTGCTTCGCGGCGGCTTCGCCCGGCGAGCCCGCCTTGGACAGCGAATCGACGGCCTTGGTCGTCTCGTTCATCGTCTCCTGCAGGATCTCGGCCTGCCGCTTGGCGATCGCCTGCACGCCTTCGAAGACCGTGCGATTAGCGCTGGTCAGCGCTTCGACGTTCTTCCGCTGGCTGGCAACGATCGAATCGACGTCGACGCCGGGGAGCTTGTAGTCCTTCAGCATCTGCGTGAATTTCTCGGTCATTTTGGTGGGATCGAAATCTTTCATCATCTTCGACATATCGAACATCTCGGCGAGATTGGCCATGACGGTGCATCCCCAGTGCCAGGGTTGAAGCTCATTTGGTGATGCTGCGATTATCGCCAAACGGCGCCACCCTGTCAATGAAAAATGCTGCACTGCACAAAAATGGTTCGGCAGGTCATTAGCGACCTGGAACCATTCAAAAACATGACGTTAGCGTTGAGCGCGCGCGGCGCCCGCGAGCGGTTCCGGCGATTCGCGCCAGGAATTTGCTGCAACCGCGAAATGGAAAGGCTCGATTTTGCAACCGGTGGGTCAATCGAACGACGCGCCGGACGCCGGCGGCGGCCCCGCCTCGACCTGCCGCTCGCCCGGACGGAGCCGTGGCGGCAGCAACCCTTCGGCGAATTGCATCAGCGATTCCGCGCGGCGCAGACCGCGATCGACCGTCGCCATGGTCTTCGCCATGTCGGGGCTGTCGTCGTCGATCCACACCCTGAGGGCATCCAGATAGAGCAGCGTGAAGCCGTGGACGCGAAGGCCCCCGAGGATACCGTCCGTCGCCACGCCCGCGGCCTCCAGCAGCCGGGCGAGTCGCTCGCCGAGCCCCGGGAGCAGGCGCAGCGCCGTCACCGGATCATTCGGCAGGTCGCGCAGCAGGGCGCCCAGTCCGGCGCGATACGGACCGAGCGCATCGAAGCGCAACATCACCAACTCGAACAGCCGGTCGCGCGGTGATTCGGCGAAATCGGGTGCGGCATCGGCCAGCATTTGCGCCTCGACCCGCTGCAGCAAGGCATCGAGGATCGCGAACTTGCTCGACGCCGCGGCAAAGGCCTCGGCCACCGTCACGCCCGCCTCGGCGGCGATTTCCGCCATCGACAGCGCCACCCAGCCGTCGCGGGCGGCACGAGCGAACGCGGCGTCGATCAAGCGGTCGATGGTCTCGGTCGTCGGCATTGGCGTGGTCCCGCGGACGGCTGCCGGCAAGCGGCGAAGCAACGAGGTGATTGTATCAAGGCCGGCTCGCGTTATCTATCGCTGCAAGACTGGACACCGTCCGGAGATGACATAGTGGTCGGCGACGATGCGGAGATGGGCCGGGCGATTCTGCGTGAAGCCCACCGCCACCCGCTGCTCGAGCGGGAGGAAGAGCGCGACTTGGCGCGCCGGGCCGGCGCCGGTGACGGCGACGCCACTTGGCGCCTGGTCGGCAGCCACCTCAGGGTGGTGATCAAGATGGCCCGCCCGTATCGCCGGCTCGGCCTGCCGATGAGCGATCTGCTGCAGGAGGGAACGCTCGGACTGCTCCAGGCGGTACGGCGATTCGATCCGGGCCGCGGCGTTCGCCTGTCGACCTATGCGATGTGGTGGATCCGCGCCGCCATCCAGGACTACGTGCGCCGCTCCTGGTCGATGATGCGCGGGGGCACGCCCGGTCGGTGGCGCGGTCCCGGCGAGCTTGGCGAGGGCGACGACGGCGCAGCGGCGGCCAGTGCGGCGATCCCTCCGGCCTGGACCTTGTCGGCGCTGGTCGGCACCAGGACGTCGGCAATGGCGGCCCGCGCCCGCCGGATGATCTCCTTCGACAGGTCCGTCGACGCCGGAGCCACCGCCGGGGCCACCGCCGATGCGCCGCTCGATGCCATCGCCAGCGACGCCCCGACACCGGAACAATGGCTGGCGAAAGTCAGCCAACAACGCTTCGCCCGCGCGGCGGTCGCCGCCGCCCTGGAGGCCCTGCCACCGCGGGAGCGGTTCGTGATCAGCCAGCGCTACTTCGCCGACGCGCGGCCGACCTTCGCCGCGATCGGCCGGGAACTCGGCGTCTCCAAGGATCGGGTGCGCCAGCTCGAGGCCAAGGCCCTCACCCGACTCCGCGAGCACCTCGCCCCCGTCGCCGCCGACCTGACATAAGACAAGCCCGCGGGGGAACACGGCTCAGCCGGCAAGTTCGCGGGCGCGGCGCGCCGCGGCGGCGACGGCGTCGGTCAGCAGGTGCGTCAGGCCGGCGTCGGCCATCAGCACCGCCAACGCCGCCTCCGTCGTGCCGCCGGGGCTGGTGACGTTGCGGCGCAGTGTGGCGGGCGCATCCGGCGACTGGTCGAGCAGCGCCGCGGCACCGGTGACGGTGGCCCGGGCCAGCCGCTCCGCCAGGTCGGCGGGCAACCCGGCGGCGCTGCCGGCGGCAGCCATCGCCTCGACGAGATGAAAGACATAGGCGGGACCGCTGCCGGAAACGGCGGTCACCGCATCCATCATCGCCTCGTCCTCGACCCAGACCACTTCACCGACGGCCGCCAGCAAGTCCGTGCACAGATCCCGCTGGGCGAAGTCCACATGCCGGTTGCCGCACGCCGCGGTAATGCCGCGCCGCACCGCCGCCGGCGTGTTGGGCATGGCGCGGACGACGGCGGCGCCACCCCCGAGCAGGCGGGCAAAGGAGGCCAGCGTCCGCCCCGCCGCGATGGACAGGAACACCGTCTCCGGCCAGGCAAACCGGCGATACGCCGGAACCACCGCATCCATCACCTGCGGCTTCACCGCGAAGAGGACGACCCGCGGCGCCACATGATCAGCGAGCGCGTCCACCCCGGCGACGACGCGGTCCGCGGCCGCCGGCGGCATCCCGGCCGGCAGGCCCGCGGGCTCGACGATGGTGATGGATGTCGCATCAAGGCCGCGATCGAGCCACCCCGCGAGCAGGGCGCCCCCCATCTTGCCGCAGCCGACGAGCAGCAGGCTGGACGGCCAAGTCGGCAAGGGCGCGGACTCAGGCTTCGCCGACGGTCTCGATCATCGCCGCCGCCAGGGCGTCGGCGGGGGCCTTGCCGCCCCACAGCACATACTGGAAGGCGGGGTAGAACCGCTCGCACTCCATCAGCGCATTCTGGATCAAATCCTCGACCTGTTCTTGCGTCGGCGCATTGCTGCCGCGCATGGGCAGGGCGTGACGGAAGACCAGCAGGCCCTCTTCCTGCCAGAGCGAGAAATGCCCCATCCAGACCTTGTCGTTGACCAGCGCCAGGGTCTCGTAGAGGACGGCGCGCTTGGCATCGGTCACGCGCAGCTGCAGGCTGAGGGTGAACTGGATGGTGCTCAGCATCTCTTCCCACGAGACGTAGAAACTGAGATCGCACCAGTGTCCCGGAAGCTGCACGGCCATCTCTTCGTCACTCGGCCGCTCGAACGCCCATTCCTTGGCGACGACAACCTGCTCGACGATGTCGATGGGGGACGAAATCACGGTGTCCCAAGCGGTCATGGCGGTCATGTGCAACGCCTCCCTTGTCGTGCCGAGTGTCTGTTCAAGCGGGCGGCGAACCGTACAGGGGGCGATGACCACAACATCTTGCGGTAACCGCGCCGTCTGCTGCCAAGGACGACGCTGCCAAATTGCGTCCGGTTCGGCAAGCGGGAAGTCGGACGGACCTGGACCGCACCGGGACGGTCGCGACCGCCTGGGAGAAAACCCCTTTATTCACAACAGTTTGGAAAAAACTGGCCGGAGTCACGTGGCGTTCGGACCGGTCTCGTCGGCTGGCGCATCCCCCGCCAGTTCGGCGAGACGCCGCTCCAGAAACGCGACTCGCGCTTCCAAGCGCTCCTGCTCGGCGCGCGCTCGGCTCGCCGTCGCGCGCACCGCATCGAACTCCTCGCGCGTCACCAGCTCCAGATCTTCGGCGAGACGCTCGACCCGCTGGCGCACGAGGGCGTCCACTTCCTGTTTCAACGCGGCCATGGCCGAAACGGCACCGCCGGCGATCCGGGCAACATCGTCAAGCACTCGATTGCTGGTCTGCATGATCTTCGTCCCTGTTCGCGCACGCGATTTCACAGCAAACAATGGGGTCGTCGCCCCAATGCTGCAACCCGGTGCCGCAACCCGGCGCCGTGCCCCGGTGCCGTGCCCCGGTGCCGTACCCCGGTGCCGTGCCCCGGTGCGCTTGCGACGGCCGGCGGGCGGGCCCTATAAGAGCGGCCATGATCGTGATCACGGGTGGCGCCGGCTTCATCGGCTCGAACATCGTCGCGGCGCTGGAGACGCGCGGGGACGGGCCGCTCGCGGTCTGCGACCGGCTGCGCGCCGGCGGCAAGTGGCGCAACATCGCGAAACGCGGCCTCGCCGACGTGATCCCGCCGGAGGGGGTGTTCGCCGCCCTCGACGACGCCCGCGGCGCCGTGCGGGCGGTGATCCACATGGGCGCCATCACCGCGACCACCGAGACCGACGCCGACCTGACCGTCCAGGTCAACGTCCGGCTGTCGATGCGGCTGTGGCGATGGTGCGCCGAGCACGGCATACCGCTGATCTATGCTTCCTCGGCCGCCACTTATGGTGATGGCGGGCACGGCTTCGACGACGACGCCGCGCCGGCGGCGCTCGCCAAGCTCAGGCCACTGAACCTCTATGGCTGGAGCAAGCACCTGTTCGACCGCTGGGTGATCGCCCAGGTCAGGGACGGCGCGCCGCGACCACCGCAGTGGGCCGGCCTCAAGTTCTTCAACGTCTACGGGCCGAATGAGTACCACAAGGGCGAGCAGGCCAGCGTCGTCAGCAAGTTCTTCCCCGACGTCCGCGCCGGTAGGACGGTGCGGCTGTTCCAGTCGCACCGCCCCGACTACCCGCACGGCGGCCAGCAGCGCGACTTCGTCTGGGTCGACGATTGCGCCGACCTGGTCCTGTGGCTGCTGGAGCGGCCCGACGTCTCCGGACTGTTCAACTGCGGGACCGGCACGGCCCGCACCTTCGCCGACCTGGTCGGCGCCATCTTCCGCGCCCTCGGTCGCGATCCGGACATCGACTACGTCCCGATGCCGGACGCCATCCGCGATCAGTACCAGTACTTCACGGAAGCCTCCCTGCAACGGCTGCGCGCCGCCGGCTACACGCGGCCCTTCACCCCCCTCGAGGACGGCGTGGCGCGCTACGTCACCGGCTTTCTGGATACGCCCGACCCCTTCCGCTAGAGCACGATCGCGTCACACGGACTCGTGTGGCAACGTGAATCGTGCTCTGAACGTTGGGATGAGAGCAGGATTCACGCGTTCGATGGTTTCCATCGAACGCGATCCTGCTCTAGAAGGGCTGCCAGAAGTGCTGCGGCGCGGCCGGCGCCCCAGGGCCCGCCATCCATCGAGCCGACCCATCAGGAGGCAGAGAGCGGTGCTCTTCACCATTCCCTTTCCGACATTCGATCCGGTCCTGATCGAGATCGGCCCGGTCGCGATCCGCTGGTACGCCCTCGCCTACATCGCCGGGCTGCTGCTCGGCTGGCGCTACGTGCGGCGCCTGGCCGCCGGGCCGCCGCGCGTCTGCGAGGCGCGGGACGTGGACGATTTCCTGATGTGGGCGACGCTCGGCGTGGTGCTCGGCGGGCGGATCGGCTTCATCGTTCTCTACAGCGTGTTTCGTGGCCCGTACTACCTGGAGAACCCGCTGGCCATCCTGCAGGTCTGGCAGGGCGGGATGGCCTTCCATGGCGGCCTCCTCGGCGTCGCCGTGGCGATGCTCGTGTTCTGCCGGGTGCGCCGAATCCCGTTGTTCGCGTTCGCCGACTGCATCGCCTGCGCCGCCCCCATCGGGCTGTTCCTGGGACGCATCGCCAACTTCATCAATGGCGAGTTGTACGGCCGGGTCACCGACGTGCCGTGGGCCATGGTCTTCCCGCGCGGCGGGCCGGAGCCCCGCCATCCAAGCCAGCTCTACGAGGCGGGGCTGGAAGGGCTCGTGCTGATCGTCGTGCTGTATCTGCTCTGGCGGCGGCCGGCGGTCCGCGCGCGCGGCGGGCTGCTCTCCGGGGTCTTCCTCATCGGCTACGGCTTGGCGCGCGCGTTCGCCGAGCAATTCCGCGAACCCGATCCAGGCGTCCCCTATCTGCTCCTCGGCACGACCTGGGCGCAGTGGCTGTCGGTGCCGATGCTGGCGCTCGGCCTCTGGCTGATCCTGCGCGCCCGGCCCCGGAGCGCTTGAGACGGCGGTGGCGGTACCGGTGACGCCGACGCCGACGCCACTTGCCCGGCAGATCGCCGCGACGATCCGGCGTGACGGCCCGATCACCGTCGCCGACTACATGGCAAGTGCCCTGGCTGATCCGGAGCATGGCTACTACACCACCCGCGATCCCTTCGGCGCGGCCGGCGATTTCATCACCGCGCCGGAAATCTCGCAGGTCTTCGGCGAACTGATCGGGCTCTGGTGCGGCGTCGTCTGGCAGGGCATGGGAGCGCCCGCTCCGGTGGCGCTCATCGAGCTGGGGCCGGGGCGCGGCACGCTCATGGCCGACGCCCTCACCGCCGCGGCCAAGGTGCTGCCGGGGTTCGCCGCCGCTGTCGCGCCGGTGTGCGTCGAGACCAGCCCGGTGCTGCGCCGGCGCCAGGCGGCAACGCTGCGGGCACGCCATCCCAACGTCCGGGTGACCTGGCGGGACGACCTGGCGGCGGTGGGCGCCGGGCCGGCGCTGATCGTGGCCAACGAATTCCTGGACGCGCTGCCGGTCGCTCAGTATCGCCGGCGCGACGACGGCTGGTGCGAGCGGCGGATCGGCCTCGCGGCGGACGGCGACTGGCTTGAACTCGTCGACGTGCCGATCCCCGGCGCGCCGCCCGACTTGCCGGCCGGGCTCGCGGCACCGCCGCCGGGGAGCATCGTCGAAGTGGCGCCGGCGCGCCTCGCCGCCGTGCGCCAGATCACCCATCGTCTGCTGCGCGACGGCGGCGCGGCGCTGCTGATCGATTACGGCCCGGCCACCAGCGGCGCCGGCGACTCGCTGCAGGCGCTGCGCCGGCACCGGTTTCGGGACGTGCTCGATCGGCCGGGCGAGAGCGACCTCACCAGCCACGTGGATTTCCAGGCCATCGCCGATGCCGCCGCGGCGGCCGGCGCCGCCGTGTTCGGCCCGCTGGCCCAGGGGACCCTGCTCCACCGCCTCGGCGCCGAGGCGCGGCTGGCGACGCTGTCGCGTGGCCGCACGCCTGCTGCCGCGGCGGAACTGGCCGCCGGGGTCCGCCGGCTGATCGATCCCAAGGCCATGGGGCTGCTGTTCAAGGCGCTGGCGCTGGCGCATCCGGCGCTGCCGACACCGCCCGGCTTCGAGGCCGCACGCGCGACGACTGGACCGCGCCGAGGCCGCGCGCGATAGTAAAACGGGCGCCGAGGTGAAGGGTGCAGCGCGATGGCTGGCTATGACGTGATCCCGTCCGCGGGCGTGCCGATCAAGGCCTGGACCCGCGGCGTCACCGTCGAGGCGGGAGCGCTGCAGCAACTCGAGAACGTCGCGACGCTGCCGTTCGTCTATCCGCATGTTGCCGCGATGCCCGACGTGCACGCCGGCATCGGCGCCACCATCGGCTCCGTCATCCCGTGCCGGCGGGCGATCATCCCGGCCGCCGTCGGCGTCGACATCGGCTGCGGCATGATGGCCGTGCAAACGAACCTGACATCCCAGCGGCTGCCGGACACCCTGCATGAGCTGCGCTCCGCCATCGAGGCGGCGGTGCCGCACGGCCGCACGGCGCACGGCAAGGCGCGGGTCGATCGCGGCGCCTGGGGCACGGTGCCGGACGACGTCGCCGCCGCCTGGACCGCCGAGCGAGCGGGCGGCGACAGCCTCGCCGACGGGCTCACGCGGATCGTCGCCCGGCATCCCAAGCTGGGCGAGGCCAACAGCGTCGCCCACCTGGGCACGCTCGGCACCGGCAACCACTTCATCGAGGTCTGCCTGGACGAGGCCGACCGCGTCTGGGTGATGCTGCACTCGGGCTCGCGCGGCATCGGCAACGCCATCGGCCGCACCTTCATCGCCCTGGCCAAGCAGGACATGAGGCGCCATGCGATCCCCCTGCCGGACGCCGACCTCGCCTATTTTTCAGAGGAGGCCGAGCACTTCGCCGCGTACGTGGACGCCGTGCACTGGGCGCAGACCTTCGCGCAGGTCAACCGCGAGGTGATGATGGCGCGCGTTCTCCGCATCATGACCGACGCCTTCCCGGGGCTCGAACCGGGCGACATCGTGATCGACTGCCATCACAACTACGTCGAGCGGGAGAGGCACTTCGGCGAGGATCTGTGGGTCACGCGCAAGGGTGCGGTCAGCGCCCGCCGGGGCGAGTTTGGCATCATCCCCGGCTCCATGGGGGCCCGCTCCTATATCGTGCGGGGCCTGGGCGAGGCGCAGTCGTTCTGCTCGTGCTCGCACGGCGCCGGCCGCGCCATGTCGCGCACCGAGGCGCGGCGGCGCTTCAGCGTCGCCGACCTCGAGCGGGCCACCGCCGGCGTCGAATGCCGCAAGGACGCGCACGTCCTCGACGAAACGCCCATGGCCTACAAGGACATCGACGCGGTGATGGCGGCCCAAACCGACCTGGTGGCGATCGTCCACACCCTAAAACAAATCGTCTGCGTCAAGGGCTAGCCCACGAATTCGGGCCGGCGGCCGGGGGTTCGACTTGGCGGGGCCAGAGTTCGGTCTCGACGATGTGACGCAGCATCGGCGCGCCGCCGCCGCGGCGGAACCCGTCGACCAAGGCCCTGAGCGCGCCCGGCTCGGCGAGGCGGCCACCGGAATCCGCGCCGCGGTGCAGCAGGTCCTGCTCCATGGGGGCGAGCAGCGGCTCGGGGGATCGCCGACCCGGCTCGAACAGCGCGGCGAATTCGCACATGCTCGTCAGACGCCGAGAAACCGGACGTGGGTGTCCGGCTCGTGGGCGAGATCGCTGGTCGTCCCCGCCCAGACGACGTGGCCCTTCACCAGGATCACGGCGCGGTCACAGAGCGTGAGCAGCGTCGCCAGATCCTTGTCGACGATCAGCGTGGCGATGCCGGATGCCTTGATCCGCGCGATGACCCTCCAGATCTCGCGGCGCACCAGCGGTGCCAGTCCCTCCGTCGCTTCGTCGAACAGCAGCAGCCGGGGATTGGTCATCAGCGCCCGACCGATGGCCAACATCTGCTGCTCGCCCCCGGAAAGCTGATTGCCCATGTTGGCGAGCCGCTCGCCGAGGCGGGGGAACAGGGCGAGGACGCGCTCCAGCGTCCAGGCGTCGCCACCGTTTCCGGGCGGTCGGGCGGTCAACATCAGGTTTTCCCGGACGGAGAGGTTGGCGAAGATGCGGCGCCCCTCCGGCACCACCGAGACACCGAGACGGGCGATGCGGTGCGGCCGGAGGCCCTCGATCGCCCGGCCATCGAGCCGCACCCGCCCGGCGCTTGGCGGTGTCAGCCCGAGGATCGCCCGCAGGGTCGTCGTCTTGCCCATGCCGTTGCGGCCGAGCAGCGCCAGGCTCTCGCCGGGGCGCATGGCCAAGTCGATGCCTTGCAACACGTGGCTGGCGCCGTAGTGCGCGTGCAGCTCGGCGGTTTCCAGGAGCGGTGGCGTCATGGCGCCGCCACGGCTCCCAGGTAGGCGTCCTGCACCGCGGCGCTGGCGCGGATCGCGCCGGGTGGCCCGGTTTCGAGCACGCGGCCCCCCTCCATCACCGTGATGATGTCGGCAACGGCGAACACGGCGTCCATGTCGTGTTCGACCAGCGCCACCGTGTGGCGCGGCGCCAGGCTCCGGATCAGCGCCGCCATCCGGTCCGATTCCTCGCGTCCGAGACCGGCGAGCGGTTCGTCGAGCAACAGCAGCGCCGGTGCTGAGGCCAACACCATGGCGAGTTCCAGCTGCCGCTGTTCGCCGTGGCTGAGGGCGCCGGCCGGGGTCTCGGCGCGATGGTCGAGGCCGACGGCTGCCAGTGCCGCCCGCGCCCGCGACTGGGACTCCCGGTCGGCGGCGGCAGCGCGCAGGAAGCGCATGCCGGTGTCGGCGGCGGCGCGGGCGCCGAGCCAGCACGACCGGCGGCAGCTCAGCTCGGGAAACACGTTGACCCGCTGGAAGGTTCGGCCGATCCCGACGCGGGCGACCCGGTCGGGCGGCAGGCCGGTGATGTCGCGCCCCAGGAAGACGATGCGGCCGGCGGACGGCGCGAGTTCGCCGGAGAGCAGGTTGAGCAACGTCGTCTTGCCGGCGCCGTTGGGGCCGATCACCGCATGCACCTGGCCGGCCTCGATGCCGAGGTCGACGGCATCGACCGCGACCACCGCGCCGAACGTCCTGGACAGGCCATGGGTCGTCAGGATCATCCGCCGTCTCCGCCATGCTCCGCCCGCACCATGGGCCGGCGCCGGAACCGCCCGGCGACCGCGGCGATCCCCTTAGGCCGGCCACCGGAGCGCCCGGCGAGACCGGCGATCCCCTGGGGCAGGACAAGCACGAGGATAATGATGAACAAGCCGATCCACAGCCCGGAGTGGTCGGTGACGGTCTGCAGCTGGTCTTCCAGCAGCAGGAACACGAATGTCCCGAGCACCGGCCCCCAAAGGGTTCCCATGCCGCCGAGGATCACCACCATCAGCACGATGCCCGATTGGTGCCAACTCATCAGTCCGGGGGAAACGTAACCGGCATGTGCCGCCTGCAGGAAGCCGGCATAGCCGGCGACGGAGCCGGCGATGACGAAGCTCGCCAACTTGTAGCGGACGGTGGGAAACCCGAGCGCCCGGACGCGCGGCTCGTTGGCGCGGATCGCCTGGATGACTTGGCCGAACGGCGCCCGGAGGACCATCGCCAGCAGCAGATAGCAGGCGACCAGGCTGGTCAGCACCGCGTAGTAGAAGGTGATCGGATCGTCCAGGTCGACCAGGCTCGCGCCGAAGCCGTCCATGGCCGGACGTGCCAGCACGAACAGGCCGTCGGAGCCGCCGAAATCGGCGCTTTCGATGGCGAAGTAGAAGAGCATCTGGGCGAACGCCAGGGTGATCATGATGAAATAGACACCGCCGGTGCGCACCGACAGCGCCCCGATGGCCAGCGCCGCGAGGGCGGCGATGGCCACCGCCACCGGGGCGGCGAGCCACAGCGAGACGGCGGCGCCGTCGGCCGTCAGCAGGGCGAGGACGTAGGCGCCCAGGCCGAAGAAGGCCGCGTGACCGAGGCTGACCAGCCCGGTGTAGCCGACCAGGAGGTCGAGGCTGATGGCGAAGATGGCGAAGATCATCAGCCGGACCGCCAGTTCCTCGACGTGGAAGGCGCCGCCGACGAAGGGAAAGCCGGCGAGCGCCGCCAGCGCCACGGCATGCAGGACCAGGGATTTCGGCGACACCGGCCGAACCTCAGGCCGCGCGACCGAACAGGCCCTGCGGGCGCACCATCAGCACCGCCGCCATCAGGGCGTAAATCACCATGGACGCCACCTCCGGCACCAGCACCTTGCCGAAGGTGTCGGCGAGGCCGATCAGCATCGCCCCGACGAACGCGCCCTTCACCGAGCCGATGCCGCCGATGACGACAACGACGAACGAGACGATGAGGATGCGGTCGCCCATGCCCGGATAGACGGAGCTGATCGGCGCGCCGATCATTCCGGCGAAGGCCGCGAGACCGACGCCGAGGGCGAAGACCAGGGTGAACAGGCGCCGCACATTGACGCCGAGCGCTTCCGCCGTCTCCCGGTCGGCCGCGCCGGCGCGGATCGCCATGCCGATCCGAGTTCTGGCGATCAGTCCGTAGAGACCGGCGGCGACAGCCAAGCAGACGGCGGAGATGAACAGGCGGTAGACCGGATAATCCTGGTCGGCGGTCAGCGGGATCGAGCCCGCCAGCGCCGCCGGCGTGGCGACGCCGTGAAAGCCGGTGCCCCAGAGGATCTGCTGCACGTCGTCGAGGATGAGGATCAATCCGAAGGTCAGCAGCACCTGTTGCAGGTGGTCGCGATCGTAGAGGAACGAGATGGCGAGGCGCTCGACGACGAGTCCGAGCACCAGCATCACCGGAACTCCGAGCGCGATGGCGGCGAACAGGGAGCCGGTCTCGCCGGCCAGCCAGAAGACGAGATAGGCGCCGAGCATGTAGAAGGCGCCGTGCGCCAAGTTGATGACGCCCATGATGCCGAACACCAGCGTCAGGCCGCTGGCCACCAGGAACAGCAGGAAGCCGTACTGCACCCCGTTCAGCGCCTGGACGAGGGCCGCGTCCAGCGTCATGCTGGCGAACGGCGCGGGTGCCCGAGCCTCAAGAGCCCGAGCCTCAAGAGCCCGAGCCTCAAAGGCCGGAGCCTAAAAGGCCGAAGCCTTGCCACGGGACCGCTGGCGCCGGGCTCAGGCGTTCGCGCAGCCGGTCGCCGGATCCTCCAGATCCGGGGACGCGACGCCGACGATCTTGTGCACGCCGTTCTCGACGGTGCGGACATAGAACGTCTGGATCGGGTTGTGGGCCGCCGACATCCGCCAGCGGCCGCGCGGACTGTCGGCGACGTCCGCCGCCTCCAGCGCCGCGATCATCTCTGCGGTCGCGTCGATCTCACCGTCCACCGCCTCGACGGCGCGGACGATCAGGGCGCCGGTGTCGTAGCCCTGCATGGCATAGACGTCCGGGGCCCGCCCCGTCGCCGCCCGATAGGCGTCCATGAAGGCGGCGTTGGCCGGCGTGTCGAGGGTTTCGGCCCAGTGCAGCGTGCTCTTGATGCCCTCGGCCGCGGCCCCTTGGGCCTGCAACAGTCCCTCGGTGATGAAGCCGTTGCTATAAAGCGGGATGCGGTCCTTCAGCCCCGCCGCGGCGTAGTCCTTGACGAACTTGACGGCGCCGCCGCCGGCGAAGAAGGCGAACACGGCGTCCGGTTGCAGAGCCGCGATCTCTGACAGATAGGCCTGGAACTCCACGTCCGGGAACGGGCAGAAGATCCGCTTTACGGTGGTGCCGCCGAGCGCCTCGAAGTGCTCCGCGGCCGCGCCGGCGTGCTCCTCGCCCGCGGCGTATTTCCAGGTGATCGTCACCAACGTCGTGTGGCCGTCGTCGGCGATCACCTTGCCGCAGGGATAGGACGTCTGCCAGTTGGTATAGGACGCGCGAAAGATGTTGGGGGCGCACCACTCTCGCGTGATGGCGTTGGCGCCGGCGTTGGGGATGAGCAGGAGCGGCCGCTCGCGCCCGCGTACCTCCCGCGCCATCGCCATCGCCACACCCGAGTGCACCGGCCCGATGAGAAAGTCCACGGCGTCGCGGGCGATCAGCTTCTTGGTGTTCTGCGGCGCCTTCTCCGGCGACATCTCGCTGTCGATGGGAAGGAAGGTGAGTTCGCGCCCGGCGATGCTGCCTCCCGCCTCGCCGATCTTCAGCTTCATGGCATCGGAGATCGCCTCGCCCAGCATGGCATACGTGCCGGAATAGGGCAGCAGGATCCCGACCTTGATCGGCGCCTTGGCGGCCCGGACGAACGGCGCGGGCAGGGTCGCGGCGGCCGCCGTCGCGGCGGCCCCGGCGACGAACCGGCGGCGGGTGGTGGTCATGGGCGCGTCTCCCCTCATGATGTCCTGGTCCTGGGCGCCCGCTGGTTTGGGCGCGTGCTGGTTTGGGCGCGTGCCGATCCCAGGCGCTGCCGAAACCTATGCCAAGCACCGATCGGCTGTCATTAGCGAAAACCGGCGGCCGCCCGGTCCTCGGCCGCGGATCGCCCGGCGCACATCGGGCCCCCTTGATCGGCGCAGGACAACCGGCTCGTGAGATGCTATCCAGGTGGATGGTTGAGCGAGCGGAGCGACAAGACCCCTGCAGGAGAGCGAGGACGACGGATGACGGTCAGCACCTTGCGACTCGGGCCAGACAATGCGCTTTACTACGCCTACGATCCCGCCACCGACAAAGCGCACACGTTCGTTTTCGTCAACGCGCTCACCGGCAGCACGGCGACGTGGCAGGCGGCGATCGCGCCGGCGTTGCGGGCGCACGGCTACGGCACGCTCGCCTACGATTTCCGCGGTCAGGCCAACAGCTCGTTCGCACCCGGGCGGGCGCTCGATCAGACGCTGATCGTCGATGATCTGCGGCGCTTGGTCGATGCGATCGCGCCGCCCAATCCGATCTTCGTCGGCCTGTCCATCGGCGGCCTGTTCGCGGCCTGGGCGATCCTCGCCGGCATGCCCGCCAGCGGCCTCGCGCTGATCAACACGCTGCGCCAGCCGGGCGTGCGCCTCGAGTGGATCAACAAGGCGATGGCGCTGGCGGCGATGCTCGGCGGCCCCCGGCTGGTGATGGACCTCTACATGCCGTTGCTGGTCAACACGGACCGGGCCGAGGCGATCCGCGGCAATCATCTGGTCAGTGCGCTCTATGAAGGACTCGACCCGTCGGAGGGCATCGCCAACCTGATGGCCCATGCCGGCTCGGCCGACTGGCAGCCGCCGTGGGAGCAGCTCACCCTGCCGACACTGGTGATCACCGGTCTCGCCGACCGGATCTTCTATGATGCCGATGACGTGCGCGCGATCGTCGCGCGCCTGCCCGACGCGCGGCGCATCGACATGGCGAACGCCGGACACTTGGTGCCGGCGGAGCGACCGCAGGAAACCATCGCCGCGCTCGCCGGTTTCGCGGCGGACCTCGAACGCCGGTGACCATCAATCGCGCCACGCTCGCCTACCTCGCCGTGCTGGTCGGCGTCTCCGGCCACGCATCCAGCGAATTCTTCTCGATCCTCTCGGGCGTCCAGGGGCCGGAGACGTCGGTCTGGCGGTATACCATCGGCAGCGTCGGTCTGCTGGTCGCGGCGTTGGTCTGGCCGGCGAGCCGGAATCTTTGGGAGCCGCTGCGGGCACATCCACTGAAAATCACGTGGCTGGCGGTGGTCGGCTTCACGCTCGCCTACCTGGCCTTCCACTGGTCCCTCGATTTCGCCACGGCGGTGCAGGTGGGCACGCTGGTGACGACGGTGCCGCTGTTCGTCGGCTTCGCCAACCTTGTCATCAACAAGATAGCGATCACCACGCCGAAGCTCGTCACCGGCGCGGCCGCGGTGGTCGGCGTCGCGCTGCTGCTGACCGACGGCTATCTGTTCGAGTTGGCGGGGCGCGAGGGCTCGCTGTTCGGCGTCGGCCTGGCGCTCGCCTGCGCCGCGCTGGTGGCCACCTACGCCGTCGCCGCGCGGCCACTGATCAATGCGTACGGCCCCCTGCGAATCACCGCCATCACCATGGGCATCGGCACGGTGTTCCTCTACCTCCTGGTGGGGGCGGCCTGGGGCATCTGGGTCAATCCGCTGACGCTGTTCGACCGACCGCCGCAAGCCGCCTGGTCGTTGCTGACCCTCGGCGTCTTCAACACCACGATCACCCAGCTGTTCTGGCTGGGCGGGCTCGCCGCGGTGCCGGACATCACCCGCGGCTCCTACCTGTTCTTCCTGAAGCCGGTGATCACCGCGCTGCTCGCCGGGCTGATCCTGCTGCAGCCGATCACCACCATCCAGATCGCCGCCATCGTCATCATCTGCGGCGCCGTGGTCGTGGAGATGGCGTGGCCGTACATGGTGCGGGCCCGCGAGCGCGCGCGCGCGCAGGGCTGAGGGGGACGCGGCGCCGATCGCCGGCGCGCGGTCACTGGATGGGCGCGTTGGGGTCCGGAAGTTCGCCCACGCCGCCGGCCTCGCCCTCGGCCGCGCCGCCGCCTTTTGCCTGGGCGTCGCGGGTCTTGGCGATCAGGTCGTTGACGGCGTTGGCGAGGTTTTTGACGGAACCGTGGAACTGGTTGAGCGGCAGGATCAGCGTGCCCGCCGGCTCCAGCTTGTTGTCGGCATCGAGGGCGCCGAAGGTGATCCGAACGACGCCGTTGGCGAGCTTGACGCTCATCACGGCATCGGCAAAGACGACGGGCGGTTGTTCGGCCATCAGGACCTCCTTGATGCGGCGAGCTTGACACGTCGAGCGGTGCGGGCGGTGCGGGCGGTCCCGGCCCGGCGGCAGGCCGCACTCGGCCGAACCGAGCAGCACCGGGTCGAACCGAGCAGCAATGGCCCGCACGGTAGCGAGGCGCCGGCGGCCGTGCAACCACCCGCCGCGCCTCCCTCGCCGCGCCACCGTTGCCGCCGGGTCGGCACCCTGTGATGCGCGTCACTGGCCGGCGGTGCGCCCCCGGCTAACCTGATGAACGTCAGGGGCACGTCCCCCAAACCCCTGGCAAAACCCATGTCTCGCGTAACGCCGGGCCGTAATGGCCCGGCTTTTTTTGGCCCGGCTTGTTTTGGCCGCGTTCGCATTCTTTTTATTTCGCCGGTCTTTGCGCCGCCAGCGCCGAGGTGCCGGCCGCGCCTCACAAGTACGGTGAGAGGAGCCACGCGGCGCCGTCGCGCACCCGAATCGGCAGCGGGCGGCGGGCGATCGCGTCGACGGTCAAGGGCCGCGCCGTCGCCACCGTCGCGTCGAACAGGGCGTCCAGCCGGATCGCCGCGGCACAATCATAAATCTCAAGATCCAGCTCGAAATTCAGCCGAAAACTGCGCTCGTCCCAGTTGGAGGAGCCGACCAGCGACCAGGCGCCGTCGACGGTCATCGTCTTGCGATGATCGAACGGCACCGGGCTCTCGAAGATCCGGCAGCCGGCCTGCATCAGTTCGACGATGCGGGCGCGCGACGCCCACTGCACCAGCCGCAGATTGGTGCGCGCGGGAATCAGGATCTCGACGGTGATACCGCGCAGCGCGCAGACGGCGAGCATGCGCCGTGCCTCGGTGTCCGGCAGAAAGTAGGGCGTGGCGATGCGGACCCGGCGGGATGCTTGCGCCAATGCCCCGAGCACCGTTGCCCGAATCGGCTCGGTCGGGCGATCGGGCCCGGACGAAATGGCCCGCACCGATGCCGGGCCGGCGGGTTGGTCGGTGGCGTCCCAGGCGGCGCCCCGCAACCGCTCACCCGTGCAGAACCGCCAGTCGCCACGGAATGCCTCCAGCATCGTCGCCACCACCGGCCCCTGCACCGCGACGTGCACGTCGCGGACGGCGTCCGGGTGATTGGACGGGCGCAGATAGCCATTGCGGATATTGAGGCCGCCGGTGAACCCCGTTCGCCCGTCGACGACCAGAATCTTCCGATGATTGCGCAGGTTGGCGTACTTCAGGTGAAATGGAAACCGCGTCGGCAGGAACTCGGCGACCGGCACGGCATACGGTGCCAACAGCGGGCCGATGGCGGGCGACGCATAGCGCCGGCCGACGCCGTCGATCAGCACCCGGACGGCGACACCACGCCGCTGCGCGTCGCCGAGAGCGCGGACGAAGCGCTCGCCGATGCCGGTGCCTTCGAAGATGTAGGAGGCGAAGGCGACCGACCGCTCGGCGTCGGCGATCGCCGCCAGCATCGCCTCGATGGCCTCGGCCGCGTCATCATAGACGGTGACGGCATTGCCCGGCGTCAAGGGCGCGCCGCTGACGGCGCCGACCAGGCGGGCGAGGGCGTCGAGATGGGGTGCTGCCGGGATGTTCGGCGCCGGCCGCGCGTCCCCCGGCCCGGTCGATGCGGCCGTGTCGCCCGCCGCACGGCCCATGCCATAAGCGCGCCGCCGGATGCGGTTGATGCCGAGCAGCCAGTACAACGCCGCGCCGACGCCGGGCACCAGCCAGATGACGCTGACCCAGCCGATCGCCGAACGCACGTCGATCTTGGTGAGCACGGCGTGCCCGGAGGCGACCACGGCGGCAACGAACAGCACCACGCCGATGGCAAGGTCGATCACCTCCGCTGCGGTCACGGCCGGCACGCTCGCGTTGGGTGAGTTGGCGCCGGGCCCGGTCGCGGACCCGGTGGCGGACCCGGTGGGTCCCGGCGGCGGCGAAACGGATGACTGGCCATGGTCGCGTGCCCTCCCCGCGTCTGGCGCGGCCGGCGGCGTCTCGCCCCATTCAAGCGCCGCCGACGGGCGTCGGCAAGGGATAGCGGCGCGCGGATCGCTTCCCAAAAACGATTGGTGCCGATAAAGTGCCGAAGCGTGAGCAGACGGCGCGCTAACCATGACCGCCGCCGCTCGAAGGTGCGTGTGAGGCAACAATGACAGGCGTTCGGATCTACCGTCCCAGCAAGTCCGCCATGCAATCGGGGCGGGCGAACACGCGGCACTGGCTGCTCGAGTTCGCGCCGAGCGAGCCGAAGCGCCCCGACGACTTGATGGGCTGGATCGGCTCCGGCGACACGCGGCGGCAGGTACGGCTGCGCTTCGACAGCCGCGAGGAAGCGGTGGCCTACGCCGAGCGCAACGGCTTCGCCTACGTGGTCGAGGAACCGCAGACGCGCCATATCCGGCCGAAAAGCTATGCCGACAACTTTCGACCGGAGGTGGTCGAGTGATCCGTCGCCTCGTCGGGCGCCCGTAGCTCAACCGGACAGAGCAACGGCCTTCTAAGCCGTGGGTTGCAGGTTCGAGTCCTGCCGGGCGCGCCATTCCTTCAGGAATGGTCGCC
>CAZVRW010000001.1:47116-52411 GCA_964630265.1 uncultured Rhodospirillaceae bacterium
CGGGCGCGCCATTCCTTCAGGAATGGTCGCCTGCCAGTGGGTCTGCGGTTGCGGCCCTCGTCGGCGGGCCACGGGCTGCCCACATGAGTCTTGTTGAAGACAATCTCACCGCAGGGAGAGTTCAATGATGCGAAAGCTTCTCGTGGCCACCGCGCTCGTGTTTGCCGTCGCCGGGCCGGCGCTGGCGTTTCACTGTCCGGCCGACATGGCGAAGATCGACGCCAAGCTGGCCGAGAACCCCACCTTGACGTCGGAGCAGGCCGCCGAGGTCGCCAAGCTGCGCGCCGAGGGCGAGGCGCTGCACAACGCCGGCAATCATGGCGAATCGGTGAAGGTGCTCGGCGAGGCCATGGCGATCCTCGGCATCCAATAGCCCAACAGCCGCGCCCAGCCGCGCGGGGCGGAGTTCGGTGCTCCGCCCCGACGTAGCGGCCCGCGTCGATGAGTGTTTTCTCCATCCCGTTGGCCTCAGTGACCTTGGCCTCAGTGACCATAGACTGATTGTTTCGCCCTTCCGGATCGATTATGGTTGTATTCGGACATCGGGGGCCGCCGATGGACACGTCGAGCGTGTCCGCAAAGAAGCAACGGCCCCATTAATTCGGAGGGGGCATCATGGTCGTTCGATCGGATTTTGCGGGTCTCACTGTGTCCTGGGGCGGCGCCTTGGCGCTGGCGGCGGGGGTCATGCTCGCCGGACCGGCGGCGGCGCTGCCGTTCAGTGGCGACATCGTCATCACCGCCGCGTCGGACTTCGATGACGTGGACTCGTTCGTCGACGGTGCCGACATCCAGGCTTCGCAGTCGCTGACCAGTGGCGGCGTCACGACGACGACCACCACCATCACCGGCGCCAGCGTTACCGGCGGCGTCGACCCGTTGGCCGGCGCCCTCACCGACATCGGCGACGGTATCGCGCTGGACGTCGAGGCGTTGGCCGAGGTGCTGGTCGACGGCGATGCGCAGGAATGGGACGACTATGCCTTCGATCTGGAGGTGACGATCCAGAACACGTCGGCGACCGACACGTATCGGGTCGTCGTCACGGTCGACTTCGACAACGTCGTCGACGCCGACGGTCCGACGCCGGAGAGCAGCGACGCCTTCGCCGACTCGGAATTCACCATCGATCAGGACGGGGTCGGCGAGATCCTGTTCACCGATCTGGTCTCCGACGTTCTCTTCGGCGACGAGGTCGGCGGCGACGACCAGGGGACCTTCGGGGAACCGCAGTCCGAGAGCGCTTCGGTGCCGCTCACCTTCATCCTGGCGCCCGGCGAGATGATCGGCCTGATCGGCGAATACGTGACGCAGGGCGGCGCCTTCGATCCGGACACCTTGGCACGCCTCGACTTCTCGGCATCGATCCGCGTCACCGAGGTCACCAACCTCACCGTCACCCCCGTCGCGGCGCCGCTCTCGCTGGCGCTGCTGGCCACCGGCTTGGCCACCTTCGGCGGGATGACGCGGCGACGCCGCTGACGAGTTTCCCGCCGACGGTCCCCGACGCCGGCGCCGCCCGGCGTCGGTCCCGACCCCATCACCTCTCCACGCGATCCCAACCAACCAACCATCCTTAGAACGAGGAGTCCCGCCATGGCCCGTCCCGTCCGTTTTGCCGGACCGTCTCTCGCCGCCGTCGCCTTCGGCGCGCTGCTGCTGGCGCCGCCGCCGGCCCACGCCCAGGCCGAGCCGTTCATCGGGCAAATGATGCTGACCGCCGCGACGTTCTGTCCTCGCAACTGGGCGGATGCCAACGGCCAATTGCTGGCGATCTCCCAGAACACCGCGCTCTTCTCGCTGCTCGGCACCACCTATGGCGGCGACGGCCGGACGACCTTTGCCCTTCCCGATCTGCGTGGCCGCGCGCCCATTCATATCGGTCAGGGTCAGGGCCTCGCCAACATCAGCCCCGGGCAGCGCGGCGGCGCCGAGCGGGTGACGCTGACAGTCAACGCGCTGCCGCCGCACAGCCACGGCGCGGCCACGGTCGTCGACGTCACCGCGCGCCTCAACGCCTCGTCCACGGCGGCCGGGACGGGCACGCCGTCGACCGGCGTCGTGCTCGGCGATGCGGGACGCACCGACGTCTACGTGGCGCCACCGGCCAACGTGCAACTGGATCCGGCGGCGGTAACGACGACCGCCACCGCCACCACCACCGTCAACAATACCGGCGCCGGCCAGCCCGTCGGCATCCGCTCGCCCTACCTGGGCATGCGCTGGTGCGTCGCCCTGCAGGGAATCTTCCCCAGCCGCAATTAAGAAACCAAGGCTCCAATGACGGCGGCGCGGCGGCGCGGCGGCGACGCGCGCAAGGCGATGACGGCGGCGCGCGGGCGCCGCGCGCAAGGCGCTGTCGCATCGGCCGCGACCATCGGCTAACATGGTCTGGTTCGACACCCCGGGGGAGAAACGACCGTGGCCGACGCGCAGACGATCATTGCGTTCGACGAAGGCGAATTGCCGCCCGCCGGAACCTATGCCTTCGAACTTGACCTCAGCGGCGAGAGCGGCTGCGACATCATCAACGATCTGGTGTGGCTGATTGGCTCGTTGCGCGCCCCCTACGAAGTGCGGGCGAACGCCCGGCCCATCGACCCCGAGCAGATCGGCACGCACCACACCCGTCTCACCGTGTGGTCGACGGACCGCAACAACGCCGATTTTCTGCTGTTGATGAGCGAACTCGGCGTCAAGGTGGTGCGCGCCTACCCGGCCAAGGAGACGCCGTCCGGCCCGGCCGTGCGCTGACCCCCGCACCCGTTCCGTCCGAAGCCGGTTCGGCCCGGAGCCCGTTCAGGCCAGAGCCGCCTAGCCCAGAACCGCCTAGCCCAGAACCGCCTAGCCCAGAACCGCCTAGCCCAGAGACCGTTCGGCCCGCGGCTTCTGTCCCCTGACCCTGTCCCCTGACCCTGTCCCCTGAGCGGGCCGACGTTGATGCGTCGACGCGCACGTGCGAAAGCGCCTCATTTGGGGCGCTAACGTGCGGGATTTCATTAAATGCGTGCAAATTTTTATGCCAAGTTTCCCGTTTGGGGGTGGAGCGGCGTGAGCCACCTGCGTATCGTTCCGCAACGCTACTTTTACGAGATGTTTTTGACAATTCTTCGGCAAAAGCGGGCAATTGTGCGCCGGCGGCGGCCTCGGCCAACACCACCCGATACCGGGATCGTCGCATTCCGGACAACGCGATAGGGAGCAGCCGTGAAACCGATCAAACTCCTGGCCATGGCGTCCGGTATCGCCGCGCTGGTGGCCTTCGACGTCGTCAACCTGCAGGCGGGTTCGGCGCTGTGGAATTCCGGCAGGGCGGCGTGGCACAGCATCCGCTCCGCAACGGACCTTGCCGCGATTGACGGGAGTGTTTCCTGTCGGTGGCCCCAGATGATCCGGCTGCCGCTGGTCTGTCCGGTGCGTGCGCGGGGCACGCGCAGCGTCGTCATCTTCTGGCGGCCTTGACGGCGGCACGGACGGCGGCACGGACGGCGGAGTGGACTCCGCGCCCCGACACGGCCGACGTCTAGGGAAATCCGCTCGAAACTGTGCAAATTTTTATCGAAAGTGTCCTGTTTGGGGGTGGCCCTTCGTCTCTAACGAACATACCGTCCCATTAGACAACCAATGCGAGCTTTCTGGCTCGTTTCGCCAGAAACCACGTGTGGTGTCGCGAGGCCAACCGCCTCGGCCATCGTCAATCAGGTTCATCGCGTCAAGCACAGCGAGATAGGGAGTTGCTATGAAACACGTCAAACTTGTTGCCCTTCTCTCGGGCATCGGGTCCATCGTCGCACTCGACGCGATGGCCCTCCCCTCCGTCACGTTGACGGGCACCATCCGGGACTTTTGCGCCCCGGCCATCCCCGGCACGTGCACCCAGAACCCAGACTTCGAAGGCACCATCGGCGGCCTGCAGCCTGGCCAAGTGGATAGCACCCTCGGCCTGGACGGCAAGCCGGTGTTCGTCCCCCCGGCCAAGTCGGGCTTCACCACGGCGGCCAACTTCAACCAATGGTACAACGACGTCGCCGGCGTCAATCAGGCGGCACCGTTCGACGTCACCTTGAACGAAACCGCGCCGGGATCGGGAATGTTCTCTTTCCAGGACAACAGCTTCTTTCCCATCGACGGGCAGCTGTTCGGCAACCAGGGCCGCTCGCACAACTATCACTTCACCCTGGAACTGCACGGCCAGTTCTCGTTCAAGGCCGGCGACTCGTTCGCGTTCACCGGCGATGACGACCTCTGGGTGTTCGTCGACGACAAGCTGGTCCTCGACCTCGGGGGCGTGCACGCCGCCGCCAGCGATTCCTTCACGTCGGCCGACCTGATCAACGCCGGCCTCCTCGAAGATACCGTCTACGACATCTCCATCTTCTTCGCGGAACGCCACACGACCCAGTCCAACTTCGCGATCACCACCAGCTTCAGCTTCGTCCCGGCGCCGGTGCCGGCGTCGCTGGCCCTCTTCGGGGTTGGCCTGATCGGCTTGGCTTCGGCGCACGGCCGCCGGGGCATGGCCATTCGCCGGGCCTAGTCGATCGGATCTGACGCTTGCGACCCAAGCGTCAAGATCGGTCGATCCACTGGCCTGTTGATCAGGTGGTTCGATTCAGCCAACGGATGGAATTCATCCGTTGGCATCGAACCACCTGATCCGGCGACAGCAGCGGCGGTGCGCTTGGCTCGCGAGCATCCCCTCGGGCCGGTTCACCGCCGCTCGGTCGTCACCGCTTGGCGGCGATTCTCACGTTTCGAACGAGTTGGCGATGGCGAGGAGATGGCGCAGCCGCCGCTCGTTCATCGCCCGCACCTCGGTGTAGTACCAGCGGCCGTCCACCTCCTGCAGCCGCAGGACGACGAATTGGCGAAACGGCCCCACCGAAAACACGCAATAGAGTTCCTGCAGCGGCCCCGAGGCGTTGTAGGCCTCGGCGGGCTCTTCGCAGAAGTCCAGCGGCATCTTCGCCAGCCGGTCGAGACCGCTGAAGAGACCGGGGAGGGCCTCACGCAGGCCATCGAACGCCGGGTCGCCGAACGGGCTGTCGGGGCTCTCCATCAGCGACTCGGCGGCGGCCTTGGCACCGATCTCCACCGCCATGCGGCTTTTCAGCCAAGCCGCGGGATCCTCGACGTCACCGGCGACCTCACGCAGGGAAATGCGGCTCAGGTCGGAGAAGGGGCCCGGCTCCGGAACGACCTGCAGCAGACCGCGCCATTCGCCGTCGGCGCCGAGGGTGCTATCCTCGATGACATTGAAACCGTCGGGCACGTCGAAGGTCTGCGCCGCCGCCG
>CAZVRW010000001.1:52511-63297 GCA_964630265.1 uncultured Rhodospirillaceae bacterium
CGCATGAAATGACCTCGCAGCAGCGAACGGCGCGACTCTTGCCGATTCTCGCCGGCACCGCAAGCGCCGGAAGGCGGGCGGCGCGGCCGGTCGCGATGCCGCTCGCGAGGCCTTCTCCGCGAACGCGACGCAGCCGCTGCACCTGTCCACCGATCCTGTGGATAATTCTGTGGACGTTCCGTGGCGGCGGCGCCTAGCCGCAAGGAATCGCAGGGACTTCGCGCCGTGCCCAAAAAACCGGCAAGGCGATAACTCCCTGAAATGCTTTAATGTTCTGCCACCCAGACGGGAATCACGGCGGCGGCCGGATGGCGGCGGCAGGACGCCTGGTGAGGTGTGAAAGACTTGCAAAGCATGGGCTTGGCGACACTCCCAAAACGCCCCAACTAAACGATTGAATAAAATAATCCCCGCCCTGAAGATACCGCGTGTGGGACCATATATTTACCCATAAGGGGCACGCCCGCGACGCCGTCAACATGCGGCTTGACCTGTACTGACCGGTTCACCTTCATCACCGCCATGATCATCGCCCAAATTTCCGACCTGCATATCTGCGCCGGCGGCAAACCCGTGGGCGGCCATGTCGACACCGCCGGCGCGCTGCAGCGTGCCGTCGCCCAACTGGGTGCGCTCGTGCCGGCGCCGGACGTGGTCCTCGCCACCGGCGATCTGGTCGACGACGCCAGCGACGCCGCCTACGGCGTCCTCTTGGATCTCCTCGGCCCGCTCGGCATGCCGGTCCTGCCGATCCCCGGCAACCATGACGACCGGGCCGCCCTGCGTCGGGCGTTCGCGCGCCATGCCTGGGTCGCCGGCTGCGCCGACCGGGTCCGCTACGTCGCTGACGACTGGCCGGTCCGCCTCATCGCCCTCGACACTCTGGTGCCCGGCGCGACTCACGGCGGCCTCGACCAGGACGACGTCGCCTGGCTGGACAGCCAGCTCGCGGCAGCGCCGCGACGGCCGACGCTGGTGTTCCTGCACCACCCGCCGTTCGCCACCGGCATGCCGGGGATGGATGCGCTGGGCTTGCGCGACGGCCGGGCGGCGTTGGCCGGCGTCATCGCCCGGCATCCACAGGTCGAACGGGTCGTCGCCGGCCACGTCCACCGCTCCATCCAGGCTCGCTGGCAGGGCACCGTCGCCAGCACGGCGCCGTCGACCGCGCATCAGATCGTCCTCGACCTGCGCCCCGATGCCGTCGGCGCCTATGCCTTCGAACCGCCGGGCTATCACCTCCACGTGTGGACCGGGGATGCCCTGGTGACACACCTGGTGCCCATTGGCAGCTTCCCGGGTCCGTTTCCCTTCGGCAAGGCGGGGACGCCGCCCGCATGAGCGCGGACGGTTGTCCGCAGCCCGCATGACCGCGAACGACAGTCCGCCGTGACCCGGCGGCCGCTCGCCCACTGGCTGCTGTTGTTCGCGCTGGTCGCCATGTGGGGCAGTTCGTTCGTGTTCACCAAGCTCGCCGTCGACGCCTTGCCGCCCGCCGTGGTCGTCGCCGCCCGGCTCGTCATCGCCGCCGCGCTGCTGCTGGCCCTTCTCGCCCTTCGCGGCGAGGCGCTGCCCGGCGCCTGGCGCCTGTGGCGCTGGATCGTCGCCATGGCGATCGTCGGCAACGCCGTGCCGTTCTGGCTGATCAGCTGGGGGCAGCAGCACATCGACAGCGGCCTCGCCGGCATCCTGATGGCGATCATGCCGCTCTCGACCCTGGTTCTCGCGCATCTGTTCGTCGAGGACGAACCGCTGACGGCGCGGCGCGCCGCCGGCTTCCTGCTCGGTTTCGCCGGCATCGTCGTGCTGATCGGGCCGGAGGCGCTGCTCGAGGTGCGCGGCACCGGCTCGGCGCTGGTGGCGCAGTTGGCGGTTCTTGGCGGCGCCGTCTGCTACGCCATCAACAGCATCCTGGCGCGGCGCCGCCCGGCCAGTCCGCCACGGCAGGCGGCGGCCGGCGTCGCCCTGATCGGCGGTCTGATCATGGCGCCGATCGCTGTTGCCGGCGGCACGCCCGCGGCCATCGTCGCGATACCGCTGCCACTGGCCGCCGTCGCCGCAGTGGTCTTTCTCGGAGTGGTGTCGACGGCGATCGCCACCGTCGTCTACTTTGAACTGGTGTCCGCCGCCGGCCCGAGTTTTCTCTCGCTGATCAATTACCTGATCCCGATCTGGGCGGTCGGCCTCGGCGTCGCCGTGCTCGGCGAGCGACCCGACTGGTCGGCGCTGGCCGCCCTTGTCCTGGTCCTGACGGGGATCGCGGTGAGCGGCATCGCCCGGCGTGAGCCGCCCGCCCCCAGGCAATAGCCGCTCGCCGTCGACGGTCGCAGTCCGGCCGGCTATGTTTGCATCGACGCAGCGGCGCGGCGCAGCGAGCGGAGAAGACAGGAGGCAACAACGGGATGTCCGCCCCCCTGACCACCGAGGACATGGCCGATCGCGCCTGGCATGCCATGCCGCCCGAGGATGCGCTCGAGGCGTTGCAGTCCGATGCCGAGGCGGGCCTGAGCGCGGACGAGGCGGCGCAGCGCCGCCAGCGGTTCGGTGAAAACCGGCTGACCCCGCAGGCAAAGCGCTCCACCCTCATGCGCCTGCTGAGTCAGGCCGACAACCTGTTCATCTACTTCCTGCTGACCGCCGCAGTGGCGACGGCGCTGCTCGGCGAATGGCTCGACAGTGGGGTCATTGTCGGCGTCGTGATGATCATCGTCATCATCGGCTTCGTCCAGGAGGGTCGCGCCGAGCGGGCGCTCGAGGCGGTGCGCGGCATGCTGGCGCCGAAGGCGCGCGTCGTCCGCTCCCGCGAGCGCCGCGGCATCGCGGCGGAGGATCTGGTCCCCGGCGATATCGTGCTGCTGGAGTCGGGCGATCAGGTGCCCGCCGACATCCGCCTGCTGACGACGCGCAACCTGCAGGCCCAGGAGGCCATCCTCACCGGCGAGTCGACGGCGGTCGAGAAGAACGCCGAGGCGGTGGCCGAGGACGCCGACCTCGGCGACCGTTCTTGCATGATGTTTTCCGGCACGTTGGTCACCGCCGGCAAGGGGACGGGCGTGGTGGTGGCCACCGGCGATGCCAGCGAGATCGGGCGCATCAGTGGCATGCTGTCCGAGATCGAGACGATCAAGACGCCGCTGATGCAGCGCCTGGACGGCTTCACCAAGACCATCAGCGTTGCGATCATCGGGCTCGCCGTGTTCGCGTTCGCGGTCGGCGTCCTGTTCTGGGAGCAGCCGTGGAGCCAGATGTTCTTCGCCGCCGTGTCCATCGCCGTCGCGGCGATTCCCGAGGGCCTGCCGGCGGTGATGACGGTGACGCTCGCCATCGGCGTTCAGCGCATGGCGCAGCGCAACGCCATCATCCGCCGCCTGCCGGCGGTGGAGACCCTCGGCTCGGTCACCATCATCTGCTCCGACAAGACGGGCACGCTGACCCGCAACGAGATGACCGCCAAGACCGTCCGCACCGCCGAGTCGGACATCGAGGTGGAGGGCATCGGCTACGCCCCCGACGGCGGCTTCCTGTTGGACGAGCAGGAGGCAAGCCTGGACGACCATCCGGTGGCGCGCGAGATGATCCGCGCCGGACTGCTGTGCAACGATGCGCAGATGCTGCGGAAGGGCGACGACTGGACGCCGGACGGCGATCCCATGGAGGCGGCGCTGATCGTGCTGGCGCACAAGGCCGGCATGGAGCCCGACGACGAGAGCAAGGCCTGGGGGCGCCTGGATGCGATCCCCTTCGCCTCCGAGCACCGCTACATGGCCACCCTGAACCGGGACGACGACGGCCGCCACGTCATCTTCGTCAAGGGCGCGCCGGAACAGATCCTCGAGATGTGCACCCGCGAACAGCGGGGCGACACCACGGCCGAGTTCGACATGGATGCCTGGCATGAGCGCATTCATCAACTCGCCGACCGCGGCCAGCGGGTCCTCGCCGTCGCCCACAAACCCATCGACGGCGCCTCCGACGCCATCACCGAGGCGGATGTGGAGCAGGATCTCATCCTGCTCGGCCTGTTCGGTCTGATCGATCCGTCGCGGCAGGAGGCCATCGATGCCGTCGCCACCTGTCGGGCCGCCGGCATCCGCGTGAAGATGGTGACCGGCGACCACAAGCGCACGGCGCAGGCGATCGCCCGCGAGTTGGGGCTCGAAGGCGTCGACGACGCGCTGACGGGCCGCGACCTGGAGGAACTCGGCGACGACGAACTGCGCCGCCGCGGCATGGAGGTCGACGTCTTCGCGCGCGCCAGCCCCGAACACAAGCTGCGCCTGGTCAAGGCGTTCCAGGCCGAGCACCAGGTCACGGCGATGACGGGCGACGGCGTCAACGACGCGCCGGCCCTGAAACGCGCCGACATCGGTATTGCCATGGGCCAGAAAGGCACCGACGCCGCCCGCGAGGCCGCGGCGATGGTGCTGGCGGACGACAACTTCCAGTCCATCGAGCAGGCGGTCAAGGAGGGGCGGACCGTCTTCGACAACGTCAAGAAGTCGATCCTTTTCCTGCTGCCGATCAATGCCGCCGAGTCCATGGTGATCTTCGTCGCCGTCCTTGCCGGCATGGCGCTGCCGATCACGCCGGTGCAGATCCTCTGGGTCAACATGGTGTCGGCCGCCACCCTGGGCATGGCGCTGGCGTGGGAGCGCAGCGAGGGCGACATCATGCATCGCCCGCCGCGGCGGCCCGACGAGCCGCTGCTCACCCCCTTCCTGATCTGGCGCACCGGCTTCGTCGGCCTGATCCTGCTGCTCGGCGCCGGCTCGCTGTTCATCCTCGAACAGGCGAACGACGCCACGTCGCTGGAATTCGCGCGGACCGTCGCCGTCAATGCGTTGGTCACCGGCGAGATCTTCTATCTGGTCAACGCCCGGTTCCGCCACGCCGCGTCGTGCACGCTGACGGGGCTGTTCGGCAGCCGCGCGGTGATGATCGCCATCGCCATCTGCGTCGGCCTGCAGGTGCTGTTCATCTACGCTCCGTTCATGAACACCCTGTTCGGCACCGAGCCGCTGGACCTCGGCGCCCTGCTGCGCTGCATCGCCGTCGGCGTCGCCGTCTTCATCCTCGTGGAACTGGAGAAGCTGATCTGGCGCCGCTGGCGCGCCCCCCAGGGCGGCGCCGCCACCGCGCAGTAGCGACGGCCGCTCAGGCGACGAGGGCGCTCTCGCTCTTCCGCCACATTGCCGGCGGTGCGCCGAACTGTCCCTTGAAGGCGCGGCTGAACGCGGCTTCCGACTCGTAGCCGACCTCGAGGGCAATGCGCGACAGCGGATCGTGGCTCGCACTGAGGCGCTGAGCCGCCACCTGCAGGCGCCAGCGTGCCAAATAGTGCATCGGCGGCTCGCCGATCAGCCGCGTGAAGCGATCGGCCAGGGCGGAGCGGGAGAGCCCCACCGCGCGGGCCAGGTCGCCGACGGTCCAGGGCTCGCTCAACCGCGTGTGGATGAGGGCGAGCGACCGGGCGACGAAGGGATCCCGCAGCCCCGCGAGCCATCCGGTCTGGTCGGCCGGCAGCATGTCGAGGTGGCGACGGACCGCCTCCACGAACAAGAGCTCCGAGAGCTTCGCCAGCACCGTGTCGGAGCCGGGGCGACCGGCGGCGATCTCATCGGCGGCGAACTCGAAGGACGATCGGATCCACTCGCCGACGCGGCTCTCCCCGGTATTCAGCGGCAGCACCGACGGCAGGGCGCCAAGCAGCGGATTGCCGGCCGCCTGCCGGCAGCCGAGGAAGCCGCAGAGGATGCGGGTCCGCGCGCCGCCGCCACCATGCCGGATCTCGGCCAGACCGCCGTCCGTGGCCGCCGTGATGATGTCGTGGGTGGGGACCGGCGGGAGCTCCAGGTGGCTGCCCATGCGGTGCTCGTCGTTGTGCGGCAGCACCACCGCGCTGCGGGGACCGATCGCCACGGCCGCGCCGTCCGGCATCGCGACCAGCAGCCGGCCCTCAAGGACATAGTGATAGAGAATGATCTGCTCGACGCCAGGCAGCAGCGGTTCGCAGTCCTCGGGCGTCGCCTGCGACTGCACGCACCAGGGTTCCGTGAACTCGGCATGCAGGAACACGCCGCCCTGCAGACGGACGACGCGCAGCACGTCGGAAAGAGCATCGGACATCACCATCCCCCTTTGTTGCGGCGTCCAGAGCAAGAGATCTGGACGCCCAGTCATTCGTTTCGGGCGATGATGAGAGTATACCAAAAATCACGTTGCGGATGCGCGTAATTCGCACTCTCGCCAGCCGCTGCGGCCATTGTCGAGGAGGATCTACCGATGCATGCCCAACCCGCCACCAACACCACCGAGCGGTTCGCCCGTTGCATCGTCGCATCGAAGCGGGTTCGCTGGGATGTCGACGCCGATGTGCTCCGCGAGCGCAAGCTCGATCTGCGCGAGAAGTTTTTGCCCGACGGCCTGTCGTTGGTCGAGCAGTTTCCGTTCCTGTCGGCCGATGAGAAACGCTACATGAGCCAGGTGCAGGGCCGGACCTACGCCAACATCTTCGGTCTGGTCGAGCGGTTCATCAACGCCAAGGTGCTGGAGGTAAGCCGCGAGCACTGGCTGGGCGTTTAGATCGCCCTGGAAGCGTTGGTCCGGTTCAGCGACGAGGAGCTGAAGCACCAGGAGCTGTTCCGGCGGCTGGACCGGCTGGCGGCGGAGGCCATGCCTCCGGGCTATCGGCTCGTCGCCGAGCCCAAGGACGTCGCCCGCGCCGTACTCGGCCACGACACCTGGGCGGTGTTCGCCCTGATCCTGCACATCGAGCTGTTCACCCAGGCGCACTATCGCGAGAGCATCGCGCCCGACGACGACCTGTCGCCCTTGTTCAAGGACGTCTTCCTCTATCATTGGCGGGAGGAAAGCCAGCACGCCATCATGGACGAACTGGAGTGGCGGCGCTGTGATGCGGCGATGACCCCGGAAGCGCGCGACCGCGGCGTGGATGCGTTCATCGCGCTCGTCGGCGCCGTCGACGGCATCCTGCAGGCGCAGGCCACGGCCGACTCGCGCTACTTCGCCGCCACCTGCGGCCGCACGTTCGACAACGCGCAGATGCGCGCCCTCGGCGACGGGATGCTGAAGGCCTATCGCTGGCAGTACATCCTCTCGGGCGCCCGCCACCCGCATTTCATCGAGGTGCTCAGCAGCCTGATCACGAATTCCCAGGCCGAGCGCATCAACCGCGCGCTTGCGCCACTTCACTGACCACGCAACCGCCACAAGCAAAGGAGGCAAGCATGTCCAGCACTCAGACCGCCGTTCAACCGCAGCCGACCATCATCAACGGCATCGACGTGACCGCCCTGGCGGATACGGTCAAAGCGGTGAAGCAGAACCCGGAGATCGCCGGCTTCACCTTCCGGGGCCGAAACACGTGGCTGGGGGCCGATCACAATCGGTCCACCTTCCAAAGCTTCCATGGCGCCTGCCAGGAACAGCGCGCCGACGGCAAGTCCTTCACGATGGACAATGCTGAGCCGCCGGTGCTGCTCGGCCAGGACGCCGGCGCCAACCCGGTGGAGCACCTGCTCAACGCCCTGATGGGCTGCATGACGACGTCATTGGCCTATCACGCGGCGGCGCGCGGCATCACCGTCGAGGCGATCGACACCGAGAGCGAGGGCGACATCGACCTGCGCGGCTTCCTCGGCCTCTCCGATAAGATCCGCAAGGGCTATGAGACCATTCGCGTCAAGATGCGGGTGAAGTCGCAGGCGACTCCGGAGCAGCTGCGCGAGTTGGCCGCTTTCTCGCCGGTCTATGACGTGGTGTCGAAGTCGGTGCCCGTCGACGTGACCATCGAGACCTACTGACGTCCCGCGGGGGTGGCCGGCGTCGGACGGCGGCGCCGGCCGTTCCGGCCTCGGGTGCGCTGCCGCCCTTGAGATCGATCGCTGGCTCGCCTAGCGATGAACCAAAAAAAGAGCGGCCACGGGCCGCTCCAAGGCTACGGATGGAGAACGTGATCAGAAGCTTGCGGTCAGGGCGATGGCGCCGCCCCAGCCGCTCGAGTCCGAGGTGTCTTGGATCCCGGCATTGAGCGCTGCCTGGTTGTTGTTGATGGACGCAACAAGGTCGTTGCCGGCCACACCGGCAAACGCATCCGGAACCCGCTCCGCGTCCTGATCGAAGAGGAAGAAGCCGCCACGGAGACGGATGCCCGGGCCCAGGACGTAGGTGCCGGCGAGGGTCCCCATCTTGCTCTTGTAGTCGCCGGTTCCCGGGATGTTCCAGCCGACGCTCGACCCCTGCACATAGGAGATGCCGACCGTGTACGGTCCTGTTTCGTAGGTTCCGCCGACCGACCAAGCGCTGCCGTTGAGCTTCCGAGAGTTCGCACCGGTGGGGTCGACGGTGCCGCCGAGCGTGCCGGCGACGGGAGCGCCGTCGTTGCCGTAGGTCTGCTTGTAGGCGCCGCCGACGGTGAAACCGAGATAGCTGAGCTGACCGCCGAAGCGCCACTCCATACTGCCATTCAGGCTTCCGTCCGGATCGCTACTCACGTTGTTGCGGAAGTTGACGATGGCGGCGGTGGCGGCGACGCCGAACCCGTTGGCAAACACGTTCGCATAGTTCAGCGCGGCGGCCACACCTGCATCCGCGTCGGTTCCGGGATCGGGGCTGTTGCTGTCGTCGTTGTTGATCGGGGTGAACGACACGCCCGCCTGGAAGCCGTATAACCTCGGCGTGATGTAGGAGATCTTGTTGGAATCCCCGTCCAGACCGGCTTCGGTGCTGACCACCACGTCGTCATTGACGCCGGACACGGGCAGGAAGAACTCGTTGGTGACGACGTCGCCCGCCGCGTCGACGCTGATGCCGCCGTCCGGGGCATTGACGGAGAGCTGCTCGCCCACCCCATCCTCTGCACCGACCATCAACCGGCCGAAGCGGTCGCTCTCCAGGAACAGATACGTTTCATCGACATGGTTGCCCGCAGAATAGGCCTCAAGCTGCACCTCGACGCCGACAGTGATGCCGTTGTCGAGGGTCGTCTGACCGACGAAGCAGACCTCGGCATTGGTCTTCTGGTCGACGTTGATGACCTTGTGGCCCTGGTTGACGGTGTAGCCTGCCTCGGTCGGGAGCCGGCCGTTGCCGTCATTGAAGTCCTGGTCGACGCCGACCAGCCACTGCTGCATGTAACCGTGAACTTCGATCTGGATCCGGCCCCCGCCATGCTGCTGGGCGGCGGCATCACCGGCAATGCCGGCGACGAGGGCCGCGGTCGCCAGCGCCGTGGTGCCGTAAAATGACGTCTTCATGGTGTTTCTCATCATCATGGGAGTTTCAGCGCCCTGGGTCCTTGCGGAAGGGCTTGCCGGGAACCGCGAAGCTCGCGTCCGGACTGTCAGAAACCACAATCCAATGGTTGAAGCAACGTTATAACAAATCATAACACTCGCATTCAAGGACCGTTGCCAAGCGGCAACACGGCGTTGCTCCGACAGCCGTGCCAGCATATCCAAGGAACGGAGGCGGACTTCGTCCGGATGATCACCTTCGGGGTGATCGTGTCCTTGGGCGTGGTGTCGACGGCGATCGCCACCGTCGTCTACTTCGAGCTCGTGACCCGGGCCGGCCCGAGTTTCCTCGCGCTGATCAACTACCTGATCCCGATCTGGGCGGTCGGCCTCGGCGTCGTCGTGCTCGGCGAACGACCACAGTGGTCGCCGCTCGCCGCGCTCGTCCTGGTGCTGGCGGGGATCGCGGTGAGCGGCCTCGCCGCCCACGAGGCACCCGCCGGGCGGCGATGATCCGTCCCGCCATCGGGCCCGGGCCGGCGGCGCCGGCCACCCCTCAGCGGCGTTCGCTTTCGAGGAAGTAGAGCGTCCGGGTGCCGAAGCCCTTGACCTCGACCGCGCCCCGCTCGCTGAAGACGAAGTCGTCCTTGATCAATTCGTACGTGTCGTCGCAGAGCGTGATCCGCATCGGCTCGGACAGGCTCTCCATGCGCGCCGCCAGGTTCACCCCCGGACCGAACAGGTCGTAGACATACTTCTGGATGCCGACCAGCGAGCCGATCACCGGACCCGCATTGATGCCGATGCGGCAGCGCCACTGTTGCGGATGGGCGTTGTTGCGGCGTTCGATGTAGCGGCGGATGCGCAACTCGAAAAACACCGCGTTCTCGAAGCCGATCGCCAATGACGCGGGATCGGCCACGGCGACGCCGACCGTCAGCGACTGGAGGAGTTGCTTCGGATCGAGATCGTCGGCTGTGGCCATGGCGCCCCTGCCCGCGTCGTTCTCACTTGGGAATGACAATGTACGGCTTCCGCTAGATCACGGCGGTGCAGATCACCGCGATGTCGCTTTCGTCCACGTCGTTGTCCTCCAGGGCCTCCCGCAACAGCGCCAGGGCTTCGCGGAAGGCTTCGTCGGTAATACCGAGATTGCGGTGGGCACGCTCCAGCGCTTCGTTCGAAAAGCTCGCCGGCCCGCCCATGATGGCGGCGATGAACTTGGTCTGGTGGTCGATCAGGCGGCGCATGTCGACGCCGTCGAAATACGGGCTGAGCAGCGGCGAATCGAGCACCCGATCGTAGAACGCGGACACGATCCGGCTGACCTTGGCGAAGCCGCCGTAACGTTCGAAGATCGTGGCCGCCATCGGCGCGCCCCCATGTTTGCTTCGGCGGGCGCGGCGAGCGCGCCCCCATGTTTGCTTCGGCGGGGGCGGCGGGCGCCCCCGTTCTTGCTTCGGCGGCCCGCCGCGGGTCTCGACGGTTCGCCGCGTTTCGTTGACGCCGCTGCCCCCGGATCTGGCCCCGGA
>CAZVRW010000001.1:63397-141610 GCA_964630265.1 uncultured Rhodospirillaceae bacterium
CCCCGGATCTGGCCCCGGAGCGGCGATGCTGGTGCCGGCCGCGGGCAACGCGGATTCGAGTGAAAAATGTACGACCGCCGGCCGGAAGCGGCAAGGTTTCCGTCGGCGCCTCCGACCGCATGCCGCGTTGCGCCGATCAGATCGACATAGGTCAAGGCGCGCGGCCGGGCGATCGTCCAGGATGCGCGGCACGCCCCCTCGACGGGGCATCCGCCCTGCATCGGTTTCGGAAGCACCATGACAGCACCCCCCGACCACACCCCCGTTCCCAGGCTGCGCCCATGGACCGGCGCGGCCCTCCTCGCCTACGGTTTTCGTCCGTTCTTTCTCGCCGCCGGCGCCTGGGCGGCGATCGCCCTCGCCCTCTGGCTGGCAGCACTGCGCGGGGTGTGGCCGCTGCCGACGGCGCTCACGTCGATCGCCTGGCACGTGCACGAGATGATCTTCGGCTTCGCCGCCGCTGCCCTTGCCGGCTTCCTCCTGACCGCCATCCCCAACTGGACGGGGCGGTTGCCGCTGCAGGGTCGGCCGCTGCTGCTGCTCGTCCTGCTCTGGCTCCTCGGGCGCATCGCCATGGTGACGTCGGCGGTGATCGGACCAATCCCGGCGGCGGCGCTGGATCTCGCCTTCCTCGTCGCCGTACTCGCCGCCGCCGGTCGCGAGGTGGCGGCCGGCCGCAACTGGCGGAATCTGCCGGTGCTCGCCGCGGTGGCCATCCTGCTGGTGGCCAATGCCCTCTTTCATGCCGACTCCGTGGGACTCGGCGACGCGACCGCCGCTGCCTGGCGCTTGGCGATCGGCGTGCTGGTGGCCCTGATCGTGCTGATCGGCGGCCGCATCGTCCCCAGTTTCACCCGCAATTGGCTGGCCAAACATGACGCTGGGCGGCTGCCGGCGCCGTTCGGCACGCTCGACCGCCTGGCCATTGCCGCGAGCGTATTGGCCCTCGCCGCCTGGGTGGTGTTGCCGGAATCGCCCCTGTGCGCGGCACTGGCGGCGCTGGCGGGGCTCGCCAATGCCGCGCGGTTGGCGCGCTGGTGTGGCCACCGGACCACGCCCGAGCCCCTGGTCTTCGTCCTGCACCTGGCCTACGCCTGGATTCCGCTCGCCTTCGCTCTCCTGGCGCTGGCCGCGGCCGGATTCGGCGTGCCGGAGCTCGCCGCCGTGCACGGCTTCGCCGCCGGCGCCATCGCGACGATGATCCTGGCGGTGATGACGCGGGCGACGCTCGGCCACACCGGGCGGGCGCTGCGTGCCGACCGCATGACGACGGCGATCTACGGGCTGGTCACCCTCGCCGCCGCCGCCCGCCTCGCCGCGACGCTCGTGTCCCAGGCGTACACGCCGCTGCTGTGGACCTCGGGGATCGCCTGGATCGCCGCGTTCGGCCTGTTCACGCTGCATTTCGGCCCGATGCTGGCGCGCCCCCGGCCCGACGGCAAACCCGGCTGACCGGCGCGCGATCCCCCGTCATCCGGGGTCACGGACGCCTGACATCCCGGGGCGCGCCCAGGCCGCTGTCCCCGCGCTGCTCAGCGACCATCGCCAGCACGATGTCGGGGATCGCCGGGTCGACGCCGACGGCGCCGAGATTGATGACGTCGGCCCGGCCGGCCTTGATCAGCGCCGCCGTCACGTCGCGGTCGGCGTGCCGGCCGCCACCGACGAACAGGCCGGCGACCACCGCCGGCGCAGCCAGGTCCGGAAGGACATCGGCCAGGGTCGGCGGCTCTTCCAGGTAGGCGGCGACCACCGCGCGGAAGCGCCCCATGGCGGACAGCCGGCCGACGTGCGCCTCGGTGGCGCGGCGTGACGCCGGGTCGTGCGGCGAGCCATGGGCGACGAGCAGCAGCGTCGCCGCGTCGGGGCCGACGCCGACCGCGCGCAGGCCAGCAACGGCGCGTCCGGCGACGACATCGGCGATCGACGCCGCTTCGCCGAACGGCGGACAGATGGTGACACGCGGGCCGATCGACGGGTCCGGCAGCGCCGCCGCCAGGGCGGCTGGCAAGGTGACGGTGACGAAATAGCCGGCGCACATGAACATCGGCACGACGCAGAGCTGGGGCGTGGCGAGGTCACGCAGAGCCTGCGCCAGCGAGGGCTCGCCGGCGAGCGTCGCCGTGCGCACCTGGGCGAACCGCGCCGTCGCCGCCAGTACCGCCGCGTGCCGCGCCAGCAGCCGCGCCGCGCCGGTACCGCGGGTCGAGCCGTGGCCGACGAGCAGCAGCGTCGTCTCCGGCCACAGGGGCTCGCCCCTGTCAGTAGCGGGTGCCGATCGAACAGGTGATCTTGGTGTAGACATCCTACGCGCCGACCGGTTTCCGCATCGGGGTCCGATTCCCCTCATCCATGGTCGCGGCATCATAGACGACGGGGACGCCGGCGTCCTCCCGGATGCGGCGCAGCGCGAAGCGGCCGGCCTCAGCCCGACGCACCGCCGCCGGGCGCATCGGCGCCGCCGGTGAGCACGAGGCGCACCTCTCCCGGTGCGCCGGCGACGCGCGTCCACGACCAGCCGCGTTCCGCCAGTTCCGGATAGAGGAAGTGCGGTTCGCGAAAATGGTGGACGATGATCCGGCCGGCATGCCCACCGCCGTCGATCAGGGTGAGGATGGCGATCATCGGCGCCGGTGCCGCAAGCGGGCGGACGTCGATGTGAACACCATCGGCGGCCGACCAGACCCGGGCGCCTTCGGGCATGTCCGTCCGTGGCGCCGCATCCGGCCCGCCGTCACCCCGTCCACCGCCCTGCCGGCAAGAGATGCGCCAATGATCGCGGGCCAGCCGGCGGCCGTGCGAGGCGAACCCCTTGTTGGAGAGCAGGCGCCGCAACGGCAGCGGATTGAAGGGAGCGTCGAGGACCAAGCCACCGCCCGGCGGCACCGCCGCGGCGGCAGTCATCACCGCCGTGAACGGCGCCGCGCCGGCGGCGATCAGCGGCCGCACGTCCAGGTGCGCGGCGGCGGCCTCGTCGAACTGCAAGAGCCAGTCGGGCACGTCCTCGGCCGGCGCGTCCCGGTCGGTCGCCGCGCAGGCCAGGGGGGCGCACGCATTGGCCGCTTGCAGCAGATCGGCGAGATCGACACCGGCGATCGCCGCGGCGTCGGCGAGGCTCACCATCGCCCCGAGCGTCGCGCGCTCCTCGGACTCGCGCAGCCGCGCGAAAACGGGATTGAGCGCCACCAGCCGCTCGATCAACGACGGATCGGCGTCGAGGGCGTCGGCCACCCGTGTCTTCGCATCGAAGCGCATCGCACCCGCCGCTCGCGGTCCCGCACACGGGATCGTTGCCGAAACAGCCGGCCACACAGCCGGCCAAACAGCCTGCGAGGATCGACCGTTCATGCCGCCGGATCATTGACGATGGTCAAGCGCGGCCGCCTCGGGCGCTCCGGCCATCGGCCGGCCGTGAACGTTGCCGCACCCCCCGCCGCCGCCGCGCGCGAGTGATCCCGCTCACACGGCGCGGGTGAAGCCGTTGGTGATCGGATAGCGCCGGTCGCGGCCGAAGGCGCGATCGGTAATCTTGACGCCGGGCGGTGCCTGTCGGCGCTTGTACTCGGCGCGATCGACCATGCGCCAGATCCGCCGCACCATGGCCTCGTCGTGGCCACGGCCGGCGATATCGGCGATCGACGCCTCGTCCTCGATCAGCCCCTCCAGGATCGCATCCAGCTCGGCATAGGGCGGCAGCGTATCCTGGTCGGTCTGGTTGGCCTTCAGCTCGGCGGTCGGCGCCTTGGTGATCACCCGCTCCGGCACCACCGGGCCCTCCGGCCCGAGCGCGCCGTCCGGCCGCTCCCCATTGCGCCAGCGGGCGAGCTGGTAGACCGTCGTTTTGTAGACGTCTTTCAGCACGGAAAACCCGCCACACATGTCGCCATAGAGGGTGGCATAGCCAACCGACATCTCCGACTTGTTGCCGGTGGTCAGCAGCATGTCACCGAACTTGTTGGAGAGCGCCATCAGCACGATGCCGCGGGCGCGCGCCTGGATGTTCTCCTCCGTCGCGTCCGGATCGATGTTGCCGAACGCCGGCCCCAGCATCCGGGCAAATGCGTCCATCGCCGGGTCGATGGCGATGCTGTCGAGGCGAACGCCGAGCCGCTCGGCGGTCGCTTCCGCGTCCTCCAGGCTCGCATCCGAGGTGAAGGGCGACGGCATCATGACGCAGCGCACCCGCGCGGCGCCCAGCGCATCGACGGCGACTGCGGCGCTGACCGCGCTGTCGATACCCCCTGAGAGCCCGATGACGACGCCCGGAAAGCCGTTCTTGTCGACGTAGTCGCGCAGCCCCGTGACCATCGCCTGCCAGACGGCCTCCGAGCCGCCGGAGCGCGGCGTCACCTCGCCCGGCATGCAGTGCCAGGTCCCGTCGCCGGCGCGCCGCCAGGTGGTGCCGACGATCGTCGTCCGCCACGATGGCGCCTGGACGATGAGCTGGCTGCGGTCGTCGAGCACGAACGACGCGCCGTCGAACACCAATTCGTCCTGACCGCCGATCAGGTTGACGTAGACCAGCGGCAGCCCGGTCTCGGCGACCCGGTCGGCGGCATGGGCGCGGCGGAAGCCCCACTTGTCGATCTCGAACGGCGAGCCGTTCAGCACGATCAGTGCGTCGGCGTCGGCATGCCTGAGGTGCCGCGCAACGTCCGGCGTCCACATGTCCTCGCAGATCATGATGCCGAGATCGAGGCCGTGGAACGGCACCGGCGTCGACGGTGTGCCGGGCGTGAACAGCCGCATCTCGTCGAAAACGCCATAGTTCGGCAGCTTCACCTTCGCCACCTCGGCGACGACGCGGCCGCGATCGAGCAGCAACGCCGCGTTGCGCAGATGTCCGTCCATGCGCCAGGGCGCGCCAATCAGCATCGCCGGGCCGTCGTCGGCGGTCTCCAGG
Source organism: uncultured Rhodospirillaceae bacterium (assembly GCA_964630265.1). GTDB lineage: Bacteria > Pseudomonadota > Alphaproteobacteria > Rhodospirillales > Defluviicoccaceae > CAZBWP01. The sequence goes on from CAZVRW010000001.1 coordinate 68,301, forward strand.
GCGAGGCGTTCGACGGCGGTGGCGACGTGGTGCTGGAAGGCGTGCTTGAGGACCAGATCCTCGGGCGGATAGCCGCTCAGCACCAGTTCGCCGAAAACGATGAGATCGGCGTGGCGGGCGGCGGCGCGCGCCGCCCGCACCAGTTCGGCGTTGCCGTCGACGTCGCCAACGGTGGGATTGATCTGCGCGAGCGCGATGGTGAGGACGTCGGTCATCGGGGCATCCATGGGGGCGGACCACGCCCGCTGCGCGGCCTTCACACCCCTGATATGGAACCCTAAAAACCGCCCCCAACCGTGTCAAACGGAAGCGGCGCCCCGGCCGCGCCCCAGCCCGGCCGAAGCCGGCGCGTTCAGCGCCGGCGGCGGACGATCAGCCCGAGCCCGAACAGCCCGCCGGCGAGCAGCGGCAGGGTGGCGGGCAGGGGTACGCGCACATCGGCGCGGACCAGCCGATGGTCCGAGCTCGGAAACGGAAAGTCACCGACGAGGCTGAACAACGGGTCGGTCGCCACTGGCCAGAACACGCCGGCATCGGCCATCGCCAGTTGGCGCGACGGCAGGACATAGTCGACCCGCAGATTGCCGGGGCCAAAGGGGCTTTCCCCGAAGTCGGCGGTGTCGAAGGCGGGGTCGCTTAGATGATCGTCGTTATCCAAGCTCTGGCGGGCCGCGGCGTCGGGACCGCCTGCGCTGCTCGGGGTCAGCGCCGTGTTGACCAGCGGATGATCGAGCAGCTGTTGGGCGGCGCCGGGGACGGAGTCGCCGTCCGACGGATCGGCGTTGAGGTCGCCGGCGATGACGAACTTGGCGCCGGCGGGAAGACCGCCGAAGCCGCCTGCGTCGTCGTAGAGATAGTCCGCACCGTCGATGTAGTCGGCCCAGAAGCGGATCTCGTCGGCGTTGCGCAGACCGTTGCGGTCCTCCGGTCCGTCGAACACCGGCGGCGTCGGATGGCTGACCAGAAAGTGCACCACCTCGTCGCCGATCTGGAGCGGGATGTCCCAGTGGCTTTTCGAGGAGAGGCGGACGACGTCCAGTTCCTCGGGCGTGAACCAGTTTTCGGTATCGCCGTTGCCGTCGGCATCCAGCGGATCGGCCGGCAAGCGGGCCCCCGGCATGTCCTTCCACAGGAACGTCTGGAAGGTGCGCACCTGGTCGCTCAGGATCGGATGTTTCGAGAACACCGCCATGCCGAACTGGCCCTCGAAAAAGCCGAAGCCGAAGGCGTCGTTGGGCCCGCCGACCGTGCCGTCGTTGTCCAGGTCGAACCCCGACGGCACGCCGGTGTTGGATGGCGCCCAAAAACTGTACGGGAAGACGATCGGGCCGCTCGGTCCCTGGCCTGAGATGTTCTGCGGCACGCTCAGGTAATTGTCCTGGAAGAGCTGCGGCAGGCTCGGGCCGGTCGGATCGTAGTCGAATTCGTTGATCAGCAGCACGTCCGGTGCGGCGCGCTGGATGATCTCCGCCACGGTCTGGATCTGCGCGTCGCTGCCCGAAACCAGGTCGGCGCGCAGGTCGCCGAAGGCGTTGCGATTCATCGAAGCGTTGAAGGTGGCGAAGCGGATCACTTCGGCGCCGGCGGCGGCAGCGATCATGCTCAGGCTCGCCGTGAGTGCCGCGACGGCGGCGACCCCGCGCACGCGACGCTGCCCCGCCCGGTTCCCCGCCCGGTTCCCCGACACGTTCCCCGACACGTCCATTGCAGTTCTCCCCCGTTTGGTAATTTGGCCCGGCGTTGCCCAGCGGCAGTTGCCGCTGGCCGCCGTCCCCAGCCGGGAGATGGTATCAGCCTTCAGTGACAGCCTCGTGACGGGCGCCACGCTTCTCCGGTGTCGCCATGCCGTCCCCGCCTAATTCGTCGTCATCGCCAGGTCGGCCGGCACTGTGTCCAGCCGGCCGACGCAGCGCACCCGCGGGCCGCCGGCGTGCTCCGGTGGCGGCGGCAGCAACAGCACCTCGAAGCGCACCAGATCCACCAACGCGGGCCCCAACTGGCGCGGTCGCCCCCAGTTGCCGGGGCCGGGGTGGGAAAACAACGTGTCCAGGAACACCTCGGCGCTGCGGGTGCCGGTCGGCACGCCTTCGATCAAGCGGTCGCGGACGCGCGCGAAGGTCTCGCGGCACGCCGCTTCCGTCGGATCGGCCAGGCGTTCGCGGATGGTGACGTAGGCGATGATGCGCCGGTTGCGCCAGTCGTAGTAGGCGCCGGACCACGGCTCGCCGGAAACGCTGCCGCTCTCCGCCAGCCAGCGCGCTGCCTTGTCGATCTCCAGGCGCAGGCGCAGCAGCCCGAGATCGAACAGCGACGCCGGCTCGCGGATCAGCCACTCCAGCGCCGGGAGCGGTCCGGCCGGGGCCGCGTCGACGGCGGGATCCACCGCCGGCGATGCGGCTGGCGGCTCGACCGCGGGCGCCGCAACCGGCCACGCGCCGGCGAGACCGAGCACGCACAGGGTGACGGCGCGCCGCGCCCAGCGTCTGCCCGCCATCTCAGTGCATCTCCACCGGTTTCGGGCCGCCGGTGGCCCAGTCCAGGAGTTCCACCGTGTGCACCACCGGTATCGTCGTCGCCCCGGCCAAGTGGGTCATGCAACCGATGTTGCCGGCGGCGATGATCGCCGGGTCGGTGGCCGTGATGGCCGCCAGCTTGCGGTCCCGGAGCTGAACCGACAGGTCTGGCTGTAAAATGCTGTAGGTGCCGGCCGAGCCGCAACAGATGTGGCTCTCCGCGGGCTCGCGCACCTCGAAACCGGCGTCGCGCAGCAGTTGCTTGGACTGGGAGCGCAGGCCCAGGCCGTGCTGCATCGAACACGCCATGTGATAGGTGACGGTGAGCGGCGCCGGTGGCGCCGGTGGCACCGCCGTGTCGAGACCGAGGTCCACCATGATCTCCGAGACATCCCGGCTGATCGCCGCCAAATGCCGGGCGGCATCCGCCCACGCCGGATCGCCGGCGAGCAGGTGGCCGTAGTCGACCAGCGAGACGCCGCAGCCGGAGGCGTTGAACACCACCGCGTCCAGCGGCTCGCGCTGATGTTCGGCCCACCAGGCGGCGACGTTGGCCCGGGCCGCCGCCTTCGCCTTGTCCTGCCAGCCGAAGTGGTGGTCAATGGCGCCGCAGCAGCCCGCCCCCTTGGCGATCACCACCTCGCAGCCGTGCCGGGTCAGCAGCCGCACCGTCGCCTCGTTGATCTCCGGGCGCAGCACCTGCTGGGCGCAGCCCGACATCAGCGCGACGCGCTTGCGGCGGGGGCCGATCGCCGGAAAGGTCTGCGGCTTGTCCACGTGCGATGGGCCGCGCAGCTTGGCCGGCGCCATCGTCACCATGCCCTTCATCCGGCCGGGCAGCAGGCCGGCGAGCGGCCGGCTGAGCTTGCCGCCGAGCACGGCCAGACGGAACAGCGCCGGGCGCGGCACCAGGAAGCCGAGCAACCGGCGCAGCAACCGGTCGCCTGCCGGGCGGCTGTGCGTCGCCTCGGCATGCATGCGCGCCCGGTCGAGCAGCGGCCCATACGTGACGCCGGAGGGACAGGTCGTCTGACAGGACAGACAGGTCAGGCAACGATCGAAGTGTTTGACCACCGCCGGCGTCGCTGGCCGGTCCGTCTCCAGCATCGTCTTCGCCAGGTAGATGCGGCCGCGCGGACTGTCCAGTTCGTCGCCAAGCAGCACGTAGGTCGGACAGGTGGCGAGACAGAAGCCGCAATGCACGCAGGTGCGCAGAATGTCGTTGGCTTCCTGGATCAGCGGATCGGCGAGGCGGTCGGCGCTGAACTGGGTTTGCATGCTCTCAAACGCCTTCGTACATGCGGCCGCGGTTGAGGATACCGTGGGGATCGAAGCCCTGCTTGACCCGCGCGGTGAGCGCCGCCAGCGCCGCCGGTTGCGGCTGGAAGACCGGCACGGCGGCGCGCGTCGCCGCGTCGGCGCGGATCAGCGTCGCATGGCCACCGGTGAGCGCGACGGCGGCACGAATCGGCGCGTGGCTCGCGTCGAACCGCGGCGCGGCGGCGAGCCAGACGAGACCGCCGCCCCAGTCGTAGAACGCCCGCCCGTCCAGCTCGAACAACAGCTCGGCGACCAGCTCCGCCGCCGCCGACGGCGGCACCGACAGCCGCCAGACCTGCCGCGTCGGCTCCGCGGCGAAATAGCGGACGTCGCGGATCTCCCGCCAGAGGGCGCGCGTCGCCGCGGCGTCCAGGGTCGCGGTCGTGCCGAAGTCGGCGAGCAGCGCCACGAGCTTGCCGCTGCGGTAATCGCAGGAGGGCTCGGGCCCCTCGATGCGGATCGCGGTGATGGCGCCGCCGGTGTCGCTGACCGCGTGCACGCTCGACCGCGCGGCGACGTCGGCGGGCAGGTGCGCCGCGCCCGAGACCTCGAACGGCGATTGCAGCGCAGCGGTCATGGCGCGCACGCCGCAGCCCGCCTCGCAGTCGCCGATCAGCACCGTGCGGGCATCGTCCGGCTGCGGCAGCGCGCGGACGCTCACCTCGGTCATCACCGCCAACGTGCCGTAGGACCCCGCGAGCAGCTTCGACAGATCGAAGCCGGTGACGTTCTTGACCACCGTGCCGCCGCTCTTGAACGCCTCGCCACGGCCGCTGACCGCGTGGAAGCCGAGCAGGTGGTCGCGCGCGGCGCCGCTCAGGATCCGCCGCGGGCCGGAAAGGTTGCAGGCGATGACGCCGCCGAGTGTCGCCGCGCCCCGCGCAACCCCGTCGCCCCCGCCGTCGCCCTCACCGTCGCCAGCGTCGTCGCCAGCATCGCCCAGCAGCCCCGACCAGTCGCCGGGCTCGAAGGCCAAACACTGGCGGCGTTCGGCGAGCGCCGCCTCCAGCTCGGCGAGCGGTGTCGCCGCCTTCGCCGTCACCACCAGTTCCTCCGGCTGATAGGCGACGATGCCGCGGAGCGCGCCGACATCCAGCGTCGGCCCGGTGGTGGTGGCGCGGCCGAGCGCGCTTTTGCTGCCGCCACCGACAACCGCGAGCGCCACGGACTCGGCCGCGGCCCAGCGCAGCGCATCTTGGAGGTGTCCGGGGGTGTCCGGTTTCAGCGTTTGCGGCCGCTCGGTCTCCGTCATCGCCCGCGCCTCAGAAGCGGGGGATGTCGGGGAATGCGACCGTCCCCCGGTGGACGTGCATCCGCCCCAACTCGGCGCAGCGGTGCAGCGTCGGATAGACCTTGCCGGGATTGAGCAGGTGGCCGGGGTCGAAGGCGCACTTGAGGCGCTGCTGCTGCTTCATGTCGTCCTCGTCGAACATCGTCCCCATCAGGTCGCGCTTCTCGACGCCGACGCCGTGTTCGCCGGTGAGCACGCCGCCGACGGCGACGCAGAGCCTCAGGATCTCCGAGCCGAACGCCTCCGCCCGCTCCAACTCGCCCGGCACGTTGGCATCGTAGAGGATCAACGGATGCAGGTTGCCGTCGCCGGCGTGAAAGACGTTGGCGCAGCGCAGCTCGAAGTCCGCGCTCATGGCGTGGATGCGCTCCAGCACCTCGGGCAGCTTGTGGCGCGGGATGGTGCCGTCCATGCAGTAGTAGTCGGGGCTGATCCGGCCCGCCGCCGGGAACGCCGCCTTGCGCCCGGCCCAGAACGCCAGCCGCTCCTCGTCGCTGGCGCTCACCCGGACGCTGGTGGCGCCGGCGGCGCGGGCGATCGCGTCGACCCGCTCGATCAGGTGCGCCACCTCGGCCGCCGGACCGTCCAATTCGACGATCAGCAGCGCCTCGGCATCCAGCGGATAGCCCGCGTGGCAGAAGTCCTCGGCGGCGTGGACGGCGAGCTTGTCCATCATCTCCATGCCACCGGGAATGATGCCGGCGGAGATGACATCGGCGACGCACTGGCCGCCAGCGACGACCGTGGGAAAACCGATCAAGAGCGCGCGCGCCGTCTCCGGCCGGCGCAGGATGCGAACGGTGACCTCGGTGATGACGCCGAGCAGCCCCTCGGAGCCGTTGATCACACCGAGCAGGTCATAGGCTTCGCTGTCCAGGTGCTTGCCGCCGAGCCGGACCACGTCGCCGTTCATCAACACCACTTCGACACCCAGCACGTTGTTGGTGGTCAGCCCGTACTTCAGACAATGCACGCCGCCGGCGTTCTCGGCGACGTTGCCGCCGATGGAGCAGATGATCTGCGACGATGGATCGGGCGCGTAATAGAAGCCCCGGTCGGCGACGGCGCTGGTGATCGCCAGGTTGGAGACGCCCGGCTGGGCGACGATGCAGCGATTGTCGAAGTCGATCTCGAGAATCCGGTTGAACTTGCCGAGGCCGAGGGTGATGGCGTCGGCCAGCGGCAGGGCGCCGCCCGAGAGCCCGGTGCCGGCGCCGCGCGGCACGATCTTCACGTCGTTGTCGTGGCAGTATTTCAGAATGTGCGCGACCTGCGCCGTGGTTTCCGGCAGCACCACGATCAACGGCGGCTGGCGGTAGGCGGTGAGCCCGTCGCTTTCATAGACGCGCAGTTCGTCGGCGTCGGCGATGACGCCTTCGCCGGGGACGATCTCCCGCATGGCGGCGATGATGTCGGCGCGCCGGGCCAACACCGCGGCGTTCGGTTCCGGCATGCGCATTGGGCGACCTCCCGTGGACGCGTGTGCCCCCGTTTGTGCGGATGGCACCCCTTACGCAAATGTAGGGAGGAACGCGGCGGATCGGAAGGAAAAGCGTGCGGGCGTGGCCGCGCGCCGAAAGGCGTCAGCCCTGGCGCACCTTGAAGCGCGGCTGCCGCTTGTTGATGACGTAAAGCCGCCCCTTCCGCCGCACGACGCGGCAGTTGCGCTCCCGGAGTTTCGCCGACCGGATGGAGTTTCTGACCTTCATGATCCTCACCTCGAAGAGCCCGGGACCATACGGATTGCCCCCGCGCCTGTCAACGCCGGCGATCGACACGCTCGTGTTACCGGGTTGGCGATCGGCCGACGACGACGCGGCACGGCGCGCAGCGACCTCGATCGTCCCCAGCCGGCTTGATCGGCCGCCCCGTTCCGGTATCTGGGAGGACGGGAAGCGATAAAGACGGGAAGCGATGGCACAGTCTGGCTCGGCAATCGGCAGCGACGGACAGGGACCAGGGGGGAGGGGTCGCTGAGCGCAAAAATCCTACTTTTTCCTACATAATCCGACATTATCCGACATTTGCACGCGCAGAATCGGCAAAACCCAGGTTGCCTGGGCATTTCATGCGAAAAAACGCGTCAGCAGGCCGCTTTTTCTGGCATACATCTGCACTCCAGCCGCACTTTACCGTCAACCGCGGCCGGGCGGCCGGGCGGTGAAGCTGGCGGCAGCTTCCAGCGCGGCGGCGGCGCTGAGCAGGGTCGCTTCGTCGAAGGGCTTGGCGATGAGTTGCAGGCCGAGCGGCAGGCCGCGGGCCGAGAGTCCGGCCGGCACCGAGATGCCGGGCAGCCCGGCCAGGTTCACCGGCACCGTGAACACGTCGTTCAGGTACATGGTGATCGGGTCGTCCATCTTCTCGCCGATGGCAAACGCGTCCGAGGGTGCGGTCGGCGTCAGCAGCACGTCCACCCGCTCGAAGGCCTCGCGGAAGTCGCGGGCGATCAGCGCCCGCACCCGCTGGGCCTTGAGATAATAGGCGTCGTAGTAGCCGGCGGAGAGCACGTAGGTGCCGATCAGCACCCGCCGGCGCACCTCGGCGCCGAAGCCTTCGCCGCGGGTGTTCTCGTACATCTCGTCCAGCGTCGCGCCGTCGATGCGCAGCCCATAGCGGACGCCGTCGTAGCGCGCCAGGTTGGACGAGGCCTCGGCCGGGGCAATGATGTAGTAGGTGGGCAGCGCGTACTTGGTGTGCGGCAGCGAGACCGGGCGCATCTCGGCGCCGGCCGCCTCCAGCCAGGCGATCCCCTGGCGCCACAGCGCCTCGATCTCGGCCGCCATGCCGGGCAGGCGATACTCCTCGGGAATGCCCACCCGCAGCCCCTTGATATCGCCCGTGAGCGCCGCCCGGAAATCCGGGCAGGCCAGCCGCGCCGCGGTGGCGTCCTTGGCATCGTGGCCGGCCATGCCCTGGAGCAGCAGGGCCGCGTCCTCGACCGTTTGGGTCAGCGGCCCGGCCTGGTCCAGCGACGAGGCGAAGGCGACGATGCCCCAGCGCGAGCAGCGGCCGTAGGTGGGTTTCAGGCCGACGATGCCGCAGAATGCCGCCGGTTGGCGGATCGAGCCGCCGGTGTCGGTGCCGAGCGCCGCGGTGGCAAGCCCCGCCGCCACCGCCGCCGCCGAGCCGCCGGAGGAGCCGCCGGGCACCAGGTCCTTGCCGTCCAGCGGTCCCCAGGGGTTCTTCGCCGGACCGTAGTAACTGGTGATGTTGGCCGAGCCCATGGCGAACTCGTCCAGGTTGGTCTTGCCCAGCATCACCGCGCCGGCAGCCGCCAGGTTGGCGGTGACCGTCGACTCGTAGGGCGGCACGAAGCCGTCGAGAATGTGCGAGGCGGCGGTGGTCAGCACGCCTTCGGTGCAGAACAGGTCCTTGACCGCGACCGGGATGCCGTCGAGCGGGCCGCGCGCTTCGCCGCCCGCGCGCCGCGCGTCCGAGGCTGCGGCGCGGGCGAGGGCGAGTTCCGGCGTTTCGGTGATATAGAGGTTGAGGTGGCGCGCCCCGGCCATGGCCTCCAGGTGGGCACGCGTCAGGTCCACCGCCGAGCACTCACCCGCGGCGAGCGCCTGGGCCGCCTGGGCGATGCTCAGGCGGGTGAGATCGCCGCTCATTCCACCACCTTCGGCACGGCGAAGAACGGCCCCACCGGATCGGGGGCGTTGGCGACGACCGCGTCGGCCCTGCCGCCGTCGGTGACGGCGTCGTCGCGCAAGCCCAGGGTCATGCCGCCAACTCCGGTCATCGGCGCCACGTCGGCGGTATCCACCTGGGCCAGCTGTTCGACCCAGCCGAGGATGTGGGAGAGTTCGCCGGCCAGCGCATCGAGCTGGTCGTCGGGAACGCGGATGCGCGCAAGGACGGCGATCCGGTGGACGGTGTCCCGATCCAGGGCCATGGGTATCTCCGGGCGGTTTCCGGGGCGGTTTCCGGGGGAAAAAGCAAACGGGCTGGACCGAACAGGTAGCAGACGGCGCCGTACGGGCGCAAGCGATCGGGGCGAGCGCTCGACAGCGATCGACCGGGCCCCTACAAGCGCCCCAGCCTGTCCCGTCCGGGGAAGCGCGGAGGCGCCCATGCCAATCGTCGATCTCGCCGAGCTCAAGGGAGCGCTTGCGCCGCGCTCGGCGCTGCTCGGCATCGATGTCGGCAGCAAGACCCTGGGGCTCGCCATCTCCGACCCCGACCTCATGGTGGCGGCGCCACTGGCCACCATCCGCCGCACCCGGTTCGCCCAGGACGCCCAGCGGCTCGCCGCCATCGTTGCCGAACGCGGCGTCGGCGGCTTCGTCGTCGGCTTGCCGGTCAGCATGGACGGCACCGAGGGGCCGGCGTGTCAGTCGGTGCGACAGGTGGCGGCCAACCTGCTCGCCGTCGTCGACCGGCCGCTCGCGTTCTGGGACGAACGGCTCTCCACCCGCGCCGTCGAGCGGCTCCTGGTGGAGCAGGCCGACCTGTCGCGCCGCAAGCGGGCGAGCGTGGTCGACAAGCTCGCCGCTGCCTGGATCCTGCAGGGCGCACTCGACTCCCTCGCCAACCGCGCGGCACGCGGCGACGGAGCCTTCTGGTGATCGCCATCCTCGCCGCCCTGGCGCCGGTTTTCGGCATCATCCTGCTCGGCTACGTCGGCCGCCGCCGCCAGTTCCTTCCCGACCTGTTCTGGCCGCTGGCCGAGCGGCTCACCTTCTACGTGCTGTTCCCGTCGCTGCTCGTCGCCAACGCCGCCGGGGCCGATCTCGCCGGGCTTGCGGTGGCACCGATGCTGGTGGCGATGCTGGCGGCGATCACCCTCGTCGTCGCGCTGTGCTGGCCGCTCCGCCCGCGACTGGGGCTGGACGGACCCGCGTTCACCTCACTGATCCAGTGCTCGGTCCGACCCAACGTCTATGTCGCCATCGGTGCTGCCTATACCCTGTTCGGCGCCGAGGGGGTGACGCTGGTCAGCATCGCGCTGGCCGTCAACGTTCCCTTCGTCAACCTGATCGCGGTGTTCGCCCTGGTCCGCTACGGCCGCGACGCCGGTGTCCGGCGCTGGCGCGACACGGTGCTGCCGGTGCTGCAGAACCCGCTGATCATCGCCTGCCTGCTCGGCCTGGCGCTGAACGGCGCCGGCCTCGGCCTGCCGCCGCTGCTCGGTCCGACGCTGGAGATCCTCGGCCGGGCGGCGCTGCCCATCGGGCTGCTTGCCGTCGGCGCCGGCCTCGATCTCGCCGCGGCGCGCGCCGCCGGGACCACGGTGGCGACGTGTGCCGCCCTCAAGCTGCTGGTCCTGCCGCTGCTCACCTTCGGCCTCTGCGCGGCGCTGGAGGTGAGTGGCGCGGCGCGCGGCATCGCCATCCTCTACGCGGCGACACCGATCTCGGCTACCGCCTACGTGATGGCGCGGCAGATGGGCGGCGACACCGGGATCATGGCCGGCGCCATCGCCGCCTCGACGATCGCCGCCGGGCTGACCATGCCGTTGCTGTTGGCGCTGGTCTGAACGGTGCCCGTCGGACGGGCGTGCGGACGGACGCGCGGACGGCTTGCGGCACCACCGAGCGGCCCCCTATAGTTCCGGCTCATGATCGTCGAGTCCGACATCGCCGCCTATCGCCACCGCCACCTGCTCGGCATCGAGGGGCTGACGCCGCCGGAGATCTCGGCGCTGCTCGACCGCGCCGAATCCTACGTCGAGCAGAACCGGCAGGCCGACAAGAAGAAATCGGTGCTGCGCGGGCGGACGATCATCAACCTGTTCTTCGAGGCGTCGACGCGCACCCGCACCTCCTTCGAACTCGCCGGCAAGCGCCTGGGCAGCGACGTCATCAACATGTCGGTGTCCACCAGTTCGGTGCGCAAGGGCGAGACGCTGCTGGACACGGCAATGACGCTGAACGCCATGCACCCGGACGTGCTGGTGGTCCGCCATCCCGAATCGGGTGCGGTCAAGCTGCTGTCCGAGAAGGTCAACTGCGCCGTCATCAACGCTGGCGACGGCAGCCACGAGCATCCCACCCAGGCGCTGCTGGACGCGCTGACCATCCGTCGGCGGGTCGGCCGGCTGGAAGGGCTGCAGGTGGCGATCTGCGGCGACGTCCTGCACTCCAGGGTCGCCCGCTCCAACATTCACCTGCTCACCACCATGGGGGCGCGGGTCCGCCTGGTGGCGCCGCGGACGCTGATTCCGGCGGCGGTCGAGCGGCTCGGCGTCGAGGTTGCCTATTCCATGCGCGACGGTCTCGCCGACTGCGACATCGTGATGATGCTGCGGCTGCAGACGGAGCGCATGGACGCCAACTTCTTTCCGTCGATTCGCGAGTATTTCCGCTTTTTCGGCCTCGATTACGAGAAAATGGAGCGCGCCCGCCCGGAAGCGCTGATCATGCACCCGGGACCGATGAACCGGGGCGTCGAGATCGATTCGGTCGTGGCCGACGACTTCGGCCGCAGCGTCATCCACGAACAGGTGGAAATGGGCGTCGCCGTGCGCATGGCGTGTCTCGAGATCCTCACCGCCAACCTGCCGTCCGTGGTGGCCGGCAACATCTGACGCGGGGACCGATGGCCGACGGACGCTTCCACATCGACGAGACCGCCGGCCGGCTGGCCTTCATCAACGCCCGCCTGCTCGATCCGGCGACACGGCTCGATGCCTTGGGCGGGCTGCTCACCGAGGGTGAAAGGATCGCCGCCTTCGGCCCCGGCCTGTTCCAGGATCGCGCGCCGGCGGGCGCCACCGTCGTCGACTGCGGCGGCCAGTGCCTGGCGCCCGGCCTAGTCGACATCCGGGTGCAGTTGCGCGAGCCCGGCGAGGAACACAAGGGGACGCTGGCCTCGGGCGGCCGCGCCGCCGTCGCTGGCGGCGTCACCTCCATGGTCTGCCTGCCCAACACCAATCCGCCCATGGACGACATGTCCGTGGTCGAGTTCGTTGCCCGCCGCGCCCGCCTGCTCGGCCTCGCCAAGGTCTACGTCTGCGGCGCCGTGACCCGCGGCCTCGAGGGTCGGAGCCTGGCCGAACTGGGTATGCTGGCCGAGGCCGGCGCCGTCGCCTTCACCGACGGCGCCGCCGCCGTCGCGGACGCCGGCGTCATGCGCCAGGCGCTGACCTACGCCAGCACCTTCGATCTGCTGCTGGTGCAGCATCCGGAGGAACCGGCGCTCGCCGTCGGCGGCCATATGAACGCCGGCGAGACGGCGACGCGCCTCGGCCTCGTCGGCATCCCGCGCGAGGCCGAACTGATCATGGTGGAGCGCGACATTCGCCTCGCCGAACTCACCGGCGGACGGCTGCATTTCGGGCATCTGTCGACGGGCGCCGCGATCGCGGCGGTGCGCGCCGCCAAGGTCCGCGGCGTGCGGGTGACCTGCGACACTGCGCCGCCCTACTTCGCGCTGAACGAGACGGCGGTGGGCGAGTATCGCACCTTCGCCAAGCTGTCGCCGCCGCTGCGCGCCGAGGCGGACCGGCTGGCCGTGGTCGAGGGGCTGATCGACGGCACCATCGACGCCATCGCCTCGGACCACGCGCCGCAGGACGAGGACGCCAAGCGGCTGCCGTTCGGCCAAGCGGCGTTCGGCGGCATCGGTCTCGACACGCTGCTCGCCGTCTCCCTCGAACTCTACCACAACCGGCGGCTGGCGTTACTCGACCTGCTCGACCTGCTGACGCGCCGCCCCGCCGACCTCCTCGGCCTGCAGGCTGGGCGCCTCGTGGTCGGGGCGCCGGCCGACCTGGTGCTGTTCGACCCCGAGCGCGGCTGGCAGGTGCGCGAGCAGGCGTTGTACAGCAAATCCAAGAACACGCCCTTCGACTACCGCCCGGTGCAGGGCCGGGTGCTGATGACCATCGTCGACGGGCGCCGCGTGTTCGCCCTGGACGGCTGAGAGGTTGTGAAAGAATGCCCGCGAAGCCCGTTATCGCCGGAATTTTCCTCGTGGTTTCAAAGGGCGTTTTTTCGCAACCTCGATTGGTTCACAGGCTCTGAGCGGGGCTGGGGCCGTGAACGGCGATCCGCTGGCCCTGACGCCGACGCTGCAACTGGCGGCGGTCGTCGGCTATCTGCTCGGCTCGGTGCCCTGGGGCCTGCTGCTCACCCGTCTCGCCGGCAAGGGCGACCTGCGCCGGGTGGGCTCCGGCAATATCGGCGCCACCAACGTGCTGCGCGCCGGCGGCAAGGGGCTGGCGGTGGTGACCCTGCTGCTCGACGCCGGCAAGGGCGCGGCGGCGACGCTGATCATGGGGCAGTGGGGCGAGACGGCGGCATTGATCGCCGGGTTGTTCGCCGTGATCGGCCACAACTTTCCGGTCTGGCTCAGGTTTCGCGGCGGCAAGGGGGTGGCGACGACGCTGGGCGTCGTGCTCGCCTGGGCGTGGCCGGCCGGGCTGATCGCCTGCGCCGTCTGGCTCGCCGTCGCCGGCGCATTCCGCTACTCGTCGCTGGCGGCGCTGGTCGCCCTCGCCGTGGCCCCGCTGGCGGTGCTGGCGTTCGCCGGCGCGCCGGCCGCCGCCGTCACCGGCCTGCTCACCGTCCTCGGCTTCGCCCGCCACCACGCCAACATCCGCCGGCTGCTGCGCGGCGAGGAATCGAAGATCCGGCTGCGCTCGCCGCCGGCCGACGATCAATCGGTGCAGGCGAAGTAGTGCCAGTAACGATCGGGATCGAGCGGGTGCGATCGGATGCCGAGGGCACGGACCCGCATCATCGCCTCCCGCCAGCATCGCAGGTGGCGCAGCACGTCGCGGTCGGACCAGTCGACGTCGGCGGCCGTCGACGTCGCGGTGGGAAACACAGCGGGGCTCATGCTCAACTCCATCTCCTTGAGGGCGCCGGTGGCGCACTCGTCCGGGGCCGGTCCGGCGGAGCCCGCCATCTAGCCCTGGCGTTGGTAAATAACCGGTTAGCGGCCGCCGGGAAGGGGGGCGGATGATTCGCGTCCGGCCGTTGAGCGAGCTCGAGCGCCTCGACTGGCTTCGCCTGCTGCGCAGCGAGCGGGTCGGCCCGACCACCTTTCGCCGGCTGCTCGATCGCTTCGGCAGCGCCGCCGCCGCCCTGGACGCCCTGCCGACGATCGCCCGACGCGGCGGCGGGGCCCGGCCGCTCACCGTCGCCTCGGGGGAGACGGCGGCCGCGGAGTTGGCTGCCGCCACCGCCGCCGGCGCCCGCGCCATCGCCCTCTGCGAGCCGGCCTATCCCCCGCTGCTGCGCCAAATCGACGATGCGCCGCCACTGCTCTACGTGCTCGGCGATGCGGCGCTGCTCGCCCGGCCGGCGGTCGGCATCGTCGGCACGCGCAATGCCTCGCTCAACGGCCGGCGGCTGGCCGAGCGGTTCGCCGCCGATCTCGGCGCCGCCGGCTCCGTCGTCGTCTCCGGCATGGCGCGCGGCATCGACACCGCCGCCCACGCGGCGGCGCTGAAGACGGGCACGGTGGCGGTGCTGGCGGGCGGCGTCGATGTGGTCTACCCACCGGAGAATGCCGGGCTGCACCGGGCGATCGTCGCGAGCGGCGCCGTGATCAGCGAAATCGCCCCCGGAACGGAACCGCAGGCGCGCCACTTCCCGCGCCGCAACCGGCTGATCTCGGGGCTCTCGCGCGGCGTCGTCGTGGTCGAGGCGGCCCTCCGGTCCGGTGCCCTGATCACCGCCCGGCTGGCCCTGGAGCAGGGACGCGAGGTGTTCGCGGTGCCGGGCTCGCCGCTGGATCCGCGGGCGCGCGGCCCCAACGACCTGATCCGCCAGGGGGCGACCCTGGCCGAGGACGCCGAGGACGTGCTGAACGGCCTCGCCGGCGTCATCGTCGCCAAGCACCCGCCGGGCGATGACGCGGGGGACGCTCCAGAGCCGGAGCCGCCGCCGCCGGCGAGCGAGAGCGACGTCGACGCCGGACGGCGTTTGCTCGCCGAGGCGCTCTCCCCGGCACCGGCCACGGTTGACGAACTCGTCCGGAGTTGTCAATTGTCGCCTGCCGTCGTGACGACCGTGCTCCTGGAGTGGGAATTGGCCGGCCGTCTGGAGCGGCATCCCGGCAACCGGGTCGCCCTGGTCGCCGGTCCCTGACAGCTTCCGGACGCGCAGGAGAGCATGGACGTCGTCGTCGTCGAGTCGCCGGCCAAGGCCAAGACGATCAACAAATATCTCGGCAGCGACTACACGGTGCTGGCGAGCTACGGGCATGTCCGCGACCTGCCGTCCAAGGACGGCTCGGTCCGCCCCGACGATGACTTCGCCATGGACTGGGCGGTCGATCCGAAGAGCAAAAAGCACCTGGACGCCATCGCCGCCGCCGTGCGTCATGCCGACCGCCTCTATTTGGCGACCGACCCTGACCGCGAGGGCGAGGCGATCTCCTGGCACGTCGCCAAGGTGCTGGCCGAACGCAAGGCGCTGAACGGGGTCGACATCCACCGCGTCGTCTTCAATGAGATCACTCGCGACGCCATCGTCAGCGCATTCTCCCGGCCGCGCGCCCTGGACGACGCCCTGGTCGACGCCTACCTGGCCCGTCGGGCGCTGGACTATCTGGTCGGCTTCACGCTGTCGCCGGTGCTGTGGCGCAAGCTGCCGGGCAGCCGCTCCGCCGGCCGCGTGCAGTCGGTGGCGCTGCGCCTGATCTGCGAGCGCGAGACCGAGATCGAGGACTTCCGCGCCCGCGAATACTGGACGGTGAAGGGCCTGTTCCGCACCGACGCGGGCGCCCCCGTCGAGGCCGGGCTCACCCATCTGGTCGGCCGCAAGCTGGAGAAATTCGACCTGGGCGACGAGGCGGCCGCGGCGGCGGCGGTCGCGGCGGTGCAGGCGCGCACCTTCGCCGTCGCCAAGGTGGAACGCAAGCAGGTGCGGCGCAACCCGGCGCCGCCGTTCATCACCTCGACCCTGCAGCAGGAAGCCTCGCGCAAGTTCGGCTTCGCGGCGTCGCGCACCATGCAATTGGCGCAGCGACTGTACGAGGGCATCAACATCGGCGGCGAGACCGTCGGCCTGATCACCTACATGCGGACGGACGGGGTGCAGATGGCGGCGGAGGCGATCACCGCCTGCCGCGGCGTCATCGGCAGCGAGTTCGGCGCCCGCTACGTTCCGGAGAAGCCCAGGATCTACAAGACCCGGGCGAAGAACGCCCAGGAGGCGCACGAAGCGATCAGGCCCACCAGCATCGAGCGCCGGCCGCAGGACATCGCCCGCGACCTGGATGCCGATCAACTGAAGCTCTACACGCTGATCTGGAAGCGCACCGTGGCCAGCCAGATGGCCTCGGCGGTGCTCGACCAGGTCGCCGCCGACATCGCCGCGCCGGACGGTCAGGTGGTGCTGCGCGCCACCGGCTCCGTGGTCGCCTTCGACGGCTTCTTCCGGGTCTATCGTGAGGGCACCGATGATCCGGAGCGCGGTGACGCGCGCAAGGGCGACGACGAGGACAAGATTCTCCCCGATCTCGCCGAGGGGCAGCGGCTGAACCTGGAGACGGTGACGCCGGAGCAGCATTTCACCCAGCCGCCGCCGCGCTATTCCGAAGCCAGCCTGGTGAAGCGGCTGGAGGAACTCGGCATCGGCCGGCCGTCCACCTACGCCACCATCCTCTCGGTGTTGCAGGAGCGCGACTACGTGCGCCTGGAGAACAAGCGGTTCGTGCCGGAGGACCGGGGCCGGCTGGTCACCGCCTTCCTCGCCAGTTTCTTCGAGCGCTACGTCGCCTACGGCTTCACCGCCGAGATGGAGGAGCGGCTCGACGACGTCTCCGGCGGGCGAATCGACTGGAAAACGGTGCTGCGCGACTTCTGGAAGGACTTCAGCGGCGCCGTGGCCGAGACCAAGGATCTCGGCATCAAGGACGTGCTGGACGCGCTCAACCGCCTGCTCGGCCCGCACTTCTTCCCCGATGTCGGCGACGGTGCGGATCCGCGCGCCTGTCCGTCGTGCAAGGACGGGCGGCTCAGCCTGAAGATCGGCCGCTACGGCGCCTTCATCGGCTGTTCCAACTATCCCGATTGCCGCTATACGCGGCCGCTGGTGCCGGTCAGCGGCGACGAGGGCGCCACCGCCAGCCTCAACGGCGGTCCCCGACTGCTCGGCGAGGATCCGGCCACCGGTCAGCCGGTGACCCTCCGCAACGGCCCCTACGGCCCCTACATCCAGCTCGGCGAGGCCGCCCCGGCGGAGCCCGAGGCGACCAAGGATAACGACAAGGGCAAGGAGAAAGGTAAGGCCGGCGGCAAATCCAAAGCCAAGGCCAAACCGACGGCACCGAAACCGAAGCGCGCCTCCCTGCCGCGCGGCGTCGATGCCGACAACATCGATCTCGACCGGGCGCTGGCGCTGCTGTCGCTGCCGCGCGAGGTCGGCCGCGACCCGGATACCCAGGCGCCGATCACCGCCGGCATCGGCCGCTACGGCCCCTACGTCTGCCTCGGCGACACCTACGTCTCACTGAAGGGCGATGACGACGTGCTGACCATCGGCCTCAACCGCGCGGTGGCCCTGATCGCCGACGCGCGGCAGCGCACGCCGCCCGGCCGCAACCTTGGCGAGCACCCGAAGACCGGCAAGCCGGTCACGTTGAAGAGCGGCCGCTACGGTCCCTACGTGCAGCACGCTGCGCTGCGTGCCACCCTGCCGAAGGGCGTCGAGGCCGACACGCTCGACCTCGCCAAGGCGATCGAGATCCTTGAGGCGAAGGCGGCGCGGGAGGGCAAGGGCGCCAGCGGCAAGGGCGGCAGGAACGGCGGGGGGGGCACCGATGGCGGCAAGCCGGCGACGGGCGCCAAACCCAAGGCCGGCAAACCCAAGGCCGGCAAGGCCACGACGGGCCGGACGAAAGCCGGCAAAGACGCATCGTCCGCGGGCCGTGGTGCGGCGAAGCGGTCCCGCGCCGGGAGCACGGGCTGAGGCCGCCGGCGCGGGCGTCTTGAGACTGAAGCACCGATGTCCCATTCCGATGCCAAGCCGCCAGCGCCGTTTCCGACGCGGGACGCCGTGCTGGAGTTCATCCGGGCCCGCGATCACCGCGTCGGCAAGCGCGAGATCGCCCGCGCCTTCGGCCTCGACTCCGAGCAGAAGGTGGCGTTGCGCGACCTGCTGCGAACGCTGGAGGACGAAGGGCTGATCGGCCGCGCCGGCCGGCGCCGCTACCGTCAGCCGTCCGCCCTGCCCCCGGTCGCCGTGCTGGTGATCACCGGCCCCGACGCCGACGGCGAACTGCTGGCCCGGCCGCAGACGTGGGAGGCCGACGAGCCGCCGCCGCGCATCTACATGGCGCCGGATCGGCGCAGCCGGTCGGCGCTGGGAGCGGGCGAACGGGTGCTGGCGCGGCTGCAGCCGGCCGGGGATGGCGTCTACGAGGGCCGGGTCATCCGCCGCCTCCCGGGCGCGCCACAGCGGGTGCTCGGCATCTTTCGCAGCCTCGACGGCCACGGCCGCATCAAATCCATCGACCGTCGCGAGAAGTCGGAGTTCGTGGTCGCCCCGGGCGATCACCTGGACGCCGCCTCGGGCGAACTGGTCTGGGCCGAGGTGCTGCGCAGCGGCCGGCCGCTGGGGCCGCGGCCGGCCCGGGTCATCGAACGCCTGGGTGACGTGCACGGCCCGAGATCCGTCAGCCTGATCACCATCCACGATCACGATATCCCGACCGCGTTCTCCGGCGAAGCGCTGGAACTCGCCGCCGCCGCCGGGCCGGCGCCGCTGCAACAGCGCGAGGACCTGCGCACCATCCCGCTGGTCACCATCGACGGCGCCGACGCCCGCGATTTCGATGACGCCGTCTGGGCGGAAGCCGATCCCGACCCGGGCAATCGCGACGGCTGGCACATGCTGGTCGCCATCGCCGATGTCGCCTGGTACGTGCGCCCCGGCGACGCCCTCGACCGCGCCGCGTACGAGCGGGGCAATTCCGTTTATTTTCCCGACCGCGTCGTGCCGATGCTGCCGGAGGCGCTGTCCAACGGCTGGTGCTCGCTGCGCCCCGGCGAGGAGCGGCCGTGCCTGGCGGCGCACCTGTGGATCGACGCCGAGGGCCGGCTGCTCAGGCATCACTTCGTGCGCGGGCTGATGCGCTCGGCCGCGCGCCTGACCTACGAACAGGTGCAGGCGGCGCGCGACGGCCGGACCGACGACGTCACCGGCCCGCTGGCGGAACCGGTGCTGTCCCCGTTGTACGGTGCGCTGGACGCCCTCCTTCGCGCCCGCAACGCCCGCGGCGTGCTGGAATTGGATCTGCCGGAGCGCCGCGTCGTCATCGGCGAGGATGGCGCCGTCGTCGGCATCGAGCAGCGCCAGCGCCTCGACAGTCACAAGCTGATCGAGGAGTTCATGATCGCCGCCAACGTCGCCGCTGCCGAGGCCCTGGAGGCGAAGCGCTGCCCCACCATCATGTATCGGGTACACGACGAGCCGAGCCGCGAGAAGCTGGAGGCGCTCAGGGATTTCCTCGCGACCATCGGCCTGAAGCTGGCGCGCGGGCAGGTGACGCGGGCGTCGATGTTCAACCACATCCTGGACCGCGCCGCCGAGACCCCCTATGCCCGGGTGGTCAACGAGGTGGTGCTGCGCAGCCAGGCGCAGGCGGCCTACGATCCCGAGAACATCGGCCATTTCGGCCTGGCGCTGCGCCGCTATTGCCACTTCACCTCGCCGATCCGCCGCTATGCCGATCTGCTCGTGCACCGGGGGCTGATCGCCACGCTGGGATTGGGGCCGGGCGGCCTGCCCCCCGATTCAGGCGATTTCGCCAGGATCGCCGAACACATTTCGGCGACGGAACGCCGCGCCGCCACCGCCGAACGCGATGCCGTCGACCGCTTCACCGCGGCGTTCCTCGCCGAGAAGGTGGGCACCGAGTTCGCCGGGCGGATCACCGGCGTCACCCGCTTCGGCCTGTTCGTCACCCTGGAGCCGAGCGGCGGCGACGGCTTGGTGCCGATCTCCACCCTGCCCGACGACTACTACGTGCACGATGAAGCCGGGCATCGGCTGGTCGGCCGGGCCGGCGGCCTCGTCTATCGCCTGGGCGACGCGGTCGCCGTGCGCCTCGTCGAGGCCGATCCGATCACCGGCGGGATCATCCTGCACGTGGTCGAGGCGGCATCGAGCCCGCGCCGCCGGCCCACCCGTCCGCGCCACCCGCAGGCGCGTGCCGGCGGCCCGCCGAAGGGCGGGCGGACAAAAGAACCCCCGCCGAAGGGCGGGCGGACAAAAGAACCCCCGCCGAAGGGCGGAAAGACGAAAGCAGCCCCGCCGAAGGGCGGTCGGGCGAAAAGCAGCCCGCCCAAACGCCGCGACCGCTAACGATGCCTTGACACGCTGGCCGCGCTGCGTAAGGTGCGCGCTTCGATCGGCATGCGCGAAAGTGGATTCGGAACGTCACGATGGCAAGGGCGAAGCAGAACACCATTCTGGTCCGGCTGGTCAGCACCGCCGACACCGGCTACTTCTACGTGGCGAAGAAGAACACGAAAACCGCCACCGGCAAGCTGGAGTTCAAGAAATACGATCCGCGCGCCCGCAAGCACGTGCTGTTCAAGGAAGCCAAGATCAAGTAGGCGGCGCGCGCGTCAACCGCGGACCTCGTCCACCAGGCTTCCCAGCGTCTCCAGATCGTGGATGACGAGCGCATCCTTCTGGCGCTCCACGAGGCCGCGACGCGCCAGGTCGTTCAGCGCCCGCGCCACCGTCTCGCGCGTGGTGCTGACCCGGCTGGCGATGTCGCCGTGCAGCGGAATCGGGCTGATCCGCGCCCGCGTCTCGGCAACCCGGTGGCGACGCGCCTGACGCAGGATCTCCGCATGCACGCGGTTGTGGGCAGCCAGCGTGCTCAAATCCATGATGCGATCGTCGGCGGAGCGGATGATGCGGGCCAGCCTTTGCATCACCCGCAGCGCAACCTCCGGCTGGCGGGCGAGCACGTCGAGGAACACCGCCCTCGGGATGACCGCGAGCAGTGACGGCTCGACGGCGATCACGCCCGCCGATCGGGGCTGCCCGTCGATCGCCGCCAGTTCGCCGAAGCAGGCGCCGGGCAGCAACTCATCGAAGGTGATCTCGCGCCCGGAGAGCGAATAGTTGACGATCCGGATGCGCCCGTCGAGGACGCCGAAGACGTCGGCATTGGGCGAGTCGCGATCGAACACCTGCTCCTGCGCGTGACAGCGTCTGAGGGCCGAGGCGCGGCCGATCGTCGCGACGGCCTCTCCGGCAAGCTCGCAAAACAGCTCCAGCTCGGCCAGCCGCCGGCCGGCCGAAGCGGCATCGCCTCTGACTCGCTGCATTCGGTCCAAGACTTTTCCGGTCACTCCGTGCCGCCGCTGGCGACGACCTCCGGGAGATTATACGGCATCCGGCCTCGCGGCACGATGCGCTTCTGGCCGCACCGGTCAGACGACCACGCCGACGCCGGCGCGCCGCGGGTCGCCGCCGGCGAGCAGCGCGCCCGATCGGCCGCTCTCGACCGCGTGCACGCCGCCGAAGAACATGTTGGGCGCGGGAAACAGGTCGACCTCGTCGGCCATGCGGCGGCCGGCGGCGACCGCCGCCTCGGAAAATCCCGCCTCCATGCGCAGCCGGCCGCCCTCGAAATGCAACCGCGGCCGCTCGATCGCCTCTGGTAGCGGCAGGGCGTAGCCGCGGGCGTTGAGCAGCACTTGAAGGATCGCCGTGCGAATCCGGTTGGAGCCGCCGGAGCCGATCACCGTGGTGCCACCGGCGGGATCCAGAACCAGCGTCGGCGCCATCATCGAACTCATGCGGGTGTCGGTGGGCCAGCGGTGGAAACCGTGCGGATTGATGTCCTCCTCGCCCAGCACGTTGTTCATGTGGATGCCGGTTCCCGGCACCACGTAACCCGAGCCCTCGCCGTTGCTGAGCGAGAGGGCGGCGGCGTTGCCGATGCCATCGATGACGCTGATGTGGGTGGTGCCGCGGTTGGCCGGGGGACGGCCCAACACGCCGTCGCGAAAGGCAGCGACCAGTGCCGGTGCCAACAGCGCTTCGGCGGCGTCCTCGGCGGCCTGTTCGTGCAGGCGGCTTTCGACGCGGGCCCGGTTGGTCGCGGCCATGACCCGCATCAGGCGTTCGACCGCCGCGGGCGAGCCCCAGCCGAGCGGCCCGAGATCCCCATCACCGAGCATCGCCAACGCGAAGGCGAGCAGGACACCACCGGACGCCGGCGGCGGATTCAGCAGCAGCCGCCCGCCGAGCGCGTCGACGACCAGAGGCCGCCGCAGCTCGGTCTCGTAGCCGGCCAGATCGGCGCGGCCGAGGTGGCCGCCGCGTGACGTGCAGTCGCCGGCGATGGTCTGGGCGATCTCGCCGCGATAGAACAGCGCCGCGCCTTCGATCGCCAGCGTCTCCAGGGTGTCGGCCAAAGCCGGATTGCGGAGGATCTCGCCCTCGCCGATCAGCCGCTCCGGCGCTTCGGGGCTGGCGAACAGCGCGCGGCAGCCGGGATCGCTCTCCAGGATGGCAGCGACGACGCCGCACATGTAGGCCTGCATGGGCTCGAGGCGGACACCCTCGCGCGCCCAGGCGACGGCCGCTTCGACGATCCGCCGCATGGGCAGGGTGCCGAGCCGTTCATGCACGGCGAACAGGCCGTGGACCATGCCGGGCGTCGCCATCGCGCCGATGCCGACGTGGAACTCCTGTTGCACCGGGCCGAAGTCGGCGAGCACCGGCCGGAACGCCGCGTCGGCGGCATCGACACGGCGCTTCGGCGTCTGCGGGAAGAAGTCGAACACCACCGGCCGCTCCGAGGCCGGGCGCGCCAGCAGGAAACCGCCGCCGCCGAGCGAGGCCAGCACCGGCTCGACGACACAGGCCGCCGCCAGCGCCGCCAGCGCCGCGTCGAACGCGTTGCCGCCGTCGGCGAGCACGTCGGCGGCCGCCTGCGCGGTCAGCGGATGTCCACAGGCGATGGCTCCCTTGCCGGTCATCGGCGCTCCGATTGTTGTTGGGCCAAAGCGCGGGCGTAGCGTCGGTGTCACGGCGTGTCAACGAACTGCAGGGTTTCGGCGGCGCCGAAGCAGCCGGCGTTGACAGTGAACAGGCGGCCATCCAAAGTTGCGGCGAAGTCGGCATCGCCGCCGGCCGCGCCTCGGGACGCCCTTCACGGGTTGCGACGGTCCCGGCGAGGAGACCAGAACGATGCTGCGCCAATATTCCCGGACGGTGGCGATCGTCCTCGCGGTGACGATGTCCTTGGCGGGCGTCGCCGCGGCCGGTGTTGCGCTGGCGCAGTCCGCCGCGACGGCCGTGCTCAATGCCGTGCTCTACCGGCCGATCCCCGCCGGCGCAGCGGTGCACGTCCGCACCCTCGACGACTCGCCGCAGCATCAGGACCTGAAGCGGCGCTTCGAGGCGGCCCTGAGGGACCGCGGCTACGCCATCGATCCGGCGCCGACGCGGCTGGTGATTACCGTCGAGCCGCGTGACCAGATCGGTTTCTGGAACTATCAGAGCGGCGCCCTGATCGAGGCGCAACGGGGCTATGACCGCATCGCCCGGAAGGATCTGGATAGTTACATGGTCAATCTCTACAACAGTCGTCAGGGCGGCTTGATCAACCGGCCGGACCGGCCATCCGGCGTCAATCCGTCGCGGTTTCGACTGGAAGCCCGGCTGGAGGACCGCAGCGACGGCCGCACCCTCTGGCAGGGCTGGACCTCGGCCGAGCTGACCGTCGGCGACGGGCAATCGCTGTGGACGGCGATGGCGCCCCCCCTCGCCGGCGCGGTCGGTCGCACCGTTCGGGAGCAGCGGGTCTCGCTGCGCTGATCCCCCACTCACGTCGGAGAGTCTCATCACAATGATGGCGTTGTTTGGGCCCGCGGCCGGTGTCCGCGGGATGGATGGACGATGACGTCGGATGGCACCGCGAAGGTCGTGCTGCCCGTCGGGGTTGTCGACGTGCTGCCGCCCCAGGCGGCGTTCGAAGCCACGGTGGTCGAGCGCCTGACGGCGGCGATCGCGACCTGGGGATACGAGCGGGTGGCGCCGCCGCTGATCGAGTTCGAGGCGGGACTGCTCGCCGGCAGCGGCGCCGCGCTGGCGGCGCAGACCTTCCGGCTGATGGATCCGGTTTCCCAGAACATGCTGGCGCTCCGCCCGGACATGACCATGCAGGTGGCGCGCATCGCCGCCGACCGGCTGGGCGCGAAACCGCGGCCGCTCCGCCTCGGCTATGCCGGACAGGTGGTGCGGGTCCGCGGCTCGCAGCTTCGGCCGGCGCGGCAGTTCCGCCAGGTCGGCGCCGAGTTGATCGGCGCCGACGGGGCGGCCGCCGACGCCGAGGTGATCGTCATGGCGTGCCAGGCGCTGGCCGACCTCGGGGTGCGGGAGATCACCGTCGATCTCGGCATGCCGACGCTGGTGCCGGCGCTGCTGGCAACGCAGGGCGGCCTCCCCATCGACGATCCGCGGCTGCGCCTGGCGCTGGATCGCAAGGATCCGGCGGCGGTGGCGGCGCTCGCGCCCGATCTCGGCGCCGACGCCGCCCGGCTGCTCGCCGATCTCGTGGTCCTCGCCGGTCCGGCGCGCGGCGCGCTCGCGGCCCTGGCCCGGTTGGATCTGCCGACGGCCGCGGCGGCGGCGCGCACCGCCCTGGAAGACGTCGTCGCGCGCGTCGAACGGGACGCCCCGGATCTCGCGCTCGGCGTCGATCCCGTCGAACGGCGGGGTTTCGAGTATCACACCGGTGTCACCTTCGCGCTGTTCGTGCCCGGGGTCGCCGGCGACATCGGCCGCGGCGGCCGCTACCGCGCCGGCCAGCCGGGCGAACCGGCGACGGGCATCACGCTGTTTCTCGACGCCGTCTTGCAGGCCCTGCCCGAACCGGCCACGCCCGAGCGGACCTTCCTGCCCTGGGGGACACCGCCGGCGGCGGCGCGGCCGCTGCGCGCGGCCGGACACGTCGTCGTCGCCGCCCTGATCGAGAGCGCGGACGTCGATGGGGAGGCCGGCCGGCTCGGCTGCGGCTCGGTGCTTGTCGATGGGCAGGTGCGCGCGGTAAGGAATTGAGACTCGGATAAAGGATCGGGATGGGATGGGGAACGTCGTTGTCGTCGGCTCGCAATGGGGCGACGAGGGAAAAGGCAAGATCGTCGACTGGCTGTCCGAGCGGGCCGATGTGGTCGTCCGCTTCCAGGGCGGACACAACGCCGGCCACACCCTGGTGGTCGACGGGGTCACCTACAAGCTGAGCCTGCTACCGTCGGGGGTCGTCCGCCCCGAGAAGCTCGCGGTGATCGGCAACGGCGTCGTGCTCGATCCGTGGGCGCTGCTCGCCGAGATCGATCAGGTGCGCGGCCAGGGGATCGACGTCGGTCCCCACAACCTACGCATCGCCGAGAACCTGGCCCTCATCCTGCCGCTGCACCGCAACCTGGACAAAGCGCGCGAGGTGGCGCTCGGCCGGCTGCGTATCGGCACCACCGGCCGCGGCATCGGCCCGGCCTACGAGGACAAGGTGGCGCGCCGGGCGCTGCGTCTCGGCGACCTGGCCGACCTCGCGGTCGCCGCCGACCGGGTGGACGCCCTGCTCGTCCACCACAACGCGCTGCTGAAGGGACTCGGCATGGAGCCGGTCGACCGCGACAGCCTGCTCAGCGCGCTCAGCGCGATCGCCCCCCAGGTCCTGCCCTACGCCGACACCGTCTGGAAAACCTTGAACGCGGCGCGGCACGCCCGCAAGCGCATCCTGTTCGAGGGCGCGCAGGGCACGATGCTCGACATCGATCACGGAACCTATCCGTTCGTCACCTCGTCGAACACCGTCGCCGGCCAGGCGTGTACCGGCTCCGGCCTCGGCCCCGGGGCCATCGACTATGTGCTCGGCATCGTCAAGGCCTACACGACGCGGGTCGGCAGCGGCCCCTTCCCGACGGAGTTGGACGACGAGATCGGTCGCGGGCTCGGTGAGCGCGGGCGCGAATTCGGCACCGTGACCGGGCGGCCACGGCGCTGCGGCTGGTTCGATGCGGTGCTGGTCCGCCAATCGGTGTATCTGAACGGCATCGATGGCATCGCCCTGACCAAGCTGGATGTCCTCGACGGCATGCCGAGCCTGAAGGTGTGCGTCGGCTATCGCGTCGATGGCGCGGTGATCGATCACCTGCCCGCCTCCACCGTCCACCAGCAACGGATCGAACCGGTGTACGAGACGCTCGAGGGCTGGAGCGAGAGCACCCGCGGGGCGCGCTCGTGGATCGATCTGCCGGCGACCGCCGTCAAATATATCCGCCGGATCGAGGAGCTGATCGAGGCACCGGTGCATCTGCTCTCGACCAGCCCGGAACGCGACGACACCATCCTGGTGCGCGACCCCTTCGTCGATTGACGTCGCCCAACGACGGCCTCTCTCCTGCCGCGTTAAGGATTTCGAAGACGCTCTGCCGCTAGCCTCTGCGCCCGATCATCGACGACGGAGCGGTGAAACCGGACGGAGCGCGGCAGCCATGACCGAGCCGACAGAGGAGGTTGAGGGCTCGCCGCCGCGCCGGGATCTGCCCCTGCTTCGCGGCCGCTTCGAGATCGATCCCGCCGACCCGCTGCCGGCGTTGGCCGCGGGGCCGATCGCGGCGTTCGCCGCCCACGATCTGCACAGCCCCGGCCGGCAGCTGCTGGCCTATGTCTGTCGCCCGGACCTGCCGATCCGGCTGGACGCGCTCAGCCGACTGCGCAAGGCGTCGCCGAACAACATGCTGGCGTTGATCAACGCGGGCACGGTGCCCTGGCCGCTCTCGGGTGGACGCCAACTGGTCATCCTCTATCAGCGCCCGCTGGGCGGTTCGCTGGCCGAGCGCTTTGCCGCTCAGGAGCGGCCCCCACCGGCACACGAAATCCCCCGACGCATCGTCGCTCCCGTGGTCCGTGCCCTGCGCGGGCTCGAGACGTTGGGCATCGCGCATCGCGGTATCCGCGCCGACAATCTCTACTTTCTCGACGAAACCGGCGCCGACCTTGTCCTCGGCGACTGTGTGACGGCACCGCCGGGATTCGCCCAGCCCCGGGCGATGGAGCCGATCGACCGGGCGATGGCGGCTCCGGGCGGCCGTGGCGAAGGCGGACTCGCCGACGATCTCTATGCGCTTGGGGTGATGCTGCTGCAACTCGTCTCCGGCGGCCATGCCTTCGGGGATGACGCCGCCGTGCTGGCCGCCAAGGCCACGCACGGATCCTTCGCTGCGCTCAGTGAGCGGCGCCGCATCCCGTCGGCCATGGTCGATCCGCTGCGCGGCCTGCTCGCCGACGATCCGGCCCGCCGCTGGGGACTGGAGCACCTGGAAAACTGGTTGATGGGCCAAGTCCGGCCGCAGTCGCGTGGCGGCGTCGGCGCGTTGGTGCCGGCGCCGTTCCTGTTCGACGGCCGCCGGTATACGTCGTTCCGGCTGCTCGCCCAGGCCTTCGCCGACAATGTGGGCGCGGCGGCCGAGGTGATGCGCTCCGGCGCGTTGCACGGCTGGCTGACAAAGCGGGCCAACGCCGAGAAGGCCGCGGAGGCGCTCGCGGCGCTGGTATCGGCGCACCTGGCCGACCGCGGCACGCCACAGGGCGGCGACGACTATCTGGTGGCGAAGGTCGCGGCGCTGCTCGATCCCGACGGCCCGGTGCGGTTTCGCGGCCTACGGTTCATGCGCGACGGCGTCGGCGCGGCGCTGGCGGTCGCCTGGCTGATCGATGGCGACGCGCGCACGCCGGCCGCGGCCCTCGCCCTCGGCCTCGCCGACCCGCCGCCGGATGCCGCGGCGTCATTCCACCGCCGGCGCCCCGGCAATGGCCCCGAGACGTCACTCGCCCGCCTGGTCGAGCAGCCGGGCTACGGCGGTGGCCTGGAGCGCTGCGTCTACGCCACCAATCCGGGGCTGTCCTGCCGCAGCCCGTTGATCGCCGATGCCCTGGTGATCGCCATCGAGGGCCTGCTGCCCGCCCTGGACGAAGCGGCGGAGCGGTGCGAGCCCCCCATGTGGCCCATCGACCGGCACATTGCCGCGTTCATCGCCGAACGGACCGATTGCGATCTTGCCCCCGCCATGAAGGCCTTGAGCGACCGCCGGCCCGCCCGCAAGGCCCTGGCGATGGTGTCGATTCTCGCCAATCTCCAGGATGTCCCGGAGGCCGTTCCGGTGCCGGCCCTGGCGCGCTGCTGCGCCTACCACCTGGATGCCGTCATCCAGTCGTTCCAGTCCCGCACCGAGCAGGAGCGCCTGCGCCGACTCCTCCCGAAAATCGCCGGCCGCGGCCGGCTGAAAGACCTGCTCGATCTCGTCGATGATCCGCGGCGGCGGCACGCCGACCGTCAGGGGGCAAGCACGGCCGCAGCGGAGTTCGCCCGGGCCGAGGCACGTATTCAGCACTATCGTCGGACCGCGGAGGCGCGACGCCAGGGGCACCTCGCGCTGGGACAGCAGACCGCCGCAACCATCTCGCTGATCGTCGGCTTCATGGCGACGTGGGCGGCACTGGTCATCCGGCTGTGGTAGGACCGCAGACGATGCGCCGATCGGCACCGAGCGCTTTGGCGCGGCCGGCCAATCACGGTCGTCGCGGACTGCACCTGCTCGTCACCCTGCTCGCAACCCTGATGCTGATGCCGATCGTCTCGCCGTCGACATCCATCATCGTGTTCGTCGGCCTGCTGCCGACCATCGTCGCGCTGATCGTCGACCGGACCCCGCGCAAGTGCGCGGTGGCGAGCGTCGGCGGGTTGAACCTCGCCGGCGTCTCGCCGTTCCTGCTGGACCTGTGGTTCAACTCGCCAAGCATGGACTTCGCCATGGCGCTGATCACCAACCCGTTCGTGTTGGTCACCATGTACGGCGCGGCGGCGGTCGGCTGGCTGCTGTTCGCCGGACTGCCGCTGCTCACCCTGCGCATCTCCGAGTTCACCGTCGAGCGACGCATCCGCAGCCTGCAAGACCGCCAAGGCGCCCTTCTGGCCGAGTGGGGCCAGGACGTGGTGGGTGTTAGCGCCGAGCACGGAGGCGACGGCGCGGACGGCAACGCGGGCGGGGCTGCCGGAGGCAACGAAGACGGCGCCGCGGGCGCCGCCGCTCAGTAGGCCAGCCGCTGCTCGATGATGGCGTTGCGGATCGCCTTCTGCAGCTTCTCGAACGCTCGCACCTCGATCTGCCGCACCCGCTCCCGCGAGATGCCGTAGCGGTGGCTGAGGTTCTCGAGCGTCGCCGGCTGTTCGCTCAGGCGGCGTTCGGCGATGATCTCGCGTTCACGATCCGACAGACCGCGCAGCGCGCCGGCGAGCAGGCCGCGTCGCGACCGCAGTTCCTCACGGCGGGCGAGCAGGGCTTCCTGGTCGTCGGCCTCGTCGGCGAGCCAGTCCTGCCACTCGCCCTCGCCCTCCTCGCGCAGCGGCGCGTTCAAGGAGACATCGGGGCTGCCGATGCGCCGATTCATCTGCACCACTTCAATTTCCGCCACATTGAGCCGATCGGCGATGCTGGTGACGTGCTCGGGGCGCAGATCGCCGTCCTCGATGGCCTGCATCTGCCCTTTCAGCTTGCGCAGGTTGAAGAACAGCTTCTTTTGCGCGGCGGTGGTGCCGATCTTGACCAACGACCAGGAGTGCAGGATGTACTCCTGGATCGAGGCGCGGATCCACCACATGGCGTATGTGGCCAAGCGGAAGCCGCGATTGGGATCGAAGCGGCGGACCGCCTGCATCATGCCGACGTTGCCCTCGCTGATCAGTTCACCCAAGGGCAGACCGTAGCCGCGATAGCCCATGGCGATCTTGGCGACGAGGCGCAGATGGCTGGTGACCAGCCGGTGCGCCGCCTCGGTGTCGCCGTCCTGCGCCCAGCGCTGGGCGAGCTGATACTCCTCCTGCGCCTCCAGCATCGGATAGGTGCGGATGCGCTGCAGGTAGCGGGACAGATTCCGCTCGGGCGTCAGATCGATGTCGAATACCGACCGTGCAGAGGACATGGCTCAGTCCATCCAATCACACCAAGGACGTCTGGTCGCGCCGCCCCCCAGCTGACGACCCTGCAAAGCATGTACTGAGTTTATCGCAGCCGCGCCATCGGCAACAGCCAAAATTATATGCACTCAAAGCTATCACATAACCCTCTGATATCAAATGGTAGTGTGACGCAAAACCGGAGCCGGCGGCGGTCGATCGGGTGCTCGAAGCCCATCAAGAATGCGTGAAGCGCGTGCCGTTGGAAACGCCGCACCGCGTCGCCGGCGGCCTCCGGCAGGCGTCGCGCCCGCCCACGACCGCCGCCATACACCGCATCGCCGACCAGCGGGTGACCAAGGCTGGCGAGGTGCACGCGGATCTGATGGGTGCGACCGGTTTCCGGCCGACATTCGAGCAGGCTGACTTGGCCGCCCAGAACCGACAGCACGCGGTAATTGGTCGCCGCCGGCTTGCCGCCACGCGCAACCAGGGCCATGCGCGTGCGATGATGGGGATCGCGACCGATGTTGCCGACGATCCGCCCCGCCGCCGGCGCGGGGATGCCCCACACCAGCGCGTGGTAGGCGCGTTCGACGCTGTGTGCCGCGAATTGCGCCACCAGGCCGACGTAGGCCGCATCGGTCTTGGCGGCGATGATCAGCCCGCTGGTGTCCTTGTCCAGGCGATGGACGATGCCAGGCCGGCGGGGGCCGCCGATCGTCGCCAGGCGACCATGGCAGTGGGCGACCAGGGCGTTGACCAGCGTGCCGTCGGGGTTGCCGGCGCCGGGATGCACGACCAGGCCCGCCGGCTTGTCGACGACGATGACGTGGTCGTCCTCGTAGACCACGACCAGTGGCCGGGGCTCCGCACCCGGCTGCTCCGACGCCGCAGCCGGCGGGGTGACGACGAACACCTCCCCGGCGCGCACCAGCCGCGCCGGATCACGGACGGCGGTGCCGTCGGCGGTGCACACCCGCCCCGCGGCGAGCAACCCCTTCAGCCGGCTGCGCGAGATCGTCGGAATCGCCTGGGCCAGCGACCGGTCGAGGCGCAGTCCGGCCTTGTCGGCATCAATGGGGACGGTGTAAGGGGTCTCCACAGTCATCGGCGGGAACGTTGCCAACTCCATGCACGCACTCAAGGGCCTCGTCATCGGCCTCGGCATGCTGATCGTCATCAGCTTCGGGCTTCTGGTCTACGGCTTCTACACCAAATTGTTCACCATCGAGGGGGAGCCGGCGGATGACGTGGCCGGCGCCGCGGTCCCGGCACCCGCGGCCCCGATCGCCGGCTTCGGCGAGGTGCTGGTGACACTGCCGGCCGGCTGCGCGGTCGAGGAGATGCGCCCGGACGGCGCCGGCCGGGTCTATCTGCGTCTCGGGGGGGATGAGCCGTGCCAACGCATCCTGGTCATCGACGTGATCAGTGGCCGGCAATTGGGCGCCCTGACGCTCAGGTAGTGATCGTCGTTCCGGCATCCGGCCTCGCCGACATCGTCGCCGCGGCGGAGGCTGCGTATCCACGCGAATGCTGCGGCCTGCTCGCCGGCCGAACGACGACCGATGGCATCCTGGTCACCCGCGTCGTCGCCAGCCGCAACACCGCCGCGGGCCACCGGCGCGACCGCTTCGAGGTCGACCCGCAGGTGCGCTTCGACCTGATGCGGGCGCTGGAGGGCAGCGACGAGCGCCTGGTCGGCCACTACCACTCGCACCCCGACCACCCGGCGATCCCCT
Organism: uncultured Rhodospirillaceae bacterium; assembly: GCA_964630265.1. Lineage (GTDB taxonomy): Bacteria > Pseudomonadota > Alphaproteobacteria > Rhodospirillales > Defluviicoccaceae > CAZBWP01. The sequence goes on from CAZVRW010000001.1 coordinate 100,052, forward strand.
CGGCGACCGACCGTCGCATGGTGCACGAGCCCGACTTGATCTGGCTGATCACCGCCGTCGCCGCCGGGCACGCCACGACGACCCGCGCTTGGCGGCCCATCGCCCAGGATCCCGGCTTTGCCGAAATCGTCCTCCGCGTCGGCGACGCCGCGGGCAGGTGAGCCCGGCTTTGCCAGTCGGCTGGCAGCCCGGGTATAGTGCCGCAGCACTCAAACGATGGCAGGCGCAGCCGATGGTCCAGGAGCTGATTCCGGAATCCAACTACCTGATGCGCATGGCGGACGGGACCATCAAGCAGGTCAACCCGTTCACCGGCACGGAGGTTTGGACGGTGCCGGGGCGCGGCAACCGGCCGCTCGGCATCCAGGGTCCGACACCGCGGCCGCTGGCATCCGCGGATCACGACCGCTTCTGCGTCTTCTGTCAGGACCGCTATCTGGACACGCCGCCGGAAAAGGCGCGGTTGGTGCAGACCGATGACGGCTACACGACGCTGCGCGACCTGCACGCCGAGGAACTGGGCGACACCGTGGCGGCCTTCCGCCGGGTGCCGAACCTGTTCGAGATCGTCTCCTTCGACTACTGGCGTGACAATTTCGGCTACGAGGTGCCGGACGCGGTGCAGGCGCGCAAACACGCCTATCTCTCCACCGAACTCGGCCGCAAGCACGCGCTGGCCATCGTCGCCGCCCGCCTCAAGGCAAGCGGTGCCCCGACGGGGGAGATCGAGCGCATGCCGGTGGAAGACCGCCTGCGCATGACCAACGGCTTCTTTGCCGGCGGCCACGAGTTGATCGTCGCGCGGCGCCACTTCGTCGACGGCGCCACCCACGACGACCAGCTGGCCTCCTCCGGCACCATGACGCCCGAAGAGCACTACCAGTACATGCGGTTCACCATCGACGCGGTCCGCGACATCTATCTCGGCAATCGCTACGTCCGCTATGTCGCGGTGTTCCAGAACTGGCTCCGGCCCGCGGGCGCCTCGCTCGACCATCTGCACAAGCAGCTCGTCGCCATCGACGAGCGCGGCGTGCAAAGCGAGGTGGAGATCCGGCTCGCTCGCGCCAACCCCAATATCTATAACGAGGCGGCGGTGAATTTCGCCGGCTATCGCAACCTGGTGATCGCTGAGAACGAGCACGCCATCGCCTTCGCCGGGTTCGGCCACCGCTATCCCACGGTGGAGATCTTCTCCAAGAGCGAGCGCAGCCAGCCGTGGACCCACACCCCAGACGAGTTGCGCGGCGTCTCCGACCTAGTGCATGCCGTGCACGCGGCCACCGGCCCCGACGTTCCGTGCAATGAGGAGTGGTACTACAAGCCGCCGGACGCCGACGTGCCGATGCCGTGGCGGGTGCTGGTCAAGTGGCGGATCAGCACAGCCGCCGGCTTCGAGGGCGGCACCAAGATCTACGTCAACACCATCGATCCGGAGTCGCTCCGCGACAGGGTCGTCGACGCCTTGTTCCGCCTGAAGAACCAGGGCCGGCTGGCGCCGTTGAAGATCGCGTTCGAGTGCGACTGCGTGCCGAACTGCCTGAAGTATAATCCCGGAGTCCGCCAGCGCATGGATGCCGATCAGGCCTTTCCGTCTCTGTCCGGCGAGGCGCGCGGCGGCCGCTGAGCCACGGCGGCCCCCGTTAGGCGGAGGTCGGACGGTCCAGCTTCACGAACACGACGACGCCGGCGGCAATCAGTGCCATCATGCGAGACAGAGTGCGCATCCTCACCTCCCCGTAAGCCCACAAGTTCTACGCGCACACGGAGAGCGTGGATCAGCACGGCGGACGGGGCCGGCTACTCCGCCGCCTGCTCGGGCACCGGCGGCTGCCAGCGCAACACCGGGTTGCGCGCCGCCGTGGTTTCGTCGAGCCGCCGCCGCGGCGTCAGCCGGGGCGCCTCTTCGAAGAAGCGCACGTCGCCGGCCTTCGCCCGCGCCACCAGACCGCGCACGGACTCGATGAAGGCATCCAGCGTCGCCTTGCTCTCGGTCTCGGTCGGCTCCACCAGCATGGCACCGTGCACCACCAGCGGAAAATAGATGGTCATCGGGTGGTAGCCCTCGTCGATCAGCGCCTTGGCCAGGTCGAGTGTGGTCACGCCGGTGCCCTTGAGCGCGCCATCGTCGAACAACACCTCGTGCATGCAGACGGCGTCGAAGGCCGGCGCCAGGCAGTCCTCCAGCCGCTTGCGCACGTAGTTGGCGTTGAGCACGGCGTCCCCCGACGCTTGCCGGAGGCCGTCGGCGCCCATGCTCATCATGTAGGCGAGCGCCCGGACGAACATGCCGAACTGGCCGTGGAAGCCCTTGATGCGGCCGAACGGCTTGCCGTCTGCCCGGCTGGGGTCCTCGATGAGCCGGAAGCCATCCGGGCCGTGCACGACGGTGGGGATGGGCGCGTAGGGGGCGAGATCGGCTGACAGAACCACGGGTCCGCTGCCCGGCCCACCGCCGCCGTGCGGTGTCGAGAAGGTCTTGTGCAGATTGATGTGCATGCAATCGATGCCGAGATCGCCCGGCCGCACCCGCCCGACGATGGCATTGAAGTTGGCGCCGTCGCAGTAGAAGAAGGCGCCGGCGGCGTGGATCGCCTCGGCGATCTCGAGAATGTCGTTCTCGAAGAGGCCGCAGGTGTTCGGATTGGTGATCATGATGGCGGCGACGTCGGAATCCACCTTGGCCTTCAGTGCCGCCAGATCGACGCGACCGCGGCTGTCCGCCGGCACCGCCTCCACCGCATAGCCGCAGAAGTGGGCGCTCGCCGGATTGGTGCCGTGCGCCGACTCGGGCACGATGACGCGCCGCCGGGCATCGCCCCGGTCCTCCAGCGCCGCGCGGATGGTCATCAGGCCGGTCAACTCGCCGTGGGCGCCGGCACCGGGCGACATGGCGACGGCCGGCAGGCCGGTCAGCATCTTCAGCCAGTGGGCGCACGCATCGATGATCGCCAGCGCCCCCTGCACGGTGGAGATCGGCTGCAACGGGTGCAGGTCGCCGATGCCTGGGAAGCGAGCGACGCGCTCGTTGATCCTGGGGTTGTGCTTCATGGTGCACGACCCGAGCGGATAGAAGCCGCCGTCGATGGAGTAGTTCTTTTGGCTCAATCGCTGATAGTGGCGGATCACTTCGGGCTCGGTCAGCCCGGGCAGGCCGATCGGCCCGCGGCGCCGCAGGCCGCCGAGCCGGTCCGTTGCCAGCGTCGTCTCGGCCAGGTCGACGCCAGTCTTGTCCGGCGCTCCCTGCTCGAAGATCAGCGGCTCTTCGTGCACCAGGCCGCGATGGCCGCTGATGGTCCGGTCGTCGCGTGTCATCGCAAGGTGTCCTCCAGGCCGCTTACCAGCGCGTCCATGTCGTCGTCGGTGGCGACTTCGGTCACCGCCACGAGCAGCAGCCGTTCGGCCTCGGTCTCGTCCGGGAACAGCCGCGACACCGGCACGCCGGCGAGAATGCCGCGGCCCGCCAACGTCTCCACCACGTCGGCCGCCGGTTTCGTCAAGCGCAGGGTCACCTCGTTGAAGAAGGTGTCGTTCAGCACCTCGATCCCCGGCACTGCCGCGAGGCGCCCGGCGAGGTCGAGAGCCCGGCCGTGGTTGCGTTCGGCCAGGCGCCGGAAGCCCACCTCGCCGAGCAGGCTCGCATGGATGGTGAACGCCAGCGCACAGAGCCCGCTGTTGGTGCAGATGTTGCTGGTCGCCTTCTCGCGGCGGATATGCTGCTCGCGGGTCGACAGGGTCAGCACATAGCCGCGCCGGCCATCGGCATCGACAGTCTCGCCGGCGAGCCGGCCCGGCAGTTGCCGGAGGAAGCGGGCGCGCGCCGCGAACAGGCCGACGGTCGGACCACCGAAGGACGGCGCATTGCCGATGGACTGGCCTTCGGCGGCGACGATGTCGGCGCCCATCGCCCCCGGCGGCTCGATGAGACCAAGCGACACCACCTCGGTGACGACGACCACCAGCAGCGCGCCGGCGGCGTGGCAGGCCGCGGCAAGGCCCGCGTAGTCGCGCACCCGGCCGAAGACGTCGGGGTTCTGGACGACGACACAGGCGGTGGCGCCGTCGATGGCGGCGGCGGCATCCTCCGTCCCGGCCCAGTCCGGCGGCAGCGCCGCCATGCTCAAGCCCATGAATCGGCCGTTGGTGGCGGTGACGTCGCGATAGTGCGGATGCAGGCCGCCGGACAGGACGATGCGCGACCGCTTGCCGACCCGTGCCGCCATCAGCACGGCTTCGGCCGTCGCCGTGGCGCCGTCATAGAGCGACGCGTTGGCGATCTCCATGCCGGTCAGCAGCGCCACCTGGGTCTGGAACTCGAACAGGTACTGGAGCGTGCCTTGCGACACCTCCGGCTGATAGGGGGTGTAGGCGGTGAGAAACTCGCCGCGCTGGATCAGATAGTCCACCGTCGCCGGGACGTGGTGGCGATAACTGCCGGCGCCGAGAAAGCACGGGGCGCAGCCGGGGCTGAGGTTGTTCAGGGCATAGCCACGAAACGCCCGCTCCACCGCCATTTCGTCCTGACCCGAGGGCAGGTCGACGGGCGCGTCGAGGCGCGCCGGCGGCGGCACGTCGGCGAACAGCGCATCCTGGCTGGAAACGCCGATCGCCGCCAACATCTGGCGGCGATCATCTTGATTTAGCGGAAGATACCGCATGTCACTCCAGACTCCCGAGATACTCCTTGTAGGCGGCGGCGTCCATCAACTCGGCCAGTTCATGGGGGTCGGCGATCCGCACCTTGAAAAACCAGCCGCCGCCCATCGGGTCGGCGTTGACGGTGGCCGGCTCCTCGGCGATCTGACCGTTGACCGCGACGATCTCGCCGCCGACCGGCGCATACACTTCGCTGGCCGCCTTCACCGATTCGATAACCGCGACCTCCTTGCCCCGTTCAACATGTGAGCCGACCTCAGGCAATTCGACGAACACAATGTCCCCAAGCTGTTCCTGGGCATAGTCGGTGATGCCGACGGTGCCGACATCGCCGTCGACGCCGATCCATTCATGCTCGCGGGTGTATTTCGTCTCGGCCATGGTCGTGGTCCCCTGACAAGTCGCGCGATGGCGATCATTTCATGTACTTGTGCGGAACGAACGGCAGCTTCACCACCTCGGCCGGCAGCGGCTTGTCGCGCACGATGACGGCGACCCGCGTGCCGGGCGCCGCCCGATCGGCCTCGACGTAGCCCATGGCGATCGGCGCTTCCACGCTCGGACCGAAGCCGCCGCTGGTCACCATGCCGATCGCCGTGCCGTCCGGGCTGGTGATCGTCGCGCCGGCGCGGGCCGGCACCCGCCCGTCGAGCTTGAGGCCGACCCGCTTGCGCTGTGGCCCCTCGGCCAACTGGCGGAGAATGACATCGGCGCCGGGAAAACCGCCCTCCTTGCGGCGGGTGGGGCTGATCGTCCAGGCGAGGCCGGCTTCGACGGGCGTGGTCTCGGTGGTGATGTCGTTGCCGTAGAGGCAGAGGCCGGCTTCCAGCCGCAACGTGTCGCGCGCGCCGAGGCCCGCCGGCTTCACCTCCTTCTCGGCGAGCAACAACTCCGCGACCTGACGGGCCCGGTCGGCGGGCACCGTGATCTCGTAGCCATCCTCGCCGGTATACCCCGAACGGGTCAGGCCACACAGCTCGCCACCGATGTGCAGATTGGCCATGGTCATGAACAGCATGTGCCGCGCCGGCGGTGCGAGCCGCGCCATCACCGCCGCAGCCGCCGGTCCCTGCAGCGCCAGCAGCGCCCGGTCGTCCCAGATCTCCATATCAACGCGGTCGCCGATGCGCTCGCGGATGTGGGCGAAATCCGCCTCCTTGCGGGCGGCGTTGACCACCAGCACCAGATAGGTGCCGCCGTTGACGACCATCAGATCGTCGAGGATGCCGCCGGACTCGTTGGTCATCAGCGTATAGCGGACGCGCCCGGCCTCCAAATTCCTGATGTCGCCGACGACCAGTGTTTCCAGGGCCGCCGCCGCATCGGCGGCGCGCAGAATCGCCTGTCCCATGTGGGACACGTCGAACAGCGACGCCTGCCACCGGGTGTGCAGGTGTTCCGCCAGGATACCGCGATACTGCAGCGGCATCTCATAGCCGGCGAAGGGCACCATCTTGGCGCCGAGCTTGCGGTGCATCGTGGCGAGGGGGGTCGTCTTCAGCGGTTGGGCAGCGTCGGTCACGCATGTCTCCGGAGATGGTGGGGCATGTCCCCCGGGGCGGCGCGGCAGGCAGGGATGCGCCGACACCTCGGAGTTTTACGCGCGCCGGGATCGGCGTCAACACGTGGCCGTCGACAGCGGTGGCCATCGACGGCCAGACGCCGCCGGCCGGCGGTGGTTCAGCGCGGCCGTCCGGTCTCGCGATTGAAGCGGAGGTCCTCGGCGGTCAACTGGAATCCGAGGTAGATGCTGGCGGCCGTCGGCTGCGCCCCCGGCGCCGCCGACAGGGTGATGATGACGGGCGGGTTGTCGTCCCGAAACGTCAGCCGCGACCGGTTGCCCTCGAATTGCATGGTGACCGGAAATTCCTGCTTGTTCTGGACCGCGCCGCCGGGATCGACGACGGTGACGAAATAGGTGAACTGGGCGGTGCGATCGGTGTTCGCCGGGCCGCGCGTCACGTCGATGCTGGGCGCCACGGCGACCACCATGCGGGCGCTCGCGTCGCCGGGGCGCCCCTCATAGGTGCAGCCGGAGGTGACGTCGAACATCCGCGCCTCGAAGTCGACGTCCACCAGATCGCGGCCGGCGCCGGCGGCAAAGTGGGTCACCGAGGCCGCATCGGCGAGGATGCTCACGGCCGGGCACGTGTACTGCGGACCGTTGTCGCCGGTGCTGCAGGCGGCGACGATCGCCGCAGCGGCCAGACCGGGAGCGATGCGGATCGGCCAGGCCCACGCGTGGCGGGGGCTCACAGGCTGTTGTGGGTGCCGTCGCAAAACGGCCGACCGCCGGTTTGCTTGCAGCCGCAAAACCAGACGGTCTCACTGCGTTCGGCGGTCAGGATGACCGGCTCGAGGCCGGTGCCTTTGTGGCTGCCGTCACAGAACGGCTGCTTGGCGCTGCGACCGCAGGCGCACCACGCATATTTCTTGCCGGCGACGACCTCGGTTTCGTAGGGCGCGCGTTGGGCGATCAGCGGTTCTGTCATGCGGTGTCTCCCTGGCTCTCGGCGGCACTCTAGTCGGCGGTCGGGAGCGGGACAAGGTCACCGGATCGTCCGGCTCCGGAAAACGCCCCATCCGCCGTCAGCCGCTGCCCGCAACCGACGGGAACTCCTCCTGGCCGACGGGACGCGGATCCTGTATCCCGGTCGGCGGCGACGGGAACGGCTTCGGTCGGCGCCGCCGATGGCTGATTCTGGACGAGGCGAACTGACCCAAGCATGGCAGTCTACACGGAATTGACCGACGAAGAGGTCGCCGCGTTCGTTGCCGAGTACGACCTCGGGATGGTGGTGGCGTGCAAGGGTATCGCCGAAGGTGTGGAGAACAGCAATTTCCTCCTCGTTACCGAGAGCGGACCATTCATTCTGACCATCTATGAGCGGCGGGTCCGCACCGCCGACCTGCCCTTTTTCCTGGCGTTGCTCGAGCATCTGGCCGAGCGTGACGTCCCCTGCCCGACGCCGGTGCGCGGCCGCGACGGCGCGGCGCTGCGTCGCGTTCGGGGCCGGTCCGCCGCCATCGTCACCTTCCTGCCCGGCCAATGGCCACGCCGCCCGACCCCCGATCAGTGCGCCGCGATGGGCACCGCGTTGGCCGAGTTGCATGCCGCCGGCCGGGACTTTCCCCAACAGCGCGCCAACGATCTATCGCTGGAGGGTTGGCGGTTGCTCGTTGCCGAATGCCTCAACCATCCCGGCGGCATCGCCCCCGATCTGGCCGACGAACTGAAGGGGGAGATCGCCGCCCTGGCAAAGGCTTGGCCCCAGGATCTGCCCACGGGACTGATCCATGCCGACCTGTTTCCCGACAACGTGTTCTTCGCCGAATGCCGGGTCAGCGGCATCATCGACTTCTACTTCGCTTGCACCGATGTGCTGGCCTATGACTTGGCGATCACCCTCAATGCTTGGTGCTTTGAGCCGGATGGTGCGTTCAACGTCACCAAGGCGCGGCGGCTGACCGCAGGCTACGATCGCCGCCGGCGCCTGACGCCGGAGGAGCGCCAGGCGCTGCCGCTGCTGGCGCGCGGCGCGGCGCTCCGGTTTCTGCTCACCCGCCTAGTCGACTGGCTCAATCGACCGGCCAACGCCCTGGTGACGCCGAAGAACCCCATGGAATACCTGCAGAAACTGCGCTTCCACCGCGCCGTGTCCGGAGCCGCCGGCTATGGCCTCGACTGAGCCACCGCCAAGCGAGCCGGCGCAGGCGGCGGACGACGGCGGTGGGGCCGCGGACGGCGCCGTCGTCGACATCTTCACCGACGGCGCCTGTCTCGGCAACCCGGGCCCCGGCGGCTGGGGGGTGATCCTGCGCTGGCGCGGCGTCGAGCGCGAGTTGTCGGGCGGCGACCCGGCAACGACCAACAACCGCATGGAACTCACCGCGGCGATCCGCGGCCTGGAAGCGCTGACGCGGCCGGTGCCGGCGCGGATCCATACGGACAGCACCTACGTTCGCGACGGCATCACCAGCTGGATTCATCGCTGGAAGCGCAACGGCTGGCGCACGGCGGGACGCCGGCCGGTGCAGAACAAAGATCTGTGGCAGGAGCTCGACGCGGCCCTCGGCGACCATGACGTCACCTGGCACTGGGTGCGGGGGCACGCCGGCCATCCGGAAAACGAGCGGGCGGACGCGCTGGCGCGCGCCGCCGCCGAGGCGATCGCCGGGACTGGGAAGGCCGGGACTGGGAAGGCCAGAACCAGAAAGGCCGGAACCACGCAGGACTGATTCGCGAACGTCCAGGCACCGCGGAACCGCGGCGGCCGGATCGGCCCCAGTGTCTTTTTAGTAGTATTTTTCTCTAGTTTACGTCGTCAAACGTGTGCTACACCAGGGCGCCTGCACCCTATTTGGGGTACTTCTGGATGTGTAACCTGTTTGACATGGGCATGCGGCCGGCATCGATCCGGCCGGTGGACGTCGGCGTCCCGGCCCTGGCATCCGACCAACGGTGCCTGTTCCGCACGATCGATCTGCTGCGTGGCATCGAGGATCAGGACGAAGCGGATGCGTTGATTTGTCCCGTGCTCAAGATGATTTCCGAATACGGCGAGTTTCACTTTCGCCGACAGGAGCGAATCATGACCGCCGTCGGCTTTCCGGGCGCCGATGCCCATCGCCGCGAGCATGCCCGTTTCCTGCGCTGGTTGGACGATCTGGAACGCGAGTGCGCCGACCGCGCCGACCCGCAGACGGCCCGACGGCTCTGGGACGACCTCTCGGCGTGGCTCTGCCATCATGTGCTGCTGCAGGATGTGGCGGTGCGCCCCTTCCTCGTCGACGTGGCCGAGGTCGAGCGCATCGCCCGCGACGGCGCGGCCGCCTGCCTCGTCGCCGTCGAACGGCCGGCCAGGCCACCACGTCGGCACCGCGATTTCGGCCCCTATGCCGCGTCCGCGCTGGTGACATGAGGCGATCCGGGAATCCAGGTAGCCGACCCCGTCCCGTCATGATAGTATTGTTGCGTTGCACAATTCCCTTGTGCGCATGCGGGCAAAAGGGACGGACTGAAACGATGCCTGAGCTACAATGGACAGCCGCGATGAGCGTGGGCGTGCCGGCGCTCGACGACGATCACCGCGGTCTCTTTCGCGTGGTGAATCGACTGCGAAGCATCCGGCACGAGGCAGACTGCAGCGACAAGGTCGTCGAGATCCTGGAGACCCTCGAAGCCTACGGGCGGAACCACTTTCGCCGCGAGGAGGAGGTGATGGCCGCGGTCGATTTTCCGGGCGCCCGCTTCCATGAAAGCGAGCACCGCGGGTTCGCCCGCTACATCGAGGAGTTGCAACGGGTCGCCCGCGGCGGCGGCGATCCCCACCTCGCGCAGACCTTGTTCGAGTACATGACCGTGTGGCTCCGCCACCACATCCTGATGCAGGACATGGCCTACAAGCCCTATGTCCGGGACGCGAGCATTGCCGATCGGGTGGCCGCGCGTGCGGCCCCGCCCCTCGCCGCCGCCGAGCACGTCGCCCGCTCGCCGGCCTGAGCGGCTCCTGGCTGCCTGACAGGCCGCCAACCGGGCCGCCGAGGGCGCGCCTTCGGCCCTTCAGCGGATCCCGGCACGCCGCGCAATTTTACAAGGTGCCGAGCACGCTCTCGGCGCTGGTTTTCTCGAATGCGCCCGGTGGATCGATGGCGAGGCTCTTGACCACGCCGTCCTCGACGACCATCGCGAACCGCTGACAGCGCAGGCCGAGCCCCTTGCCCGTCAGGTCCATTTCCAGGCCGGTGGCCTTGGTCAGATTGGCGTCGCCGTCGGCGATCATGGTCACCCCGTCGCCGGCGTTCTGGTTCTTGCCCCAAGCATCCATGACGAAGACGTCATTGACCGCCGTGCAGACGATCTCGTCGATCCCCCGCGCTTTCAGGGCGTCGGCGTGCTGGACGAACCCCGGCAGGTGCTTGGCCGAGCAGGTCGGCGTGAACGCCCCCGGCACGCCGAACACGGCCACGGTCTTGCCGGCGAACAGATCATCGCTCTTGACGGCTTCCGGCCCGTTGGCGCCCATCTTCATGAGCGTCACGGACGGGATCTTGTCTCCCACTTGAATCGTCATCGCTGTCCCCTCTCTGTTGCTGGCGACGCCGATCGCCGACGCCGCGCCAAGGAGACATAGACGCTTCACCGCGCGATTGCAAAAACGGATGCGGTTGGCCGCCGAAGGATCAGCGACGCGCGCCCTCGGCCCGATCCAGGGCGGACAACACGGTCTCCGGCGTCAGCAGTTCCGGCAGCGCCTCGCCATCCGGCAGCGCCGGGCCGTAGACGGCATCGAACGGAATGCCGTATCGCCCGAACGTGGCGAGATAGCGCGCGATGATCGCGTCCGGGCGGGTCCAGTCACCCTGCATGATGACGATGTCGGGGGCGTCCAGCCGCGTGCGCACGGTCTCGCGGCCCAGCACCAGCCGCTCGTTGACCTTGCAGGTCAGGCACCAGTCGGCGGTGACATTGACGTAGACGACGCGGCCGGCCGCCACGTGCCGCGCGATCTCCGCCTCGTCCAGCGCGATCCAGGCGCCGTCGCCGTCGCTCGCCGCGGGGCCGGACGCATGTGGCGGTAGGATCAGGGCGAGCAGCGCGACGGCGATCGCGCCGGCACCCGCGAGCGCGCGTCGCGAGCCGGTCATCCGGCCCCGCCAAGCGACCAGCGCGGTGACGACGAGCGCCAGTCCGGCGACCAGCAGCGAGCCGGCGACACCGACCGTCGCCACCAGCACGGTGAGCAGCCACACCGCCGTCGCCGCCAGCGCGACCCCGAGGATCCGGCGCAGCACGAGCATCCATCGCCCCGGCCGCGGCAGCCGGGTGGCGATCCCGGGGAACGCCGCGACGGCGAGATACGGCGTCGCCAAGCCGATGCCGATGGCCATGAACACGGTCACGATCTCCGCCGGCCCCCGCGCCAGGGCGAAGCCGACGGCGGTGCCGAGGAACGGCGCCGAGCACGGGGTGGCCAGCAGCGTCGCCAGCATACCGGTGAGGAAATGACCGCCGAGCCCGTGGCCGTGACCGACCGCCGCGCCGGCATCGGCGATCGCCCCCGGCAGGTGCACCTCGAACAGGCCCCAGAGGTTGGCGGCGAACAGCGTGACCACGAGCACCATGGCGGCGAGGAACCACGGCTGCTGGAACTGCAGCCCCCAGCCGACCGCCGTGCCCGTCGCCTTCACCGTCAGCACCGCTGCGGCGAGAAGGAGAAAGGAGACGAGAATTCCCGCCGAGGCCGCGAGGAAGCCGAGGCGCACCGCCGCCGGTGCGCTGCCGCCGTGCCCGACCACGGCCAGCACCTTGATGGACAGCACCGGCAGGACGCACGGCATGAGATTGAGGATCAGCCCGCCGAGCAGACCGAGCACCAAACTCCAGGCCAAGCTCGGCAAGGCGTCGGGCAGCGCTCCGCCCGGCACCATCGCGCCGACCGTGCGCGACCGCTCGATGGCGCGGTCGCCGTCGATCACCGTCACCGTGACGGTCTCGCCGCGCAGCGGCTGGTCGGCAAACGCCGCGCCGAACACCGGAATCTCGAACGCCGTCGTGCCGCCGTCGGCGCCGGCGATGCGGCGCGGCGCGCCGAACTGATAGTCTGCCGGCCCCTCGATGAGCACGTCGGCGGCGTCGAGCGGCGGGTCGGCGGCGACGGACACACGCAGCGTCAGCGCCTCGCCGTCACCGGCGGCGTCGACGCCGACCACGTCGAGGCCGGGCACCGCCGCCGTCGTCGGCACCCGGGCGCTCGCCTGCGCGATGGTGTGGGCGAAATCGTTGGGAGACGGCGGGCCGCTCGGCAGGGCGAGCGCCAGATCGACGCTGTAGGGCACGCAGATGTCGGAACAGGCGAGAAAATCGACGGCGACACGCAGGTCCGCCGCTTCGCCCGGCCGGGCCAACCTGGCGGTGACCGGCAAGACCGCGCGCTCCTTGTAGCCGATCGTCTGCAGGCCGAGCACCTCGAAGCGCTCGGGCGCCGGCCAGGCGATGGTCGCCCCGGCGACGTTGTCCGAGCCCGTCCAGTCAAGCGCCGGCGGATAGCCGGCATCGCCCGGCGATCGCCAGTAGATCTTCCAGTCCTCGCTCAACCGGAATTCCAGTGCCAGCGTCAGCGTCTCGCCGACGCCGACGGTGTCGCTGGCCGAGAGCAGCCGCACCGCCACGTGCTCCCGCTCGACCCACGGCGAGGCCCCGGAGGTCGCCGCGGCCGCCGGATGCAGGGTCGCGAGGCCAATCCCCGCAACGAGGAGCAGGCGCATCAAGCGCATTACGGACGAACCCAGGACGTCTAAAGCCATCTGAGCGAAATCCCTCGCGGCATGCTGTTTCGCGGACATCGGTCGCGCAGCCCAACCCCGCGACCTTATATCATCTTCAGTCGGTGATCCGGGATGCAAAGTCACGGGATGGTGAGGCGGATCGCCGGTTGCGGCGGGCCTTTCATCGGCGCCGACGCTGTGGCAGACTCGTCGTGCAGGGGGGACGTTGCGCACCAGGATCGCTGGTCGACCTTGACGTGAGGATGACGATGGTCGAAGCGGATGCCCATGAAAGCCCCTTCGTCGGGCAGCTACTCGTCGCCATGCCAGGCATGCCAGATCCCCGGTTTGCCAAAACGCTGATCTACGTGTGCGCCCACAATCCGGAGGGTGCCATGGGACTGGTGATCAACCGGGCGCTCGAAACCCTGAACCTCGGCGGCCTGCTCGCACAACTCGGTATCGACGCCGGCGGCGTCTCCGATCAACCGGTCTATTTCGGCGGCCCCGTGGAGACCGGGCGTGGCTTCGTGCTGCATTCGTGCGACTACGAGCACGACGGCACGCTGGTCGTCACCGAGACCGTGGCATTGACCGCGACGGTCGACATCCTGCGCGCCATTGCCGCCGGCGCCGGCCCGCGCCGCCATCTGCTGGCCCTCGGCTACGCCGGTTGGGGACCGGGGCAGCTCGACAACGAAATCCGCGCCAACGGCTGGTTGCATGTCGACGCCGATGATGCGCTGGTGTTTGACGACGAGGTCGACGCCAAGTGGGACCGGGCGATGGCCAAGATCGGGATCGATCCGCGCATGCTCTCGGACCACGCCGGCCACGCCTGACGCCCCGCGCTGGGCCGGCTTGCCGGGCTTGGCTTGCCGCGCTTGACGGGCTTGCCGGGCTTGCCGGGCTTGACCGTCCGGCGTCAGGCGGCGAACCGCTGCGCCACCGTCGCGTAGGTCTCGACCGCTTCGACGGGCCCGATGGCCGCGAGTGTCGGCGTGCCCGCCGCGAACTGCCGTGCGGCCGCGGTCACCGCATCGACGTCGACCGCGTCCACCTTGGCCACCACCTCCTCCACCGTCAGCGGCCGGCCGAAGACGATCAGCTGTCGCGCCAATTGCTGACAGCGGGAGGATGAGCCTTCCCGCGACATCAGGATATTGGCCTTGAGTTGCGCCCGGGCGCGCGCCACCTCGGCGTCCCCCAGATCCTCCGGCAATCCGGCGACGACATCGCAGATCACCGGAATCACCTCGCCGATCTCGGCTTGGCCGGCACCGGCATAGATGCCGACCACGCCGCTGTCGGCGAACGTCGCCGGGAAGGTGTAGATCGAGTAGACGAGGCCGCGCCGCTCGCGCACCTCCTGGAACAGGCGCGACGACATGCCCCCGCCGAGCACGGTCGACAGCACCGAGGCACTGTAGAAATCCTTGTGGTGGAACGGCACGCTCTCGAAGCCGAGGATGACGTGGACCTGCTCCAGGTCGCGGCGCTGGCGCCAATCGCCGCCGACGTAGCGGGCGACCTCGCGGGTCGGCGGAGTCCCCGGCGGCAGGTCGCCGAGATAGCCCTCGGCGAGGCGCACCATCGTCTCGTGGTCGACGTTGCCGGCGGCGGCGAACACCATCCGCGACGCGCCGTAGTGACGCCGCCGGTAGTCCAGCAGCACCTCGCGCGGCATGGCGCGGATCAGTTCGGCAGTGCCCAGCACCGAGCGGCCGAGCGCCTGTTCCGGATAGACCGTCTGTTGGAAGCGATCGAAGATCACGTCGTCGGGCGCATCGTCGGCCTCGAGGATTTCCTGCACCACGACGGTGCGCTCCCGCTCCAGTTCCTCTGGATCGGTGGTCATGTTGAGCACGATGTCGGTGACGATGTCGGCGGCGAGGCCCACGTCCTCCTTCAGCACTTTGGCATAGAAGGCGGTGTACTCGTGCGAGGTGTGGGCGTTCAGGTGACCGCCAACCGCCTCGATCTCCTCGGCGATGGCGCGGGCGCCGCGTCGCGCCGTGCCCTTGAAGGCCATATGTTCGAGGAAATGCGAGACGCCGTTCTCGGCGGCCGTCTCGTCCCGGGTTCCGGCCTCGATCCACAGGCCGAGCGACGCCGTCTCCACCGTCGGGATCGGATCCGTGGCGATGCGCAGGCCGTTGGCCAGCGTGGTGACCTGGACGCCGGCGGCGAGCCGGCTCACGCCGCCACCCCGCGGGCGGCGACGCGATCGGCGATGAATGCCTGGACCGCCGGAAGATCATTGGCCAGCGACGTCATCCGCTCGGGTCGGTCCAGCAGATCGGCGAGCCTGGACGGCAGCGCCGGACGCACCCCGGTGGCCGCCGCCACCGCATCCGGGAACTTGGCGGCGTGGGCGGTGGCCAGCGCCACCACCGGCGCGTCGCCGAAATCATCGACGACGCGGGCCGCGGCCAAGCCGATCGCCGAGTGCGGATCGACCAGCATGCCGGTGCGCGCATAGACGTCGCGGATCTCCGCCCGGGTCAACTCGTCGTCGAACCGGGCTCCGCGGAACAGGCCGGTCGTGCGCGCCAGCCGGGCGGCATCGACGGCGAACACCCCGGTTTCGCGAAACACGGTCATCAGCCGGCGCACCGCCGCGCCGTCGCGGTCGTAGAGGTCGAACAGCAGGCGTTCGAAGTTGCTGGAGATCTGGATGTCCATGCTCGGGCTGATGGTCGGCACCACCGCCGTCTGCTCCATGCGGCCGGACGCGAAGAACCGCGTCAGGATGTCGTTGCGGTTGGAACCGACGATCAGCGCGGCCACGGGCAGCCCCATGCGGGCGGCGACGTAGCCGGCAAAGACGTTGCCGAAGTTGCCGGTGGGCACGGAGAACACCATCGGCCGCTCGGGCGCGCCGAGACGCAGGGCCGCATGCACGTAATAGACGACCTGGGCGACGATGCGCGCCCAATTGATGGAGTTGACGGCGCCGAGCCGCATGCGGTCGCGGAACACCGCATCGTTGAACATCGCCTTCACCAGATCCTGGCAGTCGTCGAAGGTGCCGTCGATGGCGATGGTATGGACATTGGGCGCGTCCACCGTCGTCATCTGTCGGCGCTGCACCTCCGAGACCCGGCCGTGCGGGAAGAGGATGAAAATGTCCACGGTATCCCGGTCGCGGCAGGCCTCGATGGCGGCCGAACCGGTATCGCCCGAGGTGGCGCCGACGATGGTCAGTCGTTCGCCGCGACGGCCCAGCACCAAGTCGAACAGGCGGCCGAGGATCTGCAGGGCGTAGTCCTTGAACGCCAGCGTCGGCCCGTGGAACAGCTCGAGCAGCCAGCGGCCGTCGCCGAGATCGGTCAGCGGCGCCGTCTCCGGATGATCGAAGCCGGCATAGGCGTCGCGGGCGATGGCGAGCAGTTCGGCCTCGGTCACCGACGGCGCGGCAAAGGGCGCAATGACGCGCGCCGTCAGCGCGGCGTAGTCAAGATCCCGCAACGCGCCGAGCGCCGCCGCCGTCAGCGTCGGCCAGCGGTCCGGAACGTAGAGCCCGCCATCCCGCGCCAAGCCGGCGAGCACGGCATCATCGAAGCCGAGCACCGGGGCTTGCCCGCGTGTGCTGATGTAATTCATGAGGTCAAAGCTCCGTGCATCCGCCGCTATACACGCGACGGGCGGATCAGTCCAGGTATCGGCGGCGTAAATGTGCCTGAAAACTCGTCGGATCCAGCGGCCGACCGGTGGCGGCGAGCAGCAGGTCGCGCGACGACAAGAGCGAGCCCTGGCCGTGCACGTGCACGCGCAGCCAATCGAGCAGGCCATCGAAGCGGCCGGCGGCGATGTCCGTGCGGATTTCCGGCCGCTGCGTCACCGCCGCCTCGAACAGTTGGGCGGCGATCATCGCGCCCAGCGTATAGGTGGGGAAATAGCCCCAGGCGCCGTCGAACCAGTGGATGTCCTGCAGGCAGCCCCGGCGGTCGTCCGGTGGCGTCAGACCGAGCAGGCGTTGCATGCCATCCGCCCAGGCGCCGGGCAGGTCGCGCACCGCCAGGTCGCCGTCGATCATCGCCCGCTCCAACTCGTAGCGCAGGATGACGTGCGCCGGATAGGTTACCTCGTCGGCGTCGACGCGGATCAGGCCCGGCGCGACGCGGGTGTAATGGCGATAGAGGTTGGCGGGCTCCCAGGCCGGGCCGCTGCCGCCGAAGGTCTCGCGCGCCAGCGGCGCCAGGAAGCCGATGAACGCCTGCGACCGGCACACCTGCATTTCGATCAACAACGATTGGCTTTCGTGCAGCGCCATGCCGCGGGCATCGCCCACTGGCTGGTTGCGCCACGCCGGCGGCAGGCCGCGTTCGTAGAGCGCATGCCCGGTCTCGTGCAGCACGCCCATCAGCGCCGAGGTGAAGTCGCTTTCGTCATAGCGGGTGGTGATGCGCACGTCGTCGGGGGTGCCGCCGCAGAACGGGTGCAGGCTGACGTCGAGCCGGCCGTGGTGAAAATCGAAGCCGAAGCGCTCCATCAGCCGGATGGCCAGCGCGCGCTGCTGATCGATGGGAAACGGCCCCTCCGGCCGAAGCGGTGTCGGCCGCGACGCCTGCCGCTCCAGCACCGCGGCGAGAAACGGCGGCAGGAACTCGGCCAGCGCCGCGAACAGCGCATCGATCTCCGCCGATCGTGCATCGGGCTCGTATTCGTCGATCAGCGCGTCGTACCGCGACAGCCCGAGCGCCTGCGCCTTGGCCGCGGCGGTGTCGCGCACCAGAGCCAGCACTCGCTCGAGGAAAGGCGCCACCGCCGGAAAGTCGTCGTCGGCGCGCGCCGTCCGCCACGCCGCCTCGCTCGCCGAGACCGCCCGCGACAGGGCGTCGACCTGCTCTTCGGAGAGCGCCGTGGCGTGGGCGTGGGCGCGCCCCATCTCGCGCACGTTCGCCTCCTGCCAGGCGTCGAGATCCTCGTCGGCGCCCGCGGCGGCCAGCAGATCGCCGGTGTCGGGCGCGGTCAGAATGCCGTGGCGCACCGATTTGAGGACGGCGAGTTGATCGGCGCGCGCCGCGCCGCCGCCCACCGGCATCATCGTCGCCAAGTCCCAGTGCAGCATCGCCTCGGCGTCGCGCAACGCCAGCAGCTTGGCGAAGCGGCGGTGCAGTTCCTGGTAGGCGGACGCGGCCACGGCGATCAGGCGAGCGCCTGAACGGCGCGGTCGGCGAGCAGCGCGCTGAACACGAGGAACAGATAGAGGATGGTGAAGAAGAACATGGCGCGCGCCGTCACCAGGCCGTCGTCGCGAAAGACGCGCACCGCGTGCCGGATCAGCAACGCCCCCAGCGCCGCCGCGGCGACGCCGTAGACAACGCCCGACAGCCCGGTGACCAGCGGCAGGAACGTCACCGGCACCAGCACCAGCGTATAGCCCAGGATCTGCCGCCGGGTCTCGCGGTCGCCGGCGACCACCGGCAGCATGGGCACGCCGGCGCGATCGTAGTCGGAGCGCCGGAACAGGGCGAGCGCCCAGGAATGCGGCGGCGTCCACAGGAAGATGATGGCGAACAGCACCCAGGCGTTGACGTCCAGCCCGCCCGCCGCGGCCGCCCAGCCGATCATCGGCGGGAAGGCGCCGGCCGCACCGCCGATGACGATGTTGTAGGGCGTGCGCCGCTTCAGCCACATCGTATAGAGAAACACGTAGTAGACGATGGTGACGGCCAGCAGGCCGGCGGCGATCGGGTTGACGATCAGCGCCATCGTCGTCACCGATGCCACGGAGAGACCGACGCCGAGGATCAGCGCCTCCCGCGCCCGCACCCGGCCGGCCGGCAGCGGGCGGTCGCGGGTCCGCGTCATCTCCAGGTCGATGTCGCGATCGTACCACATGTTGATGGCGCCCGCCGCGCCGGCGCCGATGGCGATGCAGACGACGGCGATCAACCCGGTCAGCGCGTCCACGGTCGCCGGCGCCAGCATCAGGCCGCAGAAGCCGGTGAAGACCACCAGCGACATCACCCGCGGCTTCATCAAGACCGCGTAGTCGCGGACGCGGAAGCGCGGCTCTTCGGCCGGCTCGATCAGAACCGCGGGCTTCGACTCGATGGAGCGCACCGTTCCCCCCTTGCTATCGCTGCCCGAGCCGGCCCGGCGCGGCCGCTCCGAGACTCGACCATGCGGCGGCGCCCGCCGTCCCGGTCTCTCGCCGGGCGCGGCCGAGGAGCGCCACCAGCATCATCCAGATGAACAGGATGCCACCGATCACCGCGATCAGCCCGCCCAACCCGTTGAGACCCATGCCGACGATCGCTCCCCAGTCCTGCAAGCCCTGCGCGTCGCCCGCGGTCTTCCGCGGCGCGCCGAAGCCGCCGGCGAGGAACAGGCCGATGCACGCCGCCAGTTGCCCGAAGGCGAAGCAGTATATTTGCACGGCAACGCGTTTTCCAGGCGCGATCCCACGCTCCAGCGCCGGCAGGACGACGGTATAGAATATGCCCATGAAGGCCAGCGTCACCGCGGCGATGACGCCATGGTAGTGAGCCGGCGTACGCGTGTCGGCCCCGTCCACGAATATGCCGAACGCCCCGCCAACGGCGAACACCAGCGCCGACAGCGCCAAACACTTGACCTCGGGCGCCTGCCACGGCCGCCGCTCGCTCCAGCCGGCGGCCACGCCCAGGGCGACGATGAGTGCCGCCGGGCCGAGCGTCCACTGCAACGCCGTGAACGCCTCGGTCTGCTCGGCGGCGAAGGGCGGGAACAACACATAGAACAGCGGGGCCACCCCCGCCGCCAGGAGCAGCAACGCCGCCGCCGCCCAGCGCCGCCGGGCGTCGCGGGCATGGGCCTGGTCGCCGAAGCCGCGCTGCAGGGCCGTGGCGGCGAGCAGTGTCCAGGCGACGATCAGCAGTTGCGTGTTGAGGATCTGCAGCACGTGACCGCCGCCCCAGAACAGTTCCTCGTTGAACCGGTAGCTGGGCGGCTGGCCGGCGAGCAGCGCCAGCGCGATGGCGAAACAGACCAGCGCGAGCAGATAGATCACCGCCGCCACCGCCATCGACGTCACCAGCCAGGGCCGGCCGCCGCCAGGGCCGATAGCGCCGCCATCGCGGCGCAGGTTGAGCAGCAGGCGGAGCGCGGCCAGCGCCACGCCCGCGGCGAGAATGACCAAGCCCGCATAGTACAGCGGATCGATGATCGTCGGGACGTAGTTGTTCAGCGTCGCCTCGCCGCGGTCGAGCAGCGCCGGAATGAACAGCAAGGGGGCGGACAGCGCGACGGCGCCGATCGCCACCGGGCCGGCAAGAGCGAACCGCGGTCGCGTGGTGGCCCCCGCCCCTGTCCGGGTCGCCTCGGCCGTCGCCAGCACGAGCAACGCCCCGAACACCGCCAGGAACCAGACGACGAACGAGAACACGACGTGGATCACCAGGCCCTTGTGGAAGAAGCCGACGGGCCACGGGAACAGCGGCTCGATGCCGGGAATGCGCGAGATGGCGAGAAACAGCGCGAACACGCCGGCCAATGCCAGGGCGCCGACGGCAAGCAGCGCCCAGGCCCTGAGTTCGGACCGCGCCCAGCCGGCGAGCGGCCGGACGGCGGTTACCGCGGGACCGGGCGCCGGCGCATCGGGAGCCGTGGCGCCGGCCGGGCTGACGGCGGCCTCAGCCACGGGCGTAGGGGCCGAGCGGATCGGGGAACATGTGCACCGCCATGACATAGACGACGACGCCCGACACCGCGACGAACATCCACAGCGGCCAGGTCCAGCGTGCCATGGCGCGATGCCGTTCGAAGCGCCCGGTGAGCGCGCGCCAGACGGTGATCGGCACCAGCGGCGTGATGATCACGGCGCCGATGACATGGATGATCAGGATGCTGAAGTAGATCGGCCGGATGATCCCCTCGCCGCCGAATTTCGCCAGCCCGGCGTTGAAGTGGTAGATCAAGTAGGTGACCAGGAAGGCGGCCGACACCACCAGCGCCGAGATCATCGCCACCCGGTGCCGCTCACGCTGGCCGGAGCGAATGAAATAGAGCCCGGCGAACAGACAGGCGATGGTGGCGCCGTTCAGCGCCGCGTTGACGTGCGGCAGGTCGGGAATGGTCAACATTTGAATCACGGGCGGGCTCCGCGGAACTCCGGTGCGAGGGTCAGGGCCGACTGATGTCGTGCCATCGGTGAAGGCCGTTGATCCACTAGGAACCGCCGATCTTGACCATGATGCTGAAATACATAAACAGCGCGACCGCGCCCAGCACCACGCCCAATATCCACAATCGCTTCATCGCTTTCCCTCTGCTCGCTCGTCGCGCTTTGACGCGGTGCCGCCGCGGTCACGGCGGCTGCGCGCCGGCGACGGCGGTCTCGGCGCCGCGGAGACGATCGATTAGCACCCCCCGACCGCAAAAGAAAATCCTTTTCATTCGCGTTTGCTCATGTTAGCAAACCGAGGGTTTTCAATCGGCGATGGGGACATCTGCGGCAGTGTTGCGCCCGGATGGAAAATGGGGATTTCGCCGATGTTTTCTGATGCAGACGCTATGGGTCACCGGGCATATTAGAGAGAGCCCGAACGCGAGAGGAGTGAGAGGGGAACGATGCCGAGACAGCTGACGTGGGGACTGATGACGGCGGGCGCGGTCGCCGCGTCTGTGGCGACGTTCTGGGGCGGGACGGCGCTGGCCGCGGGGCTGGCCGAACCGTGGCAGATGAATTTCCAGCCGGCGGCCTCGCCGGTGATGGAGAAGGTGCACGAATTCCATTGGCTCTTGCTGGTGGTGCAGTTCGCCATCGTCGCCTTGGTCCTCGGGATCCTCGGCTACATCATTTTCCGCTTCAGCGCCAAAAAAAATCCAGTACCCTCCAAGACATCGCACAACACGCTGCTCGAAATCATCTGGACGGCGGTGCCCATCGTCATTCTCGTCATCATCGCGATTCCGTCGATGAAGCTGCTGTACTTCTCCGACCGGACGCCGGAACCGGAGATGACGTTGAAGGTTACGGGCCACCAGTGGTACTGGTCCTACAATTATCCCGATCATGGGAATTTCGAGTACGACAGCATCATGATCCCCGACGACGAGATCGATCTGGCGGCGGGCCAGGTGCGGCTGCTCTCGGTCGATGAACCGGTCGTGCTGCCGGTCAACACGCGTGTCCAGGTCTTGATCACCGGCGGCGACGTGATCCACAATTGGGCGGTGCCAGCGCTGGGCGTCAAAAAGGATGCCATTCCGGGTCGCGTCAATGAGACCTGGATCGAGATCACGTCCGAGGGAACGTTCTACGGCATGTGCTCGGAGCTGTGTGGCGTCAACCACGGCTTCATGCCCATCGAGATCCGGGCGGTGTCGAAGGAGGCGTTTGCCGAGTGGGTCGAGCAGGCTCGCGAAGAGTATGCGGTGCGCAACGCACCAGCGGTTTCGGTGGCGACGGCACCCGCGCCAGTGGCGCGCTGAGGCGATCAGAATAGCGGACGAAGGGAACGCTCGACATGGCATACGGAGTTGCGGCGGGACACGCCGAACATGATCACGAGCACCATCCGACGGGCTGGCGGCGGTGGTTGTTTTCCACCAACCACAAGGACATCGGTACGCTCTACATCATCCTGTCGCTGATCGCCGCCGTGGTCGGCGGCACCATGTCGTGGTTGATCCGCGCCGAGTTGGCCCTGCCGGGGATCCAACTCATCGGCGATTTCCAGTTCTACAACGTGCTCGTCACCGCGCACGGCTTCGTCATGGTGTTCTTCGTCGTCATGCCGGCGATGATCGGCGGTTTCGGCAACTGGTTCGTGCCGCTGATGATCGGCGCGCCGGATATGGCGTTTCCGCGGATGAACAACATCAGCTTCTGGCTGACCGCCGCCGGCCTCCTGATGCTCGTCATCTCCGTCTTCGTCGGCGCCGGTCCGGGCACCGGCTGGACGGTCTATCCGCCGCTGTCGGACTCCGCCTTCCATCCAGGCGCGGCGGTCGACTTCGGCATTCTCGGCCTGCACCTGGCGGGGGCCGGCTCGATCCTCGGCGCCATTAACTTCATCGTCACCATCTTCAACATGCGCGCACCGGGCATGACCCTGCACCGCATGCCGCTGTTCGTCTGGGCCATGCTGGTCACCGCGTTCCTGCTGCTGCTCGCCGTGCCGGTGCTCGCCGGCGGCCTGACGATGCTGCTCACGGACCGCAACTTCGGCACGACGTTCTTCAATGTGGCCGGCGGCGGCGATCCGGTGCTCTGGCAGCATCTGTTCTGGTTCTTCGGTCACCCCGAGGTTTACATCATCATCATCCCGGCGTTCGGCATCATCAGCCAGATCGTCTCGACCTTTTCCCGCAAGCCGGTGTTCGGCTACCTCGGCATGGCCTACGCCATGGTGTCCATCGGCGTGGTCGGCTTCATCGTCTGGGCGCACCACATGTATACGGTCGGCCTCGACGTGAACACGCGGGCCTATTTCACCGCGGCGACGCTGATCATCGCCGTGCCCACGGGCATCAAGATCTTCAGCTGGCTGGCGACGATGTGGGGTGGCTCCATCGATTTCAAGGCGCCGATGCTGTATGCCATCGGCTTCATCTGGCTGTTCGTCGTCGGCGGGGTGACCGGCGTGCTGCTGGCCAACGCCGGCATCGACTTCGCGCTGCACGACACCTATTACGTCGTCGCCCACTTCCACTATGTGATGGCGATCGCGGCGATCTTCGCCATGTTCGGCGGCTACCTCTACTGGATCGGCAAGATGTCCGGCTACCAGTACTCGGAGCCGCTGGCCAAGGCCCAGTTCTGGGTGTTCTTCGTCGGCGTCAACGTGCTGTTCTTCCCGCAGCACTTCCTCGGCCTCGCCGGCATGCCGCGGCGGATTCCCGACTATCCCGATGCCTATGCGCCGTGGAACCTGATCAGTTCCCTCGGCACGCTGATCACGGTCATCGGGACCGTCATGTTCTTCTATCTCATCTGGGACACGTTCAAGCGGGCGCGCGCCGCCGAGGCGAACCCGTGGGGCGAGGGGGCGACGACCCTCGAGTGGTCCGTGCCGTCGCCGGCGCCGTTCCACACCCACGAGGAAATGCCCATCATCGGTCCGAGCGGCGGTCACGCACCACACCCGGCGGAATAGCCGGACGGGCAACAAACGAGGTGGAGCAGTAGCCATGCAACGCAGTGGACCCCGCAAGCGGCAAGCGACCGCGCTGATGCTGTTCGGCCTCGCCGCCGGCATGGTCGGTTTGGCGTTTGCCTCCGTGCCGCTGTATCGCCTGTTCTGCCAGGTCACCGGCTACGGTGGCACGCCGCGCACCGAGAACGTGGCCGAGCCCGCCGGCATCTTGGACGAGACGATCCGCGTGCGCTTCGATGCCAACGTCAACACCCGGCTGGACTGGGGCTTCCAGCCGATGCAGCGCGAGGTCCAGGCGCGGTTGGGCGAGGAAATGCTGGTGCACTACACGGCGGTCAATCGGTCGGATCGGCCGGTGACCGGCACCGCCACGTTCAACGTGACGCCGCACAAGGCAGCGCAATACTTCGCCAAGATCGACTGCTTCTGCTTTACCGAGCAGACGCTGCAGCCGGGCGAAAGCGTGGCGATGCCGGTGCTGTTCTACGTCGATCCGGCACTGGCCGACGACATCAACGCCGAGGACGTGAAGCTGATCACGCTTTCGTATACGTTTTTCCGCGTCGAAGGGGATGATGATGCGGAGGGGGACGCGACGCCGGTGGCCGAAGCGGCACCCGGCCCACGCGTCGACGGTTGAGACACCGCGGCGCACGCCGCGACGATTTGACCAGCGCGGGAGCGCTGCGACGGGGGAACATGATGGCGAGCGAAACCAAGACCCATCCCTTCCACATGGTCGATCCCAGCCCGTGGCCGTTCATCGGCACGGCCTCGGCGCTGGGGATTGCCATGGGTGGCATCTTCTATGTGCACTACGACTTCATCTGGCTGATGCTGCTGGGCTTCGCTGGGCTGTTCTACACGTTCTACGCATGGTGGCGCGACGTCGTCCGCGAGTCGCTCGGTGGCTTCCACACCGTCATCGTGCAGCACGGCCTCCGGGTTGGCATGCTGCTGTTCATCGCCTCCGAGGTGATGTTCTTCTTCGCCTTCTTCTGGGCGTTTTTCCACGCGACGGTGCCGGCGATCAGCGCCGCCGCCCACGAGCAGTGGCCGCCCGAAGGGATCATCCCGTTCAACCCCTGGGGGCTGCCCTTCCTCAACACGCTGATCCTGCTCACCTCCGGCGCCACCGTCACCGCCGCGCATCATGCGGTGCGCGAAAACGACCGGCAGAAGCTGGTGTTCTGGACCGGCATAACCGTGCTGCTCGGCATCATCTTCCTGGGCTGCCAAGTGTTCGAATACGGCCACGCCGCGTTCGCCTTCACCGACGGCATCTACCCGTCGACGTTCTTCTTGGCCACCGGCTTCCATGGCTTCCACGTCTTCGTCGGCACGGCCTTCCTGGCGGTTTGCTACTTCCGCGCCCGCCGCGGACACTTCTCGCCGGAGAAGCACATCGGCTTCGAGGCTGCCGCATGGTACTGGCATTTCGTCGACGTGGTCTGGTTGTTCCTCTTCGTCTCCATCTACTGGTGGGGCACCTCGGGCTTCACCGGGTCGTTCCACTGAGCATCGGTGCCCGACCGACGCGGGCCCGACCGTGAATCAGACCGGTGACGGGCCGTCGGCGGCGCGGTCTTTGTGGTACGGCCTTCGCGGGCGCTGCCCACGCTGTGGTCGGGGCGCGTTGTTCGAGGGGCTGCTGACGGTCACCGAGCGCTGTCCGGCCTGCGGGCTGTCGTTCGGCGGCCATGACGCGGGCGACGGGCCGGCGGTGGCGGCGATCTTCATCCTCGGCTTCGCCATCGTCGGCTTGGCCATGGGGCTCGAATATTTTGCCTCGCCGCCCCTGTGGCTGCATGCACTGATCTGGATCCCGGTTACGGTGCTCGGCGCGGTGCTGCTGCTGAAGCCGCTGAAGGGATTGACCATCGCCATGCAGTTCCGGGTCCGCGCCGTCGACGAGCCGGAACGGCCGGGCGGCACCTGACCGACCCCGGCTTCGTCCCAAAGGCTTGGCGGTCCGCGAAAGGGAGAAGACCCAGCATGATGACGTCTGCGAGCGATTCGGACGCGGACACGAGCGGCGGGACCCGTGTTGGGACGTCGGCACGATACCGGTTGCCCGTCACCATCCGCACCGTCGACGTCGACCGGTCCGGCCACTGGCTCGCCGCCGGCTGGCGGGATTTCCTCGAAACGCCGACGATCAGCCTGCTGTACGGCGGCGCCTTCACCGTCGCCAGCTTCCTGCTCACCCTCGGCCTGCTCTTCGCCGGCCTGGGATCGTTGATCCTGCCGCTGGCCGGCGGCTTCGTGATCGTCGCGCCGATCCTCGTCGTCGGCCTCTACGACGTCAGCCGCCGCCGCGAGCAGGGCCGGCCCGTCACCCTGAACTATGTGCTGATCGCCTTCCGCGAGAATATCGGGCAGCTCTCGGCGATGGGCGTCGTTCTGCTGATCCTCTGGTTCGTCTGGGTCGAGATCGCGATTTTCCTGTTCATCATCATCTTCCATCAGGCGCCGCCGCCGCTCGACTCGTTCTTCCACGACGTCATTTTCTCCAGCGACGGCGCCATCCTGCTGATCATCGGCACGCTGGTCGGCGCCGGTTTCGCGCTCACCATCTTCACCATCACGGCGGTATCGATCCCGTTGATCTTCGACCGGCCGATCGACGTGGTGACCGCGATTTCCGTCAGCGTCCTGGCGGTGCGGGCCAACTGGCGGGTGATGTTCGGCTGGGCGGCGCTGATCGCCCTGGTCAGCGTCGCCGGCCTGGCGTCCTTCTTCATCGGGTTGGCGGTGGCGATGCCGGTGCTGGCCTACGGCACTTGGCACGCTTATCGCGACCTCATCGCCCCCGAGGGCTCGGACGAAGCACCGTCAACCCCCTGACCGGCGCGCACCGCGGCTCGCGCGGCCTCAATCCCAATAGGGGGCGCTGTCGCAGAAGGCCGTCCACAGCGCCAGCGAATTCGCCTCCGACGCGGCCACGGGCGGCTGCGCCGCGATCACCAGTCCGGCCGCGAACGCCAGGGTCAGAGCCTTCGCCTTGCCGGCGCCCGCCGCCAGCGACAACATCAGGCCGCGGGCGACGACGCGATCGTTGGCGGCGCCCAGATCTTCCTGCAGTTCCTTCAATGCCCCGAGATAGGCCCGCAGCCGCTTTTCCGGATACAGGGGCGCGAAAAATTCGGCGGCATAGCGGACCTTCTTGATCTCGATGCGCAACCGATGCCGCTCCGCCGGTGCCATGGTCGCGAAGCCGGCGCCTTTGGCGAGCAGCGCATCGTGCCGCTGAAGCGCGATGCGATCGGCGAACACCCGCACCGGCTCGTCCAGGCCGGCCTCGGCCGCCGGGTCCAGCGCATCGCTCCGCCAAGGTCGTTCGTCTGCCCAGCTTGCCAGCGCCGACTCCACGGCCTGGTAGCGGTCGGACGTCAGCGCCTTCGCGGCGCGCTTGTAGCCCCGATCCCGCCGCGCCTCGGCGGCGGCGATCAGGCCGGTGAGGTCCGGATCGTCGGGAAACCGCTCGGTCGCCCGCGGTGCCGTCTCGAGCAAAAAGACGTCCCAGTCGCGGGCCGGGCCGAGGCGGCCGATCAGCCATTTCAGCGCCGCCTGCAGCGCCGCGCCGTGCTCATCGGGGATCAGATCCTCGTAGAGGGCGAGGCGTGAGCGCAGCCGGCGGGCGGCGACGCGCATCTGGTGTACGCCCTCCTCGTGCGCCCGCTCCAACACGCATGGCCGGTTCTGCGACAGGTGGTCGAGGCCGTTGCGCAAGGCGGCCACCAGGGCATCTTCGGCGCTGGCGTCGGCGGAGAGGACCAGCGGCGCCGCCTTGTGCCACGTGGCAGCGGCGGACGGATCGGCGGGGGTTTGCCCTGAAGTGAACTCGGTGAGTGTACGCAACTCCAGTTCGCTTGGCATCGATCGCATCACAGCTTTTTTTGACCTCCCTGATTATGGCAATCCATGGGGCTTTCCCCTATGGGACAAAATTGTCACATGACGCCTCGTCCGACCCGGCGTGTCGGTTCCCGGGGCCGCGCCGACCCCGACGGGGGACCGCGATCTTTGCCGGAGGGCGAAAACGAGGCATAGTAACGGCATGTCCGACGCATCAACCGAGGCTCGCCTGCCCGCCGCCGAGGCGATCGCCAGGCCCGTCGAACTGCTGGCGGCGATGAGCCGGGACTTCGCCGACTCCCGCGACATCGACGACACGCTCCGCAAGGGCCTGATGCGGATCAGCAACTACCTGGACGCGGCGGGCGGCGCGTTGTTCCTGCTCGACGACAGCGGCGAGAAGCTGAGCTGCACCTGCTCCATCGGCGCCAATGACATCGAGGGGCTGACGCTGGCGAGCGATCAGGGCATCGTCGGCCGCAGCGTTCAGAACAACCGCGGCGAGTTGGTGCGCGACGTCCGCGCCGACCCCAGCTTCTTCGGCGGCGTCGACGAAGTCACGGGCTTCGTCACGCGCTCGATCATCTGTGCACCGATGAGCGTGCGCGACGAGTGCATTGGCGCCATCGAGCTGGTGAACAAGCGTGGCACCGATCCCCGTTTCAATCTCGAGGACCTGCACATCCTGGAGGCCATGGCGTCGTCGGCGGCGCTCGCCATCCTCAACGCCCACATGGCGGAGGCGCTGGTCGAACAGGAGCGGGTGCGCCACGAACTCGAGCTCGCCGCCGAAATCCAGCGCAGCCTGTTGCCGGACTCGCCATCCGAGGATTATCCCGTGCACGGCGTCAATCTGCCGGCGTTCTCGGTTTCCGGCGATTTCTACGATTTTTTTGCTTTGGACGACGGCCGCATCTGCTTCAACCTGGGCGATGTTTCGGGCAAAGGGATGAACGCGGCGCTGCTTATGGCGAAGACGTCGAGCCTCTATCGCTGCCTCGGCAAGTCGCGGGCGGGTCCGGGCGCCTTGCTGGCGCGCATCAATACCGAGATCTGCGAAACCGCCACGCGGGGGATGTTCGTCACCATGGTCGCCGGCATCTACGATCCGGCGACCGGGCACGTCCGCCTCGTCAACGCCGGGCACGAGCCGCCGCTGCTGCACCGGGGCGGCAGCGACTTCACCGCGTTCCCGGCTGACGCGATCCCGCTCGGCATCGTGCCGTCGCCGGTGACGCACGACGCCTTCCCGGAAAGCAGCCTCGACCTGGAGGGAGGCTCGCTGTACGTCTTCACCGATGGTGTCACCGAGGGCTATGTGCAGGACGGCGAGGTTCTCGAGGTCGAGGGCCTGCAGCGGGTGCTCGCCGCGGTCGAGGACGCGCCGCCGTCGCAACGGCTGGAGTCGGTGGTGGCCCTGTTCCGGCAGTCGGGCCGGCCGTTCCGGGACGACGTGACGCTGCTGGTGATCGACGACTCGCTGCCGTATCGCCGCCGCCACGCGGATGCCGCCGGGGCGAGCGGCGTGTCGTCGCCACGGCCGCCATCCGACGAAGACCTCATCGAAGTCACCATCCCTTCGCGGCCCGACCGGCTGCGCCTGGTCCGCCAGGAGGTGTCGCTGGCCGCCGGGCTCTGCTGCGGCGACCCGCGGTTCGCCCAGGATCTGGTCCTCGCCGTCGACGAGGCCTGTCAGAACGTGATCCGACATGCCTACAAAAATAACCCAAACGGGCGTATAACCGTGTCCACGCGCCGTCAAGGCGATGATCTCGTGGTGTTGATCCGCGATTATGCGGATCCCATCGACGTCTCGGCCGTGCGGCCCCGCGACCTCGAGGACGTCCGTCCCGGCGGCCTCGGCACGCATCTGATGCGCGAACTGCTCGACGGCATCGAGTTCCTGCCGACCCCGCCCGATGGCGGCAACCTGTTGAAACTGGTGAAGAGGATAGGGTGTGAGGCCAGCAATGAGGCATAGCGTTGAGGACCGGCAGGGCGGCATCGTCGTCGCCCTGGAGGGCGACGTCGATCTGCAGTCTTCACCGGACGCCCGCACGGTGCTCCTCGATGCCGTCGCCCGGGGCAAGGCGGTCTACGTCGACCTGTCGCGGGTCGGCTATATCGACAGTTCCGGCATCGCCTCGCTGGTCGAGGCGTTGCAACGGGCGCGGCAGAACGGCAGCCCGTTCGTCCTGGCGGCGGTCAGTGATTCCGCCTTGCGGGTCCTCAAGCTCGCCCGTCTCGACAAGGTGTTCCGGATCTTTCCGACCCTCGAAGACGCACTCGACGACTCCGGCTGACACGCTGCGCGATGCCTTCCGGCCTCATCGACTCTCCGCCTGTCCGGTCGATCGACCGCCTGGGTCGCCGCTGCGTCAGTGCGCTCGGCGAGATCGGCATGGCGGCCTCCCTGGTCGGCGAGTGCTTCTATTGGCTGGTGATGGGGCGGCTGCGCGGCCAACCGGTGCGCACCTCGGCGGTCTTCCTGCAGATGATGGAGATCGGCATCCGGGCGGTGCCGATCGTCGCCGTCATGGCGGCGACCATCGGTGTCATGCTGGGCATCCAGGGCATCCACACGCTGCGCACGTTCGGCGCCGAGTCGCGCGTCACCATCGGCATCGCTTTTTCCGTGACCCGCGAGTTCGCGCCGCTGATCACGGGCATCCTGGTCGCCGGCCGCTCCGGCTCGGCGCTGGCGGCACGCCTCGGCACCATGAAGATCAACCAGGAGATCGATGCCCTCCGGGTGATGGGCATCAATCCCATCCGTTTTCTCGTGGCGCCGGCGCTGTTCGCCTCGCTGATCATGGTGCCGGCGCTCACCATCCTCGGCGATGTCATGGCGATCCTCGCCGCCGGCCTCTACGTGAGCGCCGAAATCGGCATCAGCATGACCGCTTACATCGACGATGTGTTCGCCATCCTCTCGGTCGACGACGTCATGCACGGCATCGGCAAGAGCCTGATCTTCGCGGTGCTGATCGCGGTGATCGGCGTCGTCAACGGCGCCCTGGTCACCGGCGGCGCCGAAGGCATCGGCAAGTACACCACCCGGGCGGTGGTGCAGTCGATCTCGGCGCTGATCGTCACCGACATGCTCTTCGCCCTGGTGGTGACCCGCTGAAATGAGTACCCCCGACCGACCGGATCCGCCGCCCGTCACGCCGCCCGTCACGCCGCCCGTCACGCCGCCCGTCGTCCGCGTTCGCGAACTGGTCACCCATTACGGCCCCCGGCTGATTCTCAAGGGCGTCAACCTCGATATCCGGGAGGGCGAGATCATGGTGATCATGGGCGGCAGCGGCTCCGGCAAGAGCACGCTGCTCCGCCACATGCTCGCCCTCGAGCGCAAGACCTCCGGCAGCGTCGAGGTGCTGGGCATCGATCTCGGCCGGGCGTCGGCGCGGGAGATGGCGCACCTGCGCCGCCAGACGGGCGTCGCCTTCCAGAGCGGCGCGCTGTTCAGCTCCATGTCGGTGCTCGATAACATCATGTTGCCGCTGATCGAACACACCAAGTTGCCGCGCAGCACCATGCGCATCATGGCGCGCCTGAAGATGGAGGTGGTCGGACTCGCCGGCTGCGACGGGTTGATGCCGGCGGAGCTGTCGGGTGGCATGATCAAGCGTGCGGCGTTCGCCCGCGCCATCGTCATGGATCCGAAGATCCTGTTCTGCGACGAGCCGTCGGCGGGACTCGACCCGGCGGTGGCCTCAGCCATCGACGACCTGATCCTCGATCTCCGCGACGCCCTGCGCGTGACCATCGTGGTGGTCACCCACGAGCTGGAAAGCGCCTTCAAGATCGCCGACCGCATCACCGTGCTCGATCGCGGCGAGATCCTGTTCACCGGCACCGTCGCCGAGGTGCGCGCCTACCCCAGCCATCGGATCCAGAACCTGCTCAACCGGCGCCCGGAGGTGGAGACCATCGATCCGGACGAACGGCTTCGCCGCCTGACCGCCGATCTCGAGCGCGGCGCCGTCATGTGACAGCAGCGGAGCGACCATGGGTGAGAGCAAACCGCAGTATGTGATCGTCGGCGCCTTCGTGGTGCTCATGCTGATCGCCTTGATGTACGGGCTGATCCGGCTGTCCGGCTGGACGGCGGAGACCGATCGCTACTACACGGTGTTCACCAACGTCACCGGCGTCAGCGAAGGCACCAAGGTGTTCTATGAAGGCTTTCCCATCGGGCGCGTCGCGCGCGTTCGTCCGATGACGCAGGATGAGGCCGCCGCCGTTCCCCTGGCCGACGACGGGGCGGCGATGACGCGCTTTCATCTGGAGTTGGAGGTTCAGGAGGGCTGGGGCATCGCCCGGTCGGCGACGGCCGAACTGACCGCGCCCGGCTTCCTGTCGGCGGTCGTCGTCGGCATCCGGGAACGTGCCCCCGGAGAACCCGTCCTCGCCGACCGGCTACCACCCGAGAGCTTTATCCCCGGGCGCGAACAGGAGAGCCTGGGGGCCGCCATCCGCGGCCTCGGCAACCGCGCCGACACCGTCGCCGAGGCCATCGAATCGCTGATTGCCACCACGGAAGCGACCATCGTCGACCGCATCAATCCGACCATCGACGACGGGCACGCCCTGGTGCAAGCGATCACGCGCAACGTGCCGCCGATCCTGCAGAAGGCCGACGCCCTGATGCTCAATCTCGACGCCCTGGTCGACGACGCGCGCGGCTTCACCAGCGCGGACAACCGGGCGGAGGTGGAGCAACTCCTGGCCCGGCTCAATGCCACCGCCGCCGACATCAACCGGCTGACCGGCAACGCCAACCGGCTGCTGGACGAGGCCCGCGCGCTGCTCGCCGAGAGCAAGCCGGAGGTCAACGAGACGCTGGCCAACATCCGCCATGTCACCGGCGCCCTCGCCCGTGACATCGACACCATCAACCGCAACCTCGAGGGCGCGTCGCACAACATGCACGAGTTCAGCCGGCAGATTCGCCAGAACCCCGGGCTGCTGCTCGGCGGCACGTCGCCGGGCGGCGGCCGATGAGCCCCGTCGCCACGGCGCCCTCGACCCGGCAGGGCCTCGTCCGTGTCCTGCTGATCGCCGGGCTCGCCGCGGCGTGCAGCCAGCCGGAAGTCCCCCCGGATCAGTTCTACCGGCTCGTCATCACCGCCCCCGAGGCCACCGGCGTCGCCCCCGTTCTGCCGGGGACGCTAATCGTCGAGCGGCCGGACGCCGAAGGTCTGCTCACCGGCCGGTCGATCGTCTACACCGAAAGCACGCCGGCGGCCGCGCTGCTGGAGCATCGCTACGATTTCTGGGAGAAGGCGCCGGCGCTGTTGGTGCGCGACGCGCTGATCACCTGCCTCGACCGGGCGCGGGTGGCCCGGCGCGTCATCACCGAGCAGACGCGCATCGACGCCGAGTTCACGCTGATCGGCCGGCTGGTCCGGTTCGAGCGGATCGCGGCCGCGCCGCCGCGCGTCGCCGTCGAGATGCAACTCGGCCTCCGCGACTCCCGGACCCGGGACCTCCGCTTCTGGACGACCTACGCGGACGAGCGGACCGCGCAAGACAACAGCATGAGCGCCTCCATCGCCGCCTTCGAGGACGCCGTCTCGGCGATCTGCCGACGGCTCGTCGACGACCTCGGCAGCGTGTCCGCCCCGGCGGCCGACGAGCCGCCGCGTCAGAGGGAAATGTAGCGCCGCAGCGCGTCGACCTCGGACTCGGCCTCGGCGATGCGGCTCTTGACCACGTCGCCGATGCTGATGATACCGGCCAGCTTGCCCTCTTCCAGCACCGGCACGTGGCGGAACCGTCCGCTGGTCATCATCGCCATGATCCCGGCGATGTTGTCGCCCGGCTGGCACGTCACCACCTCGCGGGTCATCAGTTCGGCCACCCGCTTGTCGAGGAGACTGGCGCGATGCTGATGCAGGGCGTTGACGACGTCGCGCTCTGAGAAGATGCCGATGACGGCATTGTCGTGATCGACAACCAGTAACGCGCCGATGCGGTTGCGCGCCAACAGCGCGACGGCGGCGGCGACCGCCTCGTTCTCGCGGATGGTAACGACATCGGTGCCCTTCACCGAAAGGATGTCTGCGACCTTGATGTCTTGCATGGTGTGCCTCCCGTTGTCTGCTTTGCGGATCCTGCCGTTTACAACCCCATGGTGGTCTCGGCGACCAGCATGTCAACAACATCGCAGAGGGCGTCATGGTGGTTGCGCCCCTGCGACACGGACTCCTTGTAGACGGAGAGCTGCCGGTGCGCGCTGGTGCCGCCGCGGATGATCTCCCGACAATGCCCGATCTCGTCAACACAGTTCAGCGCCTCGGCGTCGGGCGCGACCAGGTCGGCGAGCTCGTCCAACAGCTCGGCGGCGCTGACCAACTCGCCCCGGCCGAAGTCGATCAGCCCGGCGTCGATGCCATAGCGCTTGGCCCGCCAGCGGTTCTCCTCGATCAGCATCCGGTTATAGGTCCGCCAGCGCTGATTGACCCGGCGCAGCCGGTACAACATGCGGACGATGCAGACGAACAGGGCGGCGATGGCGATGGCGTCGTCGAGGCGCGTGCAGACATCGGTGATGCGCATTTCCAGCGTCGGAAAGCGGATGCTCGGGCGCACGTCCCACCACAGCATGCTGGCGTCCTCGAACAGCCCGGCGCCGACCAGCATGTCGACGTGGCGGCAATACTCGCCATACGAATCGAAGCGCGATGGCAGGCCGGTGCGCGGCAGGGCATCGAAGACGCTCAGCCGGTAGGATTTCAGCCCGCTGTCCTGTCCCCGCCAGAACGGCGACGACGTGCTGAGCGCGAGCAGGTGCGGCAGGAAGTACGACACCTGGTTCATGATGTCGATGCGCAGCTCGTCGTCGTCGATGCCGACGTGGACATGCATGCCGCAGATCAACAGCCGCCGCGCCACCGCCTGCATGTCGCGGGCCAGCACGTGATAGCGCTCCTTGTCGGTGTACTTCTGCATCTGCCATTCGGAGAACGGATGCGTTGACGCGGCGATGGGAGCGAGGCCGTGCCGGCGGGCGACGTCGGCAACGGTGCTGCGCAGCCAGGCGAGGTCCTCGCGGGCCTCACGCACCGAGCGGCAGACCCGCGTGCCGATCTCGATCTGCGAGGTGAGGAACTCCGGACGGACCAGGTCGCGAATGCGCGCCTCGCACTCGGCGAGGACGGCGGGCGGCATTTCGACGACCAGATCGCGGGTGTCGACATCGACGATCAGATACTCCTCCTCGACACCGATCGTCAGGGCCGGCTCGCGGAAGCCGCTCATCAGAAATGCTCGACGCGATGGATGGTGCCCATCGCCAGGATGGCCGCCAGGGCATCACCAAGCAGCTCCGCCCAGCGCTCCAGCTCGGCCATGGCTTCGCAGTGGTCCTGACGCACCTCGATGGCGGCGTGGGGCAGCCCAGCGGCCCCGGCATGCAGGTTGATGGTGTAGGCGATCTCCTTGCCGGAATAGGGCTCGTTGTCGCCGACGTGGAGCCGGTCGGCGCGGCGCAGCAGGTCGATCAGCGGCACGGCGACGCGCGGATCCCGGTTCCACAGCACGCCCAGGTCCCAGAAGCGATCCTGCCCGCCGAAGGTCGGCGTGAAGGTGTGGATCGAGAACAACACCGGCTCCGGTCCCTGGCGCCGCCGGCGGGCGAAGACGCTGTCGATGGCGTGATGATAGGGCCAGTGGAAGGTCTCGGCGCGCGCCGCCTGCTCGGCCTCGCTCAAACCCACGTTGCCGGGGATGGGGACGCCGTCGCTCTCCTCCAGGATCGATTGCGGATCGCCCGGCTGGCGGTTGCAGTCGATGATCAGCCGTGAATAGCCGGCCAGCACCGCCGGGGCATCGAGGCGGCGGCTGAGCAGCCGCGTGAGGTCGGCGGCACCGATGTCGTAGGCGATGTGCCGCCGGAGCAACGCCGCGTCCAGGCCGAGATTGCCCAGTGCCGTGGGGATGCGGTTGCTGGCATGGTCGCAGACCAGCAGCAGCGGCGCCCGCCCCTCGGCGTTGACGATCTCGAACGGCGGCGGCTCGTCGGCGCCGATCAGCGGCGACGAGACGCTGGCGCCGAGCGGCGGGTCCGACTCGTAGACGATCCGGGTCATCGTGTCCTCTCGACGGCGCCGCTCCCAGGGCCCGGGAGATCCGGGTGGCGACGCCGCGTGATCGGCGATATTAGCCGCCGATGATCCGGTTGCGAAGCATTGCCGCAAGCGCCGCCGCCGCCGCCCCGCCGGCGCCGGCCGGCCGGCTGCCGCTGATCGCCCTGCTCGCCGGCGCGGTGGCGATCGCGTTCGCGCCGATCTTCGTCCGCCTCAGCCCGCTGGAGCCGACGGCCACGGCGTTCCACCGGCTGTTCCTGGCGCTGCCGGTGCTGTGGCTGTGGGCGGCGGCGGCGGCGGGCGGCGGGCGACGCACCGCCCCCCCAGGCGGCGCCCCCCTCCGCCGCGGCGATCTCATCGGCCTCGCCGTCTGCGGCCTGTTCTTCGCCGGCGACCTGGCGTTCTGGCACTGGTCGATCCGCTACACCAGCGTCGCCAACGCCACGCTGCTCGCCAACTTCGCACCGGTGTTCGTCGCCCTCGCCGGCTTCCTGTTCTACGGCGAGCGCTTCTCGCGGACCTTCCTCATGGGCATGGCCATCGCCCTCGCCGGCGCCTGCGTGCTGATGGGCCGCAGCATCCACCTCAGCGCCGACAACGCGCTGGGCGACGCGCTCGGCCTGATCACCGCGGTGTTCTATGCCGGCTACATCGTCTCCGTCGGCCGGCTGCGGGCCAGGCTCGGCACCGCGACCATCATGGCCGGCAGCGGCCTCGTCACCTGCGCCGCGCTGCTGCCACTCGTCCTCGTCTCCGGCGAAGCGTTGATCCCGGGGACGGCCGCGGGCTGGCTGGTGCTGCTGGGCCTGGCGCTGGTGTCGCACTGCGGCGGCCAGAGCCTGATCGCCTTCGCGCTGGCGCACCTGCCGGCGGCGTTCTCGTCGGTGAGCCTGCTGCTGCAGCCGGCGGTGGCGGCGGGCCTCGCCTGGGTGCTGCTGGGCGAGGCGCTGGGTTGGGTGCAGGGCACCGGCGCGTTGGCCATCCTCGCCGGCATCGCGCTTGCCCGCCGCGGCAGCCGCATGCCGCCGGTCATCAATCCTTCACCTTCCGGCCGTACTTGACAGAGGGGAAGGCAGGTGCGAGAGGGGCCGGCGCCCCGGTCGGGGCAAGCCCGGTTCGCGATCTCCCCCTCTCTCGACGCCCAAACCCTGACGGACGACGCCCAAACCCTGACGGAGGCAGCGCATGACCCATCAACGCAGGATCTCCGTGATCGGTCTCGGCTATGTCGGCCTGCCGGTCGCCGTCACGTTCGGGCGCGCCGGCGACCGGGCGGGCACCCCGGCGGCGGGGCCGGTGGTCGCCTTCGACATCGACCCGGTGCGCGTCGACGAACTCCGCCGCGGCATCGACCGCACCAACGAGGTGACGCGCGCCGACCTGCAGGCGGCCGACCTGCTGCTCACCAGCGATGCCGCCGACCTGCGCCAGGCCGACTTCCACATCGTTGCCGTGCCGACGCCGATCACCGAGACCAAGCGGCCGGACCTGCGGCCGCTGCTGGCGGCGACGCGCACCGTCGGCGAGCAGTTGAAACGGGGCGACATCGTCGTCTTCGAATCGACGGTCTATCCCGGCGCCACCGAGGAGGACTGTCTGCCGATCCTGGAGGCGTGCTCCAATCTCAAGGCCGGCGTCGATTTCTCCATCGGCTATTCGCCCGAGCGCATCAATCCGGGCGACACCGAGCACCGCTTCGAGACGATCACCAAGGTGGTGTCGGCGGATACGCCGACGGCGCTGGAGGTGGTGGCCCAGGTCTATGGCAGCGTCGTCCGCGCCGGCGTCCACAAGGCGGCGACCATCCGCACCGCCGAGGCGGCGAA
This sequence comes from uncultured Rhodospirillaceae bacterium, assembly GCA_964630265.1. Lineage (GTDB taxonomy): Bacteria > Pseudomonadota > Alphaproteobacteria > Rhodospirillales > Defluviicoccaceae > CAZBWP01. The sequence continues at coordinate 137,846 of CAZVRW010000001.1, forward strand.
GGTGATCGAGAACACCCAGCGCGACCTGAACATCGCCCTGATGAACGAACTCGCCGTGATCTTCGAGCGGCTCGGCCTGGACACCTCAGACGTGCTCGCCGCCGCCGGCACCAAGTGGAACTTCCTCAAGTTCTCGCCCGGCCTGGTGGGCGGCCACTGCATCGGCGTCGACCCCTACTACCTGACGTTCCGGGCGCAGCGTGCCGGCTACCACCCCGAGGTGATCCTCGCCGGCCGCCGGATCAACGACGACCTGGGCCGCTGGATCGTCGCCGGCACGGTGAAGCGCCTGCTCGCCGCCGGCCTCGGCGCCACGCCGCGGGTGACCATCCTCGGCGTCACCTTCAAGGAGAACGTGCCCGACGTGCGCAACACCCGCGTCGTCGACATGGTCGCCGAGTTCGCCGCATTCGGCATCCCGGTGCAGGTGCATGACCCGATGGCCGATCCCAAGGACGTCGCCCATGAGTTCGGCATCGAGCTGGTGCCGGCCGACGCGCTCCGCCCCGCCGACGCCGTCATCCTGGCGGTGCCGCACGACGACTACCGCGCGGGCGGCTGGCCCCGCATCACCGGCTGCCTGAAGGGCGGCGCCGGCCTGGTGGTCGACGTCCGCAGCATCCTCGACCGGGCGAGCAAGCCGGACGCCGTCACCCTCTGGCGGATCTGACGCGGCGCGTTGCCGAAAAAGGCGGGGTCCGGATCAGATGTATGCCAGAAAAAGCCGCCTGCGGACGCGTTTTTCGGCCTGAAAGGCCCGGACGACCGGGGTTTTCGCGTTTCCGCGCGTGAAAATGTCGGAAAAAGTCGGATAATGTCGGAAAAAGTAGGATTTTGGCGGCCGCCCCGCCCCGAGTTCCGCCATCCGCCGCCAATGCTCCCGTCGCCGCCTGCCCCTCTCCGCAGATACCGCGCCGCCGCCGCCGGTCAACCCCCACGCAGCGGCGTCAGGTGATTCGGCGGCCGCGCGCCGCTATTCGGCGGGGACGGCGGCCGGGGTGGCGGCGGGGCGGCGGCGGGACGGGGCACCGACGCGCAGCCGCCGGTCGCTGAGGCTGACCAGACCGCCCACCACCATCACCGCGACGCCGCCCCACATCCAGGCGACCAGCGGGTTGAAGTAGAGGCGCGTCACATAGGCGCCGGCAGCGGCATCGCCCTGGGCCTCGCCGATGACGGCATAGAGATCGCCCCAGAAGGTGGGATAAATGGCGGCCTCCGTCGTCTCCCGCCCCTCGACGGGATAGCGCCGCCGCTCGGCATCGAGCACGGCGACCGGACGGCCGTCGCGCGTCACCTCGAAGGTGCCGCTGAGCGCCTGATAATTGGGCCCCGACAGGCCGCGCGCGCCGAGGAAGGTGTAATCGTAGCCGGCGACGGTGACGGTCTCGCCCGGCCGCATCACCTGGATGCTCTCGGTCTTCCAGACGGCGTCGCCGGTCATGCCGGCGATGGTGATGGCGAGGCCGGCGTGCGCCAGGGTCATGCCGATGCTGGCGCGCGGCAGGCCGAACAAGCGGCGCAGGCTCTCGCCCGGCGGCGCCCGGAACAGCCGGATGCGCTCGGCAAGTTCGGTGAGCGTGCCGACGAACAGCCAGGCCGCCATGGCCAGGCCGAGCATGCCGGCGAATGCCGCGGGGCTCTGCGCCCAGGCCCACAACGCGGCGACAAGGGCGGCGACGCCGGCGAGCCACAGCCGCGAGACCGCCGCCAGCAGCTCGCCGCGCTTCCACGGCAGCAGCGGGCCGATGGCCATGGCGATCACCAGCGGCACCATCATCGGCACGAACACGGCGTTGAAGAACGGCGCCCCCACCGACAGCTTGGCGTCGGTCGCCGCCTCGTAGAACAGCGGATAGAGGGTGCCGAGCAGCACCGCCCCGGCGGCGGCGCTGAGCAGCAGGTTGTTCAACAGCAGCGCGCCTTCGCGCGAGACCGGCTGGAAGACGCCGCCGCCCTGCAGGCTCGGCCCGCGCCAGGCGAACAGGGCGAGCGAGCCGCCGGTGATCAGCACCAGGAGGCCGAGAATGAAGATGCCGCGCGAGGGATCGACGGCAAAGGCGTGCACCGAAGTGAGCACGCCCGAGCGCACCAGGAAGGTGCCGAGCAGGCTGAGGCTGAAGGTGATGATGGCGAGCAGGATGGTCCAGCCCTTGAGCGTGTCGCGCTTTTCCACCACCAGCGCCGAATGCAGCAGCGCCGTGCCGGCGAGCCACGGCAGGAACGAGGCGTTCTCCACCGGATCCCAAAACCACCAGCCGCCCCAGCCGAGCTCGTAATAGGCCCACCACGAGCCCAGCGTGATGCCGATGGTGAGGAAGACCCAGGCGGCCAGCGTCCACGGGCGCACCCAGCGCGCCCAGGCCGCATCCACCCGCCCCTCGATCAGCGCCGCGATGGCGAACGAGAAGGCCATGGAGAAGCCGACGTAGCCGAGATAGAGGAACGGCGGATGGAAGGCGAGGCCCGGATCCTGCAACAGCGGGTTGAGGCCCTGGCCGTCCGGCGGCGGCGGCAGGACCCGCGCGAACGGGTTGGAGGTGAACAGGATGAACAGATAGAAGCCGATGGCGATCCACGCCTGCACGGCCAGCGCGCGGGCCCGCAGCGCCGGCGGCAGGTTGCGCCCGAACACCGCGGCGGCGGCGCCGAAGAGGCTGAGAATCAGCACCCACAGCAGCATCGAGCCCTCGTGGTTGCCCCAGGCGCCGGAGATCTTGTAGAGCATCGGCTTCTCGGAGTGCGAATTCTGGACGACGTTGAGCACCGAGAAGTCAGAGACGACGAAGGCGTAGACCAGCGCCGCGAAGGACGCCGCGACGAGCAGGAACTGGCCGATGGCCGCGGTGCGGGCGACCGCCATCCACGGGGCATGGCCGCGCGCCGCGCCGATCAGCGGCAGCGTGCCCTGGACCAGGGCGACGGCCAAAGCCAGCGCCAGCGCGAAATGGCCGAGTTCGACGATCATTGGCCGTAGCCCTGGGGGACGGCGGTTGGCGCCCCATTTACCGCCCCGTCCGGCTCCGCCAGCGAGTCCTGCATGTGCTGCCAGTGGCCGGAGCGCTTCAGCGCGTCGGCGACCTCCGGCGGCATGTAGTTCTCGTCATGCTTGGCCAGCACCGTCTCGGCGACGAAGACGCCGTTCTGCATGCGTCCCTCGGCGACGACGCCCTGCCCTTCGCGGAACAGGTCGGGCAGGATGCCGGCGTAGACCACCGGCACCGTGTGCGCCACGTCGGTGACGCGGAAGCGCACCTCGGCGCCGGCGTGCTCGACGCTGCCGTCCTCCACCAGGCCGCCCAGGCGGATGCGCAGTTCGCCGATCGCCGGATCGCCGGCCAGGTCGCTGGGGCTGCGGAAGAAGGTGACGGACTCGTCCAAAGCCGAGAGGATCAGCGCCGCCGCCATGCCGAGGATGCCGAGACCGAGGACGACGAAGGTGAGCCGCTTGTGCTTGCGCTTCATGGCTGGGCGTCGGTCGCCACTGCCGGCGCCCCCTCCGTCACTCCCTCCGGCGCGGCTTTCGCCCGGCCGCGCGCCCGCCGGCCGGCCCGCGCCCCCTCCAGCGCCCGCAGCTGCCGCTCCCGCGACCGCAACGTCCGCACGCTCACCACCGCCAGGCCGCCGAGCACGCCGAGGGTGAGCGCGAACGCCGGCCAGACGAAGGCGGCATAGCCGCCCATCTCCAGAAATGCCATCAGCCCCGCCATGCCGCGTCAGGCCCGCGTCTGGCGCAGGCGAATCGCCCGGATCTTCAACGCCACC
>CAZVRW010000002.1:0-88163 GCA_964630265.1 uncultured Rhodospirillaceae bacterium
CCTAGAACGCTTCGCTGCCGCGCGCGTCGAGACCGGTCCGGCGCCGGCGAACGCCGGCCATCAGCGCCTGTACATCGGCCGAGCGCACATGGTCGCGGGCCATCATCAAGCGAATGATCGGGTCGGCGAGAATTTCCTCAAGCGTCGGTTCGAGTTTGAAAGACGCCGGTTCGGCGAACCGTGTCGTGGCCTTCAAGCCGGTTTTTTCCGGCGCGCTCATCTTTCGCCCGTGCATACCACTTCGCTTTCGCGGCCACGCACCCATCGCGCGCGGCGCCACCTTCGCGTTGTTCAACTTAACAATCTACTATGTTTCTTGGCAACTTTCAACGAGCGTCATGCGCTCCTCCACTTTACGCCGGGCCACCGCCGGATAACGTGCTGCCTTTGGTTCAGCGCAGGGTGGGGAACAGGAAGTCGGCGCCCGCCGTGATGCCGCCGTCCCAGCGGGCGGTGACGGTCTTCTGGCGAGTATAAAAGTGGACGCCTTCCGGGCCGTAGATCGGGTGGTCACCGAACAGGCTGCCTCTCCAGCCGCCGAAGCTGTGGAACGCCATCGGCACCGGGATCGGCACGTTGATGCCGACCATGCCGACCTCGATGGCGCTGGCGAAGGCGCGGGCGGCATCGCCGCTACGGGTGAAGATGGCGGTGCCGTTGGCGAACGGATGGCCGTGGATCAGGTCCACCGCCGCGGCGTAGTCGGGGACCCGGACGATGGTCAGCACCGGGCCGAAGATCTCCTCCCGCCACACCCGCATGGCCGGGCTCACCCGATCGAGGACGCTGCCGCCGAGAAAAAAGCCGTTCGCGTAGCCCTGTGGCGGCTGGAAGCCGCGGCCGTCCACCAGCAACTCGGCGCCTTCGGCGGCGCCGGTGTCGATGTACCCGGCCACGCGATCGCGGTGCTCGGCGGTGACGAGCGGCCCCATCTCGGCGTCGGCATCGGTGCCGGGACCGATCTTCAGCGCCGCGACGCGCGGGACGATCCGCCGGGCCAGTTCGTCGGCGACGGCATCGCCCACCGGCACGGCGGTGGCGATCGCCATGCAGCGTTCACCAGCCGAGCCGTAGACCGAGCCCATCAGCGCATCGACCACCAGGTCCATGTCGGCATCGGGCAGGATGACCATGTGGTTCTTGGCGCCGCCCAGCGCCTGCACCCGTTTGTCGTGGGCGGCGCCGGTGTGGTAGACGTGCCGGGCAATGGGGGTCGAGCCGACGAAACTGACGGCGGCGATGGCCGGATGGGCGAGGATGGCGTCGACCACCTCCCGATCCCCCTGCACCACGTTGAAGACGCCGTCCGGCAACCCAGCCTCGCGCAGCAGTTCCGCCAGGATCAGCGCGGCCGACGGATCCTTCTCCGATGGTTTGAGCACGAAGGTGTTGCCGCAGGCGATGGCGACCGGGAACATCCACATGGGCACCATCGCCGGAAAGTTGAACGGCGTGATGCCGGCGACCACGCCGAGCGGTTGGCGCAGGGTGTAGCTGTCCGTATGCGCGCCGATGTTCTGGCTCATCTCGCCCTTCAAGAGGTGCGGGATGCCGACGCAGAACTCGACGATCTCCATGCCGCGGGTCACCTCGCCGGCGGCGTCGGCCAGCACTTTGCCGTGCTCGGCGGTGATCACGCGGCAGATGGCGTCGGAGTGCTTCTCCAACAGCATGCGGAATTTCAGGAGCACGCCGGCGCGTTTCTGCGGCGGGGTGTTGGCCCAGCCGGGCAGGGCGCGGCGCGCGGCATCCACCGCCTTGTGGACGTCGGCCGCCGTGCCGAACTGGACGACGCGCGTCTGCTCGCCGGTCGCCGGGTTGTAGACGGGGCCGTGCCGGGGGCCCTGTGCGTCGACGATGCGGCCGTCGATGTAGTGTCGGACGATGCTTTCCATCGGCCCTCCGTGGCGTGTCGGTGTCGGTTTCCATGCCCTGCGGTATGGCGGCGTCCGTCAGGCGGCAATCACCCGGTCGGCCGGGACGTACGCATAGCCGAGGTCGCGCGCCACCGCCGGGTGCGTCACCCGGCCGCGGTGGACGTTGAGGCCGTTGCGCAGGTGCGGATCGTCGGCCAGCGCCTGCCGGTGACCCTTGTCGGCGAGCGCCAGCATGAACGGCAGCGTCGCGTTGTTGAGCGCGAATGCCGAGGTGCGCGGTACAGCCCCCGGCATGTTGGTGACGCAGTAATGGACGACGCCGTCGACGATGTACGTGGGCTCGGCATGCGAGGTCGGCCGGCTGGTCTCGAAACAACCGCCCTGGTCGATGGAGATGTCCACCAGCACCGCCCCCGGTTTCATTTGCGCGACCAGCGCGCGACTGACCAGCTTCGGCGCGGCGGCGCCGGGGATCAACACCGCGCCGATCACCAGATCCGCGGCGCGAACATAGCGCTCGATGGCGTCCCGGGTGGAATACATGGGGTTGAACTGTCGGCCGAACTGCATGTCCAACTGGTAGAGACGATCAAGGGACCGGTCGAGCACGGTGACATGGGCCTCCAGGCCCATGGCCATGCGTGCCGCGTTGGTGCCGGCGACGCCGCCGCCGAGGATCACCACGTTGGCCGCCTCGACGCCGGGGACGCCGCCGAGCAGGATGCCGGCGCCCCCCTGTTCGCGCTCGAGGCAGTGCGCCCCCACTTGCACCGACATGCGCCCCGCCACCTCGCTCATGGGGGCGAGCAGCGGCAGGCCACCGTGGCCGTCGGTGACGGTCTCATAGGCAATGGCAACGCAGCCGGAGTTGACCAGCGCCCGCGTCTGCTCCGGGTCGGGGGCGAGATGCAGATAGGTGAACAGCACCTGCCCCTCGCGCAGCATGGCGCACTCCGCCGGCTGCGGCTCCTTGACCTTGACGATCATTTCGGCGGTGGCGAAGATCTCCGCAGCGGTGTCGACGATGCGACCGCCCGCCGCCACATACTCCGCGTCGCCAACGCCGATGCCGCTGCCGGCCGAGTGTTCCACGAGGATCGTGTGGCCGCGGTCGGCGAGTTCACGCACGCTCGGCGGCGTCAGCCCGACGCGAGCCTCCAGGATCTTGATCTCCTTGGGCACGCCGAGGATCATCGTTGTCTCCTGCGCACGACACTTGCTCTCAAGGTCACATGTGTCCGGCGCGACGCCTACGCCACCTCGCGCAAAACGTCGCCGAGGATGCCGAACATCCGGTCGATGTGCGGTCTCTCCAGGATCAGCGGCGGCGACAGGGCGATGATGTCGCCCGTCGTCCGGACCATGAGGCCGCGTTCGTAGCACTTGAGGAAGACGTCAAGGGCGCGCTCCGTCGGCCGGCCCGGGATCGGCGCCAGCTCGATGCCGGCGATGAGCCCGAGATTGCGCAGGTCGATGACGTTGGGCAGGCCGCGGAGCGAATGCACCGCGTCCTCCCAATAGCCGGCAAGCCCGGCCGCGTGTTCGAACACCTGCTCCTCGCGATAAACCTCCAGGGCGGCGAGGGCGGCGGCACAGGCGAGCGGATGGCCCGAGTAGGTGTAGCCGTGAAAGAACTCGATGGCGAATTCGGGTCCGTGCATGAAGGCGTCATGGATCTCCCGCCGCACGGCGACGCCGCCCATCGGCACGACGCCGCTGGTCATGCCCTTGGCGAAGGTGACGATATCGGGCTGGACGCCGAAGTGGTCCATGGCGAACGGCGCGCCCAGGCGACCGAAGCCGGTGATCACCTCATCGAAGATGAGCAGGATACCGTATTGATCGCACAGGGCGCGAAGGCGCTCGAGATAGCCCTTGGGGGGCAACAGGACGCCGGCCGACCCGGCCAGCGGCTCGACGATCACCGCTGCGATGGTCTCGGCGGTGTTCAACGCGACGAGGCGTTCCAACGCGTCGGCGAGATGGGCGCCCCACTCCGGCTGGCCGCGCGAGAACGCGTTATGTTCCAGGTCGTGGGTGTGCGGCAGGTGATGGACGCCGGGCAGGCCGAGCCCGAACAGCTTGCGGTTGTTGGCGATGCCGCCGACGGAGATGCCGCCGAAGCCGACCCCGTGATAGCCGCGCTCGCGCCCGATCAGCCGCGACCGCAGGGCGTCGCCGCGCACCCGGTGGTAGGCGAGAGCGATCTTCAGGGCGGTGTCGGCCGCCTCCGAACCCGAATTGACGAAGAAGAACCGGTCGAGACCGACCGGCATCACCTCGGCGAGCCGCGCCGCATACTCGAACGCCAGCGGATGGCTCATCTGGAACGGCGGAGCGTAGTCGAGCCGCGCCACCTGCCGCTGCACCGCCTCGACGATGCGGCGGTTGTTGTGCCCGGCGTTGCAGCACCACAGACCGGCGGTGCCGTCGAGAATCGTCCGGCCGTCGTGCGCCGTGTACTCCATGCCATCGGCGGCGACGAGCAGACGCGGGTGCGCCTTGAAATGCCGATTGGCGGTGAACGGCATCCACAGGTTCTGCAGGTCGTTGGGACTGGCCGGCGGGGCGTCCGGCGCGATCGGGGTCATGGCGGGACGCTCCCTGCTCCCGGAAAAACGCAATGTCCTGATAACACACGCGCGAAGCGCCCTGGCAAGCGCAATGTCGTGCAGCCATCCGGGCCGCAATGTCGTGCGGTCATCCGGGCCGCAATGTCGTGCGGCCATCCGGGCCGCGATATCCCGCGGCCATCCGAGGCGACGATCGCGCCGCCGGCCCCGGTCGCCGCCCGCCGTTAACCGATTGTTGTCGGTTGCGCCGTTATCACCGCGGCGCCGGCCGTCCACGCTCGCGCTGGCGACGGTCCGCAGCATCGATGCTCGTTTCCAGTGGGCACCGAGGCCATGGCGTCGTCATCGCATGCTGGTCCCGGCGGTGACCCGAAAACAAGGAGACCGCGTGCGAGCGGCAATGACGTCCGTTTTCCACAAGCGGTCGACGGCGTGGCTCCCGGCGGGAAGGTGGTTGCGGATCCATGATCATCACGCAGGTTGCCCCAGAGCCGACGGTCGACAGCGCCGAGGGCGGGATCGACGGCAAGCAATGGTCCTTCTGGGTCGACCGGGGCGGAACCTTTACGGATATCGTCGGGCGACGCCCCGACGGCTCCCTGGTCACGCGCAAGCTGCTGTCCGAGAACCCGGAACACTACACGGACGCGGCGGTGCATGGGATCCGGGAGTTGCTTGGGTTGGCCGCCGATCAGCCGATGTCGCCCGCCGTGGTTCAGCACGTCAAGATGGGCACCACCGTGGCAACGAACGCGCTGCTCGAGCGCAAGGGCGAGCCGACGCTGCTCGTCGTCACCCGAGGGTTTCGCGACGCGCTCAGGATCGGCTACCAGAACCGGCCGCAGATCTTCAGTCTCGAGATCACCCGTCCACCGGCGCTCTACGCCGCCGTGATCGAGGTCGACGAGCGGATTGGCGCCGACGGGACGATCTTGCGACCGCTCGATGTCGCTGCGGCGCAACGGGACCTGGAAGCCGCCTACGCGCGTGGCCTCCGATCGGTCGCCATCACGTTGATGCACGGCTACCGCTTCACCGAACACGAGGAGCGGATCGAGCGGATCGCCCGCGACATCGGCTTTCACCAGGTCAGCGCCAGCTGCCGGGTGAGCCCGTTGATGAAGTTCGTCTCGCGCGGCGACACCACCGTGGTCGACGCCTATCTCTCGCCGGTCCTGCGCCGCTACGTGGATCGGCTGTCCGGGGAATTGGGCGGCGTCCGGCTGTTCTTCATGCAATCGAACGGCGGCCTGACCGATGCACGGCGGCTGCAGGGCAAGGACGCCATCCTGTCGGGACCGGCGGGCGGCATCGTCGGCGCCGCGCGTACCGCCGCGATCGCCGGCTTCGACAAGATCATCTCCTTTGACATGGGCGGCACGTCGACGGACGTCGCCCACTACAACGGCGACTATGAGCGCGAGTTCGAATCCGAACTGGACGGCGTGCGGCTGCGCGTGCCGATGCTGCAGATTCACACCGTCGCTGCCGGCGGCGGCTCGATCCTGGGCTTCGATGGCGCTCGCTTCCGCGTCGGTCCGCACTCCGCCGGCGCCAATCCCGGCCCCGCGAGCTACCGGCGCGGCGGTCCGTTGACGCTCACCGACGCCAACCTCCTGCTCGGCCGGATCTCGGCCGATCTGTTCCCCAAGGTGTTCGGCGCGAATGGCGCCGAGGGGCTGGATGCCGCCAGGGTCGGCGAGGCGTTCCGGGCGCTCACCGCCGAGGTCGAGTTGCACACCGGACGGGCGACGACGCCGGAGGAGGTGGCGCTCGGCTTCCGCCGCGTCGCCATCGAGAACATGGCGAACGCCATCAAGAAGATCTCGACGCAGCGCGGCTACGACATCACCCGCTACACGCTGACCTGCTTCGGCGGCGCCGGCGGTCAGCACGCCTGCGACATCGCCGACACGCTCGGCCTGTGCCGGATCCTCGTGCATCCCCTCGCCGGCGTGCTGTCGGCCTATGGCCTCGGCCTTGCCGATCTGCGGGCGATGCGCGAACAGGCGATCGAAAAACCGATCAGCCAGCACTTGGTGCTGCACCTCAGCCATCAACTGGCGCAGATGGCCGCCGAGGCGACCGCCGAGGTGAAGCGGCAGGGCCACGAGGGCGGCGACGTCATGGCCATCAGCCGCGTGCATCTCCGCTACGAAGGCAGCGACACGCCGCTGATCGTCGAGTTCGCCGACTATCGCGGCATCATCGAGCGCTTCGAAGCGGCGCACCGGCAACGCTTCGGCTTTCTGATGCCCGACAAGGGCCACGTCGTCGAGGCGATCTCCGTGGAGGCGGTCGGCATCGTCACCTCCGAGGAAACGGTCACCCCGGAGACGGAGCGCGCAACGCCGCTGGAGCCGCTGGCCAGCACCCGCATCTACGCCGAGGGGCGATGGACGCCGGCGCCGGTCTATGGCTATCAGGATCTGCTGCCGGGCGACCGCATCGAGGGGTCGGCGATCATCATCGAGCCGAACAGTACCATCGTCGTCGAGAACGGCTGGGCCGGCTCGCTCACCGGTCGCAAGCACCTGGTGATGACGCGGATGCAACCGCTCGCCCGAGCGCACGCCGTCGGCACCCGCGTCGATCCGGTGATGCTGGAGATCTTCAACAACACCTTCATGTCCATCGCTGAACAGATGGGCGTGATCCTGCAGAACACCGCGTATTCGGTGAACATCAAGGAACGGCTCGACTTCTCCTGTGCCGTCTTCGACTCGGTCGGCAATCTGGTCGCCAACGCGCCGCACATCCCGGTGCATCTCGGCTCCATGGGCGAGAGTGTCCGCGCCATCATCGCCGCGAACGGCTGGCGGATCCGGCCGGGCGACGTCTTCGCCATGAACACGCCGCTGAAGGGCGGCACCCATCTGCCCGACATTACGGTGATCACGCCGGTGTTCGATGTCGCCGATGCGGAGATCCTGTTCTACGTCGCCAGCCGCGGCCACCACGCCGATGTCGGCGGCATCACGCCGGGGTCGATGCCACCCAACAGTCGGACGCTGATGGAAGAGGGCGCGATCATCGACAACTTCAAGCTGATCGATGCGGGACGCTTCCGCGAGCGGGAGATGATCGACCTCCTGCTCGCCTCGCCATACCCGGCGCGCAATCCGCAGCAGAACATCTTCGATCTCCGCGCTCAGGTGGCAGCCAACGAGAAGGGTGTCGCCGAGTTGCGGAAGCTCGTCGACGACTATGGGCTCGACGTGGTCAACGCCTACATGACGCACGTTCAGGATAATGCCGAGGAGCAGGTCCGGCGGGTCTTCGAACGGCTCGAAGGCGGCAAGAGCACCGCGGCCATGGACGGCGGCGAGCAGATCACCGTGGACATCAGCATCGATCCGATCCGGCGATGCGCGCGCATCGACTTTTCCGAGAGCAGCCCGGAGCAGCCCAACAACTTCAATGCGCCCTTGGCGGTCTGCCGGGCCGCCGTGCTCTACGTCATCCGCAGCCTGGTCAAGGACGACATCCCGCTGAACGAGGGCTGCCTCAAGCCGGTGGAGATCATCGTGCCGAAGGGCTCCATCCTCAATCCCCGGGATGGCGCCGCGGTGGTCGCCGGCAATGTCGAAACCAGCCAGGTGATCTGCAACGCGCTCTACCGCGCCCTCGGTGTCATGGCCGGCTCGCAGGGGACGATGAACAACTTCACCTTCGGCAACGGCGCCTATCAGTATTACGAGACGATCGGCGGCGGCTCCGGCGCGGGCGCGACGTTCGACGGCGCCGATGCCGTTCACACCAACATGACCAACTCGCGGCTCACCGATCCGGAGGTGCTGGAATGGCGCTATCCGGTGCTGGTCGACAGCTTCGAGGTGCGCGAGGGCTCCGGCGGCCGCGGCCGGCAGAGCGGCGGCAACGGCCTGGTCCGGCGGATCCGCTTCCTCGAACCGATGACCGCGGCCATCGTCTCGGGCTACCGGGTCGTCGCGCCGCAGGGGGTGGATGGCGGCGAGGCCGGTCTGGCCGGCCGTAACCGCGTCGAGCGCGCCGACGGGACGACCCTAAACCTCGCCGGGACCGACTGCTTCGACATGCAGCCGAACGACGTGTTCGTCATCGAGACGCCGGGCGGCGCCGGGTTCGGCGCGCCGCCGGGGGCCGAGGCGCTCCCACCGTTCGACGTTGCAGACGAGATGGCGACCGTTGTCGTTGGGGAGACCGGCGGCAAGGGAGGGGGCGACGATCCCGAGCGGACGCGGCGATCGGGCTGCGCTGCCTGTCGCGCCCGCTACGGGGCGGAGGCACTGGGCGTCTGATGGCCGGCCGATCACCTCCCGAGTGACCGGCCCCCCGGTGGGCTGTGAGCGTAACCGCTTTGCGGTCGCCGATGCCGCTCTCCGGCCGATGGCGACGGCGATCCTTAAGCGTTTCTTAGCGAGCCTGGCGCTATCACCGCGGCGACGCCCGGTTCTTCCCGCAACAGACTTGGTGCCCCTGATGTCCGACAGCCACGCCATGCCTTTCGATCATGACCGCAGGGACGCCGCCGGGGGGGACCGCCGGCTGCTGCATCGCGGCGATGACGGACGACGCGGCGACGATGTCGCCCCGACGCACAATCCCCTGCCACGAGCGGCGGTTGCCGCGGCCCCCGCCGCCGATCGGCCGGCGCGGTACCTGGCGGTGCTCGGCCTCGCCTTCGTGCTGCTGTGGGGCGCGATCATCGTCGCCAACCTGCGTCTCAATCCGCTGGTCTACGACTCGGCCGCGCAGGCCCACGTGGCCGAGGCGTTCGTCGCCGGCCAGTCCTATGGCGTGTTCGACCTGAACATCGACATGCGCGGACTGCGCCGCGAGCACATCAAGCGGCTGCCCGTGGCGCCCGAGATCGCCGTCATCGGTGCCAGCCACTGGCAGGAGGGCGTCAGTAGCCTGTTTCCCGGGCGGGATGTCTACAATGCCCATGTCCACCGCGACTACTACGAGGACATCCTGGCGGTGGTGGAAATGTTCGTCGCCAGCGACCGGCTGCCCAAGACGCTGATCATCAGCATTCGCGAGTTGACTTTCACGCCGCCGGCGGAGCGCACCGATTTTCTCTGGCTCGCCGGCCTCGCGGACTACCGGGCGATGGCACGGCGGCTCGGCATCGCGCCGCACGCTTGGTTCGAAACCTTCCGCATCAGCCCGTGGCTCGACCTGACCTCGCTGCCGGCGGCGTGGGATGGCGCCAGGCGGTGGCTGCTGGCCGATGAACGGCCGGGGCCGACCCACCGGACCACGGCGCGCGGTCTCGACATCCTGCACCCCGCCGGTTTCATTACCTGGTCGGACGAGCACGAGGCGCTGTTCACGCCGGCCCGGGCCATCGACGAGGCGCAGAAGGAGTTCGACTTCTCGAAGGGACGCCGCATCACCATCGATGCGGACGCCGTCGACGCCATCGACCGGCTGCTCGGCTTCCTCGTTGACCGCGGCGTTCGGGTGATCCTGGTGCACCCGCCGTTCAACCCCGTCTACCACGATCAACTCATCGAGACCCCCTACGGCGACGACATGGAGCGGCTCGTCGCGGTCTCCGCCGACCTCGCCGAACGGCACGGGCTGGCCGTCGTCGGCAGCTTCGATGCGACGGAGATCGGCTGCGACAGAACGATGTTCATCGACTCCCAGCATGGGCGCCCGGCGTGCCTCGGCAAGCTGGTGGCGCGGATGCCGCTCGGACGATCGCAGGACTGACTATGGAAGCGTCGGGCGGCGGCTTCGCGGCCGAGCCGCGCGCCACGAGACCGGACCAGAAGGGGAGTGCAGGTTGAGATGATGTTCCACTCGTATCAGTTCATTTTCGGCTTCCTGCCGCTGACCTTCCTGATCTTCGGTCTGGTGGTTCACCTGCGCGGCTGGCAGGCGGGACTGGTCACGCTGGGGCTCGCCTCGGTGGTGTTCTATGGCCAGTTCAGCATCGCCCTCGCCGCCATGCTGGTCGGCTCGGTTCTGGTCAACTTCGGCATCGTCCGCCTGCTCGAGGTGTATCGGGAGCGAAAACGCTTGGCGTCCGTGGTCTTCGGGACGGCGATCGTTGGCAACTTGGCATATCTCGGATACTTCAAGTATGCCAACTTCTTCATCGACAATCTGAACGCCGCCGGCGGGCTCGACCTGCCGTATCTTGCCATCATCCTGCCGGTCGGCATCTCGTTCTACACATTCGTGCAGATCGGCTTTCTGGCGGAGGTCTACGCTGGCCAGGTGCGCGGCGTGAAGTTCAGCCACTACTTCCTGTTCAGCGCGTTCTTCCCCTGCGTGACGGCGGGGCCGATCCTCCTGCAGAAGGAGATGATGCCGCAGTTCGCGAAGACCGACACGACGGTCTGGAACAGCTTGCGGATCTCCGTCGCGCTGACCGTGTTCACCATCGGCTTGTTCAAGAAACTGGTGCTCGGCGACAGCATCGCGCCGTATGCGGACGTTGTGTTCAACGGTGTCGCCGACGGCACCATGGTCTCGGCGGCGGCGGCGTGGATCGGTGCGCTCGCGTACACGCTGCAACTCTACTTCGATTTCTCCGGTTATTCGGACATGGCGCTCGGCATCGGCTTCCTGTTCGGGTTGCGCCTGCCGTTGAACTTCAACTCACCGCTGAAGGCCACCAGCATCATCGAGTTCTGGCGCCGCTGGCACATGACGATGACGCGGTTCTTCACCAATTTCCTCTATACGCCCATGGGCATCCCGCTGATGCGGCGCGCCATCCGCAACGGCTACGGCCCCGGCACCCGCTTTCTCGTCGCCGTCGCCGGCCCGATCACCCTGACCATGGTCCTCGCGGGCCTGTGGCATGGTGCCGGCTGGACGTTCGTGGTGTTCGGCCTGCTGCACGGACTGGCGCTGGCGGTCAACCACGCTTGGCGCCAGTACGGCCTGCCCGGCCTGCCGCGGCCGGCCGGGTGGCTGGTGACCATGGCGGTGGTGGTGACCGGTATGGTGATCTTCCGCGCCGCCGACCTCACTGTCGCCGGCACGATGCTGGCGTCGATGAGCGGTGTCGCGTCGCTCATGGCCGATGCGGCGGCGGTTCCGGCCGCGGTCACCGGTCTGGCGGTGAGCATGGATGCCGGCCCGGCGCTGGCCCTGATCGTTGCGCTCGGCGCGATCGTTCTCCTCCTGCCCAACACCCAGGAGTTGATGCGCAACCACATCTTCAGCAGCGATGGCGACGCCGCCCTGGCCCGGGATGCCCTGGCCCGGGATCCTGTCTCCCGCGTGTCGTGGCGGCCGTCGCTGCGCTGGGCCGCCGCGACCGGCGCCCTGTTGGTCGTGGCCCTTGGCCTGGTCTCGGGGGAGAGCACGTTCATCTACTACCAGTTTTAGCGTCGGAGGCCTGCCGCCGGCACCTTGGGGGCGCAGCTTGACGTCTCCGCCCGGATCATTCGATCAATAAGGCCGTGTGTATCGCCCATGACCCTGAGCATCCATATCGTGCTTCACCCGCACTCCGCAAGAACAGGGAAGAGTTTCCATGACCATGCTTGAAGATGTCGTCGCCGCGGTGTTGAAGCGGACTCCCGATGAGATCAACGACGAAACAAGTCCGAAGACCGTGCCGTCCTGGGACAGTCTTCGCCACATCGAACTCGTCATGACCGTCGAGCAGGCGTTCGGCGTCATCTTTCCGCCGGCCGAGGCCATGACCATGACGTCGCTGGGTGCCATCCGTCAGGTGCTGCGGCAGAAAGGGGTTCACGTGTAGGCGTGCCCACCGCGGTGGGTCCCGGGGGCGACCGCACCGCCGTTACACCGACTGGCTGGTTTGGGAGTGATACCGCGATGTTGGAGTTGATCGCCGCCGCTCAAGGGACAGAGGCGGAGTCCGAGGTACACCGGGGCGAGGGCTGCGAGGCGTTCTTCGCAAAGCGACTCTCGGCGTTCGCGCCAACGCAGTTCGTGGAAGCCGAGGTCTACCGATCCGACGCCGAGGTCGGCGCGTTCGGGCGGGAACGCGAGCGGACGGTGGCGTTCGGCGCGGTTGTCGAGCCGCTGCTGCGCCTCTATCCCGGACAGGCGATCGAGGACATCCTGCTCGCCATCGTCGCCACCTATCTGTTTCGCACGTCTGGTGATGGCACGCACTGCCTCGCCCTCGCGGCGAGCCGGGAGGAGCCGGCGTCGGCCGGCAAGCAGGACGCGATGGTCCCGCTGCTCGTGCAGGTGTCGCCGTCGGCGCCGTTCGCGGCGGTGCTGGAGGTGGTCCGCGCCGAGCGCGCGCGGAGCGCGGCCTTTCGCCCGGTGGCCTTTGCCGCGCTGTCGCGGATCGTTGCGACCGGCGGCGCGAGCGAAGCCTGGGCCCTGCCATTGCCGCTCCTGGTCAGCGTGACCGACGGTCCGCCGGGCCGGTCCATCGACCGCGCGGCCACGCATCTCTGGTTCGACGCCACCCGGCGCACGCTGGGCATGCGCTTTCCCGGCTCGCTCTCGGGCGAGTTCGGCACCGTCGTCGTCGATCACCTCTGCCAACTGGCACGGACGATTGCGGCGCGACCCGAAGCCCCCGTTGCCGACCTCGAATACCTCGCCGAAGCGGAGCGGCACCGCATTCTCGTGGGCTGGAACGATACCGCGGTTGATTTCGCCCACGCCGGCGGCTTGATCGAGCAGTTCGAACGCCAAGTGGCGGCCGATCCGGAGCACGCCGCGGTGATCTACCAGGGCCGCTCGCTGAGCTATGCGGCGTTCAACGCCCGCGTCAACCAGCTTGCCCACCATCTCAGGCGGTCGGGTGTCGGCGCCGATACTTTCGTTGCCATCTGTCTCGACCGGTCCGTGGAAATGGTCGTCGCCATCTGGGCGATCCTGAAAGCGGGGGGCGCCTACGTGCCGCTCAACGTCGAGGATCCGCCGCAGCGCCTCGCCGCGATCATCGGCAACGCCGGCGCGCGCGTCATCCTGACCGAGGCGAAGTTCGTCGACAAACTGCCGAAGACCCGAACCCAACTCGTCGTCCTGTCGCCAGATGGCGCGGAGGTCGCGCGTGAAAGCGCTGCCAATCCGGACCCCGTCATCAAGGGGGGCGATATCGCTTACATGATCTATACCTCGGGCTCGACGGGCGAACCGAAAGGCGTGCTCATCGAACACGCAGCCATCACCAATCGCATCGTCTGGATGCAGAACGAGTATCGGCTGACGCCCGAGGATCGCGTCCTGCAGAAGACGCCCTATACGTTCGACGTTTCGGTCTGGGAATTCCTGTGGCCGCTCGCCGTCGGCGCCGGGCTGGTGGTCGCCGAGCCGGGCGGGCACGTGGTGCCGAGCTACCTCTCCCGCCTGATCCAACAGGAACGCGTGACCTGCCTGCACTTCGTGCCGTCGGTGCTGCGGCTGTTCCTGGCGTGCCCACCGCCGCAGGACTGTCCGCTCCGCATGGTCTTCTGCAGCGGCGAGGCCCTCAGCCACGAGCTACAGGAGCAGTTCTTCGTCCGCTACGATGCGGCCCTGCACAATCTCTACGGTCCGACCGAAGCCGCCGTCGACGTCACCTATTGGCAATGCGACCGGCGGAAGCATCGCGGCCGCGTGCCCATCGGCAAGCCCATCGCCAACATCCGCATGCACATCCTGGACGAGCGCCTGCGGCCGGTGCCGCCGGGCGTGGCCGGTGATCTCTACATCGGCGGCGTCGGTCTGGCGCGCGGCTACTGGAACAAGCCGGAGCTGACCGCCCAGCGATTCATCGACGATCCGCTGGGGCTCGGCGGACCGGTGGGGATCGGCAGTTCGGGCAAGCTCTATCTCACCGGCGATGTCGCCCGCTACCTGCCGGACGGCAACATCGAATACCTGGGCCGCAACGACCATCAGGTGAAGGTCAACGGCATCCGCATCGAGCTCGGCGAGATCGAGTCCGTCATGCGCCTGCACCCGGGCGTCGCCGACGCCGTCGTGATCACCGACAAAGGCGACGGCGGCAATCCCCAACTGTTGGGCTTCCTGGTGCCGAAGGCAGAGGGTGCCGGCGGTGCGGCGCTCGACCACCTGCGCGAGTTTCTGGAACAGCGGCTGCCACCGCACATGATCCCGCGGCGCCTGAACCCAATCGGCCACATTCCGCTCACCGTCAGTGGCAAGGTCGACCGCAAGGCGCTGGCGCAGCTCACAGTGGCGGCGTGACCCGGCGTTGCGCGCCGCGCCGTCGCGGTCGGAAACGGTAGGGAGAGCATGCGTCAGGCAGTTTGCGCCGAGGCCACCGCCGCGCTTTGCCCGGCGGCGGTGGCGGACCTCCGCCAGATCTCCGGGTTCGATGCGTTCGATGCGCTGGCGGCGATGGGCGATGCCGTCGTCTACTTCGACGCCGACGACCGCCTGGTTGGCTGCAACGACAGATATCAGGAACTCTACGGCGCGGCACCGGAGGGCATCGTCGCGGGCGCGCGCTTTGGCGACCTGCTGCGGGCCGCAGTGGCGCACGGCGAGATCGACGTCGAGAAGCGATCGGCGGAGGAGTACGTCGCGTGGCGCCTCGCCATCCGCCGCCTGCCCACGTCCCGCTTCGACCTGCGCCTGGCCGATGGCCGCTGCCTCAGGGTCAATGAACGGCGGACGCGCAACGGCGGCTGGGTCAGCGTCCATACCGACGTCTCCGAGCTCAAGGACCGGGAGAACGCACTGAAGGCCATTGGCGACGTTCTGGCGAGACAGAACGTTTTGTTCGACGCGGCGCTCAACAACATGTTGCAGGGCCTGTGCATGTTCGACGAGCAGCAACGGCTGATCGTCGTCAACCGACGCTACCTGGACATGTACGGCTTTTCGCCACAGGTGGTGAAGCCCGGCATCACGTTGCGGGAGATCATGGAATACAGCGTCGCCCTCGGCAATTATACACAGGACGACGGCATCCGTGCCCTCGCCGAGCGGCCGTCGCAGGCGGCGAAGCGCGAACAGGTGGTGACGCTGCAGCGGCTGCGTGACGGCCGCGTCATCGCGGTGATGCATTCCCCCCTGCCGAACGGCGGCTCGGTGGCCACCTACGAGGACGTCACGCAGCGCGAGCGGAGCGAGGCGACGTTGCGCGACTATGCCGCGCGGCTAGAGGACAGCAACCGCGAGCTGCAATCCTTTGCCTTCGTCGCCTCGCACGATCTGCAGGAACCGCTGCGCAAGATCGAGGCGTTCAGCGACCGGCTGAAAACCAAGTACGGCGGGGCGCTGGGCGATGATGGCGGGATGTATCTCGAGCGCATGCATAACGCCGCCGGCCGCATGCGGCGCCTGATCACCGACCTGCTGCGCTATTCGCGGGTGACCACCCAGGCCCAGCCATTCGAGCCCGTGGAACTCGGGCGCGTGGTCGGCGACGTCATCTCGGATTTGCAGATCGCCATCGAAGAGTGTGGCGGCAGCATCGATGTGGGGCCGCTGCCGATCATCGAGGCCGACGCGACACAGGTTCGCCAGCTGTTTCAGAACATTCTGAGCAATTCGTTGAAGTTCAGAAAGCCGGAGGTCGCGCCCCGCATCACCATTTCCGGCGGTATTTTCCGCAGGGATGCCGATGCCGACACCTCGGAGGAATGGTGCCGGCTGGTGATTGCCGACAACGGCATCGGCTTCGACAACAAATATGCCGAACGCATCTTCACGATCTTCCAACGACTTCATGGCAAGACTGAATACGATGGCACGGGCATCGGCTTGGCGACGGTGCGCAAAATCGTCGAGCGGCACCGCGGGTCGATCACCGCGGAGGGAGTTTTGGGCGAAGGGGCGACCTTCACCGTCATCTTGCCGGCGCAGCACGCATCGCAGGAGGAGAATCGATGACGTTTCAAGGCAAAGCGATAACGATCCTTGTCGCCGATGATGACGCGGATGACCGATTGCTCCTGCGTGAGGCGTTCGAAGAAAATAACATCGAGAACGATGTCAGTTTCGTCGAGGATGGCGAGCAGCTTCTCGCCTATCTTCGACGGGAAGGCGAATTTGGCTCGTTGGAGGGACGGCCCTATCCCGGCCTCGTGCTTCTCGATCTCAACATGCCGAAGAAGGACGGACGCGAAGCGCTCGCCGAGATCAAGGCCGATCCTCAGCTGCTGCAGATCCCCGTCGTCGTTCTCTCCACGTCGAGGGCCGAGGACGATATCGAGCATGCCTATGGCCACGGCGTCAGTTCGTTCATCACCAAGCCGGTGACGTTCGACCAGCTGGTGCGGTTGACTCGGGTCCTGGCGTCGTATTGGTTCGAGGTCGTGGAGTTGCCGCCACAATGCGTCTCCCGTCTGCACTGACGCGGACCGGCGGATGGCCACGCGGATCCTGCTGATCGAAGATGACGAAGACGACTATGTCATCACCCGCGATCTGCTCGAGGACATCCGGGACGGTCACTACGAGCTGACCTGGGCGCCGACCTTCGAGATCGGGCAGAGCGCCCTGGCGTCGGGCGATTTCGAGGTCTGCCTCGTCGATTATCATGTCGGGCAGCGCACCGGCCTGGACCTCATCGAGGAAGCTCGCGCCGACGGCTGCCAGGTTCCCCTGATCCTGCTCACCGGCGTCGCCCAGCGCGATGTAGACGTGGCGGCCATGCGGGCCGGCGCCGCCGACTTTCTCGAGAAGGGCCAGCTCACGCCCGTCCTGCTCGAACGTGCCATCCGCTATGCCATCAATCAGTCGCGCAGCCGCAGCGCGCTGCTCGAGAAATCGGCGCTGCTGCGGACCACGCTGGAATACACCGGCGCGGGCATCGCCACCTACGACGCCAACCGCCAGCTGCTGACCTGGAACGAGCCGATGTTGCGGATGCTGGGGGTCGCCCTGCAATCCGCGGCGATCGGCGCGCCGGACCCGCCGGACCGGGCGGACACGTTGGCGGCGGGCGAGGGGCATCCGGAGGACCTGATCGCCAGACAGCTGGCGGTCATCCGCGACGGCGGCGGCGCCCACGGGGAGTACGTCACCGGCGATGGCCGGTGGCTGGAGTTCCGCGAGAACCCGATGCCGGGCGGCGGCCATGTGGTGATCTGCACCGACATCACCGATCGCAAGCGGGTCGAGGCGCATCTCGAACGGCATCAGGAGGAGCTGGAACGCCAAGTGGCGCTGCGGACGATCGAACTGGAGACCGTCAACGCCAACCTGGAGATCGTCGTCAGCGAACTGCGCCAGGCGAAGGAGGCATCGGAGGCGGCGAATCGCGCTAAGTCGGACTTCCTGGCGATGATGAGCCATGAGATCCGCACGCCGATGAACGGCATCCTCGGCATGGTGCAGCTCCTGGCGAAATCCGACCTGACGGCGAAGCAGGCGCACTTCACACGCTCTATCGAGACGGCCGCCGAGTCGTTGCTGGCGATCATCAATGACATTCTCGATTTCTCGAAGGTCGAGGCCGGCAAGTTGACGATCAGCGCCGACGTCTTCCAACCGCTCGTGGTCTTCGAGCGGATCGTCGGCGCGTTCGCGGATCGGGCGATCGCCAAGGGGATCGATTTGCTCTGCTACTACGATCCCGCGATCCGGCTCGCCGTGCGTGGCGACGCCGGGCGGTTGAGCCAAGTGCTGACCAACCTGGTCGGCAACGCCATCAAGTTCACCGAGGCCGGCGAGGTGACCCTGCGCGCGAGCCTGGTCGACGGCGGTGGTGATCCACGCATCGTCCGCTTCGAGGTCGAGGACACCGGGATCGGCATGACGCCGGAGGCCTGCCGCCGGGTGTTCGAATCGTTCGTGCAGGCGGACGGGTCGACGACCCGGCGCTTTGGTGGGACGGGGCTCGGCTTGACCATCGCGCGACGACTGATCGAGTTGATGGGTGGCGCGATCCACGTCGAGAGCGCGGTCGGCACGGGGACGCGCTTCTGGTTCGACATTCCCTTCGACGACGCGCCATCGACGCTGCGGCTCGGCCAATCGCTGGACGGCTGCGCCGGGCAACGCGCTTTCGTGGTCGATGACAATCCGGCGGCGCGGGCATTGTTGCGTCGCCAGCTAAGGGCGCTGGGTGTCGACGGCGACGAGGCCGGCGACGTGCGCACCGCCTTCGAGCATCTGCGCTCGGTGGCCCGGGCGGGGCGATGCCCGTCTGTCGTCTTCGTCGATCGCGACCTGCCCGAGTCGGGCGGGATCGCGCTCGCCTACGCCATGTCCGTGGCACCGGAGCTTGCGAACACGACGGTCGTGCTGTTGGGCTCGATCGAGACCATGCACGACGGCGCCGTCCTGCCCGCATGCCCGCGCGTGGTGCAATTGTCGAAGCCGCTCCTGCTTTCGCAGATTGCCGGCAGCTTCGCTGCCACGCCGGGGGCGGTGTCCCGAGACGCCGCCGGCAAGCCCACCGATACGACCGCGGCGACGCCCGCGTGTCGACTCCGTGGCCGCGTCCTGGTCGCCGAGGACAACCTGGTCAACCAGGAGGTTGCGCTCGCCATGCTGGAATCCTGGGGCTGCGAAGGGCTGGTCGCCGAGACCGGCGCCGCCGCGGTCGACATGATTCAGCGCGAGACCTTCGACGTGATCCTGATGGACTGTCAGATGCCGGTGATGGACGGTTACCAGGCGACCGCGGAAATCCGCCGGCTGGCGATCCGGCAGCGATCGACCGGCCGGCCGGTGCCGATCATCGCGCTGACCGCCAATGCGATGCCCGGCGACCGCGACCGCTGTCTCGCCGCGGGGATGGACGATTTCCTGCACAAGCCGTTCCGCGAACACGAGCTGCGCGCCGTCGTCGCCACGTGGCTGCCGAAGGCGCTGCCCGCAACCGACGCGGCGCGTTAGCGCACGATCGTGTCACACACGGCATCGTATGGCCCGGGCATCCGGCTTCAAACCTTGGGATGAGAGCCGGATTGACCGCATTCGATGGTTTCCATCGAACGCGATCCGGCTCTAGGCGGCGGAAACGGGCTCGCTGCGCACCACCACGCCCAGTTCGGAGCCGTTCTTGATCATGATGTCGCGGTGACCGAGCGGCGTTCGGATGTCGTGTTCGCGATACTTCTCCCACATCCGCAAGAGCACGTCGCTGCGCACGTTGATGATGCCGTTCTTCGGATCGTCGATCCAGATGCGCAGTTCAAGATTCGCGGTGCTGTCGCCGAAGCCCATCAGCCGGCACACGGGCGGCGGGTCGTGCAGCACCCGCGGCACCTCGATCGCGGCCTCGACCGCCAGTTCCATCGCCTTGCGGACGTCCGAGTCGAACGACACCCCGAACGGTGTCAGCAAGCGCAGGCGGTTGTGCTGGAACGTCCAGTTGATCACCCGCTTGGTGATCAGGTCCTCGTTGGGGATCAGCCACTCCGTACCGTCGCGCGTGGTCAGCGACGCATAGCGGGCGTTCAAGGCGGTAACCCAGCCGAAGCGTTCCGTCGACGCTGTCGCGGGATCGCCCAGTTCGATGACGTCGCCGGGCTTGATCGACCGGTCGAGAAGCAGGATCACGCCGCTGATCAGATTGGAGATCGGCTTCTGCAAGCCGAAGCCGATGCCGACGCCGAGCGCGCCGCTGAACACGGCGAACGCCGTGAGATCGATGCCGATACCGCTCAGGCCCGCCAGCACGGCACCGCCGACCAGCGCGAACTTCGTCATCTTGCTGCCGAGCACCCTGAGCGATGGGGTGAGCCGCTCGGCGCGATTGATCCGTTGTTCGAGGAGTCGCGAGGCGCTGACCGCCAGCCAGACGAGCGCGGCGAGTTGCAGGGCACCGCGCAGCGCGTCGAGGATGGAAACGTAGCTGGTGCCGATCCGCACGCCGATGCCGTCCAGGAACGCCAGCGCCGGCGACAGCAGATCGAGGATGTTGAGCGTGGCCAGGGTGAACGCCAACACGGCGACGGCGTTTGCCAAGGTCTCGTTGCGGATGACCGTGGCACTGAGCCGGATGACGATCCAGACGGCGAGCAGGTTGACCACGGTCTTCAGCAACAGGTTCGGCCAGCCGAAGGTCGTCGCCAGGCCCAGTGGCAGCAGCAATACCAGTAGGGCCACGCCCGGCATGGCCAGATGCAGGCCGAGGGTGCCGAGCTTGCGGGCGAGACGCTCGGTCATCCGGCGATGCGAGATGAACAGACGCAGCCGGCGGCGCAGCGGCCGGGAGATGGCGAGGGCGACCAGCAAGCCGGCGGCGACCGCCGCCACCTGGACCAGGGTGGACCACACCAGGACGTTGGTGAGGACCCAGTGCTCGGCCCGCATCTGCAGGTTGACGAGCGCGATGACGTCGATCAAGTAGTCGTAGCCGTACATGACGCCCCTCGCTGCCCAAAGCTGGCGCACGGTTCCGCTGGGTGGCCGTGTTGTCCAGCGTCTTCGTAGCATGCTAGTCCCTTTCGCTCGAAGCGGACGGCGCATCATCCCGACGGCGCGCGTCCCGCGCCTGCAGGAGGATGGAGACGTGCCGACCCTTGGGGCCTTCCGGCGCCGGATCCCCGCCGTTCTGACGCTCTTGGTGCTGCTGGGGCCTGTGGGCGCGGCGGCAGCGGCGGACAACCTCCTCCTGCGCCTCGCCACGGCCGAGAGGGAGGGTGTCTACTACCCGGCTGGCGGCGCCATCTGCCGGCTTCTCAACATCGGTCGTTTCGACCATGGGATCCGCTGCCTCACACTGGTGACGCAAGGATCGATCGCCAATTTGCAGGGGCTGCGTCGCGGCGACTACGACCTGGCGCTGGTCCAGTCCGACGCCCAGTACCACGCCGTTCATGGCAGCGGCCCCTTCCGGGACGGCGGTTCCCATCCGGCGCTCCGTTCGGTGATGGCGCTGCATGGCGAAGCCTTCACCCTGGTGGCGCGACGTGAGTCGGACATCCGGAGCGTCGTCGATCTGCAGGGCAAGCGGGTGAATGTCGGCCCCCCGAATTCGGGAAGCCGCGCGACCCTCGGCGTCGTCCTCGAAGCCGTCGGCCTCAGCGAGAACGATCTGGCCCTGGTTGCCGAACTGCCGTCGAGCGAGCAGGGCCGCGTGCTCTGCGACACGACGTTGGATGCGGTGGTCTATCTCGTCGGCCATCCCAATCGGGCGATCGCAGAACTGGCCCGCACGTGCGATGTCGTGCTGGTGCCGATCAGTGGTCCGGCGATCGATACTCTGGTGGCCGGACACGCATACTTTCGGCAGATCGCGGTTCCGGGCGAAACCTACATCGGCAATCCGCAGACCGTGACCACCATCGGTCCGGTGGCGACGCTGGTCGCCTCGGTGCGCACCGACACCCGAGCGGTCTATGAGATCGTCCGGGCGGTGTTCGACAATCTGGA
Organism: uncultured Rhodospirillaceae bacterium; assembly: GCA_964630265.1. Lineage (GTDB taxonomy): Bacteria > Pseudomonadota > Alphaproteobacteria > Rhodospirillales > Defluviicoccaceae > CAZBWP01. The sequence continues at coordinate 21,674 of CAZVRW010000002.1, forward strand.
GGCGTTCAAGGGGATGCACCCGGCGCTGGCGGATCTCGACCGCCAAGCCATGACGCGCGACGGCCTCACCGCGCCGCTGCACCTCGGCGCCATCCGCTACTATCGCCAGCACCTGCTCCGCTGACGCGGGCGCCGCCTGCATCCGGCCGCCGCCCGTCGTCGGGGGGTCAGTTGGCGCGCGCGGCGGCCTCGGGAAACGCCTCGTGGACGCGGGCGCGCGGCAGGAGGTCGAAGATCATGTGAATGCGATCCTCGTCACCGTCGTTCATCGCCTCGTGCACCTGATCGTTGTCGAACCACCAGAGTTCGCCCTCACGCATTCGCACCGCCTCGTCGGCCGCCTTCAGCCAGGAGCCGTGCGTCGACTTCAGGACCAGGTGATAGCGGTTACGCAGGCGGTAGTATTCGCCGCGGTCAATGTGTGGATAGACCCGCCGCCCCGCCGGCAGGCAGACGATCTTGGCGCGCGAAAGCAGGCTGTCCAGCAGCTTTGCCGTCTCCTTCAGGAAGGCGCGGGCGACGGGATAGTGCTGCGCGCCGGCGGTCCAGCGGCTTTCGTGGACGTCGCGCCGCCGGCGCTCGCCGATCGCGGATTTCTTCAAGCCGCGGAGGGGGATCGCCAGCGCCTCGCGTTGCACGGCAATCTTCTCCTGTCGCCCGGTGGCGGTCTCCCACGCCCCCTGGATGGCGGCGATCTCGGCGAGGAAGGGCTCGGGGGCGATGCCGCTGCGAATCAGCTTGAAGTGGTTCATCGTCGGTCCTTTTGCTGACGGTCGTCGTTCGGTGTCACACGATGCGACGCGAAGGTGGGCGACGCGAAGGTGGGCGACGCGAAGATGGGCGACGCGAAGGTGGGCGACGCGAAGGTGGGCGACGCGAAGGTGGGCGACTCGGTGCTGGGCGCCGCGGTGCTGGGCGCCGCGCCGGCGCGGGGCCATGCCGCGTCTCATCCGGAACAACGCCGCCGCCGCCGCTCTATTCCCGCCGGTGTCGAGATTGCGTTCCTCCGACGGGGCGTGCCTTGACCCCCTGGCTCCGCCGGTTATCTGCCGGCGTTGACACGAGGTCGTTCGATCGGGGCTGTTGCAGAGAGCAATGCCGCGGCCACGGGCGCTGTCGTTCCGAAGAATAGGACGTAGAGGAGCTGCATGTCTGCCGCGTATACTATCGGGAATATTTGTCCGGCGGGCTTTGTACACTGTGCGATCGAAGGCTACACGGCGTCGGCCATGGTCGACTCCCTTGGTCTCGACGTGACCGAGTGGAAAGCGATGGTTTTGGTTGTCGCCATGTGCGCGGCGTTGACGAATTCATTGTCTTGAAGAGGTAGGCGCAAATGTTGGGTAAATCTCTTGTAGTGGGTGCGAGTGTTATTTTTTTGGCGGCATGCGATCCGGTGCTGACCGCGCGGACGGTGCGGCCGGACCATGGCGTCTCCTACAATCCGCAGAATTATGCCGGGATCAATTACGCGAAGATCGACCTGAACACCGGCGAGGCTGAAGTCGTCGGGGGCAAGGAACAGGACGACATTCGAATCTGGTACAAGGATTCCGAGCGGGAACTGGAGTACACGGCGACCAACGCTCGGTCGTTGGGCCTCGTCGCCCTGCGATCGCAGATCGAACGCGACCTGATCCGCACCCAGGGTCTCTCGGTCGAGCAGGCGGGGGCGGTGGCGCGGACGATCGTCCGATCTCTGGCCGCCGCAGGCGCGCTGCAGGCGTTGGCGCCCCTCGGCGGGGCGTTGGTGGTACCGCCGTTGGATTTCCCCGTTCCGCCCGGTACCCCCTGAAGCGTTGCCCCCTGAAGCGTTGCCCCCTGAAGCGTTGCCCCCTGAAGCGTTGCCCCCTGATCCGCTGCCCCGTTAACGGTCGCGCCAACCCATCGCGACACCGCGGTGCCGATGCTACAGCCGCTCTACGCGCGCGTTTCTGCCGCCGAGGCTACGCGGCCGCCGGATAGACGATGACCGCGTCGCGCCCGTGCATGGCGCTCACCGCGGAGCGCTCGAAGCCAAGCAGGCGGCGGGCCACCACCTCCGCGTCGATGTTGCCGCCGGCGGCGGCGATGTCGGCGCGGACGAGGTGCACGATAGCCCGGTCGTCGCTGGCGCGTTCGCCAAAGCGCGCCATCTCGGCCGCGTAGCGATCGGCCTCCGGGTCGTTCAGGTTCAGTTCGCTGGCAGCCCAAAGCCCGAGGAGATAATTGCGGAGGTAGCGAACGGCGTCGGCGGCCACGCGGTGACCGTAAAACGGCGTTGCGCCGTTGGGCCTTGTTGGGAGCATCGCTGCCACATCCATCTCCTCGTTTTCCTGTCGCCTGCTCCGGGCGGCGAATTTGGGCTCCACGCGCTCGATCCGACCCACCCGGACGTCACCCTGCCCGCTCGCGCCGCGCCGCGGACTGCGTCCATCCGTCGGCGCCTTTTTTACCCCTGCCGTCGCCGGTGCGGGGGCGCCGTCGGTCGACGGGTCGAACTCCCTTACGACCTTGACGTCAGACCATAGATCGGTCAAATCGATTTTTAGCGACTGTACGATAGCTTCCTCCTATCGATGCCTCGCCCCGACCCAGGTTCTGCCGCGGACCGCCGGACGAGTAGCTCGCGACCTTGGGGACGTCGTCCAGGTGTTTTCGTTCTCGTCATCCGCGGGGGTGAGCCCATGCCGACACTGCGCCAGTTCCGCTACCTCGTCGCCGTCGCCGATCAGCTCAACTTCCATCGGGCGGCCGAGGTGTGCCACGTCAGTCAGCCGACCCTGAGCGACCAGATCCGAGAACTGGAGGAGCGTCTGCGGGTCCAGCTCGTCGAGCGGAGCCGGCGGCGCGTCGTGCTGACGCCGATCGGCCGCGAGGTCGTGGACAAGGCCAGGCGGGTTCTCAGGGACGTCCAGGACATCATCGACCTGACGGAGCGCGGGCGCCACATTCTAGAAGGCACCCTCCGGCTCGGGGTGCTTCCCTCCATCGGGCCGTATCTTTTGCCGCAGGTCCTGCCCTACCTGCACCAGCGCTATCCCGCCCTGACCCTCTATCTGCGGGAAGGAACCGCTGCCGACCTGCTCCACCGCCTCGAGAGCGGCGACCTGGATCTGCTGATCTTCCCGGTTCCCGTGAAACGCCAGGGCTTCGCCTCCGTAGGGGTGTTTCGCGAACCGCTGCGGCTCGCCCTGCCGAGCGATCACCAACTGGCCCAGAAGGTGGAGCTGGACGCCGCCGATCTGCGCGGCCTCACCGTGTTGGCATTGGAGCCGGGGCACAGCTTGCACGGCTCGGTGATCGCCCTCTGCCGCGAGTTTGGGGCGACGCCGTTGCTCGACTTCGCGACCACCAGCCTGGACACACTGCGGCAGATGGCGGCGATGGGCGTCGGAGCGACATTCCTGCCCGTCCTGTACGTCCGCAGCGAAGCGAAGCAGGATACCCGGTTGGCGATCCGACCGTTCCGCCCGCCAGGACCGAGCCGGGACATCGGCATCGTTTGGCGGGAAGCGTCGGCGCGCCGCTCGGAGTATCTCGCGTTGGCCACACACATGCGCGACGTGCTGATCGATCGGGTCCCTGAGGTGAGCGTGCTGGCGATGGCAAAATGATAGAGATTTCCTATCAAAAGCCGTTTACAAATCGATTTGATCCATCAGCCCTCATCAGCCAAATAAATATCATCGGTCGGCTGGGTATGCGCATCCACGGTCGACGCGATTCGAGCCCGTGCGCTGCCTCGCGCCGGCCGAAAGGAGAAAGGAGGGAGTGATGATCGAACTCAGGAAGATCGCCGATTTCGAGATCGCCAAGATGGCGTCCTCGCTGGAGCTCGCGTTTCGGATTCGCAGCCGTCGCAACCGGTTGCTGGGACTGTGGGCCGCATCCCACCTCGGTCTGAGCGATGTCGACGCCGACGTCTATGCGCGGGACCTCGTCTCCGCCGGCGTCCACCGCTCCGGCGACGATCATATCGTCCAGCGGATCCGCCAGGATTTTGCGATCCACAAGGTGCGTCTCGGCGTCGCCGCCATCCGCCGCGAAATGGATCGCTTGGCCGGGCTCGCCACCATGGAGTACGGCATGACGGACGAGCATCCCTGTTCGGCGGCAGCATAGCGACCGCTCGATCACGGACGGTCGGGCGCCATCGGTCACCCGGTACGGTTGCCCGCGGAGAGTGCCACTGTGTCTGGGGGGAAGAGGTGAAGCGCTTCAAAGACATCCTCGTCATCCCGGGGCGTCCCGATGCCGACGACCCGGCGATCCAGCGAGCGGCCAACCTCGCCGTGGCCAATGGAGCACGCCTGACCATCGCGGGGCTGCTGGAAGCATTGGAGACGCCGGAGTACCTGATCCCGCTGCGGACCGAGGCGATCGAGACATTGAATTGCCGGCTGGATGCGGCCGCCCAGCCGGCCCGCGACCGCGGCGTGAGCGTCCGCACCAGGATCCTGATCGGTCGACCGTTCCTGGAGATCATCCGCGCCGTGCTGGTCGAACGGCACGATCTGGTCGTAAAAATTGGACGCGGGCGCGATCACGCTTCGGCCGGGATGTTCGGCTCGACGGCGCTGCATCTTCTCCGCAAATGCCCGTGTCCCGTTTGGATCCTCGATCCGCGGCCGGTATCCGGGCGCCATGGGATCCTCGCCGCCGTCGATCCCAGCGGTACCGACCCGGAAGAACAGTCCGTCAATCGCAAGATCCTGGAACTGGCCAGTTCCCTGTCGAACCTGGAAGTCGCGCCGCTGCACATCGTGCACGCGTGGCAGGTGCCCTTCGAGGACATGATCCGTCGCTCCTCGTTTCTCCGCGTCTCGGAGACCGAAGCGAGCAGCTACATCCAGGGCATCCAGGAGCGGCACCGCGCACGCATCGACGCGCTGGTCGAACCGTTCCGCCGGATCAGCCCGGGGCTCTCCGTCCACTTCGTCAAAGGCCTCCCGGAAAGCGTGATCGCCGACATCGCCGAGCGTCACCGCATCGAGATCGTGGTGATGGCGTCCATGGCGCGCACCGGAATCCCGGGGCTGTTGATCGGGAATACCGCCGAAAGCGTGCTCGGCCACCTGGACCGCTCGATCCTGACCGTCAAGCCCGACGCCTTCGTCTCGCCGGTCGCGGCATGAGAACCGTCGGCGACGGCGCGGCTCACCGTCGCAGAAATTGTGCAAGTGCCCAACAAGCGATCACCCGCATTGTCCTCGTTTTGCCGCCGCATCCCGTTACCTGTTGTGATTACTAGAGAAAATAACAGGCAAGCGTTGGCATGGAAATTGCTTATTTGATGGATGCAAATGGGTGCGGGGGAGCATTCAGGGAACATCGCGGCCACGACGGCAAGGGAGCCTTCGACAAGTGTGGAACCTGATCGCAGACCATCGCGAGCCCCCCTCGCCCGGTGACGGGGCGGGCGACGAGCAATGTGGTGCGGACATCGGCGCGACGCACCGGATGTGCGCATCGCCGTGAACCGGTCAGGTGCTCCGAACGAGCACGGTGACGCGTACCCAAGCGATCCGACACCTGCCGCAACACTCCCAACCGACCCGGTTGCGCGAAGGAGATGTGTTGTCGATGAATTTCATGGCTGACAACAAGGCGTCGCTGTCTCTGGTCAGCGTCTACGAGATCAGCAAGATCCTGACGTCGTCCCTCGACCTGCAGGGGCGTCTCAGATCGGTGCTGAACCTCCTGGCCTCGTACATGGAGATGCGCCGGGGCATCGTCGCCCTCGCCGACGGCGACGGCGATCTGAAGGTCGTCGCCGCGGCCGGCCTCTCGGCGAGCGCCGTCAACGATGGTGCGGCCGACATGCCGCGGGAGATCGCCCAGCGGCTGATGGCCGGGCAGGCGCCGTTCGTCACCGAGAACGTGGCCGACGACCCGCTGCTCGCCGCCTATGTCCGCGTGCCCAACGTTCTCGAAGACGAGTCGGTGTCGTTCATTGCGGTGCCGATCAAGACCTTCGGCAAGCCTTTCGGCTGCCTGGCGGTGGCCCGGGTGCGCAACGGGGCGACGGCGGTGAAGGTCGCCGACGACATCCGCTTTCTCACCATGGTCGCCAACCTCATCGCCCAGACGGTGCGGCTGCACGACCTGCAGACGATCGAGACGCAGCCGGCGCGCGGCCTCGACGACAGTGGCATCAGCCGCTCGTTCCGGCCGACAGGTGGTCGCGAGGTCTATGTGGTCGACGGCATCATCGGCGCGAGCCAGCCGATGCAGCAAGTCTTCGCCCAGGTGCACCTTGTCGCGCCGACCCGGTCGACGGTGGTGATCCGCGGCGAGAGCGGGACCGGCAAGGAATTGATCGCCCGGGCCGTCCACCTTCTCAGCCCGCGTCGCGATGGGCCTTTCGTCAAGGTCAACTGCGCGGCGCTGCCGGACACGCTGTTGGAGTCGGAGTTGTTCGGCCACGAAAAGGGCGCGTTCACCGGGGCGACGCAGCAGCGCCGCGGCCGCTTCGAGCTCGCCAACGGAGGCACCCTGTTCCTCGACGAGATCGGCGACGTCTCGGCGTCGTTTCAGACCAAGCTGTTGCGGGTCCTGCAGGAACGGGAGTTCGAGCGGATCGGCGGCAGTGAGACCATCCGCGTCGATGTTCGCATCGTCTGCGCCACCAACCGGAATCTGGAGGAGGCGGTGGCCTCGGGCGAGTTCCGCGCCGACCTCTACTACCGCATCAACGTCGTGCCGGTGTTCCTCCCGGCCCTGCGCGAGCGGCGCCAGGACATTCCGGCTTTGGCCCGGCATTTTCTCGACGCCTTCAACTGCGAGAACGAACGAGCGCTGACCTTCTCCGAGAACGCCATGCGGACGATCACGTCCTGCAACTACCCGGGCAATGTCCGCGAACTGGAAAATTGCGTCTATCGGGCGGCGACGATGACTCGTGGCAACGTCATCGATGATGTCAACCTGCCCTGCCAGAGCAGCTTCTGCCACTGTGCCGCGCTGGTCCCGCAGCTCGCGTTCGGCCGGGAGGAGGATGAGCCGGCGGCGCCGCCATCCGGCATCAATGGCGAGCCCGACTGGCAGAGCCTCGACGATCTCCAGGATTTGGACGCGCTGCCGCAGCGCGAACGGCTGATCCGGGTGATGGAGAAGGCGGGCTGGGTTCAGGCCAAGGCGGCGCGCATGCTGGGCATCACGCCGCGGCAGATCGGCTACGCGTTGCGCAAGCACAATGTGACCATCAAGCGACTGTAGGCCGTTGGCGGTGGCGGCGATTACCGCCGCCGCAGGGCGCCATGGCACGACGGGGTGTCGGGTGTCGGACAAACTGTCGGGAGGCCGACACCCACACGGCCCCGCCCTCTCACCATAAAATCTCTATAAATCATAATGTTATGAATCTGGCATGATCCTTGCTCAGTGTTTCTTGAGCGGACCAGGGCAGTCGCCCCAGTGGAGGATCCCGACGTGAGCACCATCGTCCCCCTCAGCGAGATTCTGACGCGGCCGAGCGGCGCCGCAGGCCCGCGGCGCGCCGCCGGAGCCGCCTGCTCGGCCGGCTCCTGCGGCAGCGGCGGTGAGAGCGCGCCGCTGCCTGAGCACATCCGGGCGAAGGTCGAGGACCATCCGTGCTACAGCGAGGACGCGCATCACTTCTTCGCGCGCATGCACGTGGCGGTGGCCCCCGCCTGCAACATCCAGTGCAACTATTGCCATCGCAAGTACGACTGCGCCAACGAGAGCCGCCCAGGGGTGGTCAGCGAGCGGCTGACGCCGGAGCAGGCGGCGCGCAAGGTGGCGGCGGTGGCGGCCGAACTGCCGCAGCTGTCGGTGGTCGGCATCGCCGGTCCCGGCGATGCGCTCGCCGATGCGCGGCGGACCTTCGAGACGTGCGCGCGGGTCGCCGAGGTGTTGCCGGATGTCAAGCTGTGCCTGTCGACCAACGGCCTTGCGCTGCCGGAGCATGTGGAGACCATTCGGGCCCACGGCATCGACCACGTGACGATCACCATCAACGCGTTGGATCCCGAGGTTGCCGAGCGGATCTATGCCTGGGTGGCATGGGGCGGAAAGCGGCTCACCGGCCGCGCCGCCGCCCGGGTGCTGCTGGAGCGCCAGTGGGCGGGCCTCGACGCGTTGGTCGCCGCCGGGATCCTGGTGAAGGTCAACTCGGTGATGGTCCCCGGTATCAACGACGACCACCTGCCGGCGGTCAACGCCGAGGTGAAACGCCGTGGCGCCTTCCTGCACAACATCATGCCGCTGATCTCGGCGCCCGAGCACGGCACGCATTTCGGCTTGACCGGCCAGCGCGGGCCGACGGCCGGGGAACTGAAGGGGCTGCAGGACCGGATCGGTGGCGGTGGCCGCCTGATGAAACACTGCCGACAGTGCCGGGCCGACGCCGTCGGCCTGCTCGGGGAGGACCGGGGCCGGGAGTTCTCCCTGGAGGCCCTGCCCGAACGGCCCGAGGTCGATGTCGCCGGTCGGCGCGCCTACCGCGCGGTGATCGAGCGGGAGCGGGCGCACCGCAGCTCCGCCCATTCAGCCGCCGTCGCCGACCTCGCCGGTGTCGGCAGCGACGACCGCCGGCTGGTGGCGGTCTGCACCAAGGGTAGCGGGCGGATCAACCAGCACTTCGGCCACGCCCGAGAATTCCAGGTGTTCGAGGTCGACGGGTCCGGCGTGCGTCTCGCCGGCACCCGCCGCGTCGACCACTACTGCTCGGGCGGTGCCGGTGACGACGATATCCTGGAGCACACCATCGCCGCCCTCGAGGGCATCGACATGGTGCTGTGCGCCCGCATCGGCGCCTGTCCCAGCGAACGGCTCGCCGCCGCCGGCATCCGCGTCTCCGACCGTTTCGCCCATGAATACATCGAACCGGCCGTCGCCGCGGCCTTCATCGAAGACGTGGCGGCATCACACGCGCTGGCCGCATCGGCCTGACGCCTCCCACGACGACCCACAGCGAAAGGACGACACCTCATGGCTTACGCGATCAAAGCAAGCGAATGCACCGTCTGCGGTTCCTGCGAATTCGACTGCCCGAACGGTGCGCCCAAAATGAAGGGCGATGCCTACATCATCGACGCCGCCAAGTGCACGGAATGCGAAGGCCTGTTCGACACGCCGCAGTGTGTCGCCGCATGTCCGGCCGATTGCATCGTCCGGGTCTGATCCCGGCGGCGGTGCGGCTTGGCACCCATCCGGTGGACGGTGACGCATGACCGACACCCATCCCATGGAGATCTACGATCCTCCGGTGTTCGAGATCGGACAGAAGGTTCGGTCTCGAACGGCGATCCGTAACGATGGAACCATGCCCGGCGTGAAGATGGGCGAGGTGATCGTCGAGACGGGCGATGTCGGCTATGTCGCCAACATCGGCGAGCACCTGCAACGCTACTATGTCTATACGGTCGATTTCGTGGCGCGCGGGCGCTTCGTCGGCATGCGTCGCCACGAGATCGAGGTTTTGGAGGACTGAATGAAAGTCACCATCAGCCGCAGCGGCGAGGGGTTCGCGGCGTACGTCGCCAAGAAGGACCTGGAAGAGCCGGTTGTTGACCGGCAGCACCCGGAGTTGTGGGGCGGCTGGATCGAGTTGTCGAACGGCTGGCGGCTCGATCTGCCGCCGATGGACGCCGCCACCCGACTGCCGGTGACGGTCGAGGCGCGGCGCCTGAGCGGCGATCGCTCAGGGTGAGCGCCGGGCCGCCGGGCTCGCTGCCCGGCGCCGGTCGGCGATCGCCAGAAGGTCCTCGACCTGACGCTCGATCTCGCCCCTGACCGCGCGATCGAGTCCATCCAGCCACGCCTTGGGAATTGACTTCGCCCCATAGGTGGCGCCGGCCAGCATGCCGGCAAGCGCGCCGGCCGTGTCGGCGTCGCCGCCGATATTCACGGTCTCGATGACGCAACTCCGCACCGAATCCGTCAGGAAGTAGACGTGCAACACCGTCTGGACGGTGTCGACGATGAAGGCGGAACAGTGTCCATTGAAGCGCTCGAAGCGAAACTCCGGATGGGCCGTGACGAACGCCTGTGCCTCGGCGCGGCATTCGCTGACGCCGCCGCCGGCCACCAACCGCTGGACCATCCGGCCGAGAGTCAACGTCGCCGCGTCCGAGAGCGGATGATTGTGGGTGATGTGACACTGTTCGACGGTCCACCGGCGAAATGCGGCGGCATCGTCCAGCGTTGCCAGCGCGACGGGCAGGTTGCGCATGCACGCCCCGTTGCCGGCGTCGCCGTCGTTGGGCGGGGTTGAGACAGTGCCATCTAAAATATAGCGGCGAATGCCGCGTCGGCAGGTGTTCCCGACGTCCGCCGGCACCCCCCGGAGCCACGCGGCGAAGGCTTCGCAGGTGGCGCGGGCGTCCCAGTCGCCCCGATCGATGATCGCGCGGCCGACACAGAGCGTCATCTCGGTATCGTCGGTGACCTGGCCGGGCCGCAGGTTGAGCCAGCCGCCGCCGACGATGCGGCAGTGCTTGCCATGCTTGGCGTTGATCTCGCCGGGCGTCATGAACTCGACGGTTGCGCCCAACGCGTCGCCGACGGCAAAGCCGAGGTAGGCGCCAAGGGCGCGATCGTGGCGGCCCGCACGATCCATTGCACAGTTCTCCATGCGACCACTGTTAGAAATAAACCGCTCGAACCCGATAGTCGCCACCGATGACCAGGACTTCGCTTTCCCCCTTCAGGGTCTGGTCGTGGAGGAGGTCGTTGTAGAAGAAGATCTTGGCCGTCGGGACGTCGGCTTCCAGGATCGTGTCGCCGAAGCAGCTGGCGACGTCACGTTGGCTCGTGAACGACATGAGGTTGTTCATGCGCAGCACCACGGTGCGCCGATCCAGCCGGGCGACGATGGGGTGCTCGGCGAAGTCGTTGACGCCACGATACAGCCGCAGCGCCCTGACCTCGGGGCGGAAGCGGCCGAGAACCCACTGCGCGAACTCATAGATCAGATCGAGTTGGCTGAGAATCGCGTTGTTGTGAAATCGGCTGCCCATTTTCTCCTCGACGTAGCGCGACCAGGCCGGTGAGGCGAAGCGTTTGATCGGTTGCTTGTGAAAGGTGGGGAAGAGGCCGAAACGACTCTCCACCCATCCCTTGAGCACCGCGGCTTCGGCGCCGTTGCTGTCGAAGCTCCAACCGCGGAGCAGCCGGACGTAGCTGGACCGGTAGCGCCGCCGCCCGTCCTCTGTGCCAGCCGCCGGGCCGCGCTGTTCGGGGTGCAGGCCGAACACCACTTCCATGTAGGCGGTGAAGATGCCTGCCGCCGCGTCGGCGGTCTGCGCGTGCGTCAGCATCGCGAACAGGCCGTGGTTGGTCTCCCGCACACCGGCGAGACAGAGCGCCCGGCGGCTCTGGTTGAAAGCATCGCTCGCCAGAAGGCCGGTCGGCACACCGACGAAATTGGTGCTGTGACCGCGCGGCCAGGGGTCGTCGGGCGCATCGGGTGCATCGGGCAGATCGGCCTGGGGGAGCGGTGTCGTCATGGTCGCCAATCGTCAAGCAAACCCCGTGCCAGTCGGTCAACATGCTGATGGAGCGCGCCTTGCCGGGGCGGGCGGGCGGTCGCGGCTGTGCCACCTCGAACACTTTGTCGCAGATTGTCCGGTTCGCAACAGAGCCGCCGGGCCGCCGGCCGGTCTCCGGAAGCGACCGCCAACGCCTTGATATTCAGTGACTTTGACGTGTCCGTTCGGCGGCCGAGCGTGGTTGGCATGAGCCTTGCAAAGCTCTGGCGTAGAGCGACCCAAGCTCAGCGATATGCCTTATGGAAAGGAGCACATGATGAGCGGTCTCCGTCAGATTGCATTTTACGGCAAGGGAGGCATCGGCAAGTCGACGACGTCTCAGAACACCATCGCCGCCCTGGTCGAATTGAACCAGAAGGTGCTGATCGTCGGCTGCGACCCCAAGGCCGACTCCACGCGGCTGATTCTCAACGCCAAGGCCCAGAAGACGGTGCTGCACATGGCGGCGGAAATGGGATCGGTCGAGGATCTGGAGTTGGACGACGTGGTCCGCGTCGGCTACGGCGGCGTCCGCTGCGTCGAGTCGGGTGGTCCCGAGCCGGGCGTCGGTTGCGCCGGCCGCGGCGTCATCACCTCCATCAACTTCTTGGAGGAGAACGGCGCCTACGAGGGCATGGACTACATCGTCTACGACGTTCTCGGAGACGTGGTCTGCGGCGGCTTCGCCATGCCGATCCGCGAGAACAAGGCGCAGGAAATCTACATCATCATGTCCGGCGAGATGATGGCGCTCTATGCCGCCAACAATATCTCGCGCGGCGTCCTGAAATACGCCAACACCGGCGGCGTCCGCCTCGGCGGCCTGATCTGCAACTCGCGCCAGACCGACCTGGAACTGGAACTGGCCGAAGCGATGGCGGCGAAGCTCGGCACCAAGCTGATTCACTTCGTTCCCCGCGACAACATCGTGCAGCACGCCGAGCTGCGGCGGAAGACGGTCATCGAATACGCGCCGGAGTCCAACCAGGCCGAAGAGTACCGCAAGCTGGCCAAGGCGATCCACGAGAACGAGGGCAAGGGCGTCATCCCGACCCCGATCACCATGGAAGAGCTTGAAGAGATGCTCATGGAGTTCGGCATCCTCAAGTCGGACGAGCAGATGATCGCCGAACTCGAGGCCAAGGAAGCCGCGGCGAAGGCCGCGCAGTTGGCGTCGGCCTGACACGTCACGACAGGACAACATCGGCGCCCGGTGGCTCCGGGGACCGTCCGAGCGCGCGCGAGCCGCCTGGACCGGCCCCGACCACCCTGGCGCAGGAGGGCAAGATGAGCCTCGACTATTCGAACGACCGGGATTTCCACGCACAGGTCATCGCCGACGTGCTGGAGTCCTATCCGGACAAGCTGCGCAAGCGGCGCGCCAAGCACATCAACGTCGCCTCCGAGGGCGAGTCCGATTGCGGCGTCAAGTCCAACATCAAGTCGGCGCCCGGCGTGATGACCGTGCGCGGCTGCGCCTACGCCGGATCGAAGGGTGTGGTCTGGGGGCCGGTCAAGGACATGGTCCACATCTCCCACGGTCCCGTCGGCTGCGGCCAGTATTCGTGGTCGCAGCGCCGCAACTACTACGTCGGTGAGACCGGCATCGACACATTCGGGACGATGCAGTTCACCTCCGATTTCCAGGAGCGGGACATCGTCTTCGGCGGCGACAAGAAGCTGCGCGAGATCATCGACGAGATCGAAACCCTGTTCCCGTTGGCCAAGGGCGTCAGTGTCCAGTCCGAGTGCCCGGTGGGGTTGATCGGCGACGACATCGAGGCCGTCGCCCGCGACAAGTCCAAGGATATCGGCAAGCCGGTGGTACCGGTGCGTTGCGAGGGCTTCCGCGGCGTCTCCCAGTCGCTCGGCCATCACATCGCCAACGACACCATCCGCGACTGGGTGATGGAGCGCCCCGGTGCCGCGTCGGCGTTCGAGCCCGGGCCCTACGACGTCGCCATCATCGGCGACTATAACATCGGCGGCGACGCCTGGGCGTCACGCAAGATCCTGGAAGAGATGGGCCTGCGGGTGATCGCGCAGTGGACCGGCGACTGCACGTTATCGGAACTCGAACAGGCGCCCAAGGGCAAGCTCAACCTGATCCATTGCTATCGCTCGATGAACTACATCTCCCGGCACATGGAAGAGCACTACGGCACGCCGTGGTTCGAGTTCAACTTCTTCGGCCCCTCGAAGATCGAGACGTCGATCCGGGCGATCGCCGACGTCTTCGACGATATGATCAAGGAGAAGGCCGAGGCGGTGATCGCCAAGTATCGGCCGCTGGCGGACAAGGTGATCGAGACCTATCGCCCCCGCCTCGAAGGCAAGAAGGTGATGCTCTACGTCGGCGGCTTGCGGCCGCGCCACATGGTCAGCGCCTACGAGGACCTGGGCATGGAGATCGTCGGCGCCGGCTACGAATTCGCCCACAAGGACGACTACCAGCGGACCATGGCCCACGTGAAGGACGGCACCCTGATCTTCGATGACGCGACCGGCTATGAACTGGAGAAGTTCATCGAACGCATCCGCCCGGATCTCGTCGGCTCCGGTATCAAGGAGAAGTATCCGATCCAGAAGATGGGCGTGCCGTTCCGTCAGGTTCATTCCTGGGACTATTCGGGCCCCTATCACGGCTACGACGGCTTCGCGATCTTCGCGCGCGACATGGATATGGCCGTCAACAACCCGGTGTGGGGACTGTTCAAGGCACCGTGGGGGCGAGGCTGAGGCCTCCCCCGTTCGTGCCAACGCCGCGCTTCGAGGAGATTGGGCATGCCCCAGAACGTTGAAAAGATCCGCGATCACGCCACGCTGTTTCGCGAGCCTGAATACAAGGAAATGCTGCGCAACAAGCGGGAGTCGTTCGAATGTCCGCCCCCCGACGATCGGGTGCAGGAGGTCAGTGAGTGGACGAAGTCCGAAGAGTACCGGGAAAAGAATTTCGCCCGCAAGAGTCTGACCATCAATCCGGCGAAGGCCTGCCAGCCGCTCGGCGCGGTGTTCTGCGCCAGCGGCTTCGAGGGCACGCTGTCCTTCGTGCATGGTTCGCAGGGCTGCGTCGCCTACTATCGCTCGCACCTGTCGCGGCACTTCAAGGAGCCGGCGTCGGCCGTGTCGTCGTCGATGACCGAGGACGCCGCGGTGTTCGGCGGCCTCAACAACATGATCGAGGGCCTGGCCAACGCACACGCCCTCTACAAGCCGAAGATGATCGCCATCTCGACCACCTGTATGGCGGAGGTGATCGGCGACGACCTGCATGCCTTCGTCGGCAACGCCCGCGAACAGGGCTCGGTGCCTGAAGGTTTCCCCGTGCCGTTCGCCCACACGCCGGCGTTCCAGGGCAGCCATGTCAACGGCTACGACAACATGCTGGCCGGCATCCTCTCGTACTTCTGGGAGGGTAAGGAGCCGACGCCGGGCGAGTCGATCAACATCATCCCCGGTTTCGACGGCTACTGCGTCGGCAACAATCGCGAATTGAAGCGCGTCCTCGATCTGATGGAGATCGACTACACGATCCTCTCGGATCCGTCGGACGTCTATGACACGCCGAGCGACGGCGAGTTCCGCATGTACGATGGCGGGACGACACTGGACGAGGTGCAGAACGCCCTGAATGCCAAGGCGACGATTTCGCTGCAGGAATACTGCAGCAAGAAGTCGCTGGTCATGGCCAAGGAGAAGGGGCAGGAGACGGCAAGCTTCCACTACCCGATGGGGGTGCAGGCGACCGACGAGCTGTTGGGTTCGTTGTCCGAGCTGTCGGGCAAGCCGATCCCCGAAGCGCTGTTGCTGGAACGCGGTCGGCTGGTGGACGCCCTCGCCGACTCCATGACGGTCGTGCACGGGCGCAGCTTCGCCGTCTTCGGCGACCCGGACTTCGTCTACAGCATGTGCCGCTTCCTGATGGAGATGGGGGCCGAACCGCGCCACGCCCTCGCCACCAACGGCACCAAGCCGTGGGCCAAGCAGATGAAGACCCTGCTCGACAGCTCGCCCTATGGGCGGAACTGCGAGGTCTGGCCCGGGGCCGATCTGTGGCACATGCGCTCGCTTCTGCACACGGCACCGGCCGATTTCCTGATCGGCAGCAGTTACGGCAAGTACCTGGAGCGTGACACGGGAACGCCGCTGATCCGTCTCGGCTTCCCGATCTTCGATCGCCATCACCACCACCGCTTTCCGACCTGGGGGTATGCCGGCGGCCTCACGGTCCTGGTCCGCATCCTCGATGCGATCCTCGACCGCCTCGACGAAGACACCGATGCGCCGGGCGTGGACGGCGTGAGTTTCGACCTGACACGCTAGTGCACAGACCCATTCAAATGACCCATTTGAACGGGCCAGATGTGCACTAGAAACAAAAGGTTTCGTGCAGCGACCGTGAATTCTCTGAATGCACCGCTGCACGAGAACACCCGATCTGGCGCTTGCGTCCCAGGCGTCAGATCGGTCGACCCACGTGGCGATCGATCGGGTGGTGCGGTTCAGCCAACGGGTGCGTCTCATCCGTTGGTATCCAACCACCAGCGGGACCGCGGGTGGCGCCGTGCGCCGCCGTCCGGCCGAGGGAGGGAGAGATGCTGAAGCGCAGGATGGCCGAAGCGTTCAACGAACCCGAGTGCGCGGCCAATCGCGCGAAGACCGACAGCGACCGCCGCAAGGGCTGCGCCAGCAGCCTGAAGCCGGGTGCGGCGGCGGGCGGCTGTGCCTTCGACGGCGCCAAGATCGCCTTGCAGCCGATCTCCGACGCCGCCCATTTGGTGCACGGCCCCATCGCCTGCGAGGGCAACAGTTGGGACAGCCGGCACACCCTGTCCAGCGGTCCGACCCTCTACCGCACCGGCTTCACCACCGATCTCACGGAACTGGACATCATCCAGGGCGGCGAGAAGCGGCTCTATCGGGCGATCAAGGAGATCGCCGAGCAGCGGCGGCCGGCGGCGATCTTCGTCTACGTCACCTGCGTGCCGGCGCTGATCGGCGACGACGTCGATGCGGTCTGCACCGCGGCGCGCGAGCGGCTCGGCCTGCCGGTGATTCCCGTCAACGCCCCCGGGTTCGCCGGCTCGAAGAGCCTCGGCAACAAGCTGGCCGGGCAGACGCTGATGGAGCACGTGGTCGGCACCCGCGAGCCGGAGCGGACGACCCCGACGGACATCAACATCATCGGCGAATACAACGTCGCCGGCGAAATGTGGCAGGTGTTGCCCCTGTTCGAACGGCTCGGCGTCCGCATTCTCGCCTCGATCACCGGCGACGCCCGCTATCACGAGGTCGCCTGCGCGCACCGGGCGCGGCTCAACATGGTCGTCTGCTCGCAGGCCATGGTCGCCTTCGCGCGGGCCCTGCGCGAGCGCTATGGCATCCCCTATTTCGAGGGCTCGTTCTACGGCATCGGCGAGACCTCGAGCGCCCTCCGGCAGGTCGCCCGGATGCTGGTGGAGCGGGGCGCGCCGGCCGATCTGGCCGACCGCACGGACGCCCTGATCGCCACCGAGGAATCCGCGGCGCGCGCCCGCATCGCCCCGCACCGTGCCCGCCTGGCCGGCAAGCGGGTGCTGCTTTACACCGGCGGCGTCAAGTCCTGGTCGATGATCGCGGCGTTGCAGGAATTGGGGATGGAGGTTGTCGGCACGTCGGTGCGCAAGTCCACCGATGACGACAAAGCGCGCATCCAGGAGCTGATGGGCGAGGACGCCCGGACCTTCGGCCAGATCCCGGCGCGCGACCTCTACGGCACGCTGAAACGCGGCGAGGCGGACATTCTGCTCTCGGGCGGCCGCACCCAGTTCGTCGCGCTGAAGACCTACACGCCGTGGCTCGACATCAACCAGGAACGCCATCACGCCTACGCCGGCTATGACGGCATGGTCGAGCTCGCCCGGCGGCTCGACGCCACCATCCACCACCCGGTCTGGCGCGCGGTACGGCAGCCGGCGCCCTGGGATGGGCCAGTCGGATGAGCGCGATCACGATCAGTAGCAAGGCGTGCAGCGTCAATCCGCTGAAGGCAAGCCCCGCCCTCGGCAGCGCGCTCGCCTTCCTCGGTCTCGACGGCTGCCTGCCGCTGTTGCATGGCGGCCAGGGATGCACCGCTTTCGCCCTCGTACTGATGGTTCGCCATTTTCGCGAGGCGATCCCGTTGCAGACGACGGCGATGAGCGAGCTCAATGCCATCCTCGGCGGTGCCGACAACGTGGAGCAGGCGATCGGCACCCTGCACGAGCGCGCCCGGCCACGGATCATCGGCTTGTGCACGACCGCCCTGACGGAGACTCGCGACGAGGACCTGGCGGGTGATCTCAGGCGCATCCTGCCGGCGCACCCCGAGTGGAACGACCTGTCCGTCATTCACGCGGCGACACCCGATTTCGCCGGCGGCCTGGAGGCCGGATGGAGTGCCGCGGTCGAGGCGATCGTCGACGTCCTGGTGGAGCCCGGCCGGCGGCCGCGCGCGGAGAAGCGGGTCAACCTGTTGACGGCGAGCCATCTGACTCCCGCCGACGTCGAGCTTTTGAAGGACGTGATCGAGAGCTTCGGGCTCACGGCCGTGGTCCTGCCGGACCTGTCCGCTTCCCTCGACGGTCACATCCCCGACGACCACGTGCCCACGTCCCTCGGCGGCACGGATCGTGCGGCGATCCGCGGCATGGGGTCCTCTGTGCTGACGCTAGCGGTCGGTGAGCAGACGCGCGCGGCCGCGACGCTGCTGGAGGAGCGGACCGGGGTGCCGTTCCGGGTGTTCGAGCGGCTCACCGGCCTGGCCGCGTTCGATGCCTTCGTCACGGTTCTCGCCGAGGTCAGTGGCCGGACGGCGCCGATGCGGCTCCGCCGCGAGCGCAGCCGTC
This sequence comes from uncultured Rhodospirillaceae bacterium, assembly GCA_964630265.1. Lineage (GTDB taxonomy): Bacteria > Pseudomonadota > Alphaproteobacteria > Rhodospirillales > Defluviicoccaceae > CAZBWP01. The sequence goes on from CAZVRW010000002.1 coordinate 40,014, forward strand.
TGGTCGACGCCATGCTGGATTCGCACTTCTTTTTCACCGGTCGGCGGGTGGCGGTGGCGGGCGATCCGGACCTGCTCGAGGCGGCCTGCTCCCTGCTCGCGGACATGGACTGTGACCTCGTCGCCGCCGTCACCACCCGGGCGACGCCGGCGGCGGCGCGCGTGCCGATCGAGACCGTCGTCGTCGGCGACCTCGACGACCTGGAACGGGGCGCCCTCGCCAGCGGCTGTGATCTGGTGGTGACCAACGCGCACGGCCGCGAGCTGGCCCAGCGCCTCGGGGCGCCGCTGTTCCGTTGGGGCTTTCCGGAATTCGACCGGCTCGGCGCCGGCCATCGGCTCACCGTCGGCTACCGTGGCACGCGCGATCTCCTGTTCGAGATCGGCAACCTGTTGTTGGACCACGAGACCGAAAGTCCGGCCCATGAACGCCGCGACCGGGAGGTGAGCCATGAAACCCACGTCGATGCGTAGACTGCGCGTCGTCCCCACCGATGTGCCGCCGGGCGGCTCTCCGGACCCGGCGGCGGAAGGAGCGAGCATGCGGATCGCCTTTGCCACCCAGGATTTGAGAACCCTGGACGCCCATTTCGCCGGCGCCAAGAACCTCGCCATCTACGATGTCGGCCCGGACGGCCACCGCTTCCTCGAGGCGATCCGCTTCGACTCCACCAGTGGCGAGGACGGCGTGCACGCCGAGCCCGACGAGGATCGGATCACGCCCCGCGTCGATGCCCTCGAGGGCTGCACGCTGCTGTTCGTGCTGGCGATCGGCGGCCCCGCCGCCGCCAAGGTGGTGAACCGGCGGGTCCACCCGATCAAGGTGCCGAAGCCCGAGCCGATCGCCCAGGTCCTCGAGCGGGTGCAGACCATGCTCAACGGCACGCCGCCGCCGTGGCTGCGCAAGGCGCTCGGTCGCGATGCCGGCGCGCCGGCCTCGTTCCTCGACGACGACGCTCCGAGTGGGGCGGCCTGATGACGGCGCCCACCTCCGCGCTGCCCACCGACGCCCCCGCGGCGACGTCCGGCGGCGGCTTCACCAGCGCGCTGGTCACGTTGATGCGGGCACACGACCCCTACGGCGTCTGGGCGCGGACGGCCGACGAGGCGCTGTTGGCGACCTTCGTGCGGACGCCGGCGCAGCGCCGCTCCACCGACGTGCTGGGCTCGCCCGATGCCCGCGCCCTGTGGCGCGTCGAAGTGTTCTTCAACGCCGTCGGCTTGGCCGCGACGCGGCGGACAGGCGTCGATGTCATCAGCCTGTCGAAGGTGACCGATGAAGGTTTCGGCCGTGTCGTCCTGACCGCCGGTCGTCTCGTCGTTCTCGACCGGCCGCTCCGCGACGTGCACCGCTTCGGCTTCGACTCGGTGGCGGCGCTGCAGTCGGCCGGCGATCGCATGATCGATGACGTCGCCGGATTGATCGAGCGGTTCGCCGATGTCGCCCGCACCACCTCTTGATGAAAAAGGACCCAGCCATGACCCAGTTTCAGCCTGTTTCCCGCGACGGAACGCCGTGGGAGCCCATGTACATCGAGGCCATCGATCCCGAGAGCTGCATTGGCTGCGGCCGCTGCTACAAGGTGTGCGGTCGCGGCGTGCTGGCGATGATGGGGGCGACCGAAGATGGTGAGGTGGTCGACGCCGACGATGATGAGGCGGAGCGCATGATCATGACCATCGCCGCCAAGGGCAAGTGCATCGGTTGCGGTGCGTGCGCCCAGGTCTGCAGCACCAAGGCGCAGACCCACATCCCCGCGTCCGCGGCCCTTGCCGCCTGACCGGGCGGGAGTGACGCCGTGCTCGGCCTTCAGGGGCTGCATGGGCGCTTGATCGACGGCGGCCGTGGCGATCCCTTCGATCGCCACGTCTTCGCCTGCGCCATCGTCGCCGGTCTGGCCGAGGATGATCGGCCGCTGACCGAGGCTCTCGGCCTCGCGCCGTTCGCCCTCGCAACCATCCTCGGCGCCTACTTTCCCAGGGCCTGGCGCATCCTGCCGGCGCGGACCCGCGGCGCCGACGCCGGCGCCGATGCCCTGGAGGAGCCCGATCTGCGCGTTCTGCTGCTCGAGCACCGCACCCGGGGCGCCGTTGCCGAGGGCTGGCTCGCCAGCATCATCGCCCGCCGCTCACTCGCCGCCAATCACCTCTGGCAGGACCTGGGCCTGTTCGGCCGCGACGAGTTGAACACGCTCATGCACCGACACTTCCACAGCCTGAAGCAGCGCAACAGCCGCGACATGAAGTGGAAGAAGTTCTTCTATCGCGAGCTCTGCGAACGCGACGGCGTCGTCATCTGCAAGTCGCCGAACTGCAGCGTCTGTGCCGACGTCGCCTTCTGTTTCGGCCCCGAAGCCGGCGAGCCGTTGTCGGCTGTGCGGTTCGGGCTGTCCGAAGTCCGACAAAGCCAACACGTCGGCTGACGCTCCGGCCTACCCGCCGGAATAAAAATCCAACCAAATCATTGTTCTAATAGTTTGGCACGCGGTTTGCTTCTCACTGGATATCGACATCGCCGATCGAGAGGAGAGACGACCCCATGGTGGCATTGACAGCAAAGGCGCAGGACGTCGTTCATCGCCTCGTCGACGAGGCGACGACGGGCGTCACCGGCCTCAGGATCATGGTCAACGAGGGCGGCTGCTCCGGTCTGCAGTACGTCTTCGGTCTCGAACTCGCACCCAACGCCGACGACCGGGTCTTCGAGTTCGGCGATGTCAAGGTGTTCGTCGACCCCGCCAGCCTGCCGATCGTCGATGGTCTGCAGATCGACTTTGTCGAAGGGCTCGAGACCTCCGGCTTCGTCTTCGACAACCCCAATGCCCGCGACGTTTGCAGTTGCGGCAAGTCGTTCGCGAACTGACCGGGAGGACGCCATGTGGGACTACACCGCGACGGTCAAAGACCATTTCTTCAACCCGCGCAACATCGGTGTGCTGGACGACGCCAATGGTGTCGGTGAGGTCGGCTCCATCAGTTGCGGCGATGCGTTGCGGCTGATGCTGCGCGTCGACGACGCGACCGGCCGCATCACCGCCGCCACCTTCCAGACCTTCGGCTGTGGCTCGGCCATCGCCTCGTCGTCGGCGTTGACCGAGATGATCATCGGCAAGACGCCCGACGAGGCGCTGGCGATCAGCAACCAGGACATTGCCGACTATCTCGGCGGTCTGCCGGTGGAGAAGATGCACTGCTCGGTCATGGGCGCCGAGGCGCTGCGCGCGGCGATCGCCAACTATCGGGGCGAGGCCGCGCCGGCCGACCAGCACGACGACGGCGCCCTCGTCTGCCGCTGTTTCGGTGTCGACGCGGGTCTGCTCGAACGCACCATACGCGGCAACCGGCTGACCGACGTCTCCATGGTCGTCGCCTACACCAAGGCGGGCGGCCAGTGCGGCGCCTGCCGCGAGAAGATCGAGGGGCTGCTCGAGAGCGTCAACGCCGGCATGGTCGGCGAAGGGCTGCTCGATCCGGCGGCGGCGTTCCGGGCCGGCGCGTCGCCGTCGGAGCCCGTCGGTTCGCCGGCGCCGGACGCTGCGGCCGGCGTCGCGACGGTGCGCGAGATCCTGGCGATCCAGAAAGGTATCGACGCCATGCGGCCGCTGTTCCAGCGCGACGGCGGCGATGTCGAGTTGGTCGACGTCGATGGCGACCTCGTCGTCGTTCGCCTGTCGGGCGCCTGCGTGCGCTGCGAGATGGCGTCGGCGACGATCCACAGCCTGCGCGAGCACCTGATGGCGAGCTTGGCCCGACCATTGCGCGTGGTTCCCGAAACCGCCCTGGCCGCTCTGGCCTGAGCCCGTCCGAGGAGGTGAAACATGCGCGCCGTCTATCTTGACAACAACGCGACCACCCGGGTCGATCCACGCGTGGTCGAGGCCATGCTGCCGTTCTTCAGCGAACAGTTCGGCAATCCCTCGTCCATGCACAGTTTCGGCGAGACCGTGGGGACCCGCATCCGCGAGGCCCGCCGCCAGGTTCAGGCGTTGCTCGGGGCCGCCTACGAGGACGAGGTGATCTTCACGTCGTGCGGCACCGAAGCCGACAACACCGCGATCCTGTCGGCCTTGAAGACCAATCCGAGCCGCCGCGAAATCGTCACCAGTGCGGTGGAACACCCGGCCGTGTTGTCCCTGTGCCGACACTTGGAGCGCCACGAAGGCTACACCCTTCACGTCATCCCGGTGGATGCCAAGGGACGGCTGGACGTGGACGCTTACGCCCGTGCGCTGTCGCCCAATGTCGCCATCGTCTCGATCATGTGGGCCAACAACGAGACCGGCACCCTGTTTCCGGTCGAGCTGCTCGCCAAGCTGGCGCACCGGTTCGACATTCCGTTCCACACCGATGCGGTGCAGGCGGTGGGCAAGATCCCCCTCAACCTCGCCCAGGCGGATATCGACATGCTGTCGCTGTCCGGCCACAAGCTGCATGCGCCGAAGGGGATCGGCGCATTGTACGTGCGGCGCGGCCTGCGCTACCGCCCGCTGCTGCGCGGCGGCCACCAGGAGCGCGAGCGCCGTGCCGGCACCGAGAACACCGCCGCTATCGTCGCGCTGGGCGCCGCCTGCGGCCTCGCCATGGCGGCCGTCGACGAGGAGAACACCCGCGTCCGCGCCCTCCGCGACACCCTGGAGCGCGGCATCCTTGCCGCCGTGCCGCGGTGCTTCGTCACCGGCGATCCCAATTACCGCCTGCCGAACACCAGCAACATCGCCTTCGAGTTCGTCGAGGGCGAGGCGATCCTCTTGCACCTGAACCGCGCCGGCATCGCCGCCTCGTCGGGCTCGGCGTGCACGTCCGGATCGCTGGAGCCGTCGCACGTCATGCAGGCGATGGGCGTGCCGTTCACCGCGGCGCATGGCGCCATCCGCTTCTCCCTGTCGCGGGAGACCACTGCCGAGGACATCGACCACGTGCTCGCGGTGTTGCCGCCCATCGTCGAGCGGCTGCGCGCCATGTCACCCTACTGGAACAGCGGCATGCCGCTGGCCGACGCGTTCCAGCCGGCGTTCGCCTGAGGGCCGCGACCGATGGCCCCCGCCACCCCCGTGATCCACGACACCACGCTCCGCGATGGCGAGCAGACCGCCGGCGTCGCCTTCACCGCGGCGGAGAAGGTGGTGATCGCCCGGGCGCTGAGCGATGCCGGCGTGCCGGAGATCGAGGTCGGCATCCCGGCCATGGGCGCCGATGAGCAGGACTCCATCCGCGCCGTCGTCGCCGCAGCGCTGCCGGTTCGCCTGGTCGGCTGGTGCCGGGCACGGGAAGGCGACATCGACGCCGCCGTCGCCTGCGGCCTGGGTGCCGTCAACGTCTCCATGCCGGTCTCCGATGCCATGCTGCACGGCAAGCTGGGGCGCGACCGGGCCTGGGCGCGGGAGACCGTCGCTCAGATCGTCGCTTATGCCCGTGACCGCGGCCTCGCGGTTGCCGTCGGCGGCGAGGATGCGTCCCGCGCCGCCGCCGACTCGGTGCTGGCGATGATCGAGACCAGCGAAGCCGCCGGCGCCCATCGCTTCCGCTTTGCCGACACGCTGGGGGTGCTCGATCCCTTCCGGACCTTTGACGTCATCGGCTGGCTCAGGGCGCGCACGTCGCTGGAACTGGAGATCCACGCCCACGACGACCTCGGGCTGGCCACCGCCAATTCCCTGGCGGCGGTCCGCGCCGGGGCGACGCACATCAACACCACGGTCAACGGCCTCGGCGAACGCGCCGGCAACGCGCCGCTGGAAGAGGCCGTCGTCGGCCTGAGCGAACTCTACGGCGTCGACACCGGCGTCGATGGCCGGCGCCTCAAGGCGATCTCGACCCTGGTCGCCGGCGCATCCGGCCGGCCGGTGCCGGTGAACAAGAGCATCGTCGGCGACGCCGTCTTCACCCACGAGGCGGGGATCCACGTGCACGGGCTGCTGCGGGATCCGCGCACCTACCAGGCGCTGGATCCCGCGGTTCTCGGCTGCCGGCACCGCATCCAGCTCGGCAAGCATTCCGGCGTCGCCGCCGTGCGCCATGTCTTCGCGGGCCTAGGCATCGCTCTCGATGCGGTGGGCGCCGGCGCGGTCCTGCAGCGGATTCGCAGTCATGCCGTCAATACCAAACGGCCGCCGACCATCGAAGACCTGCGCGAACTCTATGCCGAGCTGTCCTCGGTCGCGGGAGAGGTGCGATGACCCCACTGCGTGAAACTTTGGAAAGCCTGCAGACGGCCGAGGAGTTTCTCGACCACTTCGCGATTGCGTACGATCAGCACATCATCGATGTCTGTCGGCTGCATATCCTCAAGCGCGCCCATGACTACCTTCGCGATCGCGGCGTCCAGTCCCTGGACGACGCGGCGCTGCACGGTGCCTTCGCGCGCGTGCTGCAGCGCGCCTACGACGATTTCGTCGTGTCCGATCCGCTGACCGAACGCGTCTTCAAGGTGCTTCAGGAGGCGCCGCACCGACCGCCGCAGCGGGCCAAGACGTTCATCCCGCTGGGCGACATCGTCGGAGTCGTGCCCGAGCGCCGCCGCTGATCCTGCGGTCGGCGGCGGTGCGGCATCGTGCCGCGCCGCAGCCGATATCCAGCCCGCGCCGCCGTGCCGCCGCCCAGGCAGGCCAGAATGAGGTTTCGACCATCATGTACAAGATCCTCCGCCGCGAAGCGTTTTCCGACACCACCTTCCTCTGGGAGGTGGCCGCCGCCGATGTCGCCGAGGCGGCCCAGCCCGGCCAGTTCGTGATGCTCCGGCTGCACGACGGCAGCGAGCGCATACCCCTGACCATCGCCGACTATGACCGCGAGCGCGGCACCATCACCATGGTGGTGCAGGCGCTCGGCAAGACCACCCGCGAGATGCGCGACGGCTACGCCGAAGGCGACACCTTTCTCGACTTCGTCGGGCCGCTGGGCATGCCGCAGCATGTGAACGGCGTCGGCCACGTCGTCCTGGTCGGTGGCGGTCTCGGGGTCGCCCCGATCTTTCCGCAGCTCCGCGCGTTCAAGGCGGCGGGCAATCGGACCACGGGCATCATCGGCTTCCGCTCCCGCGATCTGGTGTTCTGGGAGGACCGCTTCGCCGACTGGTGCGACGAGTTGATCGTCTGCACCGACGATGGCAGCTACGGGCGTCCCGGCCTGGTGACCGCGGCGCTGAACGACGTGCTCACCGCCGCCGCGCCGGATCTCGTCGTCGCCATCGGACCGTTGCCGATGATGCGCGCCTGCGCCGAGACCACCCGCCCGTTCGGCGTCAAGACCTCGGTGTCGCTGAATGCGATCATGGTCGACGGCACCGGCATGTGCGGTTCCTGCCGGGTCACCGTCGACGGCGAGGTGCGCTTCGCCTGTGTCGACGGCCCGGATTTCGACGCGCACGCGGTCGACTTCCAGGAACTCACCACCCGCCAGGCGCGGTTCAAGCCGGAGGAGGCGACGGCCAGCCACGCGCACGACCACGTCTGCAACCTGGAGGCCCAGCTTTTCCGCGACGAGAAGCGCAACTACAAGAAGCTGACGCAGGTGGCGCCAAACCAGACCGCGATGCCCGAGCGGGATCCGGTGGTGCGCGCCACCAACTTCCAGGAGGTCAATCTCGGCTACGATCTCGCGCTGGCGCTGGAGGAGGCCGAGCGCTGCATCCAGTGCAAGAAACCGACCTGCATCGCCGGCTGCCCCGTCTCCATCGACATTCCGCGGTTCATCCGCCATCTGCTGATCCGCGATCTCGATGGCGCGCTCGCCGTCATCAACGAATCCAACCTGTTTCCTTCGATCTGTGGGCGAGTCTGTCCGCAGGAGAGCCAGTGCGAGAGCCAGTGCGTGATCGCCCGAAAGATGGAACCGGTGGCGATCGGGCGGCTCGAACGCTTCGTCGGCGACAGCGCGCGGCCGTCGCGGGCGGTGCCGTCGGCGCGCAACGGGCAGGGCGGGCGCGTCGCCATCATCGGCTCGGGTCCGGCCGGCCTCGCGGCGGCGGGTGATCTCATCCGCCAGGGGACGGCGGTGACGGTGTTCGAAGCGCTGCACGTGGTCGGCGGCGTCCTGCGCTATGGCATTCCGGCGTTTCGGCTGCCGCGGGACATCATCGAACGCGAAGTGCAGCGCCTGAAGGATCTCGGCGTCGAGTTCCGCACCAACAAGGTGGTGGGCAAGACCTACACCATCGATCAGTTGCGCCACGACCAGAACTTCGACGCCGTGTTCATCGCCGCCGGCGCCGGCGCACCGTCGTTCCTCGGCATTCCCGGCGAGTCCGCCCGCCAGGTGTTCTCGGCGAACGAGTTCCTCACCCGCGTCAACCTGATGGGCGGCGACCGCTTTCCCCATGTCGACACACCGCTCGGCGTCGGCCGCAGCGTCGTCGTCATCGGTGCCGGCAACACCGCCATGGACTGTCTGCGCGTCGCCCGGCGCATCGGCGCCGACAGCGTGCGCTGCGTCTATCGCCGGTCCGAGGCGGAGGCGCCGGCCCGCATCGAGGAGTTGCGTCATGCCAAGGAGGAGGGGGTGGAGTTCTTCTTCCTGCATGCGCCGGTGGCGATCCTCACGACCGAAGCGGGGGACGTCTATGGCATGACGGTGGAACGCATGGAACTCGGCGAGCCGGACGAGCGCGGCCGGCGGACGCCGCTGGGAACCGGCGACATCCGCGATCTCGATTGCGACACCGTGATCTCCGCCCTCGGCACCAAGGCCAATCCCATCGTCACCCGATCGGCACCGGACCTCGGCGTCAACCGCTGGGGCTACATCGTTGCCGACGAGGCCACCCAGGCCACCAACGTGCCGGGCGTCTTTGCCGGCGGCGACATCGTTACCGGCGGCGCCACGGTCATTCTGGCGATGGGTGCCGGCCGGCGCGCCGCCAGGGCGATCGCCGCCTATCTGGCCGACCCGGACCGGGCTTGGCCGGTCACCGTCACGCCGGAGGCGGCCGCCTCGCCGGCGGCCGTTCCCGAGCGAGCGTCCGAGCAGGCGCTCGCCGCAACCTGATGGGGAGATCCGCGATGCTGTGTCCGAAATGCCGTCGTCCGCTCGAAGGTGACGAGGCGTACATTTGCTGTGGGACGTCGACGCTCGAGTGGCGCTGCACCGCCTGCCACAAGGTCAGCGAAGGCTTCGCCTTTCCCTACGGTCGCTGCCCGCTGTGCGGTGGCGGCCTGGAGGTGCTGGATCCGCGATCCATCGGCGATGCCCCGGCGCTCGATGCGGTGCGGGCCGCGTTCGAGATCGAACTCGGCGGTCGCGCCTTCTACGACCGGGCCGCGACCGAGGCCGACCATCCGCTGATGCGCGACGTCTTCGCCCGGCTCGCCGCCATGGAGGCGGAGCACATGGATATCCTGTCGCGCCGCTATCACCTCGCGGTGCCGGCGACGTCGGCGGACTTCGCCGTCGAGCGGGCCGCCATCTTCGCCGGCATCGAGAGTCGACCGAACGATCCCGCGAACCTGTTCCGCATCGCCATCGCCTGTGAGGAGCGTGCCGCGGCGTTCTTCAGCGCGCAGACGGAGCAGGTACCGGCGGACTCGTCAGCCTACGAGCTCTATCGCGAGCTGGCCGCGGAAGAGCGCGAACACGCGGCGCTTCTGGCGACGGAACTTGAGCGCTGGCAGAGCGGCAAGCCCGGTCTGCTCTGATCCCGGCGCAGTGGTCCGCGGCGGCCGAGCCGCCCGTGGGCCTTCGCGGGACGGCGGTCTCCGCCCGGTGACCGCCGTCCCGCCTTTCTGTTTCGCCTCCCACCCAACATCGCAGCGCTTCTTCTCCAAACGGACGGGTCGCAACACCCTCTTGCAGGAGGGCGCGTCTGCGGCTATGATTTGCAATTAATGGTAAATTTTGGTTGTTTTTGAGACGCAAGCTTTCGCCCTGTTTCGGTTCCTCGCAAGCAAACGCTAAGCTGCCGGCCGCTGGGGCACGGTGGCGCCGTGATGTCGTCGGGACGCAAAGCCTTTCGGGTCGCTATCTGGGAGCTCTCCTATGACCACTCCGCTCACCCCTGGTGTCTATGTCCGTGAAGCGCCGGGCGGCGCCCGCAGCATCGAGGCGGCGCCGACCGCGGTGACCATCTTCGTCGGCGAGACCGAACGCGGCCCGGTCGGCCCGACATCGATCACCAGCCCGCTCCAGTATCAACGGCTGTTCGGTGGCTTCCGGCGCGACGACGCGACCACGACCACGGCGCAGTTGTTCATGCCCTATGCCGTCCGCGGCTTTTTCGAGAACGGCGGGCCGCGCGCCTACGTCTTCCGCTTGGTGAGTGGTACCGCGGCCACCGCGACCCGGTCCGTGACCGGCGTCCAGTTCGCCGGCATCGGCGTCACCGACGGCGCCACGACCGCGCGCATCGAGGCGCGGATGTTCGGCGTCCCCGGCACCATGATCCGCCTGCAGATCACCGACGCGACCAGCGCCAATGCGGCGGAGTTCAACCTGGCCGTCGAGGTGTCCAGCGACGACGGCGCGACCTTCGCCCCTCGCGCGACGACGCCCTTGTATGAGAACCTGACGGCCGTGCCGGGCTCTCCCAACAACGTCCTCACCCGGCTGGCCGCCGACCCCGACATCGCCTGGAATGGCCCGCCGATCCGGCCCAACAACGCCGCCGATCAACGCCTGCAGATCAGCGGCGCGGCGCCGACGGCGACACTGCAGGCGGCGGCGCCGGGGATCTGGGCGACGCGGCTGCGCATCGCCGTCGATAACGCCACCGATGGCGATCCCAACCGCTTCAACCTCATCGTCTTCTATCAGGCGCCGGGCGAGACCGCGCACGCCGAGGTCGAGCGCTTCGAGGGCCTGTCGGCCGATGCCTCGGACGAGAAGTACCTCGTCGACCAACTCGCCCGCTCGGCCTTTCTGCGCTGGGGCGGCACGCCGCTGCGGGCCGAAAACGTCGGCAATCCTGCTGCGATCCCGCCGGGGGTCCCCTTGGACGGCACCAGCGGAACGTCCGACATCCCCGGCAGTACCGGCACCGGTGGCGACGCCACCTTCGGGGCCGCCAACTATAACGCGGCGTTGCGCCGCGGTCTCGACGGCGTCGAGGACGCGGCCCTCATCGTCTGCGCCTCGGACGGCATGTTGAATGCCGCCACCGAGGCCGAGCACAACGGCCTGATCAACGCCGTCCTGGGCTATGTGGAGATTAGGCCGCAGCGCGACCTGTTTCTCGTCGCCGATGCGCCGCGCTCGACGGCCGCGAACGATCCGGTGGCCAACGCGGTGACGGCGGCGCGCACCGGCATCAATGCCTCCGATCATCTGGGGCTCTACTGGCCGAGGATCGTCATCAACGACCCGGTCGGGGTGGGGCGCAATCCGACGCGGGCGGTGCCGGCGGCCGGCCACATCGCCGGGCTCTATGGTCGGACGGATGGGCGCCGCGGCGTCTGGAAGGTGGCGGCCGGCATCGGCGCCACGGTGACGGGCGCGGTCGGGCTCGACTTCAATGTTCTCGACCAGCACCAGGACCGGATGAACCCGCACGGCCTCAACGCGCTCCGCACCATCCCCGGCGCCGGCCGGGTGGCGTGGGGCGGGCGGACCCGGCGGCCGACCACCGAATGGCGCTACATCAACGTCCGCCGCACCGCCATGTTCCTGCGCAAGTCCATCTACAACGGCATCCAGTGGGCGGTGTTCGAGGGCAACGACGAACGCCTCTGGGCGGCGCTGCGGCAGACCATCGGCGCCTTCATGGAGGCGCAGTTCCGCAACGGCGCCTTTGCCGGCGCCACCAGCCGGGATGCCTATTTCGTCAAATGCGATTCCGACACGACAACGCCCGATGACCAAGCCGCCGGCATCGTCAACGTGCAGGTCGGCTTCGCGCCGCTGCGGCCCGCCGAGTTCGTCATCGTCACCTTGAGCCAGAAGACCAGCAGCTAGCGGGGAGGGCCGATCCATGCCGATGTTCAACGTCAACGCGCACCGCATCGACCCCTACAAGAACTTCCGCTTCCGGGTGAGTTGGGACAACACCACGGTGGCGGCGCTTTCGAAAATGTCGGCGGTCAAGAAGATGACCGAGGCGATCGAGTGGCGCGCCGCCGCCGACGGCGGCATCGTCCGCAAGCTGCCCGGGCGGACCAAGTTCGAGCCGATCACCTTCGAGGCCGGGCTGACCCATGATCAGCAGTTTCTCACCTGGGCCAACCAGGTGAACAACCCGGCGGGCGAGGCCGCCAACTCGCCGTTGAACTATCGCAAGGACGTCCGGGTGGAAGTGCTCAACATGCAGAACGAGCCGGTGATGGCCTTCAACCTGATCCGGGCGTGGGCGAGCGAGTTCCAGGCGCTGCCGGAGATGGACGCCAACGCCAACGCCATCGCCATTCAGACGCTGAAGGTCGAGTACGAGAATTTCGTTCTCGACGACGGCTTGGTCGAACCCGCCGAAAGCTGATGCGGCGGATCGGGAATGCCCGGACGCGCGCTGACCGAAGCCGATCTCACCGGCCGCGACGAACTCGGCTTTCTCGGTCCGGGCGGACCGGTCAGTCGGCTCATCGCTCTCGGCGCGCGCGGTGATCGCCGGGAAGAACAGCGACTGCGGGCGCTGCCGCTCGCGGCGTGGGAGAGTGAAGTGCTGGGTTTGCGCCAAGCCACCATCGGCCCGAACGTCGAGGCGGAACTCGGTTGCCCCGCGTGCGACACCGACAACCTGCTGATCTTCGCCATCGCCGATTTGCCGCGGGCGACTGCCCCGGCTGCCGACGCGCCCCCCGAGGCGCCTTCCGAAGCACCCCCTGAGGTGGCGCTGCGGTCGCTGACGGCGGGGGACGTTGCCGACCTGGAGGCGTCGGGGCGCACCGGCGCGGCGGCGCTTGCCTTTCTGCTCGCGCGGGCCGGCGGACTGGACGAGACCGCGGCAACGGCCCGGCTCGCCGGCCCCGACGGCCCAGCATTGACCGCGGCGCTGGAGGGGGCCGCCGCCGGTCTCGGCCTCGACCTCGCCACCCGCTGCGTCGAGTGTGGGGCCGACATTACCGCCCCCTTCGACGTGGCCGCCTTCGTCGCTGCCGAGCTGGCCGGGCGTGCCGAACGGTTGCTCGACGAGATTCACCTCATCGCCGCCACCTACCATTGGTCGGAGGCGGAGATCCTGGATCTCCCCTATCCGCGGCGGCAGACCTACGTCGCCCGGATCCTGCGCGCGCGGGCGCTCCCGCACAGTCTCGGCGCCGTCGCCTGAGGCGTCATGGGACCGCGTCTCGCACGGCTGATCGGAGAGCCCGTCGCGGCGACGGCGAGGCAGGACGCCCGCCGGCTGGCGGAACCGCGGCCGGCGGGCGCGGCGCGCGACCGGGTCGCCAATGACCGGGCCGCCAGTAAGGGCGCGGCAACGGCAGCGCCCCTCGGCCTCGCCGGCGCCGCAGCGGACGGGCCGATGGCCACGCCGCCACCGACACCAGCCGCACCGTCGACAGCCCCCGTCGGCCGGTCACGGACAGTGCCGTCGGTCTCGCGCCCGGCGGCACCGTTTTCGCATCCCGGACGCTCACGGGCGCCGGGAGACCAATCTGTCCAGCTGACGCCATCCGACCGCGATCCGGCACCGGATCGGTTGGCCGGGGCGGCGCCTGACCGTGCGTCGGGCGGACCGGGCGGAGCGCCGCGCGCCCGTCGCCGCGTGCGGCTCGGTGACCTCGCGGCCGAGGCGCGGCTGAGCTCACCGCCGGCCGCACCGCCGCCCGCATCGCCGCCCGCACCGCCGCCCGCAATCGTCACGCCGCGAACCATCATCGCGCCGACGCCGCCGGCGGCCGGCCCGGCCATCCATGCGGCGCCCGGGCGCGGGGCCGCCGCCGCCCGACCGTCGGCGTCGGCAGCGGTCGCGCCGCCCAACCCGTCGCCGCCCACCCCGCGGCCGTCTGCCGAAACGCCGCCCGGCGGTGAGGCTGCCGGCGGTCTCGCGTCCGGAGGCACCCCCGCGGCTCCGGCGGAGCCCCGCGGTGTCCGTTCCCTCGTTGCGCCGGGGGGCGATCAGGCGGTTGCCAGGGCGGTGCCGCCGGAGGCCGCGGCGGTCACCCGGGCGCCCACGGCGGACGCCGCCACGCCGCCGCCCGAGCGGGGTCCGGGCCGGCGGCCGGATGGCGGGCCGGATGGGGGGCCGGATGGGGGGCCGGACGGAGAACCTGACCGGGAGCTGGATCGGGAGTTGGGGCCGGCGCTGGAGTGGGCGCTGCGGGGGGCGGTGCGGCCGCGCCCCGACCAGCCGGCGGGATTACCCGTCGCGGCGCACGCGGCCGGCCTCGCCGCCGACCGTCCACCCTCGGTCCGCGTCGAAATCGGCAAGATCACGGTGGCGAGCCGAACCGAGGGCGGTGCCACGCGGCCGCCGGCACGCCGGCGTGCGCCGCGCCGCCATGCCATTCCGCTGGGCGGTGGAGGGGCCTAGGCGATGGCGCGCTTTGCCAACCTGCACGACGCCGGCGCGGCCGTGGCCAGTCATATCCGCCGCAATCTCAACCCGCCGCTGCAGGACGTCGTCTCGGCGCCGCCCATCGAGAATCCGGCGACCGCCAGCGAGTCGATCCGCGTGTCGCTGCTGTGGATCACGCCGCAGCCGACCCACCGCAATGATGCGCCGATCACCGGGGATGACGGCCAGACGCGGCTGCCGCCGGTGACGCTCTCCGGCTTCTACATGATCACCGCCTATGGCACCACGGGCGCCGGCGAACCGACCCAGGCGATCAACCGGCTGGGCCAGGCCATTCAGATCGTCGAGACGGCACCGGTTATCGAGTTGCCGCTGGCCGACGATCCGGTGACTCCCGGTTTCGACCCGATCCCCGGCTCCGGCCGGATGACCACGGTGCTGGTGCCGACCGCCGCCGACCTGATGGAGAAGGTGTTCACGCCGTTGCAGATGCGCCACCGCCCGTGGGCGCTGATCGAGGTCGGGCCGATCCAGCTCGAGCACCTGGGGGCGCCGCGCCCCGGTCCCGACATCGTCGCCCCGGGTGGCGTACGGCTGGCCGGACCGCGGCCGATCAGCCGCCCCGCCACCCGGCGGCTGGCACCGGCCCGGCTGCGCGCCGGCGGACGGTTGCGGCTGGACACGGTGGAGGCGGGCACGGCCGGCGAGCTTCGCCTCGGCGACCAGCGCTTCCGCCTGGTCGACGCGCCGGCAGCGGCGGACGAGATCGCCCGTCCCGACGAGGAAGGGCGGCTGTTCGTGACCTATCCCGCCGCCGGTGCGGTCGGCGACATCGATGCCGTGCTGACGGCGCCGGGAGGATCCTCCGAGCCGGTGCCGCTGTCGATCACCGCGGCCACACTCGCCGGTGTCGATGCGCCGGCGGCGCCGCTCGCCCCCGGCGACGATTTGGTGCTCACCGGGGCCGGCCTGGCCACCGCCGACCGGATCTATCTGTGGCCGGACCGGGGGATCGCGGCGCCCGCCGAGGTCATCGACCGGGCGCCGGATGCGGTCGCCGCGACGCAACTCACCGTGGCGCGGGCCGGGCTGGACGCGGCGGGGTTGGCCGGGTTGACCTACCGGGTCGCCGTGCGCATCGGTGCCAACCGCTTCACCCCCTTTGTCATCCTGGAGGTGGCGCCGTGAACGTCGCGGCGACCGAAACGGCCGAACGGTCGGCCATCGTCTGGATGCGTGACGCGGCGATCCTCGGTGCCGGGTCCATGGTATGCCAGCCGGTCGACGCGCCCATCCGGCCGCGCGACGGCTGGCCCGAAGCGGCGGCGGCGTGGGCACCGTTGGCGCGACGGGCGCGCGATCTGGCGCTGGCACCGCCGGCCTGGGTGGAGGCCGCGGCGGCCGCGGCGGAACTGCACCCGGACGCGGCGGCGGCCTTTTCCATCCTCGCCGAGAGCGAGCGGCTCTGCCTGCCGACGCCGGCCAGCATCGCCCGCATCGCCGTCGCCGGCCTCGGCCTCGATTACGACACGGCGCTGCTGGCCGCGCTCGCCGCCTCGCCGATGCTGGAGCGCGTCGAGCCGGCGGGGCACGCGCTGCCGGCGGCACAGTGCGGGCTCCGGCTCTCGGCCGAGGGGCTGGCCCGGCTGCTCGCGGGGGCGGAGATGGCGATGGGCGACACCGAGCCGGCCACCCATCGGCCGATCTTCGCGCGGGCGGCGATGGCGGCGGCGATGATCCTCGCCGAGGATGGCGCCGTCTGGCTCCGCGCCCGCGCCCGCCGCCTGGCATGCCAGCTCGCCCTCGACCTGGCGACCAGCCATCCGGCGCGCCGCGCCCACTTCGTCACCCTCCGCGCCGACGAGCCGCTGCCGGCCATGGCCGACGGCGACGGCCTCATGGTCATCGACCTGTTCGACCTGGATCGTCCGCCCCGGCTCGCCCTGCCGGCGCGGCTGCCGCGCGGCGCCGTCGCGGTGATGGCGCCCGAGCGGTTCGAGCATCCGGGCTTCCGCGCGGTCGATGCGCCGCCGCTGGAGACGGGCGACATTGCCGCAGTCTGGTCGCACGCCCGGCTCGCCGAGGTCGATCGCGCCCGCCTCGCCGGCCGCTTTCGCCTCACCCTGCCGGAGTTGCGCGCCGCCGAACGCGAGGCGGAAACGCTGACGGCGCTGCGTCGCCCGTCGAACGGCGTGCCGTCGCCGCCACCCGAGGCCGACGTGGTGGCGCGCGCCGTGCGGGCCGCCGGGGCACGCCGGATGGGGCCGTTCGTCCGTGTCGTCGAGGCCGACGTGACGCTGGACGACTTGGTGGCGACGCCGGAGATGCGGGGACAGCTCGAGGACGCCGTCGCCTGGCGCCGCACCGACGCCCGCGTCTGGGGCGAGATGGCGCTGCCGGCCGATGCGGTCGAGGCACGCGGGCTCGCGCTGCTGTTTTCCGGGCCGCCGGGCGGCGGCAAGACCTTCGGCGCGCGCTGCCTCGCCAATTCGCTCGGCCTCAATCTCTATCGCGTCGATCTGTCGCAGGTGGTCTCGAAATACATCGGCGAAACCGAGAAGCGGCTGGCGCAGATCTTCGACGAGGCCGAGGCCGGCCACGGCGTGCTGTTCTTCGACGAGGCCGACGCCATCTTCGGCAAGCGCTCGGAGGTCAAGGACGCGCACGACCGCTATGCCAACATCGAGGTCGGCTTCCTGCTGCAGCGCATGGAAAGTTTCGGCGGCGTCATGGTGCTCGCCACCAACCTGCGCGCCAACCTGGATGCCGCGTTCCTGCGCCGTCTGCATTTCGTCATCGACTTCCCCATGCCGGGCCGGGCGGAACGCGCCGAGCTCTGGACGCGCAACCTGCCGCGGACACCCTGGCGCTCGCCGGATCTGGATGTGGCGATGCTGGCGGAACGGTTCCGGCTTTCCGGTGGCAACATTCGCAACGCCGCCGTCGCCGCCGCGCATCTGGCGGCGGCCGAGCATGCCGCCGTCGAGCCGCGCCACCTCGCCCGGGCGCTGTATCGCGAATTGGAGAAGTCCGGCCATCCCCGCGGCAAGGCCGATCTCGGAGTCCTGGCGGACCACCTGGAGTCCCGGGCATGACCCCCGACATCACCCTCAGGATCGGCGAGATCCGTGTCGACGCCGACCCCGGAAGCGTCGATGCGGCCGCCCTCGAACGGGCGCTGCAGGCGGCGTTTCAGGCCCTCGCCGGGCGCCTTGCCGCCTTGCTGGCCGGGCGCCGGGGGCTGCCCGAGGCGATCGTCATCCCCGACATCCTGATCCGCGACGACGCGGCCAAGGCGCTCTTAGCCAGCCGCGATTTCCAACGCCTGACCGACGCCATCGTCGCCGAACTCGAAGCGCGGCTCGGAGGCGCGCCATGACCGAGACCATCAACTTCGTCAAGGGGGCTTTCGCCGTCTACGAGCCTGGCCGCGAGCCGGGCGACGCGACGGCGATGGCGCGCTTCATTCCCTTCCGCTTCAACCCCGAGGGTTTGCAGCGACAGCTCGCCCTCGAACAGGCGCAGGGCGCGGCCAGTGCCGGCGGCGCCGGCGCGACCTCCGACGCAGCGGGCGAACAGAGCGCCGACGCCGCGTCCGGCACGCTGAAGGAGAGCTTCAGCATCCTGTTGCGCTTCGATCTCGCCGAGCGGGAGGATCCCGGCTCGACCATGCCCGTCGAGTTCGGAGTGCTGCCCGAAATCGCCGCGCTGGAAGACCTGCTCCATCCGGTCGAGAGCGACGCCGACGCGCCCTCGGACGACTCGACGCCGGTGCGTCCGCGTGGACAATTGCCGCTGGTGCTCATGGTCTGGGGCGAGCGTCGCGTCGTGCCGGTGCGGATCACCGGCATGACGATCAACGAAAGCCTGTTCAACGGCCGTCTCTACCCCGTCCGCGCCGAGGTCGAGGTGTCGCTCGAGGTGCTCGGCGAGGCGGAGGCGCGCGACAACACCCGCGTCCGCGCCTCGCTCGACTTCACCGCCGCCAACCGCCGCAAGATGGCGCGCATCTACCTGGACAGCACCGCCGACCAGGGCACCAACGTCAACCTGCCGCAGTGAGGACGGCCATGTCGGTCGATAAACGCAGTCGTTATGCCAAGAGTGGTCGGGTCGCCTGGACGCGCGCCGACGGCCCGGCGGTCGAGCTGATCGCGCCCACCGCACGCCCGGAGAAGGCGGCGGTGTTCAGCCGGATCGCCACCGACATCGACCGCCTCGATACCCTGGCCGCCCACTACTACCGCGATCCGCGGAAGCTCTGGCGCATCGCCGATGCCGCAGACGTGCTCGACCCGTTCGACGCGATCGTGCCGGGCGCGGCGATCGACATTCCCCCCGACAAATGAGCCGAGCATGCCCGCCCCGCGCTTTGCCATCCAGGTCGACGGCAGCCGCCTCTCCGCGGCGGACCTCGGCCGCGTGAGCGGGCTCGAGATCCATGAGGGCGACGATGTCATGGGCCGCGCCCTGATCCGCTTCAGCCTCAAGCAGGGGGCGGAGGGCACCTATCCCCTCCTCGACGACGGGCCCTTCGAGCCGGGCGCCGAGATCCGGATCACGCTGGCCGCGCCGGGTGGCTCCGATCAGGTCCTGTTCACCGGCATCCTGGCGCTGTTGCGACCGCATTTCGAGGACATCGAGGCCAATGGATACCTCGAGGTGGTGGCCAGCGATCATGCCATGGTCCTCGCCGCCGAGGATCGGGTGGCGAGCTATCCGGACGCCTCGGACAGCGACGCCGCCGCCGACATCTGCGGCCGCTACGGCCTGACGCTGGAGGCCGACGAGACCGATGCCCGGCTCGGCGCCGATGACCTGCTGCTGATCCAGCGCAGCGACGACTGGTCGTTCCTCCGGCATCTGGCGCGACGCAACGGCTTCGTCGCGTTTTTCGAGGCGGACCCGGCCACCGGCGAGCCGGTTTGCCATTTTCACGCCCGCAAGCTGGAGGAGCCGCCGCAGGCGGATCTCACCATCCTGCGGGATAACGCCAATCTGGAGTGGATCGATTTCCAGGTCGCCCACGACCGCCCGCAGCAGCGGACCGCCGCCGCCATCGACGCGGTGGCCAAGCGGCTGGTTCGCGCCGATGCGGGGAGCGCCGAGGCGGCGTTGGGGGAGAGCCTGTTCGCCGTCGATGCGGAAGGCGGGGTGGTCCGCGCCGGCGCCGGCGCCGCCGTCCGCCATCTGCGCGGGGCGCTGCCGCGCGATGTCGCCCTCAACGCCCACGCCGCCGGCCGCATGGCGCGGGATCACATGGTGATCGAGGCGCGCGGCAGCCTCGATCCCGCCCTCTACCGCGGCTTGCTGCGCGCCCACCGGCCGGTGCTCATCAAGGGCGTCGGCGACCGCTTCACCGGCACCTACTACGTCACCGATGTCCTGACCACCATGGAGGACGGCACGTTGCGGCAGAGCTTCTCCGCCGTCACCAACGCCCTCGGGCGCCGGGGTGGTGAGGACTTCGGCCAATCGGCGGAAGAGGAGGAGCCGCTGTGAAACTGACGCCCCGGCTCGATCTGGTGCGCCTGCTCGGCGATGCCTCGGTGTCGGCCGAGGAACTGGCGCAACTCCGCGCGCTCGTCGGCGATGGCGGGCGGCCCAGTTTCTACGGCAAATACGCCGGCGTCGTCACCGACACCGACGATCCGAAGGCGATAGGCCGGCTGCGCGCCCGCGTGCCGGAGGTGTTCGGCGAGGAGGAGACCTGCGGCTGGGCGCTGCCCTGCGCCCCCTGGGGCGGCGGCTTCAACCGCGGTTTCTTCGCCCTGCCGGAGGTGGGGGACACGGTGTGGATCGAATTCGAGGCGGGGGATCCGGCGCGGCCGATCTGGTCCGGCACCTTCTGGGGCGCCCCCGACAGCGCCGGCGGCCAGGACGATCTCGGCACCGAGACCGGCGCCGAGGCGCCGCAGGGCGCCGACGAGACGCCGGCCGGTCCGGGGCAGTACAGCTTCCGGACCGCCACCGGCCACCTGATCTCCCTCGACGACGCCGGTGGCATCGTCGTCATCGCCGAGGCGTCGGGCGCGGAGGTGCGGATCACCAGCGACGGTGAGGTCATCATCACCGCCGGCACCATCAAGCTCGGCGCCGACGCTTCGGAAAAGCTGGTGCTCGGCGATGCCTTCAAGGAGCTGTTCAACAGCCACACCCATCCCACCGGCGTCGGCCCCTCGGGGACGCCCACCGATCAGATGGGCTCGTCCCACCTGTCGGACGTCTCGTCGACGGAGTAGCGACCATGGTCCTCGTCCCCACCGTCCTCGCCCAATCGCTGGAGTCCGACTGGCTGCCGGCCGACGACGGGCCATGGCACGATGATTCCCAGGCCTCGGCGGATGCCTTCGCCGGCGCCGTCGCCGACTGGTTTCAGCAGGCGATGGCCGCCGGCTTTCCCTGTTCCACGGCAATGGCGCGGAAGAGCCAGTTGATGGGCCAGGTGATGTCGGCGATCGAAACCCAGGACGCCCAGGCCGCCGGTCAACAGGTGGCGCTCGCCTTCATGGCCTATGTGGCCGGGCAGAGCTTCGGCTCCGGCGTCGCCACCGCGCCGACCGCCACCAGCGCCGGCGGCTCGATGATCGCCAACGCCTTCTCGACGCTGGAGATGCCGCAGTCGGCGCGCGCCAATCTGATCGCCACCGCCCTGCACGTCATTTCGGTCTCGACGATCGTCAGCTTCGCCCAGCCGCCCTACGCGGCGCCGATCACCTGACGGAGGGAGCGATGGTCCGCCGTTTCATTGCCGAACCGTTTGCCGCCGGTCCGACGCTCGCCCGGGCCGGCACCGCGCCACGGCGCGAGGGGATCGCCGAGACATCGGACATGGAGCAACACATCCACGCCAAGATCCTCGCCGTGCTGTTCACCCGTCCGGGCGAACGGGTCATGCGGCCGCGCTTCGGCGCCGGGCTGGACGCCCAGGTGTTCGAGAACATCTCGCCCCTCGTCGTTTCGGCGCTGGAGTTCCGCATTCGCGAAAGCCTGGAAAGCACCTTCGCCGATGAGGCCCGGCTCGACGACGTGACCGTGACGCCGGCGGACGCCGAGGGGGCGATCCTGATCACCGTCGACTATGCGCTGCGCACCGATCGGATCCCGCGGCGGCTGGAGATCGTCGCGTGAGCGTGCCCAGCGCCTTCGGCCTCCAGTGGGACGAGGCGGAGATCGACCTGGCCGGTTGGCAGGGCATCACGGCGCTGCGCTTTGCCGCGTCGCCGCCCGCCGACGCCGTTGCCGAACTGATCGTCGCCCTGGCCAAGTCGGCCGATGGGTTGGTTCCCGCCGATCTGGAGGTGGCGGCGCCGGATGGCACGCGGCTCGATGGCGCGGTGCAGCCGATCGCGCCCGGTGCCACCGAGCTGCGAATCGTCTTCACCGACCTGGGGCCGCGCGGCACCTCCCGGGTGCGGCTCGTCTCTGGCGGCGCGGATCCGCTGCATCCCTTCTTCGCCGAGGCCGGCTTCGACTTCTATATCGACTGCCCCGCCGGTGATTGCCGCGCCGCGACCGAGTTGGCGGCGCCGGCGGCCCAGGCCGAACCGGCCATCGACCTCGCCACCAAGGACTTCGACGGCTTCGTCAAGGCGGCGCAGAATTGGGCGCTCTCCACCGATCCCAACTGGTCGGAGATGACGCCCGCGTCGACCGAGCAGATGCTCGTCGAGTTGCTCGCCCATCACGCCGACCTGTTGTCGCTGCACCAGGACCGGGTGGCGCAGGAAGCCTTCATCGACACCGCCCGCGAGCGGCTGTCGCTCCGGCGGCACGCCGCGTTTCTCGGGCTCGCCCTGGACGAGGGAGCGAGCGCCGCGGCCACCGTCGCCGTCGACGTGGCGCCGGCGGCGCAAGGCTTCCTGCCGGCGGCGACGCGCATCGTCCGCCGGGAGGCCGGCGGTCGGATCACCGGCACCTTCACCACGCTGGCGCCGCAACTGCTGGACGGCCGCTGGAACGCCGGCTTGGCCGATCCGGCGGATCGCGGCGTGCTGCGCCCCGCCGCGTGGCCCGGAGCCCCGGACGCCGCGCTGCCCGTCGGCACGACGTCGCTGCTGCTGCTCGATTGGCAGCTCGACCTCATGGCCGGCCAACGGCTCGCCCTGGTGCAGGGGCGAGCAGCGCATCTCGCCCGGCTCACCCGCATCGAGGAACTCGAGGCGCCCGGCTGGTCCGATGCCCCGGACGATGTGCCGGCGCTGGCGCCGCGCCGGGTCACCCTGATCACCTGGGATCTCCCCACCGCCGTCCGCTTCGCCCCCTGGGAGGCCCCCGAGACCCGTCCCTTCCTGGTGACCGCCAATCTGGTCGACGTGGTGCATGGCACACCGCGGCGCGCCGCGAGCCGGCCCGACGCCGCCAGCGACGCGGTGCCCCTGGCGCTCACCCGCCACGATGCGGTGCTGGCGACCGATCCGGCGACGGGCGAGGTGCAGCTGCGGGCGCTGCGCACCCCGGAGACCGACGTGCTCGTCGGCGCCGACGGCCGGCCGGACCTGTCCTTGAGCATCGACCGTGAGTCCTGGTCGTGGCAGCCCGATCTCTGGACCTCGGCCGGCTTCGACCGTCATTACACCACGGAGCGGGAGGAGGATGGCTCGGTCTGGCTGTTGTTCGGCGACGGCCGGCGCGGCCGGGCGGTGCCGGTGACCATGGCCGCCGGCGGCGGCGGGGAGGGGGCCGCCGGCGGCGGCGGGCCGGGGATCGATGCCGTCGTCTTGCGGGATGACCTGACCCTCGCCTACCGCCGCGGCGTCGCCGAGGACGGCAACCTCGGCGCTTTCGCGCTGAACGCCGCGATGCCGCCGCTGGGCGACGACGCCGGCGCCGCGACCGAGTTCGCCCAGCTCGACATCCGCGCCGCGACCAATCTGCTGCCGGCGGTGGGCGGGCGGCGGGCCGTCTCGCTGGATGTGGCTCGCCAGTTGATCCCGGAGAGCATTCGCAATCCGGCGCGCGAACGCTGCGTCACCCTCGACGATTACGCCCGCGCCGCCGAAGACGTGCCCGGCATCGCCCAGGCCGCGGCCAAGCCGCTCGGCGGGCTGTTCAACACCATCGCCGTGCTGTGCGCGCCGGCCGAGGGCGATGACCTGACGCCGGCCCTGCAGGCGGCGGTTTTCGACCATCTCGACCGCCTGCGCATGGCCGGGCGCGAGCACATCGTGCGCCCGCCCGATTACGTGCCCCTCGACATCGCGCTCCTGGTCTGTCCTCGCGCGAATGCTGGCGCCGCCGCGGTCCGCGCCGCGCTGCGGGCGGCGCTGGCGCCCGGCACCGCCGCCCGACCCGGCTTCTTCCATCGTTCGCGGCTCGGCTTCGGCGCCGAGGTCCGTCTGGGCGATATCCTGGCCGTCGCCGGCCGGGCGGCGGGCGTCGGTGCGGTGCGGGTGCTGGCCTTTCGGCCGCTGTTCGCGGCCGGCGGCGAGGCCGTCCGCCGCGTCATCCGGTTGGCGCCCACCCAGATCGCCCAGTTCGCCGCCGACGAGGCACGGCCGGAGCGCGGCCGGCTGACCATCCGCATCGAGGGCATCGACCGGCCGGAGCCGCCGGGCGCCTTCCGCGTCGGCGGCCCGGCGCCCGAACCCGTCGACCTGGAGGTGATGCCATGAGTCGCCCGCCGATCCATCGGCCGGTGGCCTCGCCGCGCCGCCTGACCGCCGCCGACGCCGGCGGGGAGGCGCGTTATTTCGGCCTCCGCTTCCACGATCTCGTCGACCTCGCCACGCGATTGGCCGGCGAGACGCATGGCATCGAGATCCCCGGCAAGGGGCGGGGACTCGCCCGCACCCTGGTCGAGATCCCGGCGCTGTTGGCGCACATCCTCGGCGAGCACACCAGCCTCTATGCCCGCGAGGCCTTCCTCGGCACCGCCCGGCTGCCCGACAGCCTGTGGCGGCACGCCCGCAAGCTCGCCTATGCCCCCGACGCCGGCGTCGCCGCCACCGGCCTGGCCGTCTTCACCGTCAAGCCGGATCTTGCCGGCGAGCTGCCGAAGGGCTTCGCCCTGCAATCCGCGCCCAAGGGCGAGGTCAAGGCGCAAACCTATGAGACCCTCGCCGCCGCCAGGGTCGACGCCGCCTGGAACGCGCTCAGGCCGGTCGACGCCCAGGTGGCGACGCCCATGACCATCGTCGGCGGACTGATCGCGCTGCCGCTCCTGCGTCGGCACGGCCTCGACCGCGGCGAGCTGGTGCTGCTGGAGGGACAGGGGCGCGCCGGCGTGTTCCGGGTGGAGGACCCCATGACCGGCGCCACGCCGCCCGGCATCCAGCTGCGCCGGCTCGACGCCCCCGGCGCCACGGAAACCTGGCCGGTGGTCGCCGCGGGCTATCGCCTGCACGTCCGGCCACGCACCGACGCTCGGGTCTTCGGCTGGAACGCCACCGCGTCCCTCTATCCGCCGGCCGCCGTCGCGGCGCCGACCGCGTATACGTCCCCACCGGCGACGGCGGGGGCGGAGCGACACGGCTACGTGCTGCCCGCCGACCCGACGGCGCCGGCCGCCAGTCTCGGCAGCGAGCTGTTCCTCGCCGAGGCGATCGAGGCGCCGGACGCGGGCGAGTACGCCGTGCTGCTGCGGGGCGGCGGTGCGCTCGGCCTGCGCATCGCCGGCGCCACCGATCGCATGGTGACCTTCAAACGCGGGGTGCAGATGCGGCTGCCCGATCCCCCTGCCGAGAGCGGTTCGGGCGGTTCGGGCGGTTCAGGCGGTGCTGGCGGTGCTGGCGGTTCCGGCAGCATCGACACCAGCTTCATGATCGTGGGCAATCTCGGCCTGATCGAGGCGGTCAACTCCCTCGGGGAAATGGTCACGACCTTCGTGCCGACCACCTCGTTGCAGATCATCGAGAGCAGCATCGGCGGCCGGGTCACCGCGCTACGGCTCACCCACATCGCCGGTGGCGCGGCGCTCACCTGGACCACGGCCGATCCCTTCCCCCTCGACGGCGTGCTGCTCACCGGCTGGGACGACGTGCTCGACGTGGCGCCGACGGTGCCCAACGATGCCGCCTTCGCGGTGACCGTCGACGTCGCCGCCGATCTCCGCAACATGCGCCCCGGACAGCCGGTGATCCTCCGCCGCACGGACACCGGCGAGGCGCGTGAGGCCGCCGTCGCCGCGCTGATCGCCCCCGCCGACACCGCCCCCGGCACCGCAGACGGATCATGGCGGCTGGTGCTGTCGCTGTCCGGCGCGGCGCTCACGGCGGGCTGGCGCAAGGGCAACGTCGAGATCCTGGGCAATGTCGCCAAGGTCTCCCATGGCGAGGCGAAGACAGAGGACTTGGGCGGCTCGGACGGTGTCACGCCGCACCAGAGCTTCAGCCTGAAGGGCGTGCCGGTCACGCGGTTGCCGGGCGCCCTGGGCGCCGACCTGGCCCTCGAGATCCGGGTCGACGGGGTGCTCTGGGACCGCGTCGAGGACTTCCACGAGATCCCACCCGAGGACCGGGTCTACACCAGCGACACCGATGCCGAGGGCGTCGTCAGCGTGCGCTTCGGCGGCGAGGGGCGCGGCGCCGTATTGCCGGCCGGCAAACGCAACGTCGGTGCCAGCTATCGCGTCGGGCTCGGGACGATCGGCGACATCGAGGCCGGCCGGCTCAGCCGCATCCGTAAAGCCTCGCCGCTGCTCGACGCGGTCGACAATCCGCTGCCGATCCGCGGCGGCGCCGATCCGGTCGGCGCCGAGCATTTGGCGGTGCAGGCGACCCGCCCCGTCCGGATCTTCGATCGCGCCGTCTCGGTTGCCGACTACGCCGATCTGGCGCTGCTATTTCCCGGTGTCGCCCGCACCTCGGCGCGCTGGCTCGGCCGTGGCGCGGTCGAACTCGTCGCCGCCGATGCGGCCGGTCAGGCGATCGCCGATCAAGCGGCCCTGCGCGCCTTCCTCGACGCGCGGCGGGACACCGGTGTGCCGCTCGTCCTGCTCGATCCGCAGGCGGTGGACGTGGCCGTCGCCATCAGGGTCGAGCGCGACGTGGCCTGGCTCGCCGATGCGGTGCGGCTCGCCGTCCAGGAGGCGTTGATCGGCACCGGCACGCCACCGGGCCGCTTCACCTTCGCCGCGCGGGCGCTCTCGGAGCCGGAGCCGCTGTCGGCCCTGTATGCGCTGCTGCGCGCCTTGCCCGGGGTCACCGGCGTCGAGGCGACGCGCTTCGCCATCAAGCCCGGCATCGACGTCGCCGACATTCTGCACGCCACCGACCGGCAATGGCTGACCCTCGCGCCCGCCGACCTGGAGATCGACGTCATCGAGCCCGGGCAGCTGGTCCCCGACGTGACGGAGGCGGGGGCATGACCCATTACCCCTACGATCCCGACCATCTGGCGCGGACCGCGGCGCTGCTCTATGCGCACGTGCCGGAGTTCTACAAGCGGCGCGACCGGATCGCGCGTGCCGCCGCGCCGCCGCAGCCGGCGGAGCTGGAGGCCATCGTCCAGGTGCTGGCGGCGCCGCTCGCCGCCGTCCGCCAGTCCATCGAAGAGCTGTACGGCGACCTGTTCGTCGATTCCGCCGGCGACGACGTGCTGGCCGAGTTGGCCGCCGGCATCGCCCTCGACCTGGTCTTCCGGGATGCCGGGGCGAACCGGCGCGACCTCCGCGCCGCCATGGCCCGCCGCCGCCGTAAGGGCACGCCGGCGATGCTGCAGGAGATGGCACACGCGCTGATCGATCGGCAGGTGGCGACGCGGGAAGGCTGGAAAGCGGTCATGCTGACGCAGGATCTGAACCTGTTGCGTTTCGAGCGCACGACGCCCGACCTGCGGCCCGCCGCCATTCGGGACCGCGCCGCGGGACCGCTGGCGACGCTGGCGCGCTCCGTCGATCCGCGGCCGATCACCGCGCGCTCGGGACAGTCGCACCCGCGGCACATGATCCATTGGGCGTTCCTGAGCCGGCTGCATCCGCTCAACCGGGCCGCCTGCCATCGCCTGCCCGACGGCGCCGGCGATCTGCGCTTCGCCTTCGATGCCGCCAATGCCTGGCGGGCCTTGCGCGTGCGGTCGACGGGCATCGGCGACATGCCCGGCACCGACCGGGTGCCGGAGGGCCTGTTCGCGGAGTCCCCGGCCGACTGGCATGGCCGGGACGGCCGTTTCACGGTGCGCCTGACCAGCCTGCCGGCGGCGGCGGGCAGCCAGGCGATCCAGCGTGGCGCCCGGCCGCTGCCCGCCGATCCCGCCCTGCTCACCTCGCCGGTCGGCATCGAGCTGCTTGAAACCGACGGCGGCCGTACGTCCGGTGCGGTGGAGATCGAGCTTTTGGCGCTGCCGCTCGTGGGTGGCATGCCCGACGCCACGGCGGCGGTGTCGCGGGGCCGGATCACCGTTGACCGCACCGGCGTCGTCGCCTCGGCGGGTGGCGCCGGCGCCCTGCCGGCCGATCCCGTCGCCATGCTCAGGCTCCGCCCGGAAGCGCCGGCCGTCAGCCGTCTGCTCGGCGAGTCGGTGATCGCCATCACCGGCGCCGGCGGGACGCGCAACGCCGTGCGCGCCGCCACCGACCCGGCCCTGGCGGAGAGTGGCTATCGCCGCGGCGCCCTGCATGTCCGCATCCCGGCGATGCGCGTCAGCGGCCCCCGCTGGTTCTATGTCGCCGCCGACGGTGCCGTGCACGCCGCCGGCGCGGCCGACAGCGGGGTGATCGACCGGCCCCTCGACCTGTCCACCGGGAACCGCCGCCTGCCGACCCGCGCCCTCGCCGCACCGCCGGTGGGGCCGGTCTGGCCCGAGGCCGCCGAGACCGCCGATCGCCGGCCATTCGCCCCGGCGCTGGCGGCGCACGGAGCGGCGCCGGTGCCGGTGCACGGACTCACCGTGCTGCGGCCGACCGCGGCCGGCTCGGAGTTGCCGGCGGGTCAGCGCTGCGCGCTCGTCTTCGCGCTCACCTTCTTCGCCGACGTCCGGGTGTTCGCGCCGATGCTGCGCCTCGTCTGGGACGGCCCGGATCCGCGCCCGGCGGTGTGGGAGGCTCTCGATGCCGCGGCCGCACCCACGGTCGATCCGGCGGGCCGGCTCGCCGTCCTCGCCGAGGTGCTGCGGCAGGGGCGCAACGACCTGGCCATCGCGCTCCGCTTCGAGTGCGAGACGGCGGGCGCGGTGCTGACGCCGGGGGAGATCGCGTTCACCGCCGCCGACGGCACCGCGGTGCTGATCCATCTCCCCGAACTCCTGGCCTCGGCGGCCGATGTCGCCGCCTGGCCGCGCGGACCGGCGCCGCTCGCCGCCCAGTCGGAGGCGTTGCAGGTGGGCGCCGACGGCTCCACCTGGATCGCCGGCACCAACCGGCTGCGGCGCCGCAGCGTCGGTTCGGCGGTGCCGCTGCTGGCGCCGGCGGCGATGCGCCGCCGCCGCGTCGCCTGGCGTCGCCTGTGTCCCTGGCAGAACGAGACCCTGATCGAGGTGCTGGACCCGACGCCGCCGGGGCGGCTCGACGTCGATCCGCGCTTCGGCCTGTTCGCCATCGCCTCGGCCGAGCCGCCGGTCCCGCATCCGCCGGGGCCGGCCGCGCCGCCGCCGCCGGTGACCGTCGACATCCAGGTGGGCGCCACCCTGGACATCGGCGCGCTGCCGGTCGACCGCGACCGCCTGCTCAATCGCGCGCCGCGCACCCCGACCCGTCTCGTCTCGATCTCGGGGCACATGGGCGCCGGCACCGCGCCCGAACACCTCGCCCTGCCACTGCACCGCACGCTGGCGGAGGCGCTGGCGGCGATCGCCGCGAACCCCGCCGCGGAAGAGATCGTGCGCATCGTCGATTCCGGCTTCTACGGCGCCGAGGGGCTGGTCTGGCCGGCGGCGCCGGCGCTGCGCCACCTGGTGATCGAGGCGGCGGCGGGCGAGCGGCCGATGCTGGAGATCGCCGCGTCGACACCGGGGGCCGCGGCCTACGAGTCGCTGGAGGTGAGCGGGCTCGCCCTGCTGCCGGCGGCCGTGCCGTTGGACCTCGTCCTGCCGCCGTCCCAGACGGTGACCCTCGCCTTCCTCTCGGTGCTCGATGCCGGGCTGACGCTGACACCGCAGTTGCTTGAGGCGGCCGGCATCGAGCGCCTCGCCATCGTGCGCTCCACGCTCGGGCCGGTGACGCTGGCCGAAGCGGGCGAGATCGCCATCTCCGACAGCATCCTCGACGCCGGCGCGCTCACCGTGCCGGCGCTGACCGCGCCCGAGGCGGATCTGCTGATGGATCGGGCGACCGTCTTCGGCGGCATGGCGCTCCGCGCCGTCGACATTTCCGACGCCATCCTCGCCGGTGAGGTGGTGGCGCGCGAGCGCTTCCGCGGCTGCATCCGCTACAGCCTGTTGGCTCCCGGCGGCGAGACGCCGCGCAAGCACCGCGTCATCCGCACCGATGCGGCGACGGGCGCCCCGGTGCAGCCACCGTTCTTGAGCCGCGACCGCCGCGATCCGGCGTATCTGCGGCTCGACCCGGAGGGCGACGCGCGCATCCTCACCGGCGCGTCCGACGGCGGCGAGATGGGCGCGTTCAATGGCGCCCGGCTCGGGGAATTGCTGGCCGGCCTGCGGGCGCGGCTGGCCGAACACACGCCCGCCGGCCTGCGCACCGGCACGGTTCTCAGGCACTGACACCAGAACGAAAGGGGACACGATGGAAGGCGATTTTTCGCGAGGCCACCGGCCCGACGGCAAGCGCGGAAAGAGCTACCGCCGCGTCCTGATCCAAGCGGGCAGGGCGCTGCTCGACAGCGACGTCGCGGCGCTGGTCGACGCCGGCGACGGGATGGTGCGCGATGCCGTGCTGCACGGCGCCTGCGCCGCCGGCACGTCCGATCTCGGCTTCCTGGTGACGCCAGGCGAACTGCTCGCCCTGTTCGACCCGGTCGATGGCGCGACGGTGACAACGGCGGGCGCCGCCGAGGCGGTGCGCGACTTCTCGCGGAAGTATCTCGACCGTCTGCCCGGGCTGCGCGTCCGCGGCACCGGCGGCTCGGTCACCGTGCCGCTGCGCCGGCCCCTCGCCGCCGCCACCCAGATCAGGCTCTGGCTGCGCGCCGACGACGGCGCCACCGCGCGCGTCAACGGCACCAACATCGCCGTCCCCGCCGGCACCGAGTACGCGGCGTTCGCCCTGACCGCCAGCGGCGCGGCGCTGACCTTCGAGCCGGACCCGGCCGGGGTCTATTGGGTCGCCATGGTGGAGACGCGGGCGCCCGCCGGCCCCACCGCCGTCGTCCACTGGGCCGGCGGGCACTACCAGATCGGCGGCCTCATCGCCGGCATGGCGGGGGCTGCCTGGCCGGACCTCCCCGATCCGGCCGGCGCCGCCATGGTCACGGCTTCGACCGCCGCCGCGGGCACCCGCCTGGTCGCCTATCTGGAGATCTCGGAGCGGCCCGTCACCGGCGTCGAGGACCCCGGCATCATCGAGCAGGCGCTGGGCGGCGACCACGACACGACGACGCGCACCGCCATCCAGGCGCAGGTGAAGCTCGCCGCCGTCACCGGCACGCCCAGCACCGACGCCATCGGCGCCGCGATCCGGGCGCCGGTGCTGCCGGACGGCACCGTGACCCTTGGCGTCGCCGCGGCGACGATCACCGCCGATCCCTGCGATCTGCCGGTGCCGGGGGGCTATACCGGCCCCGACAACCGGCTCTATCGCCTCGCCGTGCACGGCGTCAGCACCGCCGGCGGTGGCGAGACCCTGTTCAAGTGGTCACGCGACAACGCCGCCGAGCTGTTTCCGGTGGCGTTCCCGGAGCGCCCCGATCCCGCCGATCCGGTGGACAGCCTGATCGTCGGCGCCGAGGTGCCCCTGCGCGACGGCGACCTGGTGGAGTTGCTGAGCGAGGCCACCGACCTGGGCGATGCCGCGCCGGGCGCCGTGTCCGCCACCGGCTTCACCCGGCCGACGCGCGCCCAAGGCCGGCTGCTGCGGCTCTCGGGCGGCGAGCAGGTGACCGGTGCCAGCCGCGTGTTCACCCTGCGCGATCCGTTGACCGAGGCGCCCATCGCCAGCATCGATCCCGCCCCGTTCGGCCAAGTCGGGCTGAAGCTGCGTCGCTGGACGGGGTTGATCCGGCGGACGGGCGTCGGCGCTGCCACCTTCGAGCTGGAGCACGGCATCCAGGCGGCGGTCGCCGGCGGCTTCGAGCCCGGCGACTGGTGGCAGTTCGAGGCGCGCACCGCCGCGCAGAACGCCAACGGCCCGCCGGTCACCGCGCCGCATGGGCCGGAGCGGCTGTTCGCGCCGCTGGCGCTGCTCGAGGCGACGCCGCCCGGCGAGCCGATGACGTTGCTCGCCTGGCTCGACAGCCGCTACCGCCGGCTCTGCGAAACCGAAGCGGATGGCGTCGATTACGACGGCGCGCGGGTCGGCACCGAGGCCGACACGGTCCAGGAGGCGCTGGACGAGTTGTTCCTGCGCGTCTCCGACGGCTGCGGCGAGATCGCCGTCGCCCTCGATGCCAGCATCCAGGATGTCATTGACGCGATTCCCGCCGGCGGCTCGGCGAAGATCTGCCTGAACGCCGGCACCCGCGATCTGGCCGCCCCCGTCACCATCAACGGCAAGGGCGACCTGATCATCAGCGGCATCGGCGGCGGCACCCTCCTGCGCGGCACCGCCCGCCGCATTTTCGCCTTCACCGGTTGTCGTTCGGTCACGCTGCGCGACTTCGCCGTCGCGGTGACGGGCGCCGCCCCGCCGCCCGCCGATGGTGCCATCCTCGCCTTCACCGATTGCGGCGAGGTGCACGTCGAGGGGCTCAGCATCAGCAGCGCCGATGCGGCCGGCCACGCCGACGCCGCCATCCGCGTGCACGGGCGCGCCGCCGGGGCGACGCGCCGCGTCAGCGTCCGTGGCACCCGCATGGACCTCGGCCGGGGCGACACCGGCATTCTGCTGATCGATCCCGGCTTGGCGACCATTCGTGACAACGTCATCGCCGTCCGCGACGATCCCTTCGACCTGATCGCCGCGCTGGGCAGCGAGGCGCCGGCCGTCGGCAACGTACTGATCGACCGCATCGCGTTTCCCGGCGACGAGTTCGACTTCGTCGGCGGTCCGATCATCGAGATCGATCCGCCCGGCCCCGGCCGGGTGACCCGCCGCGGCTTCGTCTTCGCCAACGGCATGTGGGGACGGTCGGTGATTTCGTTCACCACCGACGTGCGCCTGGACCAGCGGGTCTGGGATCTCCTCGTCGGTGCCAACCAACCGCCCTCGGGCGCCAGCGCGTCGGAGACGCAGATGCGCACGTTCATTCGGGATTTCCGGTCGACCCTGGCCCGCGCCATCCTCGGCGGATCGAGTTCCGGCGTCACCATTCCGTCGCCGATCCGGCCCGTCCTCGACCGACTCGCCGCGATGATCCTTGAATCGAACGCGCGCATTCACGGCGATGCCGGCATCGTCGTGGCGCTGAACCACACCGCGTTCCGCAGTCCCAACAACCGCGATGCGCTCAGCCGCTTGATCCCGCAAGGCTCGGACGCGCCGATCACCGTCAGCAACAACCACATCTCCGGCTTCCGGCGCGGCATCCACATCGGCGCCAGCCGCAGCCGATCGAACGTCCCGAACGACTCCAGATCGTTCCGATCCTATATCCACGTCGCCGACGCCGTCGACGTGACCGAGAACCACATCGCGCTCCGCCTGCCCATGCAGGCCTACCAGCGCCACGGGATCTTCGTCGGCGGGGCGTTGACCGTGCGCATCAAGGGCAACCGCATCGAGAACTTGGCCTACGATCCGACCTTCCTCGGGGAGGAGTCCGAGCCGCGGGCGCCGGTCGACTGCGACGGCATTCGCCTGTGGGGCGCCTTTGGCCCGCTGGTGCAGGTGTTCGAGAACCTGATCTACGGCACGACGGTGGGGTTGCGCTTCCAAAACCTGGCGCCGCCCAATCCGTCGCTGGGGCAGGTCGTCATCCAGGACGCGCCGTTTTTCGGACTGAACGCCTACGTCGGCGACGGGGTGCCGCAAATCGTTTCGACCTGAGGCAGGCATGTGTGCTAAAGTTTTGGTCAGCAGCGCAAGCGGCACGGGATTTCGGGCTGGTCGGCTACTGCCGAGGGGTTCAAGTCCCCGGAGAGAGGGCATCGGCGGGCGACCTTCGTTGCCCTCTCTCACCGTCCGGGGGCCTGGATGACACCCGCCCGCACCGCCGCCGGACCGTCCGCGGCGCCGAAGGCGTCGGCGCCGGCCGCCCGTACTGCCGCGACCGCTGCCGCGCCTGCTGCCGCCCAGGCCAGTGACGGGCCTGCCCAGCTCTCGCGCCTCCAGGCGAGCCTGACCGGTGGCCGCGGCCTGCCGCCCTCCACCCGTCAGCGCATGGAGGCGGGATTCGGCCGCTCCTTCGCCGATGTCCGCGTGCACACGGACGCCGCCGCCGCGGCCGGCACCCGCGACCTGCAGGCCGAGGCATTCACCGTCGGTGGCAACATCGCCTTCGCGCCCGGCCAGTTCCGCCCCGGCACCGCCGCCGGCGACCGGCTGATCGCGCACGAACTCGCCCATGTGGTGCAGCAGCGCGGCTCCGGCGGCGCGGTGCAGGCCAAGAGTCCGCTGTCCAGCCCCGGCGAGGCCGCCGAGGCGGCCGCCGATCGCGCCGCCGAGGCGGTCGTCGCCGGCCGGCCCGCGGCGATCGCCGCGGGCGGGCTGTCGTTGCGCGGTCGCATCATGCGCCGGGCACGGGCCGGCGTGGCGCTGCGCTCCTCCTCGGCGCTGAGCCTGGCGCCGCCGCGCCCGGGGGGTGTGGCGCCGGGTTCAGCGCCGGTTCTGACGCCGTCCATGACCTCCAGCGTTTCGCCGGCCGGCGGTCGGATGACCGGTCTCCAGCCGTCACCGGCTCCGGGCGGTGGCGAGGCGTCGGTAAAGACACCGGACGAGGCGCAGACCGCAAGCCCCGAGGGCGCCGATGGTGGGACCTCACCGCGGGGCGTCATGGTGGCCGGCGCGCCGGCGGGCGGCGCCGAGCCCGAGGGCGCCGCCGGCAAGCGTGGCGCCGAAAAGCGCAAGCAGGCGCGCGACCGCAAGGCGGGCGAGGCCAAGGAGAAGAAAAAGGAGGGGGCCGCGGACGCGGCGGCCAAGGGCGATCGGCGGGCCGGCGGCGCCGGTGGTGGCGGCCGCAAGACGAAAAAATTCGGCCGGAATCTTGGCGATCGCGGCGCCGGCGCCGCCGCGGCGGCAAAGCAGCGGCTGACCGAGCGGTCCAGCGCCATGCAGGTCAACGAGGGCGCCGGGGCGCGCATCGGCGCCGCGCGCGAGGCCGCCCAGCCGCCCCCCAATGCCGCCGAGGCCGCCGGCCAGCAGCAGCATGCGGCGGCGCTGGAAGCGACCGACGTGCCGCCCCCCGATACCGCCGGTGCCAGCCAGCGGGCGGCGGGGACGGTGCGCGGTGCGGCGCCGTCGTCCATCGAAGACCTGGAGACCTTTGCCGGTCCGGGCGGGGCCGCCGCGCGCAGTCGCATCGGCCAGT
The DNA here is from genome assembly GCA_964630265.1 of uncultured Rhodospirillaceae bacterium. GTDB lineage: Bacteria > Pseudomonadota > Alphaproteobacteria > Rhodospirillales > Defluviicoccaceae > CAZBWP01. The sequence goes on from CAZVRW010000002.1 coordinate 74,846, forward strand.
CGATCGCCGCCGAGGCGGAGGCGCAGACGGGGCCGGTGCGGGCCTCGCTCTCGGCGGTGGAAAACCCGCCCCCCGGTCCGGCGCCGCCGCCGGCTGTGCCCGAGCCCGAGCCGCTGCCGGCCGCCGACAGTGCCGCGCCCGAGTTCGCCGCGGCGACGCCGCCGCCGGTGCCCGACGACAGTCTCGACGCCAGCGAGTTCCGCGAGGAGGCCGACGACGCGCTCGCCGAGCACGACGTCGACCAGGAGACGCTGGACAAGGCCGACGAGGGGCCGCTCCGGGAGATCGGCAACGACAAGAACACGCTGAACGACAACGTCGCCGCCGCCGCCGATCGCGCCCGCGGCCAGGAATCGGCGGCCCTCGGCAGCGCCCGCAGTGAGCTGGCGACGACCGACGCCACCACCACCGGCGGCATGGCGGCGGAGCGCCAGACCGCCCAGGCCGGCGTCACCGCCGAGCAGGACGGCACGCGCACCGGTGAGGAGGTGGGCGAACAGACCCTCGCCGACCGGATCACCGGCATCTACCAGCGGGCGGAGCAGGAGGTCTCCGGCAAGCTCGGCTCGCTGCAGTCCGATGCGGTCGAGAGCTTCCGCACCCAGCAGTCGGCGCGGCTCGAGGCGTTCTCGTCGGGCGTGCGCAGCGAGCTCGAAGCGCTCAAGCGCCGCCGCTATGCGGGCGCTCGCGGGCGCCTCCGGAAGTTGCGCGACTGGGTGCTGTCGCTGAATTCGGTGCCCGAGGTGAAGGCCCTCTACGAGCGCCACCGCGACCAGTACATCCGCGACATCGACCAGTTGCTGGCCACCATCCGCGCCGACATCGACCGCACCGTCGCGGAATGCAAGGCGACGCTGGCCGCCGCCCGCACCGAGATCGACGATCTCGTCGCCAGCTCCGGCGGCGAGCTCGATCAGGCCGCGCAGGCGGCGTTGGATCGCGCCCGCGAACAGTTCACCCAGATGGAGAGCCGCATCGAGACGGCCGCGACCAATGCCCGCCAGGCCCTCGACCGCGAACGCACCCGGGCGATCGAGGAGATGGATCGCGCGCTGGACGAGATCCGCGCGGAGAACGCTGGGCTGGTCGAGCGGGTCGCCAATGCCATCCGGGCGCTGGCGCAGCGGCTCGGCCAGTTCATGGCGCTGATGGCCCGGATCACCCGCATGGGCATCGGCACGTTTCTCGGCGCCGCCCTCGGCCAGGCGCGGGACGGGGTGCAGAACAACCTGTGGGACCAGCTGCAGGAAGCCTTCAAGCAGTGGATCTTCATGAAGCTGCCGGTCCTCCAGCTGCTGCTCAACATGCCGCCAAACTGGATGGAGATGTTGACGGCGCTGTCGACCAGCCTGATCGGCCTGTTCACCGAGAACCTGCCGGCGATGCTGCCGGCCATCGGCGTCGCGGCGATGAGTTGGCTGGCGGTGACGCTGGCGGCGAAGCTGATCCCCGGCGTCGGCGCCATCATGGCGGTGATCGACGCGCTCCGCGGCGCCTGGGCGCTGGTGCAGTCGCTGTTCACCGCGGCGGCGGCGTTCTTCGAGTTCGTCATGAAGGTGGCGGAGCGTGCCGGCGGCGCCGGCGTGGCGTTCGCCCGGGCGCTCGCCTTCGGCATCATCGCCGCGGTGGACGCCATCCTCACCTTCCTCGGCGTCGATCGGCTGATCCGCCGCGTCGTCGGCGCCATCGCCCGCCCCTTCGGCCGCATCATCCGGCGCATCCAATCGCGCTTCCAGGCATTCATGGCCCGCCGCCGCCAGCGCCGGCGCGAGACCCGCGATCGCGACAGCCGCGCCCGCGAGCGGGATGGTGGCCGCGAGGCGCCGGGCGATGCCAACCGGCGCCGCGGCGCCGAGGATCGGGCCCGTCGCGAGCGCCGCGCGGATCGTGCCCGTGACGCCCGTCGCGACCGGGATCGCGACCGCGCCGACGGCCGCCGCCGCGAGAGCCCCGCCGAGCGCCGCCGCCGCCAACAACAGGAACGCGACCGCCGCAACCGCGAGCGGTTGGATCGGGCCGTCCGTGCGATTCAGCCCAAGGTCGCCACCCTCATGCGTCGCGGCGTCTCGCGCCTCGGCCTCGCCGCGCGGCTTGCCTTCTGGCGGGTTCGATACCGGCTCAGTTCACTGGAACGGCGCGGCGACAGCATCATCGCCAGTGTCAATCCGTCGACGCCCGCGGGTCGGGTGGCACAACTCAGCCCGCAACGGATCGGCCGGGCGCTGGAACCCATCCTGCGCGAGGCGGAGCGCCAATTCGAACGCGAGCGCATGGCCGATCCCCAAGTCCGGCAGGAATCCCAGGACCTTGAGCGCCAGATGCGGGCGGGCCAACAGGTCACCGCCGGCGGCAGCTTGAACGAAGCCGACGTCGTCTTCGCCGCCCGGCGGTTCATGACTGAGCCCGGTCAACTGCCCTTGGCGCTCAATCGCGGGTATCCCTCGCGGTTTTTCACTTCCATCCAGATGCCCGGGCGGCGGCGCGCCCAGATCCGTGATCTCTCCCGCACCTCGATGATGCTGCAGGAAGGCGCCCCCAGTTACGCCGGATTTCAAGCGGGGCACCTTACCGATCCAAACGCCAACCAACTCCTCGATTTGGTCGAGCCGACACGAGCACCGGGCCAGTTGGCAACACGTGCCGTGACTCGCGACTTGGTCGCGGGTGGGCGGATCGATCCCCAGGCGGCCGCGAGCGGGCAGTTCAATCCGATGGCACCGGTCGGCGCGAGCGTTGCCGCCGACCAGGACTTCCGCGGTCGCCGCGACAGCGGCAGTTTCTCCCAGGCTCAGGTGACGGAGGCCAGCCGGCAGCGCCAGGGGAGGACCGGCGCCGTCTTCCAGCGCCTCGACCGGATCTTGACGCAACAGACCGGGTCGATGCAGGTTTTGGGTGACGATCAAGCCCTCAGGCAGCTTGCTCAGGCGTTCCGGCAATGGGCACTTACCAACGTGTCACGCCTGGGACGACGGCAATCAACACCTGCGGAACGCACGGCGGCGGAAGCGCAACTGATCGCGAGCCTCGTCGCATTTTTACGGTCTCGCTATCCGTAGGAGGATGCATTGCCCGCTTTCGCAAGGCTGGTCGCCATGGACGACGATCTGGAACGGGTTGTACGGGGCGCGACGGCGTCAGTGGAGGTTCTCAATCGAGAGTTGCCCGTGCGCATCTCGCAGATGCCGAGTACGATGACCTCGCGACCCGAAAAAATGATCTGGGTCGACGCGCTCGACCCGGAGTTGCGAATCACGCTGACCTGCGACTGGCAGAACCAGATCGCGCACCTGGATGTAACGGCGGCTGACGAGCGCCTCGTCGAGGCGATTCTCGACGCCTTCGACGCGCATGCCGTTTACGGTGGCCTTGATGAGCATCTCGAACGGCTCGCGGCAAGCCCTGCGCCCGAGGAGCGGCAGCTCGTCCGGGTTGGGCTGGCAGGCATGGAGCGCGACAACGATCCGGGGGTGCTACGGGTCATGTCGGAGGCCTTTCGGTCACCGCACTCTGAACATCGAGAGGCGGCCACCTACGCGACGTTGATCCTTCGCTGGCCGGAACTCGTTCGGCATTTGAGGAAGGCCATGGCCGAGGAAACGGACGTCTCTCTCCGCGATCGGATGCGCGGCGTTCTGGATCACATCGAAGCGAGCGCGACCTGATCCCGCCCAACCCCCTCATCCGCCACGATCTTGACAGCGTCGTCGCAAGCTGACCCACTAGACGGCTGACGACCAACCCTGGCCGGCCTGGACGGCAATGGTCGGCGGCAAGCGGACCGGCGGGCGGGGGCGTTCGCTGCCGTCGGATGCGTTCGCACGAAAGCGCGGGAGACTCCTTCAACAATGTCCTACGCGTTGCGAGAGGAAGGCGCCCAGGCCTGTCCTGATACCAGCGGTGCCCGTGCCCGGATCAGCCGGCCCGGCGTGATCCGACCAGGGAATGCGCAATGATCGGCGAAGACGCGCACGCCCTGCTCGTCCTCGCCTTGCTCGTCCTGGTGGTCATCGGCTTCGTGCGCGAGCGGATCCCGGCCGACATCGTCGCCATGAGCGCGCTGGCGGTGTTGCTGGCCACCGGCATTCTCACCACCACCGAAGTTCTTCAGGTCTTCAGCAATGGCGCGCCGATCACCGTCGCTGCGATGTTTGTGCTCAGCGCCGCGCTGGAGCGCACCGGCGTCATCGCCGGCATGGGGCGCCTCGTCACGACGATGGGGGGAAAGTCCCCGACCTTGTCGCTGGCGGCGCTGATGGTCGTCGTCATGACGTTGTCGGCGTTCATCAACAACACGCCGGTGGTCGTCATCCTCACGCCCGTCACCATCGCGCTCGCGCATTCCCTGTCCATGGCGCCCTCGCGGCTGCTGATTCCGCTTTCCTTCGCCAGCATCTTCGGCGGCATGTGCACCCTCATCGGCACGTCCACCAACATCATCGTCGACGGCCTGGCGACGGAGCGCGGGCTCGCGCCATTCGGCATGTTCGAGATCACCCTTGCCGGCTTGACGATCGGCACGGTCGGCATCGTTTATCTGCTGATTGCCAGCCGCTTTCTGTTGCCCGACCGGGAAACCTTCGCGCATCTGGCCGCCAGTCGGCCGCAACGCCAGTTTCTCGCCGAGGTGCTGGTGCCGCACGACTCGCCGCTCGTCGGCAAGAAGCTCAACAGCCCCCGCATCAAGGGCAAGACGACAGGCGATATCATTGATCTGATCCGCCACGACGCCTCGCTCAGGCGGGAACTGGACGAGGTGACCATCGAGGCCGGCGATCGGCTGGTGCTCAGCACGTCGGCGGCGGGCATCGTCGGTCTGCGCGAAGCCGGGGGCCTCGCCTTTGACGTGCAGGACCCGCGCGCCGTTGAGCCCATCGGCAGCCGCGCCCTGGAGATCATGGAAGGCATCGTCGGCCCGCAGTCCCGCCTGATCGGCCATCGCATCGCCGACCTCAACCTGCGCCGCCGCTATGGCGTCTACATCCTGGCGGTGCATCGTCACGGCATCACCCAGCGGGCGAATTTCGATTCGCTGCGCCTGGAATACGGCGACGTGCTGCTCCTGGAGGGGCCGGCCGAGGGCACCGAGCGGCTGTTTTTGCAACAGGATCTGGTCAACCTCACCTCGCCGTCGGAGAAGCCGTTCCGGCTCGCCAAGCGGCCCATCGCCATCGGCGCCATCGTTGTGGTGATGCTGCTGGCGGCCCTGGAGGTGCTGCCGATCGCCGCGCTGGCCATCATCGGGGCCGTCGCCGTCGTCGCCTTCCGCTGCGTCGAGGCCGAGGAAGCCTACCAGGCGATCCGCTGGCGCATCCTCGTCCTGATCTTCGGCATGCTGGCGCTCGGCGCGGCGATGGAGAAGACTGGGGCCGCGATGCTGGTGATCCAGCAGCTCACCGGCCTCGTGGCGGCGTTCGGTCCGCTCGCCGTGCTCTCTGTCGTCTACTTCATTACCTCGATGACCACCGAACTCATCAGCAACAATGCGGCGGCGATCCTGTTGACGCCCATCGCCATCGGCTTGGCCCAGCAGCTCGGCGTCGATCCCAGGCCGTTCGTCGTTGCCGTCATGTTCGCCGCCAGCGCCAGCTTCGCGACTCCCATCGGCTACCAGACCAACACCTTCGTCTACGCCGCCGGCGGCTACCGCTTCGTCGACTTCCTCAAGGTCGGGCTGCCGCTCAACCTCCTCTTGTGGGCGGTCGCCACCTTTGTCATCCCGCTGTTCTGGCCGCTCGGCTGAGCCGTCGGATCTCGCGGCGCGGCAAGGCTTGGCGAACGCCTTGCCAAACGCCTTCCCTGGCGCTTGCCCGGGCGCCCCATCCGGTTATCTCCACGGAAACGAGGGCCGCGACGAGGGCGGTCGCCACCATCGTCCCGGGACCGCTACCGCCGGCCGCGCTTCGGGACCATGCAATGGCCTCGAAATCCTACTTTTTCCGACATTTTCCTACTTTTTCCGACATCTTCACGGCGGGCCATTTACGAAGTTGTGCGTTATCAATGAGTTGCAAAACATTACAATGACTTGGCCTGCACCGGACCCCCGAAAAACGTCCCTACATCGCATCACCAGCATCAAAACAGCAACACGTAGAGCAGCGGTAGCAGCAGGGCCGTCGCCAGGCCGTTGATGCCGACGGCGAGGCCGGCGAAGGCGCCGGCCGTCTCGCTCACCTGCAAGGCGCGGGCCGTGCCGATGCCGTGCGCGCCGACGCCGAGGGCGAAGCCGATGGTGCGCTCGTCCTTGATGCGGATCAGGCGGAGCAGCGATGTTCCCACCGCGCCGCCGAGGATGCCGGTCAGGATCACCAGCACCGCGGTCAGCGACGGCAGGCCGGAGAGCTTCTCGGCGATGCCCATGGCGATCGGCGTCGTCACCGATTTCGGCGCCAGCGACCGCAGGGTCGTCTCGCTCGCGCCCAGCGCCCAGCCGATGGCGATGGCGCTGGCGGCGGCGGTGAGCGAGCCGGCGATCAGCGCGGTGACCAGGGCGACGGCCGACCGGCGCACCTGGGCGAAGTTACGGAACAGCGGCACCGCCAGGGCGACCGTCGCCGGTCCGAGCAGGAAGTGGACGAACTGCGCGCCCTCGAAATAGGTGTCGTAGTCGGTGTCGGTGGCCAAGAGCAGCGCCGCCAGCATCAGCACGGCCAGCAGCACCGGATTGGCCAGCGGCGAGCCGCCGGCGCGGGCATTGAGCCAGAGGCCGATGCGGTAGGCGACGAGGGTGAGGGTCAGCCCGGTCAGCGGGCTTGCCGCCAGGTAGACCCAGGCGTCGCGCACCTGCTCGCTCACGACGCGCCATCCCGGCCGCCGAGGCGCTGTACGCCGGCCATGACCAGGGCGGTGACGGCGATGGCCAGCAGCGTGCTGCCGATCAGCGCGCCGATGATCGGCCGGAATTCTTCGGCGAGCAGTGGCAGGTGGGCGAGCACGCCGACGCCCGCCGGCACGAACAGCAGCGCCAGGTGGTCGAGCAGCGAGCCCGTGGTCTTCGTCAGGCCGTCGGGGACGCCGCCGCGAATCGCCAGTGCCACGGCAAGGATGGCCATGCCGATCACCGGTCCCGGCACCGGGATGTCGATGGCGATGGAAATCACCTCGCCGGCGAGTTGGCAGACGAGCAGGACGATCAGGGCATCCAGGATCATGGTCTTTGTCTCCCTCAAGGCTCCATGCGTGCGGATCTTGCGCTGGCGAGGCGTCGTCCCCGCCGGTCGCGGGACCCGGCGCTTGCAATTGAGCCGCGAAGGCCTTAGGTCACCGCCGATCGGCAGGGAGATGCAAATCATGGGCTACAGGGTTGCGATCGTCGGCGCCACCGGCAATGTCGGGCGCGAAATGCTGCAGACGGTCTCCGAGCGGGGCTTCCCGGCGGATGAGGTGGTGGCGTTGGCTTCGGAGAAGTCGGTCGGCCGGGAGGTGTCCTTCGGCGAGGATGCGGTGCTGAAGGTGCACGATCTCGCCACCTATGACTTCCGCGGCATCGACATCGTGCTGTCCTCACCGGGCGCGAAGATCTCGGCCGCCTTTGCGCCGAAGGCTGCCGCCGCCGGTGCCGTGGTCATCGACAACACCTCCCACTTCCGCATGGACCCGGACGTGCCGCTGGTGGTGCCGGAGGTCAATCCGCAGGCGATCGCCGGCTATACCAAGCGCGGCATCATCGCCAACCCCAACTGCTCGACCATCCAGATGGTGGTGGCGCTGAAGCCGCTGCACGACCTGGCGCCGATCAAGCGCGTCGTCGTCTCCACCTACCAGTCGGTGTCGGGCGCCGGCAAGGCGGCGATGGACGAACTGTTCGATCAGACCCGCGGCATCTACACCAACGAGCCGTGGCGCGACCACCAGAAGACCTTCACCAAGCAGATCGCCTTCAACGTCATCCCGCACATCGATCGCTTCATGGATGACGGCGCCACCAAGGAAGAGTGGAAGATGGTGGTGGAGACGCGGAAGATCCTCGATCCCGGTATCCAGGTCACCGCCACCTGCGTGCGCGTGCCGGTGTTCATCGGCCACGCCGAGGCGGTGAACATCGAGTTCACCCGCCCGGTCAGCGTCGAGGCGGCGCGCCAAGCGCTGCGCGCCGCGCCCGGCGTCTCGGTCATCGACCACCAGGTGGACGAGGGCTACGTCACCCCGGCCGAATGCCCGGGCGAGGACGCCGTTTACGTCAGCCGCATCCGCCGCGATCCCACCGTGGAGAACGGCCTCAATCTGTGGTGCGTCGCCGACAACCTGCGCAAGGGTGCGGCCCTCAACGCCGTGCAGATCGCCGAGGAACTGGTCGCCCGCTACCTGCGGCAGGCGGCCTGAGTCGGGCCGCGATCAGGCAAACCGGTCGGGCGTGAACCGGGTCGGCGGGTCCACCAGCCGGTCCTGGGCGGCGATCAGGCAGAGCTCCGGCGCATCGGCCGCGACGGTCGTCTCGATCACCGCGTAAACGGCCGAGACCGCCGCCGCCAACGCCTCCGCCGGCGCCGCGCCGGCCAGCACGCGCGCCAGAAACAGCGCGGCGAAGGCATCGCCGGTCCCGTGCGCCCTGAGCGGCAACCTGGGGGTCGTCACCCGCCAGGCGCCGGCCTGCGTGATCGCCGCCGTGGCGATGCGGTCGCCGGCGAGATCCGCGGTGGCGAGCGAGGTGACGACTACCAGTTCCGGTCCGCGGGCGATCAGGGCGACGGCAGCGGCAAGGACATCGGCCAAGGTCGCCAGCGGCCGTCCCGCCAGGACCTCCAGCTCGAAGTGGTTGGGGACGAGGATGTCCGCCGCCGGCAGCGCCGCCTGGCGGAAGCAGGCGACGACATCGGCGGACACGTAGAGGCCCGGCGCGCGGTCGCCCATCACCGGATCGCAGCAGTAGAGCGCCCGCGGGTTCCTTGCCTTCACCCGGGTCACCGCCTCGACGACGACGCGGCCGTTCTCGGCGCTGCCGAGATAGCCCGAGAGCACGGCTTGGCAGCCGGCGAGCACGCCGAGCCGGTCGAGGCCGTCGACGATCGCCGCCACGTCGGCGGCCGGGCGCACCCGGCCGCCGAAGGTGCCGTAGCCCGGATGGTTGCTGAAGGCGACGGTGTCGACGGGCCACACCGTGCAGCCGACCCGGCCGAGGCAGAAGGCGGCGGCGGCGTTACCGACGTGGCCGTAGGCGACCGAGGATTGCAGCGAGAGGACGGCCATGGACGGGGCGGGGCTCCGCGGTCGAAATCAGGTGCGGCGGACCGGCGACGGATGTGGTCGACCAGCTTGCCACGAACCGTCTTTGCGGAGTACCTTCTCGCATGTGCGAAAAGCTTTGGTCCAAGGACGCCTGACGATCCTTGGGGGGAGATTGTACCATGCCGACATCAGCCCGCCCGCGCCGCAGCGTTCTCTACATGCCGGGGTCGAACGCGCGCGCACTGGAAAAAGCCAAAACCCTTGCCGCCGACGGCCTGATCCTCGATCTGGAAGACGCCGTCGCGCCGGACGCCAAGCAGGTCGCCCGCGACCAGGTCTGCCAGGCCGCCAAGGACGGCGGCTATGGCATGCGCGAGCTGGCGATCCGCGTCAACGGCTTGGCGACGCCCTGGGGCCACGCCGACATCGCCGCCGCCAGCCGCGCCGGCGCGCATGCCATCCTGCTGCCGAAGGTGGAGAGCGCCGACGCCATCCGCTTTGCCGAGAGTATCATGGTGGCCAACGGCGCCCCCGATGATCTCGCCCTCTGGGCGATGATGGAGACGCCGCGGGGCATGCTCGCCGCCGCCGAGATCGCCGCCGCCTCGCCGCGCATGGCATGCCTGGTGATGGGCACCTCGGACCTGGCCAAGGAACTGCACTGCGCCCACACCCGCGAGCGGCTGCCGATGATCACCTCCCTCGGTCTCTGCCTGCTCGCCGCCCGATCCTACGGCCTGGCCGCGCTCGACGGCGTCTATCTCGACCTGAACGACGACGCGGGCTTCGCCTACAGTTGCCAACAGGGCCTGGAACTCGGCTTCGACGGCAAGACGCTGATCCATCCGAAGACCATCCCCGCGTGCAACGACGCCTTCTCGCCGAAGCCCGAGGATGTCGCTTGGTCGCGCAAGATCATCGAGGCCCATCAGGCCGCCGCGGCCGAAGGCAAGGGCGTTGTCGTCGTTGACGGCAAGCTGATCGAGAACCTGCACGTGGAGAACGCCCGTCGGCTGGTGGCCATGGCCGAGGCGATCAAGAAAATGGCCGCCGCCGCGTAAATCGCCTCGGGGGTCAGGCCAGCGTCGCCGTCCTGATTATGGCGACGCCAACGTCGCCGTCGCCGTCATGGCGACGACGCCGTCCGGCCCCATCGCTTCCAGGGCGATGCTGCCCGTCGGGTCCGCCGGCAGCGCCGAGACGCGGAACGGGTAGAGATCGAACAGCGGGGCGCGCCCGCGAAACTCGAAGCGCGCGACCGGCCGGTCGGCCGTCTGCCGCACCAGTTCCATGAGCAGGATGGCGGTCAGCGGCCCGTGCACCACCAAGCCCGGATAGCCCTCCACGTGGGTGGCGTAGGGCCGGTCATAGTGGATGCGGTGGGCGTTGAACGTCAGCGCCGAGAAGCGGAACAGCAGCGTCGGATCGGGGGTGATCGTCCGCGCTTGGACACCGGCGGCGATCGGCGGCAACGGCCGCGGGTCCGGCCGTGGGACAAGCGCGCCCGGCTCACGGTAGACGATGTCCTGCTCCTCCTCGATACAGACGGCGCCGTCCTGGACAAAGCTGTAGGCGACGGTGACGAAGCCGAGCGGCCCGGTGCGGCCCGGCTTTTCGGTGACGTCGCGGATCACCGCGTCGCGCCGCGCCGGACGACCGAGGATCAGCGGCCGGTGAAAATGCATGCGGGCACCGGCGAACATACGGCGCGGCATCTCCATCGGCGGCATGAAACCGCCGCGGTTCGGGTGGCCGTCGGGGCCGAGGCCCGACTGTACCGTTGTCGGCAGGAAGTAGAACCACTGCCAGACCGGCGGCAGCGCATCGCCGACGGCGAGCCGCGTTTCGGTGTCGTCGAGGGTCGCCAAGGCGGCGCGAACCGGCGCCACCGCCATCTCGTCCGCGACGCTTTCGGTCCTGCCGATCCAGGCCTGCCAGCGGTTGGGGGCCTCGTTCAAAGCGTCAGTCCTGGGCGGGCGTGCCGCGCTTTTTCGGCGCCGACGTGGACCCGCCCCGCGCCGCCGCCGGAGCGCGTCGCGGTTTCGGCTTCGCCGTGGCGGGTGGCGTTGTCGCGGGCGGCGAGGGCGGCGCGGCGGGGGTGGGGGCTTGGCCCTGTACGGGGGCCTGTACGGGGGCCTGTACGGGGGCCTGTACGGGGGCCTTAATCGGGGCCTGGGCCTTCGCAGGCTTGCGCGGCGGGTCGATCAGCTTTTCCGGCGCGGCCGCGTCGCTCCACTTCTTGTGCGCGGCGGCCGCGGGCACCGGCACGGGCACCGGCAACATGGCGACCCGCATTTCCAGGAACTGTCGTTCGGCGGCAAGCCAAATGTCGAGCGCCGAACCGTACTGGTGGCCCGCCGTTTCCCAGATGCTGTAGGCGATCTTACGGATCTCTTCCAGATACGTATCCGGCGAGAACGACTCGAACATCCTGGCCACCGCCTCGTCCGCCCCGACGCTGGCGCCGGCGGCGCGCACCGTCTGCTCGGTGAGCGTGCGCAGGTGACGTTCGGCGGCCAGCCAGAAATCAAGTGCCGACCCCACCTGCGTTCCGGTGTTCTGCCACATGGCGTTGGCGAGGGCCGTCACGTTCTCGACATAGGCGGCGCGCATCTTTGGCTGCTGCGTGACGGTCGCCTCGACGGCGGAGCGGGTCATCTGGGTCATCGCGGCGGTGACCTCCATGACCATTTTCTCGGCCATCAACCAGAAATCGAAAGCCCGGCCGTACTCGTCTCCCGCTGATTTCCACATGGAGTACGCGAGGCTCTGGATCTCGGACCTGATATCTTGTTTCATCCGCGGTCTTCCCATGTTTGCCTTCCCGGCCGTGACCATATCGCGAAGCACCAAGCCGTCCCACGAAAAAAGTGGTCGAAGGCGGCTGCTGTTCGGCTGCCGTCGGCGCGATGGTGCCGCGAGGACGGCGCGGGCGGCGCGTGCCCGGTGCCGGGATTCCGTCCGGCCCGGCCGGACGGCCCTAACGGGCGGAGCAGGAGGCGCCGCCGAGGACGCAGAACTGGGCGCAGAACGGGTGGTTGAGGTTCACGGGTCGGGAGGCGTCACGGAGCGTGTGCCCCATTTCGAATTGCGGGTCATAGGGCAGCAGGGTGCAGGGAACGACCACCGGGCGGCCGGCCCCCTTGCGCTTGACCACCATGCGCGACGCCGCGCACATCATGCTGTCCGGCGAGACGCCGAGGATGTTCCAGCAGGCGGTGGTGATCTCCGGCACGTCATGCAGCGGGTCCATTTCGGGAAACAGCACCAGGCCGCCGGGATCGTGGGCCTCGATGGCGATGCCCTCGCGCGCGAACAGGGCGGCGTAGCCGGCGCGGAGTTCGTCCTCGGTCTCATCCCAGCAGGTCCGACCGGCGACGTCGACGGCAACGCCGTTGGCGGTCAGCCAGCCGAGGCCCTCCAGCGTCGGCGACCAGGAGCGAGGGCCGCGCAGGCTTTCGTGCCGCTCGGCGGTGTAGTGATCCAGGGAGACGCGGATGCGGAGCCGTGCGCCATGGCGTCGGCAGAGTTCCAGGAGCGCGGCCTTTTGGTGGTGCATGGGCTTCATGGCGTTGGTGAGCACCAGCGCACGGAAGCCGCGCTCCAGCGTCTCCTCCAGGATCGCCGGCAGGTCCCGGTTCATGAACGGCTCGCCGCCGGTGAAGCCGATTTCCTCGGTGGGCAGGCCGTCGCGTTCGATCTCCTCGAGGAAGGCGCGCACCTCGGCCGTGCTGATGTAGGCAAGGCGGTCGTTCGTCGGGCTGGATTCAATGTAGCAATTGACGCAGGTCAGGTTGCAGAGGCTGCCGGTGTTGATCCAGAGGGTGCGCAGGCCGGTGAGCGCCACCGACGCCCGCGGCTCGCCCTTGGCCGTGATCTCGGGATCCTCGAACTTCCGCCGCGCGGCGGTCTCGGCTATGTGCGTATCCGGCATGGTCGTCCTCGGGAGTGGGTGAAGCCGTCGTTGCGTAAACTTGAGGTAGCCTCGTCGGCGACCAACGGGAAATGACAAGCGCGCGAGCGGGGCGGTTTCCGCCGCTTGCGGGGCTCCGCGTGTTGGCTTAGAGTTGGGGCGTCGGGCGGGCGTAGTTCAATGGTAGAACGAAAGCTTCCCAAGCTTTAGACGTGGGTTCGATTCCCATCGCCCGCTCCA
>CAZVRW010000003.1:0-23650 GCA_964630265.1 uncultured Rhodospirillaceae bacterium
GACACGCATGGGAATCCCCAATGGGACTCAAGCGTCAGACTTGGACCACTAGGTCACCGATGCCGACAGCAACTTTGCGCAAGTGCACGGTCACGCTTGGGTTCGAGTGGCAAACACCCGTGCCACCCTCGATGCCGGTTCCCGCCCGAGCGCCTCGCAGATGAATCGTCCGGAGGCAGCGACCGCATCTAGATCGACTCCGGTCTCAATGCCGAGGCCGTTCAGCATGTAGAGCACGTCCTCGGTCGCGACATTGCCGGCCGCGCCCTTGGCATAGGGGCAGCCGCCGAGGCCGGCGACGGCGCAATCGATGGTCGCGATGCCACAGTCGAGCACGGCGAGGATGTTCGCAAGTGCCTGACCGTAGGTGTCGTGGTAGTGGGCCGCGAGACGATCGACCGGAACGCGCTCGGCGACGGCCTGCACCACGGCCTGGGCTTGGCCCGGGGTGCCGACGCCGATGGTGTCGCCGAGCGAGATCTCGTGGCAACCCATGGCGAACAAGCGGTCGGCAACGCGCGCGACAGCATCGACCGCCACGTCGCCTTCGTACGGACAGCCGTGGACGCAGGATACATAGCCCCGGACCACTACCCCATGCGCCGTCGCCGCCTCGCAGACGGCGGCGAAGCGATCCAGACTGGCGTCGATCGAGCAGTTGATGTTCTTGCGTGAGAACGTCTCGGACGCTGAACCAAAGACGGCGACCTCCTTCGCCCCCGCGGCCACCGCGGCGTCGAGTCCCTGGATGTTCGGCGTCAGAACAAGGAAGCGCCGCCCCGCTGGCCGGGCGATCCCCGCCAGCACCGTATCGGTTTCCGCCATCTGCGGCACCCATTTCGCCGATACGAAACTGCCCACCTCGATCACCGGCACCCCCGCGGCGACCAGCCTGTCAATAAGCCCGATCCGCACGGCGACAGGCACCGGCCGCACCTCGTTTTGCAGGCCGTCCCGAGGCCCCACCTCCACCAGCTTGACCCGTGTCGGCAGCCGCATCGGCCTTCTCCTTCGGGGGTCACTCTTCAGCGGCGCCCAGTCCATCCTGTTGGCCCGCGCCTTCCTGTCGAAACGTGACGAGTTCCGCCCCCTCCTCCACGTGTTCCCCAACATCATAATGGACGACCGCGACGATCCCGTCGGCCGGCGCCGTGATCGCATGCTCCGTCTTCATGGCCTCCAGCACGATCAGCGTCGCGCCACGAGCGACAGCATCTCCCGCCCGCGCTCCGATGGCGATCACCTTGCCGGGCATGGGTGCGGTCAAGCCGCCGCCGGTCGCTTCCTGCATTTCGGCGCGAGCGGCCGGGTCTACCGGTTCCAGGCGACGCGTCTCCCCCGCGAACAGAATCGTCAGCGTGTCCTGATAGTGCACCACGGTGGCGCGCAGCCGCACGCCGTCGAGCGTCGCAAGCAGGTCGCCCGCGGCATCGAACGCGCCCGACGCCGCGATGGGCGTGTCCTCTCCTGGAATTTCCAGCTCCAGACCGCCGGCGCGATAGTGGACGACGACGTCGATGGATCGCTCGGCAGACCGAAACGTCAGAACGTGATGGTTGTCATCGTTCAAGCGCCAGCCCGACGTGGCGTGCCAGGGCGAATGGGGATCGGCCGACCGAGCCGCGGCAGCGCGGGCCTCCGCGTCCCGACGCAACAGCACATCGAGTGTTGCCAGAGCGAGAAACCGGGCGCTCGCCGGTGTTCTCTCCGCGAATACCTCACGCCGATGATCGTCGATGAAACGGGTCTGAAGCTCGCCGGCGACGTATGCAGGAAGCGCCGTCAGGTTCAGCAGAAAAGCGACATTGGTCTGCGGGCCGACCACCTGGGTCTCCGCGAGCGCGGCGCGCAACCGCATCACCGCCGATGTCCGCGTCGCGTCCCAGACGATGAGCTTGGCGATCATCGGATCGTAGAAAGTGCCGACGCTGTCGCCTTGCCGAACGCCCGCGTCCACCCGCAGGTGCTCCGTCTCGTCGGGGAAGCGGAGATGCCGCAGCGTTCCGGCCGCCGGCAGGAAATCACGATCCGGGTCCTCGGCGTAGATCCGCACCTCAACGGCGTGTCCTTCGACCGCTAGGTCCTCCTGGCGCAACGGCAGAGCTTCCCCCCAGGCCACCCGCAACTGCCAGTCGACGAGGTCCAGTCCGGTGATCATCTCGGTCACCGGATGCTCGACCTGCAGCCGGGTGTTCATTTCCATGAAATAGAACGCGCCATCGGGGGCGAGGAGAAACTCCACGGTTCCCGCACCCACGTAGCTGACCACCCGTGCCGCCGTGACCGCGGTTGTACCCAGCGCGGCCCGCAGGTCGGCACCGATCTCCGGTGCTGGCGCCTCTTCGATGATCTTTTGGTGCCGACGCTGGATCGAGCAGTCGCGCTCGAAGAGATGCACGATGTTGCCATGGGTGTCGGCGAACACCTGTACCTCGATATGTCGAGCGCGCTCCAGGTACCGCTCGAGCAGCAGCGAGCCGTCGCCGAACGCCGCGGTCGCCTCCCGCGCTGCGGCAACCAAGGCCTCGTCCAGTTCTTGCCGCGAGCGGACCACCCGCATGCCGCGGCCACCACCGCCCGATGACGCCTTGACCAGCAACGGAAAACCGATCCCCTCGGCGGCTTGGCGCAGCAGACCGGAGTCCTGGGCGGTGCCATGATAGCCGGG
Source organism: uncultured Rhodospirillaceae bacterium (assembly GCA_964630265.1). Lineage (GTDB taxonomy): Bacteria > Pseudomonadota > Alphaproteobacteria > Rhodospirillales > Defluviicoccaceae > CAZBWP01. The sequence continues at coordinate 2,669 of CAZVRW010000003.1, forward strand.
TGTTACCGGCACGCCGGCCGCCTCCATCAACGCCTTCGCCGCGATCTTCGAGCCCATGGCGCGGATCGCGTCGGGTGGCGGGCCGATGAACACCACCCCCGCGCCGCCGCATCGCTCCGCGAAGTCGGCATTCTCGGACAGGAATCCGTAGCCAGGGTGGATCGCCTCGGCGCCGGAGGCGAGCGCCGCGTCGATGATCCGATCGCCCCGGAGGTAACTGTCGCGAGCCTCTGGCGGCCCGATGCGGTGGGCTTCGTCCGCCATTGCCACGTGCAACGCATCGGCGTCGACATCGGAGTAGACGGCGACGGTGCGAATGCCGCGATCGCGCGCCGTCCGGATGATCCGACAGGCGATCTCGCCGCGATTTGCGATCAGAACCTTCCCGAACATCAGCGGCTCGCCGCGCGTTTTTCGAGAAACGCGGCAACGCGCGACCGTCCCTCGTCCGACGACCGCGCCCGGGCGATGTGTTCCGCCGTTTCGCGCATCAGCGACGCATCCACCGGACGGCCAACGACTGCCGAGATCATCGACTTGCACTGGGCGATCGCCTGAATCCCGCCGGCAGCGAGCTCGGCTAGGAGCCCTTCCACCGTTGCCGCCACGTCGGCAGCGGGCACGGCCAGATGAATCAAACCGATCCGCATTGCCGTCTCGGCATCGAAGCGCTCTGCCGTGAGAAACCAGCGCCGGGCCTGCCGCGCGCCAATCGCCGCGATGACGTAGGGCGAGATCGTTCCGGGCACCAAGCCCAGCCGCACTTCGGTGAGAGCGAATGTCGCCCGCTCCCGCGCCGCCACAGCGATGTCGCAAGCAGCGATGAGGCCGATTCCCCCCCCGTACGCCGGTCCCTGGACGACGGCCACCGTCGGTTTCCCCAAGGTGTTCAGAACCCGCAACATCTCCGCCAGACGCAGCGCGTCGTCCACGTTCTCCGCGAAGGAATATCCGGCCACGCGGCGCATCCAGCGAAGATCCGCTCCCGCCGAGAAACTCTCACCGGTTGCCGCGACGACGACGGCCCGAACGCCCGGATCCGCGTCAAGAGCGCTCAGCACCCCAGTCATCTCGTCGATCAGGACATCGTCGAAGGCGTTATGGACGTGCGGCCGATCGAGCAGCAGCCAAGCCGCTCCGTCCGCATTGACGTCGACGCGGATGGTTTCTCCGCTCATGTGTGGCTGCCCAACCTCAACTAATGCTTGAAGGCGGCAGCGGGAACGACATCGAACCCTTCAGCGGTCGGTCGCCGCCACCAGAGCCTAAGCGTCGATGTGTGTTTCCGCTCGTAGTAGAGGATCTGCAGAGGGTACCAGCCCGCTTCCGGGACATCGACTGCCAGCGGTGGCGAATCGTAGTCGGGATGCGGCGTCATGTCCTCGAACAGCATGGCGTCACCGACCGTCAGTCGCACCCCGTCGTTGGATGTGACCTTCAGTTCCCACCGCCCGACTTCGTCAAAATGGATGAAGCCCGTGATGTGCGCGCCGACGAAGTCGTTGGCATCGCTGGTCAGCACCGTGCCGATGCCAGTCCGATAATCAATCTGCGGCAGCGGCGGCCCCGCTTCCCCCGGACCGCGCTCGACCGCGGCGGCGAGGCTCGTATCCCTGAAATCATCATAGTAATACACGACGGCCAGACCACCGGCCAGCGCCGCCGGACCGGGTTGCGGTGTCGCCGGTCGAACCGTCTCCGCCGCATAACTGGTCGTCGTCAGGGCGAGCGCCACGACCGACGCCAAGACCAAGTGTTTCATCAGGGGCATTAGCTTGCTTCTCCAGACTGCCCGACCGCCGCACCGGGACACCAACGATCTCGTCTGTGCGGCACACCGCACCGCGCGGTTCGGCACCAAGAAACCCAAAACTACATCCTGAACACACCGAACGTCGTTCGCTCGGTCGGCGCGTTCAACGACGCGGAAAGCCCCAATCCCAGAACCATCCGCGTATCTGCAGGATCGATGATGCCGTCGTCCCAGAGGCGCGCACTGGCATAGTAGGGATGCCCCTGGGTTTCGTACTGGCTCAGGATCGGCGCGCGAAACGCCCTTTCTTCTTCGGCGGTCCAAGCCGCGCCTTGCTCCGCCAGGCTGTCTCGCCGCACCGTCGCCAGCACCCCGGCCGCCTGTTCACCACCCATCACCGAAATCCGCGCGTTGGGCCACATCCAGAGAAACCGCGGAGCATAGGCCCTTCCGCACATGGAATAGTTGCCGGCGCCGAAGGAGCCACCGACCAGGACCGTCAGCTTCGGCACGCTGGCACACGCGACGGCCGTCACCATCTTGGCGCCATCCTTGGCGATCCCCCCCGCCTCCACCTTGCGGCCGACCATGAAGCCGGAGATGTTCTGCAGGAACACCAACGGGATGCCGCGCTGGCTGCACAGTTCGATGAAATGCGTGCCTTTCAGCGCCGACTCCGAAAACAGGATGCCGTTGTTGGCGACGATGCCCACGGGGTAACCGAAGATGTGGGCGAAGCAGCAGACCAGCGTCGGGCCGTAAAGCGCTTTGAATTCATGGAATTCAGAGGCATCGACGAGGCGGGCAATGAGTTCTCGGGCATCGTAAGGCTTGCGCAGGTCGGTGGGCACGATGCCGTAGATCTCGTGCTCGTCATAGGCCGGTGGGTGGGGCTCGAGCAGTGCCAGGGACGGCGTCTTCACCCGGTTCAGGTTGCCGACGATGCGCCGTGCAATGGCCAGCGCATGTCCGTCGTCGAGTGCATAGTGATCGGCGACGCCGGAGATGCGGGTGTGTACGTCGGCGCCGCCCAGGTCCTCCGCCGTGACCACCTCGCCGGTTGCCGCGCGCACCAGCGGCGGGCCACCGAGAAAGATGGTGCCCTGATTGCGAACAATGATGCTTTCGTCGGACATGGCCGGGACATAGGCGCCGCCCGCCGTGCAAGAGCCGTGGACCACCGCGATCTGCGGCACCCGCGCCGCCGACATCTTTGCCTGATTGTAGAAAATTCGCCCGAAATGGTCCCGGTCGGGAAACACCTCATCCTGCTCCGGCAGATTGGCGCCACCCGACTCTACCAGATAGATACACGGCAGGTTGTTCTCGAGCGCGATCTCCTGGCCGCGAAGATGCTTCTTGACCGTCATGCCATAATAGGTGCCGCCCTTCACCGTCGGGTCGTTGGCGACGATCATGCATTCCACCCCGGCGACCCGACCGATCCCGGTGACGATACCGGCCGCCGGCACCTCGTTGTCGTACATGCCGTAGGCCGCGAGTTGCGAAAGCTCCAGAAACGGCGAACCGACATCGAGCAGCCGCCGGATACGCTCGCGGACCGGCAGGCGACCGCGGGCCATGTGTTTGGCGCGCGCACGCTCGCCACCACCCAGTTTGATGCGCCCCACCTCGGCGCGCAGCGCCGCGACCAGCGTCTCGAACGCCTGGGCGTTGGCTTTGAAGCCCTCGGACCGTGTGTCGATGGCGCTACGAAAGCGGATCATGTCCGCCGCCACGTCCGCATCGTTACCAAGGCACCTCTTTCCCTTCGTAGTCGAAGAAATGCCCGCTTTTTTCGGGAGTCAGGTCGGCGATCACCTGACGCATCCCGGTAACGCTCTCGGACGCATCAATCAGCGCCGATGGCCCGCCCATGTCGGTGCGCACCCAACCGGGATGCAGCAGACCCACGGTCACCCCGGATCCACGGGTGTCGATGGCAAAACTCCTCATCGTCGCATTGAGCGCCGCTTTCGACGAACGGTAGATATAGGCACCGCCCGAAGTATTGTCGGTCATGCTGCCCATCTTGCTGCTGATGGCGACAATCTTCTTCTGGGTGCTCCGCGTGACGTTGGCGAGCAGCACCACGCTGAGCTTCAGCGGTGCCGCAACGTTGGTGCGCATTACGTGCGGCCATTCCCGATAGTCCATCTTGTCGTAGGTCAGCTTCGTCGGCCCGTAGACGCCGGCGTTGTTGATCAGGACGTCAATGGCCGTCTTGGCCAGCGTCGATCCGAGCGCTTCCACCTGCGCAAAGTCGGTGACGTCGAGAGGGTGGACCTCGATGCTGCCCTCCAGCGCGTTCAGCTCCGTCGCGGCGAGCGGCGCCCGACAGGTCGCGATGACCGTCCACTGGTTCGCCAGATACTGCCTTGCGAACTCCAGTCCGAGCCCGCGATTGGCTCCGGTGATGAGACACGTTGGCATCGTCCCCTCCTGCGTGCGTGTGGCCGCCAGTCACCGCTGATGCTTACGACCGATCGCCGCGAACGTCCACGCCCGCGAGCACGACCGTTGCCGGTCGTCCGCCGTCACGCCGTCTCCTCAAACAGTTCGCGCCCGATCAGCCAGCGGCGGATCTCGCTGGTTCCGGCCCCGATTTCGTAGAGCTTGGCGTCACGGAGCAGCCGCCCGGTCGGGTATTCGTTGATGTAGCCGTTGCCGCCGAGGCACTGGATCGCGTCCAGCGCCATCTGCGTCGCCCGCTCGGAGGCGTACAGGATGGCGCCGGCGGCGTCTTTGCGGGTCGTTTCGCGCCGGTCGCAGGCCCGGGCGACGGCATAGACATAGGCCTTGCTGGCGTTCAATGTCGTATACATATCCGCCAGCTTCGCCTGCATGATCTGGGACGCGCCGATCGGCTGGTTGAACTGCTGGCGCTCGTGCACATACGGCACGACAATGTCCAGGCAAGCCTGCATGATGCCGAGTGGACCGCCGGCGAGCACCAGCCGTTCATAGTCGAGACCGCTCATCAGGACGTTGACGCCCCGACCGACGCCGCCGAGCACGTTTTCTTCCGGCACCTCACAGTCCTCGAAAACCAGTTCGCAGGTGTTGGAGCCGCGCATGCCGAGTTTGTCGAGTTTCTGCGCCGTCGAGAAGCCCTTGAAGCCGCGTTCCACCAGAAAGGCCGTGATCCCGCGCGGGCCGGCTTTCAAATCGGTCTTGGCGTAGACCACCAGGACCGACGCCTCGGGACCGTTGGTGATCCACATCTTGCTGCCATTGAGAACATAGGCGCCGTTGCTCCGGTCGGCGCGCAGTTGCATGCCGACCACATCCGACCCGGCGCCGGTTTCGCTCATCGCCAGTGCGCCGACGTGCTCGCCCGAGATCAGCTTCGGCAGGTAGCGGCGGCGCTGGTCGTCTGTGCCGTTGCGCCGGATTTGGTTGACGCAAAGGTTGGAGTGCGCGCCGTAGCTGAGACCGACCGCGGCGGAGGCACGGCTGATCTCCTCCATGGCCACGGTGTGCTCCAGGTAGCCCATCCCGGACCCGCCCCACGCCTCCTCGACGGTGATTCCAAGCAGCCCCATGGCGCCGAACTTTTCCCACAGATCCGCGGGAAACGCATTGTTGCAGTCGATCTCCGCGGCGCGCGGCGCGATCTCATCCGCCGCGAAGCTCATCACCGAGGCCCGCAGCATGTCGGCGGTCTCGCCCAGGTCGAAGTTCAGGCCAGGCAGCGTGTTGGGGATCATGGGGCCTCCCGGATTCGACCTAGCCGACCACGTCGGGGCGGCCGGAAATGGTCATGAGTGTTTGTTGCAGGATCGCGCAAACACGCTCCCGCCCTTCCTTGATGACAACCACCTCGGCGCGGCTCACGGTCACCGTCCGTCCCGGCCGTACCACCTCGCCGCGCGCGATGAGCGCGTCACCGTCGGCCGGCGCCGTCAGGTTGATCTTGAACTCGATCGTCAGCACGCCGGAGCCTACGGGCATCAGCGAGAACGCCGCGTAGCCTCCGGCGGAGTCGGCGATGGTGGCGACCACGCCGCCATGGAAGAAACCGTGCTGCTGTGAGAGGTGTTCGCCATAGGGCAGCCGGATTTCGCACCGGCCGGGACCGCACGCCGTCATCATGGCGCCGAGATGCACCATGATGCCTTGCCGGGCAAAACTCTCTCGGACCCGCGCCGCATAGTGCGGATCCACCGGCACGTAATCGGTCACGTTGCCTCCCAAACCTTTTACGTCTTTGTCCGAGACCGTATGGGAGGTTCACGCCGCCGTCAATCGAACGGCTGGCGCTGCGCGACGCGCACGACATCCGGGGTGGCGATGACCGCCGCCCACGCCGGGTCCGCGCTATCGGTCAGTTGATCTCCTTGAGTTCCAGGCGGATCAACTCGGTACCCCAGGAGCGTTCGATGTCCCGTACGGTGGCAACATAGGTCACCGCCTGTCCGGGACCGAGCGCGTCCACCTGCGACACCGGGATTTGCATGATCACGTCGGGCGCCTCGGCACCGGCGGCGCCTTCGTCCATGTCGATCAGGACCAATGCTTCCTCGATGAAATCGTCGCCGCGAACGCGCTGGGCCTCGACCACATGTCCCGACCAGCGGACGGTCTTGCCGCGCGCGTCGGCCAGCCACGAGCTCAGCGCCGCGTCACCGGCGGCCTTGGCGGCCTTCGCCGCCTCGTAGGGTAGATCGACAACCTGCGCGTCATCGCCGCAGCCGGCGAGCACTGCGCCGATCGCCCCGACGACAAGCCAACTGCGCATTCCCGACTTTCCTTATTCAAAAAGGCCAATGGCCGACGAACCGATGCAGCACTGTGGGGCCGACTGCAACCGGGCGCAATCGCTTTCCCAAGGCCGTGGCGTGTCGCCCGGATGGAGCCAGCTTCGCCACCGATCACCCCGATTCACTCCATGCGGTCGCCGCCACCGTGGGGATCCGGAAACGGGGTCTGCGCCGCTCTGATCACCACTGGCCGCCGGGCGAGCCGAGCGCCTTTTCGGTCAGTTCCTTGACGATGAAATGGAAGGCCTCGTCGACGGAGTCCGTCTTCAAAACGAGACTGAGGTCGGCGGCGTCGACGGTCCCGAACTTCACCATCGCCTCCAGGTTCAGCACCGCGTTCCAATATTCCGTGCCGTAGAGCACCACCGGCATTTTCTTTCGCAGCTTACCGGTCTGCAACAAGGTCATCAGCTCGAAGAACTCGTCCATGGTGCCGAACCCGCCCGGGAAAGCGATCAGCGCCTTGGCCAGGTAGACGAACCAGAACTTGCGCATGAAGAAGTAACGAAACTCGAACTCGAGCTGCCGAGTGATCCAGGGGTTGCCGCGTTGCTCATGGGCAAGTGCGATGGTCAGGCCGATGTTGAGACCACGTGCTTCCGACGCGCCGCGGTTCGCCGCTTCCATGATCCCCGGACCGCCGCCGGTGCAGACGACGAAGCGGCCGCGCTTGTCCTCCAACGCCTTCGACCACTCGGTCAGTCGATAAGCCAGGGATCGGCAGTCCTCGTAATATCGCGACATGGACAAAGCCTGTTCCGCCGCCGCCACATCGCCACCAAATCGACGAGCCGCTTCCAGCTTTTCTTCTGCCTCTTCCCGTGGCAGCGTCCGCGCCGATCCCCAGAAGACGATGGTGTCCGAGATTTTCATCGCCTCGAACCGGCTTGCCGGATGCAGGTATTCTGAAAGGATGCGCACCGGCCGGGCGGCGCGGCTCTCGATGAAGCCCGCCGTGCGGTATGCGGTGTCGACGCGCTTCTCGGGTTCGCCGTTGCGCGCCGCCGGTTCCGGGTCGGGACGATCGTCGTTCATGCCTCAAACTCCGTCATGTCTGCCACGATCTCGGTCCCCGGCGGGAAGGGATTGTCGTCGCCGGGCGCGACGCGCCCGAGGAACGGCAAACCGGTCGCCTTCGCCGCATCGTAGTCGGTGGTCGAATCGCCAACGAACAGCACCCGGTCGGCCGCAAGTCCGTAGCGTTCGAGCAGGTCGCGGATGATCGGGATCTTGCTCGGCGGCGAGCCGTGCACCTCGACGAAAAAGTGCGCCATTTGCCGCCGTACGACGATGCGTTGCAACTCGTCGTTCGGCGTTCCCGAAATGACGAACATCGGCAAGCGGCCGTGCAGCGCCTGCAACGTTTCCCAGGCACCGGGGACCCACGCCGATCCAGCAACGGCATACTCCACTAGGCGCGAAAAGTGCTGGGCGATCTCTTCCAACTCGGCTTCGCTCAACCGTTTGCCGAGCAGGTACTTGTGGCACCAGCGAATCTTTTTCCGTCGCGAGACGCCACCGTGCGCGCGGTGATGCTCAAGCACCCTGGCCACGACCTGGGCGCCATAGGGAGCGTAGAGCGTGCGGAACGCCTCGGTCTTGATGTCGGTGGACTCCGCCAGAACGCCGTCGAAGTCGAAGAAGATTGCATCCCACGCCGGCATCCGACGGCCTCAGCCCGACCGCGGACCGGATCGCCACCGGTCGGCGGCGGCATCGTCGCTGGCCTGCGCTTCGACCCATCGCTGCCCCGTCCCCGTGGCTTCCTGCTTCCAGAACGGCGCCTGGGTTTTCAGCCAGTCGATGAGGAAGCGGCAGGCCTCGAAGGCAGCATCACGATGCGCCGACGCCGCGGCGACCAGGACGATGCGATCGCACGGCACCAGATCGCCGTGGCGGTGGATGATCAACGTGTCCTCGAGCGGCCAACGGCGGCGCGCCTCGGCATCGATCTCGGCCAGTTGCCTCTCCGTCATGCCGGGATAGTGTTCAAGGGTCATCGCCCGCACGGGTGTGTCGCCGGCCACGTCGCGCACCAGCCCAACGAAGACGCACAGCCCGCCGACGGCCGGATTGCCCGCGGTCAGGCGCGCGATCTCCGCCCCCACGTCGAAGTCCTCGCGCTGCACGCGGATCATTGCCAACCTCCGGTCACCGGCGGAAAGAATGCGATTTCATCGTCGGGGCCGACCGGATGTTGGAGGCCGACGTGCTCCTGGTTGACCGCGACGCGAATGCTGCTGAGATCGGCGAGCGCCGCCGCTGGGCGCCCTCCCCGCCCGACCAGCCACCGGACCAGTCCAGCCACGTCGATAACGTCCGGCGGCGGCGTCACCTCTTCGCAGCCGATCCCCGCCTTCTCGCGAACCCAAGCGAAATAGAGAATTTTCAAGCGCGCGCTCCCCGACGTCCGTTCAATCGAAACTGCCGGAGCCGCGCGCCGGATCGGCGCGATCGACCTCACCGCGCCGGCCGACCGGCGACGCGCCCAGATGTCGCAGGCCGCCCCGCAGATAATCCCATCCGGTCACGACCGTGAGCACCGCGGCGATCCACAGCCCCCAGACGCCTACGTCGAGCGTGCCGACCGGCCCGAGCGACGGCCCGAACGGCCCGATCACCAGGAAGGTCATGGCGACCATCTGCACCGTCGTTTTCCATTTCGCCAAGCGGGACACCGGGACCGCCACATTCAGTCCCGCCAGGTGCTCCCGCAGTCCCGAAATCAGAAACTCCCGGCCAAGGATCACCGCCGCCGGAATGATGTGCGCCCCCGGCAGGCGGTCGACGCCGACGAGAACCAGCAGCACCAGACCGACCAGCAACTTGTCGGCGATCGGATCGAACAGCCTGCCGAAGTCGGAGATCAGGTTATGGCGGCGCGCCAGCCAGCCGTCCAGGAAGTCGGTCGCGGCGGCGAAGATCCAGAGAACCAGCGCCAGCCATGCCGCGGCCGCCCCACCGATCGCGATCAGCACGCAGATGATCGGCGTGAGCGCAATCCGCGACACCGTCAGCGCATTGGGGAGCCGTGGCGACATCTTCCTCCCGCCCGATCCGATCGAACGTCCGTGGTGGCATTCTAGCCGTCTGTATGGAACCAGTCATAGATCCGATTGGCGATCGCGCGACTCACCCCCTCGACCGCCTCGAGATCGGCACGCCCTGCCCGAGCGATCGCGCGTGCCGAGCCGAAGTGGTGCAGCAACGCCTTCTTGCGCGCGGCGCCGATCCCCGGAATCTCGTCGAGGGGAGAGGCGGTCAGTTTCCGCGCCCGCTTGGCGCGATGGCCGCCGATGGCGAAGCGGTGCGCCTCGTCGCGCAACCGCTGCAGAAAGTAGAGCACCGGATCGCCGGACGGCAGCGCCAGCGGCTCGCGTCCGGGCCGGAAGATGCGCTCCCGGCCGGCGTTGCGGTCCGGCCCCTTGGCGATCGCCGCGATGGCAACATCGTCAATGCCGAGCTCCGCGAACACCTCCAGCGCGACGCCCAACTGCCCGGCCCCGCCGTCGATCAGCACCAGATCCGGCCAGGTTTCGCGACTGCGATCCGGGTCGTCCTTCATCGCCCGGGCGAATCGCCGGCCGAGGACCTCGCGCATCATCGCATAGTCGTCCCCGGGCGTGACACTGCCCTTGATCGTCCACTTGCGATAGGCCGACTTCTCGAAGCCCTCGGGTCCGGCGACGATCATCGCCCCGAGCGCTTCGGTGCCGCCGACGTGACTGTTGTCATAGACCTCGATGCGCTGCGGCGCTCCGTCCAGTTCGAACACCTGGGCCAAGCCATCGAGCAGGTGGCGCTGGGCGGAGCTTTCCGCCAGCCGCCGGCCGAGCGCCGCGCGAGCGTTGTCCAGCGCGTGCTTGACCAGCTTCAGCTTGTCACCGCGCTTTGGACAGGCGACGCGAATCCGGCGACCGGCATGCACCGAGAGTGCCTCGGCGACCAGCGCCTGTTGCGGCAGGGGATGGCTGACGAGCAGCAGCGGCGGCGGCGGCTTGTCGGCATAGAACTGCCCAAGAAACGCCTCCAACACCACCTCCACCGGGACGTCGGCCCCATGACTGGGGTAGTATGCGCGGTTGCCGAAATTCCGGCCGGCGCGAAAGAAAAACACCTGGATACCCGTTTGCGCGCCGCTGCGATGCGCCGCGATCACGTCGGCGTCGCCGACGTCGGCGAGATTGATGTCCTGATGCGACTGCACCGACGACAACGCGCGGATCCGGTCGCGCAGCCGCGCCGCCTGCTCGAAGTCCAGCGACTCGCTCGCTGCCTCCATCCGCAAGGCCAGCCGTTGCTGGATCCGGTGGCTGTCGCCACGCAGGAACTCCCGGGCTTGGTCCACCAAGTCGGCGTACTCGTGCTCGTCCACGAGACCGACGCAGGGGGCAGCACAGCGCCGGATCTGGTAGAGCAGGCAGGGTCGCGTGCGTCCGGAGAACACCGCGTCCGTGCAGCTGCGGAGCAGGAACGCGCGTTGCAGCACGGTCAGCGTCTGGTTGACCGCCCAGGCCGAGGCGAACGGGCCGAAGTAGTCGCCGGGGCGGTTGCGCGCCCCGCGATGTTTCAGCACCCGGGGAAAGGCGTGGTCGGCGGTGACCAGGATCGACGGAAAGGATTTGTCGTCGCGGAGCAGGATGTTGAACCGCGGCCGGAGGCGTTTGATCAGGTTGGCCTCGAGCAGCAGCGCCTCGGCCTCCGTCTGCGTCGTCACCACCTCCATGGTGGTGGTTTCGTGCACCATCCGCCGCAGCCGCGGGCCGAGCCGGTCCGGCCGCGTGTAGGTGATGACGCGCTTGCGAAGGTTGCGCGCCTTGCCCACGTAGAGCACTCCGCCGTCGGCGCCGACCATGCGGTAGACGCCGGCCGACGCTGGCATGGTTTTCAATTGCGCTTCAATTACTTGGACGCCGGCTGGCAGCCCCGGGGCGGTCTCGGGCACGGGTGTTTCAGAAGTCGGATCGCTCATGACAGCTATGTCGCGTCATCCCGTGGAACAGTCAACGCGGCCGCGATGGGGACGACGGTGGGACAACGATTACCACCCCCGTCAACCATTCGCCTGGGCGAAAGCCTGTGGACAAATCTGTTGACGGGCGATCGAGCGTCGCACGGCTATGTTGCAGCGCGAAATCCGCCTGACTCCCCGTAAATTGGGGAATAGACAGAATTACAACACAAAAACAAATACATAGCGTCCGTCTTGCAGGTGCGGGCGCAACGACATTTCACCAATAATTTAAGGGACTTTGCCACGTTTCGGCAGCGCCGGCCCTGTGGGCAAAGGGGGCGGTGCGCCGCCTCAGCGTCCCGGGGCCGGCCGCTCGATCTCGACGCCGACGCTCGCGGCATCCTCGAAGACATCCAGCTTCTCCACGCGCACCCGCACCGTGCGCACCCTGTCGTCCGCCAGACACAGTTCGGCGATACGCTCGGCGAGGGTTTCGACAAGACGGATATGTCCCTGCAGCACCAGCGCCCGCACCCGGTCGGCGATGCCTTCGTAGCAGACCACGTTGCCGAGGTCGTCGTTCAGTGCCAGCGCCTCGTCGTGCACGGCGAGGTCGAGGTTAAGGCGTACGCGCTGTTTCGCCGTTTCCTCGTGCCGGTGCACACCGATGGAGCACGACAGCACCAAGTCGCGAATGAACACATGGCGGATCGCCCGCTTGGCATCGGCGATGCGCAGCGGGTGGACGGTGGCGGTGGTCTCGGGCGCGGCGAGCGGCCCGCGGCTGGCTCCGGTCATTCGTCGGGTCCTTGGAGAACGGCGTGCCGCGTCCAGCCCAGGTGCTGACCGCCGTCGACCGCGATCATCTGCCCGGTCACGGACGGTGCGTCAAGCAGGAAGCGAATGGCGGCGCAGATCTCCGCGGGGTCCACCGGGCGTGCCAGCGGCACCTGCGACCACTGCTTCGCGAACTGCTCCGCCGTCTGCCGCGGACTCGGCAGCACCGGTCCGGGACCCACCGCGTTGACGCGCACGGTCGGCGCCAGCGCCATGGCGAGCGTCTGGGTCAAGGTCCACAGTGCCGCCTTGCTGACCGTGTACGACGTGAAGAATGGCGTCAGGTGCCAAACCCTTTGGTCCAGAATATTGATGACGTTGGCGCTCTCGCCCGTGGGCAGATGCCGGCACAGCGCCTGCGTCAGCACCAACGGCGCCCACGTGTTGACGTTCAGGTGCTGGTCCCAAGACTGCCGGGTCGTCGTGGCGACGTCGTCGCGTTCGAAGACCGAGGCGTTGTTGACGAGGCAGGTGGGCGGGCCGAGCGCCGCGACCACCCGCTCGACCAGGCCGGCCGTGTCCACGTCGTTGCCGAGGTCGGCGCCGAGGGCGACGGCGCGCCCGCCGGCCCGCTCGATGGCCGCCACCACGTCCGCCGCAGCGTTCGCCGAGGCCCGATGATGGACCGCGACGGCCCAGCCTTGCGCTGCGAGATCGAGAACGACGCTCCGTCCGATGCGCTTCGCCGCACCGGTCACCAACGCCACCCGACGCCGATCCTCGCTCATGATCTTGGTGTTTCCCTGCCGCAGTGGCGCACGCGTCAGCCTACCATGGGAGTTGCGGCGCACCGAGCGCCTGCGCCGCGATGTAGCCCCCGTAGCCGCAGAGCAGAACCAGCCCGGCCAAGCGACCGGTGCGCACGCCGAGCAGGCATGGCAGGAAAACCGCCGTCGCTGCCAACATGACCAGAATGTCGAACCGGGCGATCTGCGCATGAACGGGCAACGGCTCGATGATGGCCACCGCACCACCGATCAACAGAATGTTGAACAGGTTGCTACCCAGAAGATTGCCGACGGCGATGTCCACTTGACCACGCAAGGCGGCGATCGCCGATGTGGCGAGTTCGGGCAGCGACGTGCCGAGGGCGACCAGCGTCAAGCCGATGACGGCGTCGGACACGCCGAAGGTTCGGGCGATGGCGACCCCGCCGTCCACCACCTGATCGGCACCGAAAACCAAGCCGGCCAAGCCGATCACCGCCGCGGCCCAAGCCACCCAGGCGCTGCCCGGCAGCTTCGACAACTCGGCGGCCTCCTGGGCTCGGGCATCCGCCATCAATGCGTCGCGGCCAGAGACTTCCCGCCACGCCGACCAGCCGAAGAACCCGACGAACGCGACCAACAGAAGGCCGCCGCCCCAGCGCTCGATGGTGCCCGTCCAGACCATGGCGGCGAAGAGCACGCTGGCGACCGCGAGAAAGGTCGCGTCGGCGATTCTGGGATGGGCCTGCGCCGGGATCGGCGCGCAGAGCGCCGTCACGCCGACGATCAGGAGGATGTTGGCGATGTTGCTGCCGACAATATTACCGACCGCCAGCCCCGCCGCACCGGCGAGCGACGCATTCATCGTCACCACGAACTCGGGTGCCGAGGTTCCGAAGGCCACGACAGTCATGCCGATGATCATCGACGACACGCCGAAACGCCGGGCGATCGACGCCGAGCCCCGAACCAGCGCTTCGGCGCCCCCGACCAGCAAGATGAAGCCGGCAACGACCTGGAGGTACATCATCGTCGAACTTCCTCAAACCCGTGTTCGCGTTGTTAGCGCCTCGACGATGAGGGCGAAGGTATCTACCAGATCCGCGTAGAGCTGTCGCTTGAACGGAGCCGCGAGGCGCGGCAGGACGCCGAGCGCTTCCCACCGCCAAGCGTCGAACTCCGGATGGCCGCTCCGCGCCAAGTCGATGTCACCGTCGCTGCCGGTGAAGCGCAAGGCAAACCATTTCTGCTCCTGACCGCGCCACCGCCCCTTCCAGGCGCGATCGGCGATTGCGGGGGGCAGATCGTAGCGCAGCCAGCCCGGTGCTTCGGCGGCGATCTCCACCCGGTCGGTGCCGATTTCCTCCTCGACCTCGCGCAGCACCGCGGCGGCCGGGGCTTCGTTTTTCTTGATACCACCCTGCGGCAACTGCCACGCATCGAACGGCACGTCGACGCGTCGGGCCACGAGCACCCGCCCGCACGGTCCGACGATCAGGGCGCCGACACCGCGTCGATAGGGGCGTTCCGAATACGGCGCCGTCACGGCCGTATTTGATACGGCGCCGTCACGGCCGCACTTGCCGCCCGGCGACGGCGCTGACCGGCGCCAGAACCAAACCTTTGTCGCCGAGCGACTCGAACCATGCGACCAAGCGATCGATGGTCACCGGATAGGGGCGCGCCAGTCCGACGGCAATCGCCCGCTGTTTCGCCGTCGCTTCCAGCGCCGAGAGCGCTGCGTCGATCACCTCCCGGCTCGGGCTCTCGTCGATCCACAGATCCACAAAAGCGACCGGCAGGCCCGTCTCGCTGGTCGCGCGGCCGACGAGATCGCCGCCGCCCCGCACACCGTCGACATAGAGCAGGCCGCGCCGTTCCAACTGCGCCACCAACAGGTCCATCGCCCGCGCATCCGACTGGAAGCGGTCGCCGATCAGGTTGGCAACACCGACGTAGCCGGAAAACCGGCCGAGGTTCCAGGCAAGGCGGTCCAGATTCTCGGCATCGCGCAACGATGTCAGCAAGGCACGCGGCCCGGGATCGACGAAGGGAAAGGCCTCGACGTCGAGCGGCAGGGCGAGCAGGGCTTCGTGCCCCGCATCACGCCCCCGCTGCGTCCAGCGCGGCAGATCATCGGCGTACGGGCTGAACACCAGTGTCACGTCCGAAGGCAGCCGCCGGATCGCCGCTTCGGTCTTCGCTTCGTCCAGACCGAGATCGGCGACCAGGATGACGATCCGGGACCGGTCGTCCCGCCCATCGAACGGCCGCGCATAGAACGCTCGCGCCGTCGTGCCGTCCGGGGCGATGCGCGGGACCGGGCCGTACGGACCGTCCTCGAGGAGCGCCGGCGCGTTCGCCGCGGCGGGCGCCTCGGCGAGGCCGATCGCGGCCGTCGGATGCTCACCCGATGGGGGCGACTGCGGATCTGCGTCGGCGGCGCCCGGCAGATCCAGGACGACCGTCGGACCATCCGCGCCGCCACGCAGCTGCATCATCACCACCGCCACGCCGGCGACGACGGCAACGGCCAGGAACGTCATGGCGACGCGCCGAACGGTCGCGGTCACCCGTCCCGACTTGCGTCGCGAGCGACCAGACCGCGCTGCCTGACGACCGCTGGCCACTTGTCCGTCGTCCTCCGTGGTATTGCCGGCGTTCTATCCAACCGAGGCAGGGGCTACTGGACGGCGCCGGGGATTTTTTGGGCGTAGAGCGCGATGCCGCGGATCAGGTCCAGCGCCCGCAGGAGCTGATAGTCCTGGCGCTCGGCGGGGGCCTCAGCTTCTTCATCGGCGTCCGGCTCCGCATCGGCCTCCGGCGGGGCCACCGAATCCGCATCGCCCGCATCCTCGTCGCCATTGCGCAACGCCCGCCTGAGATCCGCCTCGCGACGCTCACGCGCCCGCGCTAGGGTCTCGATGCGCGCCGGCTCGACGGCGATGTCGGGCTCGATTCCCATGGCCTGGATCGACCGTCCCGACGGGGTGTAGTAGCGGGCGGTGGTCAACCGGATGGCGCCATGCTGGTACATTGGCATGATGGTCTGCACCGACCCCTTGCCGAAGGACTTGGTGCCGAGCACCAGCGCCCGGCCATGATCCTGCAGCGCCCCGGCAACGATCTCCGACGCCGACGCCGAGCCGCTGTTGATCAGCACGACGACCGGGAGGCCCTCGGCGACGTCGCCGGCCTTGGCGTTGTAGCGCTGCGTCTCTTCGGCCCGCCGCGCCTTCGTCGACACGATCTCACCCTTGTCGAGGAACGAATCGGCGACGGCCACGGCCTGCGACAAGAGCCCGCCGGGATTGTTGCGGAGATCCAAAACGATCCCCTGGAGATTGCCGTCCGCCTGTTCTTTCAGGTCCTGAATCGCCTGCCGCAGGCCCTGGTCGGCCTGCTCGCTGAAGGAACTGATGCGCACGTAGCCCACATCCCCCTCCAGCCGCGAGCGCACCGCCTGGATCTTGATGACGGCACGGGTAATGGTCACGTCGAACGGCTCACGGCCCTCGCGACGCACCGTCAGCTGGATGCTCGTGCCGACCCGCCCCCGCATCTTCTCCACGGCTTCGGCCAGGGTCAGGCCCATCACCTGTTCGCCGTCCAAATGGGAAATCAGGTCGCCCGGCTCCAGGCCGGCGCGATATGCCGGCGTGTCGTCGATCGGCGAGACCACCTTGACGAGTCCGTTCTCCATGGTGACCTCGATGCCGAGGCCGCCGAATTCGCCGCGGGTCTGCACCTGCATTTCGCGATAGCTGTCGGCATTGAGGTAGCCGGAGTGCGGATCAAGGGACGACAGCATGCCGCTGATCGCCGCCTCGATCAGTTCCTCGTCGGTCGTCTCTTCGACGTAATCGGCGCGCACCCGCTCGAAAACATCACCGAAAAGATTGAGCAGGCGGTAGGTCTCCGCGCTGCTGTCGCCCTCGTCGGCCCGGGGTGAGTTGACCAACGCCAAGACCAGGGCCGCACCGATCACAAACAGTCGAACGTTCATCCATCAACCTTTCAATTTGCCGACGCCAGCCACGGCAAGGGATCGATCGGCCGACCGCCGCGTCGCACCTCAAGGTAGACGCGCGGCGCGACCCCGTCCGCACCCGCTGCGGCGCCGATGGGATCGCCCGCGCGCACCAAATCTTCTATATGGGTGTCAATTCGTCCAAGGCCCGTCAGCAGGCTATGATAACCATCGGCGTGTTCGACGATCAAGAGCAGGCCGTAGCCACGGAACGGACCGGCAAAAGCGATCCGTCCGGCTGCCGGGGCGCGCACCAGTTCTCCCGCCTGGGCCTGATAGGAAAGTCCGCGCCGGACGCCGCCGTCCGGCAAGCGGGCGCCGAAGCGCTCGACGAGCCGTCCACTCACCGGCGCCAACCGCCCACCATCCTCCACCGCATCCGGCGACGGCCTCGCTCGCGGCCGCGGCGGGAGAGCCGTCGGTGGCGGCAGCAGCAGCGCCGTCACCATCGCCGTTTCCGGCTTCGGCTGCAGGTGCAGGGCAGCGGACACCGCCTCGGCGGACGAAACGCTCGTCGTCCCTGCCGAGGCGCTCATGCCATTCGTTGCCGCGAGCGTCGCCAGCACCCGCACGGTCCTGCGATAGGCGATGGTCGCCTCGGGATCCGCCGCCGGCAGTGATGACGGCGACGCCGCGAGGAGTGCCCGGGCCAAGCGGGAGAGCCCGATCACCGGGTCCTGCGGTGCGTCCAGGGCGCAATCGGGCGCGGCCGGCCGCGTCGCACAGTCCGTGCCGGCGGCCGCCGGCACCGAGGCGAGGACCACCATGCAGAACAACCCGGTCCAAGCAAGCCTTCGTCCGACGGCGGGCGCGGCGCCTGAACGGCCCGAGTAACGGTTCGGAAATCTCGACGGTCGATGATGCCCCATCAATCGATCGGGTGTCGCGGGCATCCGAAGGTTGCGGCGGTGGGGTGTCACTGATATCCCAGCGGTGCCGGACACTGGAAACGCTTCGTGTGACCGCTCGCGATGCGTCGGCCACGGTCGCCGGTGCTGGCCTCGCCGGGCGTCCTGCGGTGTGAACGCCGCGTTTCCGCAGAGGCAAGAAGGCGCATGCGCAACGCACTCGTCATGGCCATCATCGGCATTCTGGTGCCGATTATCATCGTCAAGCCGCACGTCGGGATCTATGCGTGGTCCTGGCTTAGCTACATGAATCCGCATCGGCTTGCCTATGGTAACGTCTTCGTTGCCAATTTCGCGATGGTCATTGGCGTGGTCACGATCGTCGCCTATGTCCTGTCCCGCGAACCGAAGCGCTATCCGCTCAACACCATCACCATCACGCTCTTTATCTGGCATATCTGGGTAAGCATCACAACGGTTTTTGCGATTAACGAGCAGCTCGCCTTTGATTACTGGCTTGCTGTTTCGAAAATGCTGTTGATGACGTACTTGACCGTGGCGATGATCAACACGCGAAAGCGTCTGGAGATCCTTGCCTGGGTCATCGCGCTGTCGGTCGGTTTCTATGGTATCAAGGGTGGGATCTGGGTGGTTGCCAGTGGCGGCCAATATCCGCTGACCGGTCCGCCAAGATCCATGATCGAAGACAACAACTCGTTGGCGCTCGCGCTCAGCATGATCGTGCCGCTTTTCGGCTATTTCTTCTTGCAGCTGAAGGGCTTTTGGGCGCGAAGCGCCGTCCTGTTCTGCATCGGAACCTGCATGATCTCAATTGCCGGGACGTATGCGCGGGGCGTTTACCTTGGTGTTGGCGCCATGATTTTCTTATTGTGGCTGCGCTCCAAGTACCGCTTGTTGACCGGATCCGCTGTCGCCGTAGCCATCGTTGGCGTTTTTATGATCACTTCGCCCAGGGTTGTCGACGAATTGAACAGCATCAATCAATACGAAGAGGACCATTCGTCGATTTCCCGGCTCATCATGTGGCGCTTCGGTTGGACCCTGGCGCTGGATCGCCCGGTGACTGGCGGCGGTTTCCAAGTCTACACGTACGAGCCGGTTTACCCAAAATATGGATTGTCGATTTGCACCTGGGATGAACGCGTAACCGGCAAGGATTGTGTCGTGGGTTTCGGGCGTTCGTCCCACAGCAACTACTTCCAGGTCCTTGGAGAACATGGCTTCGTCGGCCTCGCCATCTTCGGCGTGCTAGGTCTATCGGCCTTCTTCTGGACGGTCCCGATCGTTCGGTTATCGAAGACGCGGGAGGATCTGGCATGGGCCGGCAACATGGCACGAATGCTGCAACTCTCCATCATCGGCTACGCCATCGGCGGCCTGTTCTACAACATGGCGTTTTTCAATCTGTACTATCACATCGTCGTGATGATGATGATGACGCGCGTCGTCGTCGAAGAGGAAGCGCAGCAGGTCAAGAGCGTCGCGGCCGCGGGCGATGATCCGGGCCTCTCCCCCCTGCCCTCGCCGCAGCCACCGCCGCACGGGCCACCGCCCGGTTCCCCCCACGCGCCGCCGACCCCTGTTGCCCGCCAGCATTTCTGACGCTCTCCGGCGGCGCGCCGCGCCGTCCTGGCGACAGCGGTCCCGCTACTGCCACCACTGCCGCCCCACCTCCCGGGCGACGACGCCTCTCAGACCATCACCGAGGATCAGCCGAACATGCCGGATCTCGCCCCATCGGTCGCCACGCAACGCGAACGCTTTTTCGGCAAGCATCCGCATCCCTACGTCCTCTTTGAACAGGCGGTCGAGCGGCATCTCGGCAACGACAGCACCATCGTCGATATCGGTTGCGGTCGCGGCGCACCCGTCCTCCGGAAGTTCACCGGACGGGCCGCGCGCCTGGTCGGCGTCGACCTCGTCCCCTTCACCGAGATCATCGAGGGCATCGAACTTCACAACGGTGACATCGCCGCCATGCCTTTCCTCACCTCGGACAGCGTCGATCTGGTGTGCTGCCGCAGCGTCATGGAGCACGTCACCGACCCCGATCGCGCCTACGCCGAGATCAGCCGCGCGCTCAAGCCGGGCGGGCATTTCATCTTCCTGACCGCGAACGTCTACGACTACGCCTCGCTGGCGGCGATGCTCATTCCCAACCGCTTCCATGCGCGGATTGTCCGCCTCACCGAGGGGCGCGCCGAGGAAGACACTTTCCCCACCGCCTACAAGTGCAACAGCAGGCGCAAGATCCGCCAACTCTGCGAGCGCCACGGCTTCGCCATCACCGACTTCAGCTATCTCGGCCAGTATCCGAACTATTTTTCGTTCAACCGCGTCCTGCATTACGCCGCCAGCCTCTACGAGGTCGGGCTGCGCAACGTGCCGGCGCTGCACTTCCTGCGCGGCTGGATCCTCGCGGAGCTGGTCAAGCGCCCCGGCTGACCGGCCCGGTGCCGCCGCCGGGCGGTGCGCGCAAAAAAAGACCCGGGCCGAAGATCGACCCGGGTCAAGCGGCCCGCGCGTCCCGTGGGGGAGAGGAGCGTGGACGACGGGCACTGGGGAAACGCTGCGGCCGCGCCCATCCGGGCCTCGACACGCCCGCCCATTTACGCGCGAAAGCCTGAAGATCCGGTAAAGACGACAACATTTTGGTTGCCATGACCCGGCACATGCATGCCGACGCGGATCGGGTCACCGCGAAGGCGCAGGCATGCCACCGGGCGTCATCGCGAGCGCAGCGTGGCGATCCAGGGAAGCAGCGCCGGATGATCAGGCATGGGGGCGCCGGCCCTGGATCGCCACGTCGCTGCGCGCCTCGCGATGACAACGCGGTATCCTTCTCGGGAGACCGCGATGTTCCATGCATCGTGCCGCGGCAGTCACGGCGGAATGTTTACATTGCGTTAACCGTATCCGATAAAATTGCTTGCAAATATCCATCGAAAAAATTCTTCAATATGCCCTCTATGATTGTTGACATTGCCGGTTGATACTCGTATTAGTAGCGGCCGTGCGGTGGGAGGATTTCCGCCGTCGTGCATCAATCCTAGGACAGGAGCCTATCCA
>CAZVRW010000003.1:23750-25507 GCA_964630265.1 uncultured Rhodospirillaceae bacterium
TGCGGTGGGAGGATTTCCGCCGTCGTGCATCAATCCTAGGACAGGAGCCTATCCATGGCCAACGATGTCGCCATTACGTCCGCCCTGCGGTCGAACCTTCTCTCCCTGCAGAACACCCAGTCGCTGATGGACAAGTCGCAGCTGGTCCTTTCGACCGGCCGCAAGGTCAACAGCGCGCTGGACGGCGCCCAGGCGTTCTTCACCGCCAAAAGTCTGAACGACCGCGCCGGCGACCTGAGCCGCCTGCTCGACGGCCTGGGCCAGAGCATCTCCACCATCCAGTCGGCCGATCAGGCGGTTTCCGCGCTGGTCAAGCTGGTCGACCAGGCCGACGCGCTCGCCAACCAGGCGCGCGACAAGATCTCCACCGCCGCCGCCCAGGCCACCGCCGCCGGCGACGTCGACATCGGCCGCCTCTCCGACCTCTCGGGCCTCGGCGGTGTCGACGACGGTGACCAGATCGTTTTCGAGACTAAGGATGCGACCGACGAGGTTACCATCGACACGTCGAAGAGCGCCGATACCTTGATCGCCGGGATCAACGACAGCGATTTGCAGGGTTTCGTGGAGGCGAGCTTAACGGCCGGTGGACAGCTTCAGGTCGCGTCGCTGAAAGAAGGCTCGTACTTGCGTATCGAGGGCGGTGCGACGGCGCTGAGCCAGGGCGGCTTTGCGTCGCTCGGTTTGGGCGAATTCGTCGCTGCCGAGGGCGACGGGACGGCCGCGACGTTGGATCGCGTCGGTGGCACCGTCGTCGCCGGCAACACGCTCACCTCCGAGGCCGCCGCGGACGGGACGGTCGCCAGCGACACCCTCGTTGATGCCGGTTTTACCACGGGTTTTGCCGCTGCGGGCGCGGACGAAGTGAACTTCAAGCTTACGGTTGACGGAGTGGTCGGATCGGACATCAAAATCGACTCCGAAACGACAATTCAGGGGCTTGTTGACGGTATCAACAACGACACGAAGCTCGAAGGCAAGGTCACCGCCTCGTTCGATCAGGATACCGGCCAGATCTCGTTGAAGACCAATGGCGACGTCAGCAATATCGTCATTTCCAACACGGCAACTGCAGCCGTCGACGGCGCCGATAATACCATCAGCTTCGGTTTCGGCGCTGGTCGCTCTGACGTCGCCGCCGGACAGCTCGACGCCGACGGCGAAATTGCCAGCGAGTCCATCATCTTCAGCGGTGGCACCGCCGATGTGACGCAGTTGCAGAACGACTACAACGAACTCCGCAACCAGATCGACGGTCTGGTCACGGATGCCTCCTATCGCGGCGTCAACCTGCTCAAGAGCGGCACGCTGACGACGACGTTCAACGAGGACCGCTCCAACACGCTGGTCACCGAGGGCGTCGACTTCACCGCCTCCGGCCTCGGCATCTCCAAGGCCAGCTTCACCAACGAGGCGTCGGTCGACAGCTCCATCAGCCAGCTGCGCAACGCCAAGACGTCCGCCCGCGCGTTCGGCGAGTCCATCGCCAACGACCTGGCGATCATCCAGACCCGCGAGGACTTCACCAAGTCGACCATCAACACCCTGGAGACCGGCGCCGACAAGCTGACGCTGGCCGACCAGAACGAGGAAGGCGCCCGCATGCTGGCTCTGCAGACCCGTCAGCAGATCGGCTTCGTCTCCCTGTCGCTGGCCTCCCAGGCCTCCCAGGGGATCCTCCGGCTCTTCTAAGCCGCGCGACCACGTACATGAGCACAGCCGGCGGCGCCCCGCGCGTCGCCGGCTCTTTTGTTGGC
>CAZVRW010000003.1:25607-84782 GCA_964630265.1 uncultured Rhodospirillaceae bacterium
TCCGCCCCGCCGACGCCGACACGCCGTGCAAGCAACTCTATGTGCTGATCCAGTTGATGTACGTCGGCCGCGATCCGCGCCGCCTGCAGGGCGACTATTTCGCCCTCGCCGGCGCCATCCAGGACGCGGCGCCCAGCACCACGCCAACAATTCTCGCGATTAACGAATACATAATCGGCGGTCTGTACTTTAAGGCCCTGAAGGAAGCCAAGCGGCTGATCAAGTACGAAGAGGAGCTCACCGCCAATGCCTGATCCCTTCAACCGCGCCGCCGCCGCCTATGGCAGCGCCGGGCGTGTCGCCATCGATCAACGCGAACTGGAAGCCAACGCCCTGCTCAAGGCGGCGCGGGGCTTCGAGGAGATCCGGCGCGCCTGGGGCTCCGACGTCGCCGCGCGCCTCGGCGAGGCACTCCTCTACAATCGCAAGCTCTGGACCATCTTCGCCACCGAGGCGGCCAACGACGAGAATCCGCTGCCGCTGCCGGTGCGTACCGCCGTCGCCAACATCGCCATCTTCGTCTTCAAGCGGACCATCGAGCTGCAGGCGGCGCCGAGTCCGGAGAAGATCGAGGCGTTGATCGACATCAACAAGAACATCGCCGCCGGCCTGCTCAGCCGCGCCCCGGCGCCGGCGACCACCGACCCCACCGCCTCTTCTGGCCCCACCGACCATCCCTCCCCGCCCGCAGCCGCCTGACCGCAACCAAGCGTGGGAAACGCCGGTTCAGGCGGACTGGTCGAGGCTCGGGGATCGTTCGGCCTCCTCCGGGCGCTTGCCGAGGCGCTGCGCATCCTCGAGCAGGCGCGCCACCTGTTCGGGCGGCGAACTGGCGATCACCCGTTCCGACTCGGTGTCCACCAGTTGCACCAGCGGCCGGACCAGGCCGTCGATGAACTTGACCGAATAGCGATAGCGGCCCGGCGTGTCGGCCTCGCGCCGCGCCGGCGCCGCGGGAGCATCCTCGCCGGACCTGGCATCGACGTCCTCGCGCTGCGCCAGGCGAACGGCCTCGCCCGGCGAGCGGGGGAGACCGAGGGAGGTCTTCTGCACCGGCTGGACCGGCGGAACGGCGGCCGGCGGCACCGTCGAGACCGCGGCGACGGCGCGTCCCGCCATCAGTCCCGCCAGTATGGCCGGCGAACGGCCGGCGCCCATGAGCGTGTCGACGGGTGGTGTCATCATGGCTCGTGCCTCTACGGCCGCGACCGTGCGCCCGGGCTGCGGCGGAGGCCGACGCGGGCCCGTGGCGGCACGGCGACGCGCGGTTGACTCTCGGTCACGGACCGGCCCCCCCTTGCAGCTTCGCCAGCGACATGGTCGGCCCGCCGCCGTGGCGCTCGCACGGGCCACCCCTGCCGCTCAACCTGGGGGCCGGCCGCGGACGGATTTCGCCGGCCTCTCCGCACAGGCTCGCCAGCGCTTGATACTCATGCTCGATGAGCGCCTTGCACGGCTTCAGCGCGGCGTAGAAGCGGCCCGCCCCGACCGCCGCGCGCAGTTCGGCGATGATCGCCGCCGTGCTCGGGGCGGCGCGTTCGAACGCGTCGCTGAGGGTGAAGGCGAGCGCGATCAACGCTTCGCGACGCTCGGCAAAGAGGTACGCGCCCTGGACCGCCGAATAGATGCGCGCCGCCGGCGACACCGCCTCGGCCGGCGGCAGGATATCCTCGCCGCGCATGATGGTCGCCTCGTTGCGCAGCAGGACACTGGTTGTCCGCCCTGACGCGTTTTCCAGCACCGCGCCGTTGACGAACAACCGCCCCCCCCGCTTGATGTGTACGAGCAACGCCATGACATCTCACCTTCTTCTGTGGTCCCACCAAGCGTCCGCCGCGTCGTCCCAGACACCGCCGCGTCGTCCCAGACACTGCCGCGTCGTCCCAGACACTGCCGCGTCGGCCCAGACACTGTGTGCCGCCACTGTGCGCCGCGGCGCTCCCGGTGCGGCCGCCTCCGAGCGGGAGGCGACGCGCGCGGATCAACCGCAGACGCTCAACAGTGCGTCTTCCTCGTCCGTGGCCAGCCGCGCGTCGATCCGTTCGAAGCGCTGCTGGCGATCGAGGCGCAGCAACGCCCGCGCCTCATCGCGGCCGTCGGCATCCACCGCGGCGTCCACGGCAACGCCCACCGCGGCCTCGGCCTCGGCATCACCCAGATGCCGCAATGACGCCGCTTGCAGCAGCCGGGCATTGGCGCGCGCTGCTTCAGGAACCGTAACGCGTGCTGGCATACGGGCGTCCTTTCATTTCGCTCGACCGTTCGGTAACGCACCACAATAGCAACTTTGAAGTGTATCACGCGATGCGAGCGCTGGCCAGTATTTTCTCGCTTATCGCCGGGCGCGGCGGCGCGAAAACCGGTGTCGCGAGCGCGCGGATCGCCGGCGTCGGCCGGCAACTCCGACCCGGTCGATGCGGCAATTCCTGCCGGGCGTTGCCCCCGCGGCGATGGGTACCGCATCGTAAGCGCCTTTATGGACTTGCAAATTTGATTTCCGGCCGATGGTTGAGAAAACTGGCATCCGGATTGCTTCTGATCGCTCAGACCTTGACGGAGGCGTAACCGTGACCGGCTCCCAGTTGCTGACGAGCGTTTCACCGAAGGCCGACACGGCCCTCACCCACTTGGCCCAGGCCATTCCGGGCGGCACAAAGAACCCGTTTGGGTTGTCCTTTGATCTCTTGATCAGCCAGGCGATCGACACGGCCCGGCGCAGCCCCGCGGAGATCGCACGTCCCGCCTGGAGCGAGCGGGCACCAGCACCCGAGCCGCGGCGGCCGACCGAGACGCGCAACCATGATGACGGCAGAGACGCCGCTTTTGCCGTCGCCGTCGTCGAGCCGCCGCGTCGCGACCCGGTGCCGCCGGCCCGTCGGGGCGACACCGGCAACGAGGCGACCACGCCGCCGATGCCCGAAGAGCGCGCCGCGCCGAGCGATCCCGGACAGCCGCACGCGATCTCCGCTCCGGCCACCAAGGCCGCCGCCCCGGCCGATGCCGCCACCGCGCAGGGCCGGCTGCCGGACATGGCAGGCATGTCCTGGCTGGCTGACGGCGGCGCCTTCGCCGGTGCCAAGGCGGCACCGGACGCCGCCATCTCGCTGCGTCCCCTCGGTCCCGTCGGTCAAGGCGCCGCGACCCCGGCCGCACCCACGACCGCGACCGGCATCGCCGCCGTCGATCCCAGCCTGGCCGCCGCCCTGCGCGAAGTCCACCTCACCGCCGTCAAGCAGGCGGACCATCTGGTCTCGCAGCCGGCGGCCGCCCGCGTGCCGTGGACGCTCGCCGTCGATCCATCGCAGGCCACCGGCAATCCGGCCATTGGCTTGGCGAATGGTCAGGCCTCTTCAACCCAATCCGCTGCCCGAGCGGGTGCACACGCGGCAACGCCGTCGGCAACCCTGATGCCTTCGGCGAGTGCGGCGACCGGTGCCGCGACGGGTGCCGCGGGGGGCGAAGCGGTGGCCGCGACACAAGCGGCCGCGGCCGTACCGTTCGCCCCGGCGTCGGTCGCGGCGATGACCCCGGCCGGCGAGCCGCAGGCGCTGCGCCCGCTCGGCGAGGGCCCCGGCGGTCCGGCAACACCGGCGACGATCTCCGGCCCGGGCGCCGCCGGCGCCACCGTCCGACCGACCGGCAGTGGACCGGTGCCGACCGACCGACCGGCCGTCCTGCCCATGGAGGTGCGAGACCAGGTCAGTGTGCGCATCGCCCGCGCCGTCTCCGCCGGCCAGGATCAGATCGAGATCCGCCTGAAACCCGCCGAGCTCGGCCGCCTTGAAATCCGCCTGGAGCTGGCCGGCGACGGTCGCGTGCAGGCGACCATCACCGCCGATACGCGCCAGACGCTGGATCTGCTGCGCGCCGACGCGCGCGGCCTGGAGCGCGCGCTGCAAGACGCGGGACTGCGCACCGAC
Organism: uncultured Rhodospirillaceae bacterium; assembly: GCA_964630265.1. Lineage (GTDB taxonomy): Bacteria > Pseudomonadota > Alphaproteobacteria > Rhodospirillales > Defluviicoccaceae > CAZBWP01. Next base: position 29,528 of record CAZVRW010000003.1, read on the forward strand.
AGTGGTGGGTTGAGCTTCAACCTGCGTGGCGACGGCGACGCGCCCGCCCGCAACCACACACCGACGACGTCCGCCGGCGAGACCGGAGCGAGGGCGGGCACCGATGCGACAACCGATGACGAAACGACCCCACCCGGAAACGCCTCGGCGGCCGCCAACGGCCGCATCGACATCCGGGCCTGAGCCCGAACGGAGCATCGAGCCATGCTGATCGACGAAGCATCCAGTGGCGCCGCCATCGCCGGCGGCCGCGCCGCAACCGACGAAGCCAAGCTGCAGGACGACCTGAACCGCTTCCTGACGCTGCTCGTCACCCAGCTGCAGCACCAGGATCCGCTCGATCCCATGGACGCCAACGAGTTCACCCAGCAACTCGTGCAGTTCGCCAGCGTCGAGCAGCAGATCTACCAGAATGCCAACCTGGAGAAGCTGGTGGCGGTGCAGCGCAGCGGCCAGTCGGCGGCGATGGTCGGCTATCTCGGCCGTTTGGCCGAGATCAACGGCAATGCCCTGCCGCTGGCCGACGGCTTCGCCGAGGCCAGCTACACGCTCTCCCAGAACGCCGCGACGACCGCGATCGCCATCAAGGATCCGAGCGGACGGGCGGTGTTCACCTCCGCCGGCGCCACCGATGCCGGGCGTCATGCCTTCACCTGGGACGGGCGCGACGCCAGCGGCCACGCGCTGGCCGACGGCGCCTACACCCTTGAGGTCATCGCGACCGGCAAGGACGGCGCGGTGATCCCCGTCGACCAGACGGTCTATGGCCGGGTGACCGGCACCGCGCCGACCGCCGACAGCGTCCAGTTGATGCTCGGCGACGTCGCCGTCGATGTGGAGGACGTGCTGTCGGTGCGCGAAGGGCCGCCGCCACGGCCCGCCACGGACGATTGAGGACCACCCACCCGCGCCGCGAGGCGCTTTGAGAAAGCCCGCGCCGCGAGGCGCTTTCAGAAAGCCCGCGCCGCGAGGCGCTTTCAGAAAGCCCGCGCCGCGAGGCGCTTTGAGACACCCGCGCCTTTAGGCGCGCAGACGACGAGGAGATCGGCATGAGCCTGTTCGGAGCGATGACGTCGGGAGTATCCGGCCTGACCGCCCAGTCAAGCGCCATGGGCGCAATCGCCGACAACATCACCAACGTCAACACCGTCGGCTATAAGAACGTCAAGACCGACTTCCAGACCCTGGTCACCAAACAGACGGCGGTGACCTTCTACTCGGCGGGCGGCGTCCAGGCCCGGCCGCTCGCCCAGAACGATGTGCAGGGGCTGCTGCAGGCGACCTCGTCGCAGACCGACCTGGGCATTTCGGGGCAGGGCTTCTTCGTCGTCAACGAGTCGAACCGCCCGGGCCTCGAGGACCAGTTCCTGTTCACCCGCGCCGGCTCCTTCTTCAAGGACGACGAGGGCTTCCTGCGCAATGCCGCCGGCTTCTACCTGCAGGGCTGGCCGACCGATCCCGATGGCAACGTCATCCTGCCGCCCGACAGCGGCGCCTCGCTGACCAATCAGAACATTATCTCCACCGACTTCCTGCAAACGGTCAATCTGAACCGCGTCGGCGGCACGGCGACCGAAACCTCGCGCATTGCCATGGGCGCCAACCTGCCCGCCGGCGATCCCGTGGGGGCTCAGCACAAGGTCGACGTCCAGTTTTTTGACACCCTGGGCGTCACCAAGGACATCAGCTTCCAGTTCACCAAGAGTGCGCCCAACGACTGGGATCTCACCGTCGAGCCGCCGAGCGGCACCTCGGTGCTCACCCTGCAAGGCGACGCCGGCGACGGCAGCGACGTCTACACCAGCATCGGCCAGTTGGAGTTCACCGCGCAGCCGGCCCACGGGACCACGGTCACCATCGCGGGCAGCATTTATGCCTTCGACGATGGAATCAGTGGCCCCGTGCCGGGCACGGCGGTGCCGATCGGCAGCAAGCTGGTGGACACCGTGTCCGCACTGGTGGCGGCGATCCAAGGCAACGGGGCCCCGTTCGATCCCGGTGTCGCCAACAGCCACCAGGTGCGGGCGAAAGCCGGCAACGAGACGGTGCTGCTGCTGGAGGGCAAGGACGGCTTCGCCGACTTCCAGGTCGACTTCTCGGGACTCGGCGCTGCGGTGCGGCAAGCCGGCTCCGGCGTCACCACCTTCACCGTGCAGCAGAAGGACGTGACCGACCCGGCCATCCGCTTCGATGCGCGCGGCCTGCCGCAAGATTTCGCGGTCAAGAAGATGGCGGTGCTCGACTTCGTGAACGGGGCGTCGGATCTCAACAACCTCGACCTGGATTCGGACGGCGACGTCGACGTCACCCAGATCGCCCTCGATTTCGGCACGCCGCACGAGGGCAACGGCATGACCCAGTTCGGCGCCGACTTCACGCCGGCCTTCATTCAGCAGAACGGTGCCCGCTTCGGCACCTTCGCCGGCGTCACCGTCGATCGCGACGGCCTGATGACGGCGCTGTTCGACAACGGCGAACTCCGGCCGATCTTCAAGCTGCCGATCGCCACCTTCGTCAATCCCAACGGCCTCGAGGGCCGCACCGGCAACGCCTGGAACGCCACCGCGGCATCTGGCGATCCGACCCTGCGTGTCGCCGACCGCGGCCCCGGCGGCCAGATCAACCAGGCGGCGCTAGAAGCCTCCACCGTCGACATCGGCGAGGAGTTCACCGACATGATCATGGTGCAGCGCGCCTACTCGGCCGCCACCCGCATCGTCTCCACCGCCGACGAGATGCTGGAGGAGTTGGTGCGCATGAAGCGTTGATTTCGACCTTTCCGGTCCTTGGTGCGGTTCCCACATCTAGGCCGTGAGCAGAGATGGAGGCTGCATGAAACCGCCATATCGTTGCTGCGCGTCGGCCCTTCCGCTCGCGGCCGTGGTCGCGCTTCCCCTCGCCGCGTGCAGCGGCATCCAGTCGTCGCCGCAGGCCGACGCGTACAACGCCGCCCTCGACCGTTGCCAGGGCGTCGATACGCCGTCGGTGCGGCAGGCCTGTTTCCGCGACGTTCAGGAGCGCTTCTCAACGCCCTGACCGCCCGCGCGGTGCCGCCGTCCCGGCCATGACCAGGACGGCCTCGGCGCTGCGCCCGGCTTGGCGGAGCGCCCGTACCGACGCCGCGTCGGCGCGCTTGGCGAGGCGCTCCCCCGCGGCGTCTCGCACCAGCGGGTGGTGGTGCCATTGTGGCGCCGCCAGTCCCAACAGGGCATAAAGCATCCGGTGGATGGGCGTCGACGCGAGCAGGTCCTCGCCACGCGTCACCAGCGTCACCCCCTGCGCCGCGTCGTCGACGACGACGGCCACATGGTAACTGGTGCCGAGATCCTTGCGCGCCAGCACGACATCGCCGATGGTCGCGGGGTCGACCGTATGGGGACCGAAGCGCCGGTCGCTCCAGTCGAGCGGCCCCGTCATGCGTGCCGCAGCGGCGGCATCGAGGCGCAGGGCGTGCGGCCGCCCGGCGGCAAGGCGGTCGGCGCGCTCGCCCACGTCGAGACGGCGGCAGGTGCCGGGATAGGCCGGCGCACCATCCGGTCCGGCGTGCGGGGCGGCGGCGGCAGCAGCGATCTCGGCCCGGATCTCGGCGCGGGTGCAGAAGCAGGGATAGACCACTCCCAGCCCCTCCAGACGCGCCAGCGCTGTCCGATAGAGATCCAGTCGTTCCGACTGCCGCACCGGTTCCGCTTCGCCGGCAAGGCCAAGCCAGTGCAGATCTGCAAGGTTGCGGGCCGCGAACTGGGCCCGGCAACGGGTGTGGTCGATGTCCTCGATGCGCACCAGATACCGCCCGCCGGCTGCCGCCGCCGCATCGCGGGCAAACGCCGCCGCATAGACGTGGCCCAGGTGCAGGTCGCCGGTCGGGCTCGGCGCGAAGCGGGTAACGACAGAGGCCCCCTTTTCGCTCAGGGCCTTCTCGCGCACGGCCTTCTCGCTGAGGGTCTTCTCACTCATGGATGCCAACGTTCATCGTGCCATCAGGGCGTCGTAGACGTCGCGGTAGCCCTGCACCATGGCGGCCGGACCATGGCGCGCCTCGGTCCAGGCGCGGGCGGCCCGTCCGTGCGCAGCGGCCATCGCCGGATCGACGGCGTAAGCGGCGATGCCCTCGGCGAGCGCCGCCGGATCGTGCGCCGGCACCAGCCGCCCCCCGGCGCCTTCGGGCACGATCTCCGGATTGCCGCCAACGCGGGTCGCCACCACCGGCAGAGCGCTCGCCATCGCTTCCAGCAGCGTGTTGGAAATGCCTTCGCGTTCCGACGGCAGCGCGAAGATGTCGAAGGCGCGATAGAGCGCCGGCGTGTCATCGCGGAAGCCGGGCAGCCACGCCAGGTCGCGGGCATCGGCTGCATCGAGCACCGCCTCCACCGCCGCCCGCTCGTCACCGTCACCGATGATCACCAGCCGCAACCGTTTGCGCGCCGTCGCCTCGGTTGCGAGCAGGTGGACGAACGCGCGGGCCAGCGTCACCGGATCCTTGACCGCGGCCAACCGGCCGATTGTGCCGATGACCGTCGCCCCTGCCGGCGCGAACCCAACGGGCAGTACCGCCGGTCGCTCCCCGGCCCGCGGCCGGAAGCGCTCGGTGTCGACGCCGTTGTAGATCAACGAGATCTTGTCCGGCGGCAGGCCGACCACGTCGACGAGCCAGCGCCGCAGATCGGCGCTGAGGGCGATGTAGCGCCCGACCAGCGGATTGGTGAGGCGCCGAAGCAGATTGTATTTTCGGTTGCGGCCATCGATCTCGTAGCGGTCGAGGCCGTGCTCGCTGTGGACGATGCGCCGGACCCCGGCGGCCCGGGCGACGAACACGCTGTCGACGCATGGCAGGTTGCGGGTGTGGACGATATCCGGACGCAGCGCGCGCAACTGCCGCCAGACCCGGCGATAGGCGCCGGGGTCCCGGCCCTCGGGCGCCTTCGCGGCCTCAAGGACTGGCACCCCCGGCCGCTGGATGCGGTCCCGGAAATCGGTGGTGCGGGTCAAGCAGAGCACGGCGTGGCGATAGGCGCCGGCGGGCATCCAGTTGATCAGGTTGACGACACCGTTCTCCAGGCCGCCCACGGCGAGCCGGAAAATGACGTGGCAGACGAGAGGAGGCCGCTGGCGGGCAGAAGTATGCACGAAATCGCCGTGTGTTGTGCAGGCTAAGTCCTTGACGATAGAACCTAAAACATTGAAATAACACGATCTCCGTCGGCCGCCGGCATCATTATGTAGGATAATGTAGGAAAATGTAGGATTATGTAGGATTTTTGCCTCTCATCGGCGGCGTCGCGGATCTCCTGGTGGGTCTGTCGGCCACGCGCGCAGGCTCCAATCCCCCGGGGTGACCCTGGCACAGATACCGTGGTCGGCACGATGTTCAAGGGGCCGTGCCACGCCGCGCGACGATGGCGTCGAACATCGCCCGCTGCGCGCGCGTCGTCTCGCTCCAGTCGAAGGTCGCCGCATGGGCGCGCACGGCGGCCCGATCGGGGGGATCGGCGAGCAGCGCCGCCACCGCCTCGGCGATGGCCTCGGGGCTGCGCTCCGCGAGCAGCCGGCCGGCGTCCGCAGACTCTACCGCCTCGGCGTTGCCGCCCACGTCGGAGGCGACGACCGGCGTGCCGCAAGCCATGGACTCGAGCAGGACGTTGGCGAGGCCCTCGCTCCGGGATGCCAGGACCGAAACGTCCGCCGCCGCATAGACGGTGCAGAGGTCCGCCTGCGGCAGCCGGCCGAGAAACCGCACCCGATCGGCGACACCGAGATCGGCCGCAAGCGCCTGCAACCCGGGCGCCGCCGGCCCGTCGCCGACGATCAGCAACGTCGCCCCGGGCAGCATGGGCAGCGCCCGGACGATCAGATCCTGCGCCTTGAGCGGAATCAGGTTGCCGACGGTGGCCAGCACCGGCGGCGCCACCCCAAGGGCCCGCCGCGCCGTCGCGCGATCGACCGGCCGGAACATCTCCAGGTCGACGCCATTGCGAATGACGCAGATCCGCTCGGGCGCGATGCCCATGGCCACCATCTTGGTCTTGAGCGCTTCGCAGACCGAACTGATGCCGTCCGCCTCGCTCAGCGCCCAGAGGATCCAGCGACGCGGCGCCGCCAGCTCCGGAAACACGTTCACGTCGCTGCCGCGCGCCGCCAGGGTCACCGGCCGGCGCAGCGTGCGTCCGAGCAGCACCGCGGCGACGCCATCGGGGAACAGATAGTGGGAGTCGATCAGGTCGAAGTCGAAGCCGTCGGCGCGCAGGCGGCGCAGCAGCGGCAACGCGGCACGGTAGAGCAGCCACGGCGCCGGCGCCGCCCCCAGCTTCGGGATCTGCACGAAACGCGGATGGGCGACGCTGAGGCCGTGGCGCGTCTCCTGCCGCGGCACCCGCGCGTACGCGGCGTACCGCCCGAACAGGGATGCGGAGACGGGGAACCACGGCACCGGAGCGACCACGCGCACATGGATGCCGCCATCGGCGGCGAGGCGGCGGATGCGGGTCTCGACGAAGACCCCGTGTCCCGGCTGCTCGGCGTTGGGGAACAGCGTCGAGAACGTGAGGACGCGAAGCCCCCGGTCCGGCTGCCGTCGTTCGGCCAATCCTGGGGCCTCCCTGGTGATGATGCCACCCGGCATCGCCGGGCCGTTCGACGTGTCGTTCTTGGCGGCCGAAGGCAGGTGTGGCATTGCACTCCTAAACACTTCCCTAAACACTTCCCTGAAGACTTCCCTGAAGACTTCGTTGAGTCGCGGTCGGAATACTCCGGGGAGACGCGGGGCCGGGCCACCCGCCACGGCAACCAGCGACGTCAGAGAGAGCGGTTGTTGGCGGCGCCAGCCTGCCCCATGTGCCGACCATTGGTCATGAGGAACAGCATTATGTGCGGTCTTGCAGGACTCGTCGACCTCCGCGGGGAGCGCCCCATCGATCGGGATCGCCTCGCCGGCATGAGCGCCCGCCTCGTACACCGCGGGCCGGACGGCGATGGCCTGCACCTCGGCCCCGGCGTCGGCCTCGCCCACCGGCGGCTGGCGATCATCGACCTCGAGGGCGGCCACCAGCCGCTGTTCAACGAGACCGGCCGCGTCTGTGTCGTCTACAACGGCGAGATCTACAACTTCCAAGAGCTGGCTCGCGAGCTGAAAGCGCGCGGCCACGTCTTCCGCACCGACTGCGACACCGAGGTGATCGTCCACGGTTGGGAGGAGTGGGGCGAGGCCTGTGTCGAGCGCTTCCGTGGGATGTTCGCCTTCGCCCTCTGGGACGACGACAGCAAGACCCTGTTCGCGGCCCGCGACCGGCTGGGCGAAAAGCCGTTCTACTACGCGGAAACGCCGGACGGTCTGTTCGTCTTCGCCTCGGAGCTGCGGGCGGTGGTGGCCGCCCTGCCCCGGCTTCCCGACCTCGACATCCACGCCGTCGAGGACTACTTCGCTTTCGGTTACGTGCCGGATCCGAAGACGATCTTCCAGGGCGTGAAGAAGCTGCCGCCGGCGACGCGGCTGATCGTGCGCCGCGGCGCCGCGGTGCCCATGCCCGTTGCCTATTGGGACGTCAGCTTCCGCACCGAGGGCGGGCGCAGCGATGCGGCGATCGACGAGGCGCTGCGCGCGGCGCTCGACGAGGCGGTGCGGATGCGCCTGATCGCCGACGTGCCGCTCGGCGCGTTCCTCTCCGGCGGGGTCGATTCCAGCGGAATCGTCGCGCTGATGGCCAACGCCTCGCCCAAGCCGGTCACCACCTGTACCATGGCCATGGACGATCCGGCGTACGATGAGTCGCCTTTCGCCGCCGTCGTCGCCGAGCGCTACGGCACCGAGCACTTCTGCGAGGCCGTCAGTTTCGACGCCACCGGGCTGATCGACCGGCTCGCCGTCGCCTACTCGGAGCCGTTCGCCGACAGCTCGGCGATGCCGACCTATCTGGTGAGCCGCTTGGCGCGGCAGCGGGTGACGGTGGCCCTGAGCGGCGACGGCGGCGACGAGGCGTTCGCCGGCTATCGCCGTCAGGCGTTCCACTGGCGCGAGGAGCAGCTGAAGGCGCGGCTGCCGGCGGCGCTCCGCCAGCCGCTGTTCGGCGCGCTGGGGCGCCTCTATCCGAAGCTGGATTGGGCGCCGCGCTAGCTGCCCGCCAAGGCCACGTTCGAGGCCCTGGCGACCGACGCGGTGCAGGGCTACTTCCGGGCGGTGACCATCTGTCCAACGGCGCAGCGCCGGCGACTCTATCACGCCGATTTCCGCGCCGCCCTCGGCGACTACGCGGCGGTCGAGGTGTTCTACGACCACGCCGCCCGCGCCGGCACCACCGATCCGCTGGCCCGTGCCCAGTATCTCGACATCAAGACATGGCTGCCCGGCGCCATGTTGGTCAAGGTGGACCGCGCCAGCATGGCCAATGCGCTGGAGGTGCGGCCGCCCTTGCTGGACCACCGGCTGGTGGAGCTTGCCGCCACCCTGCCGCCCGAGCAGAAGGTGGTCGGCGTCGCCGGCAAACGGGCGCTGAAGCGGGTGCTCGAGCCGCTGGTGCCGCCGCAACTGCTGCACCGCCCGAAGATGGGCTTCTCGGTGCCGCTCGCCGCGTGGTTCCGGGGCGAGTTGCGGGCGCGCCTGGACGCCAGCCTCGACGAATCACCGTTGACCGAATGCGGGCTGTTCGACGTCGCCGCCTTGCGGCGGCTGGCCGATGAGCATGCCCGCGGCGTCCGCGATCACAATCGCGTCCTGTGGTCGCTGCTGATGTTCGATGCCTTCCTGCGCCGGCCGTGGCTCGACGCCGACACGACGCCGCGGCGCGACCGCGCCGACCGGGCGGCGGCCTGACCGGACGCGGGGCGGTGTTCGAATTCGACCAGTTCGAGGCGCGGCTCTGGGCCGGCGACACGACGGGCGACGCGACGGGCGACGCCACGGTCGATGCAACGGGTCTAGTGACGGGTGATGCGGCGAATTCCGCGCCGCCGGCGGCGCTGGCGTTCCTGTGGTGGTCGGAGCACTGCATCGAATGTGCCGAGCCCGAATGCTACACCAGCTGCGCGCTCTATCAGCGGCGCCCGGACGGCCGCTGCCGGCGCTTCGCCTGGGGTATCCGCCCAGCCCCGGCGGCCGCGTCGTACCGGGGTGTCGCCGCCGACGTCGCCTTCAAGACCTGGGGCAAGCTGGAGACCCACGGTAACGCCTGGCTGGAGCCGGCGGCGACGGTGCTGCGGCGCGAACGGCTGCTTGCCGGCGGCGCGCGGGCGTGGTCGGCGCCGGCCGCCGAGGACGCAGCCCTGACGCGCGATCCCGAGGGGCGGCCGCTGCCGCCGGCACCGCGCCGCATCGTCAAGCGGCTGCACGCCCGCTGGTTGCGGGGGGAGGCCGCGCCGGCGTTCCGCCCCGAGCATTTCCGCGTCGACGTGCACAATCCCGGCGCCGCCGCGGTGGCCTTGCAGGTCTCCATGCGCATCGCCGACGCAACCCCCGACGGCCCCCCGCCGTTTCTGACGTCGCTGACGCTGCCGCCGGGGCGGAGTTGCCACACCATCGCCGCGCCGCTCTTCGCCCCGATCCTCGACGCCCGGCGGCCGTTCAAGATCGCGGTGATGCCGGCGGGCGACGCGACGGCGCGGCTGATCTTCCTCGGGCTCGACCTGGTCGGCGCACCGGCGCCGGTACGGCCGCCGGCCGCACCGCCGATCAAATGCGTGGTCTTCGACCTGGACGGCACGGTGTGGGACGGCGTGCTGGTGGAAGGTGGCGACACCCGGCCGCGGGCCGCCATGCTGGCGCTGATCCAGGCGCTGGACGCCCGCGGCATCCTGGTCAGCGTCGCCAGCAAGAACGATCCCGCCGCGGCACTCGCCGGCCTCCGCGCCGGCGGTCTCGCCGACTACGTGCTGCATCCACAGATCGGCTGGGGGCCGAAGAGCCGGGGCCTGCGCGCCATCGCCGAGAGCCTGAACATCGGCATCGACAGCCTCGCCTTCGTCGACGACAGTCCGTTCGAACGGGCCGAGGTGGCGGCGGCGTTGCCCGAGGTGCGCTGCGTTGCCGCCGAGGATGCGCCGACGCTGCTCGACGACCCGCGGTGCGCCGGCAGCGCCGGTGCCGACGCCCGCCAGCGCCGCGCCTATTATCGCACCGAGGCGAGCCGGCGCGACGCCGCCGCCGCGTGGGCCGAGGATCATCTTGGTTTTCTGAAGAGTTGTGCGCTAGTCTTGCACATTGATGACTACCAGGACGCCGACTTCGAGCGCGTCGTCGACTTGGTACAGCGGACCAACCAGCTGAATTTCTCCGGCGCGAAGTACACGCGAGACCAGGTCGCGACGGCGCTCGACGACGACGGATTGCGGGTCCTCGTGCTGCGATGCCAGGATCGCTTCGGCGACTACGGAACGGTGGGCGTGGTCCTGGTGCAGCGGACAGGACGGGTGCTGCGGATTGAGGACATGATGATCTCGTGCCGGGTGCAGGGACGCCGCATCGAGCAGGCGGTGTTCGCCCATCTCGCCGCCACTGCCGCGGCGAAGACGCCCGACGGAACACCGGACAAAGCGCTCGACGCGCTGTGGATCCGCTTCCGGCCGACCGGCCGCAACGCTCCGGCGGCGCGCCTGCTCGACGAGCTTGGCTTCACCGCGGACGGCGACGGCCAAATGCTGCGGTTGGCCGGACGCCCGCTGGCGTGTGACGTCGTCCGCATCGCCGGTGCCGAAGCTAGCCAAAGCGGCGGCGGAAGCTGCGGTGGCGGCGCAGACGGGGTGCGCGACAACCACGACACCCCCGACGCCGGCGTCGGCATGCCGCCTTACCGCGGCTGAGCCGCGGGCCGGCGAACGACGACGCGGCAGGCAGCGGGGAACAGACGCCGGCAATGGAATCCACTTTCTTCAAGTTCATTTGGAAGCACACGTGGCGGAATCAGCTCTACCTGCTGCTTCTGACCTGCGCGATGTTTCCGTTTTTATATTATTCGTTGGAGCTGCCGAAACTCATTGTCAACAAGGCGATTGGTGGCGAGGACGCCTTGTTCCCGATGCAATTGTTCGGTGTGGAATTCAACAAGATCGAATACCTTCTGCTTTTATGCTTCGTTTTCTTGTTGATGGTGCTCATCCGCTTCGGGCTGCGCTTTTACGTCAACGTCTACAAGGGGCGGCTGGGCGAGCGGATGCTGCGGCGGCTCCGCTACCTCCTGTTCGAGCGCGTTCTGCGCTTTCCGTTGCCGCACTTCCGGCGCGCCTCGCAGGGCGAGATCATCGCCATGATCACCGCCGAGGTGGAGCCGATCGGCGGCTTCGTCGGCGAGGCGGTGGCAACGCCGGCGTTCGAAGGCGGCACGATGTTGACCATCCTGGCGTTCATGTTCATCCAGGATCCGATGCTCGGGCTTGCCGCCATCGCGCTGATGCCGGTGCAGGCCTACCTGATCCCGAAGCTGCAGGCGCAGGTCAATGCGCTGGCCAAGCAGCGGGTGCGCACGGTGCGCAAGCTCTCGGAACGGGTCGGCGAGGTGGTCAGCGGCATCGAGAACGTGCACGCCAACGACACGGCGGAACTGGAACGCGCCGACATCGCCCGCTGGCTCGGCACCATTTACGGCATTCGCTTCCGTATCTACAAAAAGAAATTCTTCATCAAGTTCCTCAATAACTTCTTGGGGCAGGTCACACCGTTCTTCTTCTTTTCGCTCGGCGGCTACCTGGTCATCAAGGGCGACCTGACCTTCGGCGCGCTGGTCGCCGTGCTCGCCGCCTACAAGGACCTGACGGCCCCCTGGAAGGAGTTGCTGAGATGGTACCAGATGCGCGAAGACACGCGCATCAAGTACGAGCAGTTGATCGAGCAGTTCGACCCCCCCGGCATGCTGCCGGAAGCCTTGCAGGCGATACCCGAGGGGCCGGTGCCGCACCTGGCCGGCACCGTGTCGCTCAGCAACGTCAGCCTCGAAGAGGAGGCCGGCATCCGCCTCGTCGACGGGATCACGCTCCGCTTCGAGTTGGGCGATCGGGTCGCTCTGGTCGGCCGCGAGGGCTCCGGCAATAGCGCGCTGGCGAAGCTGCTGGCTCGGCTGCTGCTGCCGACCCACGGCACCATTCGTATCGGCGAACACGATCTGTCGACCCTGCCGGAAGCGGTCACCGGCCGGCGCATCGGCTACCTCAGCCAAGCCAGCGCGCTGTTCCAGGGAACCATCGGCGACAACCTGTTCTATCCGCTGAAGCATCAGCCGTTGCACGCGCCCCACGGCAACGCCGAGGCGGAAGCAGCCTACGAGCGCTTCCGTCGCGAGGCGGCGGAATCGGGCAACACGACCAGCGACGTCAATGCCGACTGGATCGACTATGAAGCCGCCGGCGCCAACGACGCAGCCGCCCTGCTGGACAGCGCCGCACGGGCGCTGGAACGTGCCGACCTGGCCCAGGACGTGTTCGGCTTCGGGCTGCAGGGCACCATCAATCCGGCGACCCAGGAGGAGCTTGCCGTCAGCATCCTGGAAGCGCGCCGGCGTCTGGGTGACCGGCTCACCGAGAAGCCCTATCGCGGTCTGGTCGAACCGTTCGATGCGGACCGCTTCAACCAGAACATGTCGGTGGCCGAAAACATCCTGTTCGGCACGCCCATCGGTCGCGAGTTCGACCTCGAGCATATCGCCGAGAACCCGTACATGCTGCAGGTGCTCGATCGCGTCGGTCTGCGCGACACCTTCCTGGACATGGGCTTGCAGATCGCCAAGATCATGCTGGAGCTGTTCCAGGATCTACAGGCCGGCGACGACCTGTTCCAACGGTTCAGCTTCATCAGTTTCGATCTGTTACAGGACTACCAAGCCGCCGTGCGCCGCGCCGACGCCGGCGGCCTCGGCCCGTTGAGCGACGCCGACCGAACGCTCTTCCTGTCGCTGCCCTTCAAGGCGATCCCGGCGCGCCACCGCCTCGGCCTGTTGACGGAGGACATCGAACGGCGGCTGCTGGAAGCGCGCCGCGTCTTCGCCAGCGACCTGCCGGAACATCTCCAGGGCGCCGTCGCCTTCTTCCATCGCGACAGCTACACACCACCGGCCAGCGTGCTCGACAACATCCTGTTCGGACGCCTGGTCTATGGCCGCCAGCAAGCCTCGGGACGGGTCCGCGCCCTGATCGGCGAGGTGATTGACGACTTGGGCCTGAGACGCCGGCTGATCGGCATCGGGCTCGCACACGCGGTCGGGATCGGCGGCAGTCGATTGTCGGCGGTGCAGCGCCAGAAGCTGGCAATCGCCCGGACCCTGCTGAAACGGCCGGACCTGCTGATCCTCGACTACGCGCTGGCGGCCCTTGACCCGGCCAGCCAGGCGACGATCATGGCGAATATTCTCGGTGGTCTCGACGGGGCCGGATTAATATGGGTGATGAACGACGCGTCGGAGGCGGTCGGCTTCGACCGCATCGTCGTGTTGGAACAGGGTCGCGTCGTCGAGCAGAAAACCGGCGCGACCGCGACCGCCGCGGTCGGGTGAGGCGAGAGCGATGATCAGCGGAACTGCGGCGATCGCCGAAAGCGAAGGGGACGACGGGTGCAATACGGCGACGCCATAGCCGTCCTGCGCGGCATGCCCTTGTTCAACAAGCTCGACACGACCAAGCTGAAGCTGCTGGCGTTCTCGTCGAGCTACCTGACCTTCGATGCGGGCGAGGACCTGTTCAGCGAAGGGGAAGTGGCCGACGGCGCCTATCTGATCGAAGCGGGGCACGTGGAGATCGTCTCCGGTCCGCCCGACGCCGAGGTCCGGGTCGGCACCCTCGGCCCGCACGACCTGGTCGGCGAGATGGCGATCCTGATGAACCAGCCGCGCACCGCCACGGTGCGCGCCCTGGAACCGGTCAAGGTGTTGAAGATCGAGGGCGAGCTGTTCCTGCGCCTGGTCACCGAGAATCCCGAGACCGCCCTCGCGGTGATGCGCTCGTTGAGCGAGCGTCTCGCCCACATCACCGAACGCTATCGCGATTTGGAGCGGCAGTGCGGCGCCGTCTCGCCCCGCGACCCCTCCACCCTTTGACGGCAACGGCAACGGCGTGGCGCGGGTGCCGGGTTGGGAGGCGCGGCTCCGGCCGTCGGCCGGACTACCGCGCGATGAAGGTGCGGATCTTGCGGTCGTGCTCCTTGATGTGCTTGAGCAGCCAGTAGCGGACATACTTGGCGATCGACGAGCAATCCTGCAGCGACAGGCCGACGCCGATGTTGCGCATGAAATCCTCGGCGTCCTGTAACAGCCGCGTGTGTTCCTCGCGGTGCGCCAGGAAATCGGGATAGCCGATGTTGCCCATGATCCGTTCTTCATCGGCGAAGTGACCGCGGGTCGCGTCGATCAGGGCCCGCAGCGCCGGACGGGCCTGTCGGGCCGCATCCTCGGATTGCAGGGCGCGGACGAAGGCATGGTAGTAGCTGATCAACTCGCCGTGCTGACGGTCGATGAGCGTGACGCCGACGCTCATGTCCTCGGTCCACTCCATGAGCAGTTCGCTCGCCGGTGAGCGCGCGGTGTCAGGACGATCCGTCGCCCGGTCGACGGTGCGCTGCGCCTCTCGCCGCCGCGGTGTCTCGGCCGAAAGAACATCGAGCAGCGTTTCGCGATCGGCGAGGGCGCGCTGGAATTCCGAGTCACGCTCCTGCAGGTGGCGTCGCAGACCGGCGATGGCGCGCTGGCGGTCGGCCAACTCCTCGTTGAGCTTGAGAATCTCCGCGGCGGCCTGCTCCAGCTGCACGATATAGCGCTCGCCAACCACGAGCAGGTTGCCGTCGGTTGCGAAGATCGTGCCGTGCAGCGAGCGGACGCCACCTGCGTCCGAGCCGAGATTGAGGATGCCGCGATAGACGATCCCCTCGTCGGGCGTCTCGCGCCGGGCCGCCACCTCGGCGAACCGCGGATTGATGAACAGATCGCGGATGTCGAGGGCGTTGGCGTCGAAGCCGGCGTCGCTCAGCAGATCGCGGAAACCGCGGCCGACATCGAGGAGATCGCCGCTGCGCGAGAGCAGCGCCGCCGCGACCGTCCTCAGGTCGCGCAGATAGGGCGGCAGCCGCTGTTCGGTCAGCGGCCGGCTGACGGGCATTCTGTCGTCGGGGGTCATAGCATCTCCCTCACGGCGGCTTCGGCATCCGGGCACCAGACGTCGGCGCCGATCCATTGCCAACTCCGCGCCAGACGGTTCGTCGGCAGTCCACCGACGAGGATGGTCGGACAACGGGTCCCCAGGTCCGTCTTCAGGCGCTCGACGACGCGGCGGAGCGTCGGCAACTGCTGCACCATGGAGGCCGACAGACCGACCACGTCCGGGCGAACCACATCGATGTGAGCGATCAGATCGTCGCTCGGCGTGTCGGCACCCAGGTGCTGAACGCTCCAGCCGGCCAGATCGAAGGCGTCGCTGACGATGCGCAGGCCGAGCGCGTGGCCATTGCCCGCGACCGCCGCGAAGACCGCGGTCCGGTCGATCGGGGCGACGAACAGCGCGGCGGTGAGATAGAGTTGCGTGAGCAGGGTCTGGCAGATCGCCGTGGCCAGGTGTTCCTGCGCCACCGTCGCCTGTCGGCGCTGCCAGCGCCAGCCGACCTCGTAGAGCGCCGGCTGGAACAGCCGGGTCGCCACCCGCACGTAGTCGCCTTCGGCACCCCACGCATCGAACGCCAGCGTCCGCGCCCGCGCCACATCGCCCGTCAGCAAGGCGCTGACGAGGTGGTCCACCCGTGGCAGTGCCGCCGGCTGGCGGACACCATAGATCGTCGCGTCGGGGCGCCGGGCCGTCGCCAGGGCCTGACGGCCCGCGGCGATCACGTCGCGGACCGGCCCGCGGTGCTCGGGCATCAGCCGCTCGTCAAGAAACGCCTGCAGCGCGTCGAGGCACGCGGAGAACGACTGTGCGGGCGCCCCGTGGCTCGCCAACTCCGACGCCACCCAACGCACGTAGTCGGCAAAGACCTGCGGCGCGCCCGTCGCCAGCGCGCCCTCGAGGAAGTCGACGATCGTACGCAACTCGTGCTCGGTCGGCAGGCGACCGTCGGCACCGCGGAACGGCAGCGCCCCGGCCTGCCGGCGGGCGATGGCGTCGGCAACCGCGCGCACCGCCGCGTCGCCGAGCCCGACGACGGCTCGCGCGGCATCGGGCGGCTGGCAGGGTGCATCGGGACTGGTGGCCGCGGACATTCGTCCCTCAATGTTCAGAATGCAGAAACGTCAAAGCCGTGTTGGTGCGGATGCAGGACATGGCTCGCGGTGCCGAACGAGGCTGACCAGCATGGAAAGTGGCACGACCGCGCACTTGGGCGGGATGGCCAAGCCCGCAACGAGGGTATCGGTCCACGTTCGGCGCCATTGGGCCATTGGACGTGGCCCGCGGCATCGCGTCCGTCAAGGCGCCCAAGCTGCGAGCCATGAACATGAAGCCCACCCCCGCCGCGCGTCGATAGTCGAAACTGACCTTTTTGCCGCGATTTCCAGCACGACCATTTATTGATATTTTACAGTTTTTTGCCGCCGATAGTCAATCGACAATAGCAAAAGTTGTCTTCATTCGGCGATGTCAGTACAGGAATCGCGCACGGATTGTACCGGGGATCTCCTGCAGGGCACGGCGAATGCCGTGGCCGCTCTCCAGCCGGCCGTCGATGTCGGTAACCACGTAGCCGACGTCGGCATCGGTGCGCAGATACTGGCCGGCGATGTTGAGGCCGCGGGCGGCGAACACGTCGTTGATGGCGCGCAGCACGCCCGGCACGTTCTCGTGGATGTGCAGAAAGCGCGTCGCGTCGCGCTGCACCGGCAATGAGACTTCGACGAAATTCACCGCCCCCCCGGTCGAGCCGGTGTCCGAATAGCGGATGATCTTGTCCGCCACCTCGGCGCCGATGTTGGCCTGCGCCTCGGCCGTCGAGCCGCCGATGTGCGGCGTCAGAAGAACGTTGCCGCAGCCCCTGAGCGGCGTTTCCAGCGGCTCGTCGGGGCCGCCCGGCTCGCGGGGAAAGACGTCGACGGCCGCGCCCGCCAGATGCCCGCCGTTCAGCGCCCCGGCGAGCGCGTCCACGTCGACCACGTCGCCGCGGGCCGCGTTGATCAGCACCGACCCAGACGGCATGCGCGCCAGCTCATCGGCGCCGATCATTCCCTTGGTCTCCGGCGTGCCCGGCACGTGCAGGCTGACCACGTCGGCGTGCTCCAGGAGTTCCGCCAGCGAGCCGCAGGATTGCGCGTTGCCGATCGCCAGCTTTTCGACGATGTCGTAGAAGATCACCCGCATGCCCAGCGCCTCGGCAAGGATGGAGAGCTGCGAGCCGATGTGGCCGTAGCCGACGATGCCGAGCGTGCGCCCGCGCACCTCGCGGGCGCCGCTCACCGTCTTGCTCCAGACCCCGGCGCTGGCCAGCGCCGCTTTTTCCGGTACCCGGCGCATCAGCATGATGACCTCGCCGATGACCAGCTCGGCCACCGAGCGGGTGTTGGAATAGGGTGCGTTGAACACCGGAATGCCGCGCCGCTTCGCCGCCAGCACGTCCACCTGGTTGGTGCCGATGCAAAAGCAGCCGATGCAGAACAGCCGCTCGGCGGCGGCGAGCACGTCCGCCGACAGCCGGGTGCGCGAGCGGATGCCGACGACGTGGGCGTCACGGATCAGCGCCGGCAGATCATCGGCATCCGGCGCCGCGGCGTGGCACTCGACCGTGCGGTAGCCGCCGCCGGCGAGGCTCGCGACGGCGGTGTCGGCGATCCCTTCGAGCAGGACGATGCGGATCTCGTCCTTCGGAACCGAAAGCCTCAATCCTCGCCTCCGGACGTCGGATCGCCGGCGGCGGCAACGCCGTCGAAGGCGGCCCCCACCTCCTTCCACAACGCTTCCGCCGCGTCGGCATCGGCGCCGATCACCGTGCTGAACTGGTCCTGCTCCAGCCCGTGCAGGGCGAGGTTGAGGGTATTGGCGAGGATCAGCAGCTCGTTGCGGTCGAGGACGACGCGAGCGCCGCCGTTGGTGATGTCTTCGGTGCGCATGATCGATTCTCCTTCGGCCGTGGGTTTAGCGGAGCCCGTCATAGTAGGCGCGGCCACGCGATGGACGGAAGGCGGTGCCACAGTCGTCGGCGCGCAGATTGACGATGACGATGGTGCCGCTGGCCTCGTCCCAGAAGGCGAAGCGCCGGTTTTCCAGCCGGCGCGAGGCCGCCGGTTCGTCCAGGATCGCCGCGACAAAGTCGGCGAACGCCGGTCTCGAGTCGATGCTCGGACCGGCGAATCGGCGGCTGTCGATCCGCCGCCCCCGCACGAACTGCCGCTCCTCGATGACATGCTTGCGAAAGGCGTGCCCCTCGGCGATCGCCGCCGCCAGCGATCCGGTATCGGTCGCCGAGCAAACACCGGCGGCGGCTGGACCGCTGCACAACAGGGCCAGGACGACCCAGAGCACGGCGGGAAAGCGGACGGCGGGGAAGCGGACGCGCGACATGGCAGGGCGGATGATCCCGTGGCCTGACGGACGCCCCAATCAACCCCATCGGGACGCCGGCTGTCGAGCGCAAACCGTTCATTGACCGTCAACCAATCCCTGCGTATACAGCGGCCGGGCCACGACCCCCCACCGGGCCGCGACCCATCTGGAAGGATGGGAGACACCGTACCATGACCTCGTTCTCGCGGCCGACCGAGCGTCCGGCCAATCCCTGCTTTTCCTCCGGTCCCTGCGCCAAGCGTCCCGGCTGGACGTCGGCGGTGCTCGACGGTGCCTGTCTCGGGCGCTCGCACCGCTCCAAACCCGGCAAGGCGAAGATCGCGGCGGTGATCGAGCGGACGCGCGCGCTGCTCGGCGTGCCCGACGACTATCGCATCGGCATCGTCCCCGCCTCCGACACCGGCGCCATCGAGATGGCGATGTGGACCCTGCTCGGTGCCCGTGGCGTCGACGTGCTGGCCTGGGAGAGCTTCGGTGCCGCCTGGGTCACCGACGTGGTCAAGCAGCTCAAGCTCGCCGACGTGCGCGCGCTGGACGCGGGCTACGGTGCCCTGCCCGACCTTGCGGCCGTCGATCCGGCGCGGGACGTGGTGTTCACCTGGAACGGCACCACCTCGGGCGTGCGCGTCCCCGACGGCAACTGGATCGCCGCCGACCGCGTCGGCCTGACGCTCTGCGACGCCACCTCGGCAGTGTTCGCCATGGACCTGCCCTGGGACAAGCTCGACGTGGTCACCTTCTCCTGGCAGAAGGTGCTGGGCGGCGAGGCGCAGCACGGCATGCTGATCCTCTCGCCGCGCGCCGTCGAACGCCTGGAAAGCTACACGCCGCCCTGGCCGCTGCCGAAGATCTTCCGCCTGACCAAGGGCGGCAAGCTGATCGAGGGCATCTTCAAGGGCGAGACCATCAACACCGTCTCCCTGCTCTGCGTCGAGGACGTCCTGGACGCCCTCGCCTGGGCGGACAGACTGGGCGGTCTCCCGGCACTGATCCGTCGCAGCGAAGCCAACCTGGCGGCGGTCGCCGCCTGGGTCGAGCGAAGCGACTGGGCCGACTTTCTAGCCATCGATCCGGCGACGCGCTCGTCCACCTCGATCTGTCTGTCGATCGTCGATCCGTGGTTCACGGCGCTCGACGCGTCATCCCGGGCGGCAGCGGCGAAGCGCATCCCGGCGCTGCTGGAGGCCGAATCCGTCGCCTACGATATCGGCGCCTATCGCGATGCGCCGCCGGGGCTCCGCCTGTGGGGCGGCGCCACCGTCGACGCCAGCGATCTCGAGGCCCTGTTCCCGTGGCTCGACTGGGCCTGGGCAGAGGTGCGCACCGAGACCGAAGCCGCCGCCTGACCCCGGAGCCCCCAATGATGCCGAAAGTCCTGATCTCCGACAGCATGTCGGCGCGCGCCGCCGAGATCTTCCGCGAGCGCGGCGTCGACGTCGACGTCGATACCGGTCTCGCGCCCGACGCCCTGATGGCGAAAATCGGCGCCTATGACGGCCTCGCCGTCCGCTCCTCCACCAAGGTGACGGCCGACGTGCTCGCCGCCGCTGCCAAACTGAAGGTGGTCGGACGCGCCGGCATCGGCGTCGACAACATCGACGTCAAGGCGGCAACGGCGCGCGGCGTCGTCGTCATGAACACGCCGTTCGGCAACTCGATCACCACCGCCGAGCACTCCATCGCGATGATGATGGCGCTGGCCCGGCAAATCCCGGTCGCCAATGCCTCGACGCACGCCGGTAAGTGGGAGAAGTCGCGGTTCATGGGCGTCGAGCTCGCCGGCAAGTCACTCGGCATCGTCGGCTGCGGCAACATCGGCTCGATCGTCGCCGATCGCGCGCTCGGCCTGAAGATGCGGGTGATCGCGTACGATCCCTATCTGTCGCCGGAGCGCGCCGACGACCTGGGCGTCGAGAAGGTGGACCTCGACGCCCTGTGGGCGCGCGCCGATTTCATCAGCCTGCACGCACCGGCGACCGACTCGACGCGCGGCATCATCAACGCCGCCACGCTGGCGAAGATGAAGCCGGGGGTCCGGATCATCAACTGCGCCCGTGGCACCCTGATCGTCGAGGCCGACCTGAAGGCGGCGCTGGACAGCGGCCACGTCGCCGGCGCGGCGCTGGACGTGTTCGCCCAGGAGCCCGCGCGCGACAATGCGCTGTTCGGCATGGAGCAGGTGGTGGCGACGCCGCATCTCGGCGCCTCGACGGAAGAAGCGCAGGAGAAGGTGGCGCTGCAGATCGCCGAGCAGATGGCCGACTATCTGGTCAATGGCACGGTCGCCAACGCGCTGAACATGCCCTCGGTCGGTCCCGACGAGATGCCACGGTTGCGCCCGTACATGGCGCTTGCCCGTCTCGTCGGCAGCTTCGCCGGGCAGATCACCGAGACCGCGCTCAAATCCGTCAGCATCGAGTATCGCGGCCACGCGTCGACGCTGAACACCCGACCGCTGGTGGCACTGATCCTCGAAGGCCTGCTCTCGCCGTTGATGGAGAGCGTCAACATGGTCAACGCGCCGGCGATCGCCGCCGAACGCGACATCGACGTGCTGGAGGTGCGCCACGAGAAGGCGGGCGCGCATCAGACGCTGATTCGCCTGACGGTGACCACCGAGGCGCGGACCCGCAGCGTCGCCGGCACGCTGTTCAACGGCGATCAGCCACGCATCGTCGAAATCGAAGGCATCCCCATGGACGCGCGGGTCGGCCCGCACATGCTGTTCTGTTCGAACGAGGACAAGCCTGGCATCATCGGCGCGCTCGGCATGACCCTGGCCGACGCCGGGATCAACATCGCCAGCTTCCACCTGGGCCGCGACCAGCAAGGCGGTAACGCCATCGCGCTGATCGAGGTGGACGAAATGCTCTCGGAGCCGCTGTTGCGCCAGGTGCGTGCCGTTCCTCATGTCCTCAGGGCGCGCGCCCTGGAGTTCTGAGGAAGCGCACCGGGCGTCACTCGACGTCCCCGCCGCGGCCGCACGTCCGGAAAAGCTTGCTTTGCTTCGCGGCGCGGGCGATTACCATGAGCTTCGTCGGGGTATCTGGACCTCGCGGGGGTCTGAGCATGGCGCGTGACATCCGGCATCGCCGAATCCTCATCTATTCGCACGATTCATTCGGACTGGGCCATCTGCGCCGCTGCCGCACCATCGCGCACGCGTTGGTCGAACGGCGCAGCGACGTTTCCGTTCTGATCCTGTCAGGCTCGCCGATCATCGGCAGCTTCAGTTTCCGCAGCCGTGTCGACTTCGTGCGGGTACCCGGCGTCATCAAGTTGCGCCATGGCGACTATTCGCCCCTCAAGCTCGATATCGGCATCGAGCAGACGCTTGAACTGCGCGCCTCGATCATCCGCCATACCGCGGCGACCTTCGCCCCCGACGTCTTCATCGTCGACAAGGAACCGCTCGGACTCCGCGGCGAAGTCCGCGACACGCTGAGCATGCTGAAGGCGCGCGGCACGCCGCTGGTGCTGGGGCTGCGCGACGTCATGGACGACCCCGCCTCGCTCGCCGAGGAATGGGCGCGCAAGAACGCGCTGCCGGCGCTCGCGGACCTCTATGATCACATCTGGATCTACGGCCTGCCGGAACTGTGTGATCCGCTCGCCGGAATCCCGCTGCCCGAGACCGTGCGCGGCAAGATCCGCTACACCGGCTATCTCAGGCGCTCCGCGCCCGCCATCGGTCGCCCCATCGGCCCCCTCGCCGCCTTCACCCAGGAACCCTACATCCTGGTCACCGCCGGCGGTGGCGGCGACGGCGCCGTGGTCATCGATTGGGTCTTGCGCGCCTACGAACACGACCCGAAGATCCCCTATCGCGCGCTCATCGTGCTCGGGCCATTCATGCATTCCACCACCCAGGGCGGCTTCCAGGAACGGGCGGCGCGCCTCGACAACGTCGAGGCGATCACCTTCGATGCCGACATCGAGACCCTGATGACCGGCGCCGCCGGAATCGTCGCCATGGGCGGCTACAACACCTTTTGCGAGATTCTGTCCTTCGACAAGCCGGGGCTGATCGTGCCGCGCACCGTGCCGCGGCAGGAGCAGTTCATCCGGGCGTCACGCGGCGAGGCACTGGGCTTGGTGCGCATGCTCGCCGTCGACGGGGTCTGCGAGCCGGCAATCATGGCGGCGGCGCTGCGGGCGCTGCCCGAGCAGCCGCGGCCTTCGGAAACCCGCATCGCCGGGCTGCTCGACGGCCTCTCGGTGATCGGCGCCGTGGTCGACGACTGGCTCGCCGATCGTGCCGGCGTGCGCGCCCGCCTCGCCGTCGTCCCCGGCAGCGCCTGAACCGGTGGCAGCCCCGGTCGCGTTCGTCCTCAAGGGGTATCCGCGGCTGTCGGAGACCTTCATCGCCCAGGAGATCCGGGCGCTGGAGCGGCGCGGTCTCGATCTCCGGCTCTATTCGCTGCGCCGTCCCACCGATCCGGCCGTGCATCCCGTGCATCGCGAGATCACTGCCCCCGTCAGCTACCTGCCGGAGTATCTGCACGAGGCGCCGGCCCGCGTCGCCGCCGCCTGGCGGCGAGTGCGCGGACGCCCGGGCTACAGCGACGCCCTCCGCATCTGGCAGCGGGACCTCGCCCGCGACCGCACGCGCAACCGTATCCGCCGCTTCGGCCAGGCGCTGGTGCTGGCCGCCGAACTGCCGGCCGATGTGGGCTGGATCCATGCGCACTTCCTGCACACGCCGGCCTCGGTCGCCCGCTATGCCGCTCGGATCCTTGGCCTGCCATGGTCCGTCTCGGCGCATGCCAAGGACGTCTGGACCACGCCCGAGTGGGAAAAGCGCGAGAAACTCGCCGACTGCCGCTGGCTGGTGACGTGCACGCGCACCAACGCGGCGCATCTGGCGGCCCTGGCGCCGTCGCCCGACACCGTGGAACTGGTCTATCACGGCATCGATCTGGCGCGATTTCCGGAAATGCTGCGCCGTCCCGGCCCCGACGGCAGCGATCCGGAGCGCCCGGTGACACTGCTGACGGTGGGGCGCGCCGTCGAGAAGAAAGGCTTCGATGTCCTGCTCGACGCCCTCGCCCAACTGCCGACGGAACTGTATTGGCGGCTGGTGCATGTCGGCGCCGGGCCGCTGCGAGAGGCGTTGCAGCGCCGGGCTCGCGATCTCGGCCTCGGCGAGCGGGTCGACTGGCTGGGCCCCCTGTCGCAGGATCGGCTGCTGGAGAAGTATCGGGCAGCCGACATCTTCGTGCTCGCCTGCCGGGTGGCCGTGGACGGCGACCGGGATGGCCTGCCGAACGTCCTGATGGAAGCGATGAGCCAGGGGCTGCCATGCGTCTCCACCGCGGTCAGCGCGATCCCCGAACTCATCGCCGATGGCCGCGTCGGCGTACTGGTGCCGCCCGAGGATCCGGGCGCCCTGACCGACGCCATCGCCGGACTGCTGCGCCAACCCGAGCAACGCGCCCGCATCGCGGCGGCCGGCGGACAGCGGGTGCGCGACCACTTCACCATGGAGGCCGGCATCGAGCGGCTGGCGTGCCGCTTCGGCCTTCCCGCCTTGGACACGCGCGAGTGCGCTGTATCTTCCATGCGCCGCTGAAGCCGCCCGAGCATCCGCGGCCGTCCGGCGACCGTCAGATGGCGCGGCTGTTCATCCAGGCGCTGCGGGACGCCGGGGTGGCGGTCGAGGCGGCACCGCCGTTGCGCAGCCACGACGGTCGCGGCGATCCCGAGCGGCAACGGCGCTTGGCGGCGATCGGTGATCGCCTCGCGGCGCGACTGACCGGCCACCTGCGGGCGCGCCCGGCGGCGGAGCGGCCCGATCTCTGGTTCACCTATCACCTCTATCATAAGGCGCCGGACCTGCTGGGCCCGAGCGTCAGCGCCGCGCTCGGCATCCCCTACGTCGTCGCCGAGGCGTCGTACGCCCCGAAACGCCGAGACGGACCTTGGGCGTTGGGCTTCACCGCCGCCGAAGCCGCGATCCGCCACGCCGATCGCGTGCTCACCCTGAACAGCACCGATGCCGCGTGTCTCGGCAACCTGATTCCGGCGGAGCGGATCATCCCCTTCGCGCCGTTCATCGATGCCGCCCCCTTCCGCGCCGCCGCGCGAGCGCGAGCGCGACACCGCCAAGCGCTCCACCGACGCCACGGCCTCGGGTCCGCCCACCCCTGGCTGCTCACCGTCGCCATGATGCGGCCGGGGGACAAGCTCGCCTCCTACCGGCTGCTCGCGGCGGCGCTGGCACACCTCGGCGACCGACCGTGGCGGCTGATGGTTGCCGGGGACGGGCCGGCGCGGCCAGCGGTGCAGCGGGCGTTGCGGCCACTGGGCGATCGCGTCGTCTGCCTCGGTCAGGTCGACGGCGACGCATTGCCCGGGCTCTACGCGGCCTCCGACCTCTATGTCTGGCCGGCCGTGGGCGAGGCCTTCGGGCTGGGCTTTCTGGAGGCGCAGGCAGGCGGCCTGCCGGTGGTGGCCGGTCGCACCGGCGGCGTGCCCGACGTGGTCGCCGATGGGCGAACGGGCACGCTGGTGCCGGTCGGCGATGTGGCGGCGTTCGCCGGCGCCACCCGGCGCCTGCTCGACGCGGCGGAGCTCCGCCGCGTCATGGGCACGCGGGCGGCGCAACGGGTGGCGGCTCGGCACGATCGCCGGCGCGCCGCCGACCGGCTCGCCGCCATTCTGGCAGAGGTGTGTGCCGAGCGGCTGTGACGACGGTCGCTGGCATGACCGCGGGAACCCGCTATAAGCGCATCCATGACACACCGCGTGCTTTTCTATGTGCAACACCTGCTCGGTGTCGGTCACGTCAAGCGGGCCTCGGTGCTGGCGCGCGCCATGGCTGCGGCGGGACTGGACGTCAGCGTCGTGCTCGGCGGTCCGGAGGTGGAGGGCATCAGCTTCACCGGCTGCGCCCGCATTCCCCTCCCGCCGGTGCATGCCGCCGACGACGCGATCAAGACGCTGGTCGATGCCAGCGGTGCGCCATTCGACTCGGAGTTGCGGGAGCTGCGCACCGATCACCTGCTTCGCGCTTTCGAGATGCTGCGGCCCGAGACGCTGTTGATCGAACAGTTTCCCTTCGGCCGCCGCGCCTTCCGCGAGGAATTGCTGTCACTGCTGGCGGCCGCGCGCCTCGCCGAGCCGCGGCCGCGGATCCTGTCGTCCGTGCGTGACGTGGTGGTCCGCAAGGCGCGGCCGGATCGCAACGTCGAGATGGTCCGCTGGGCGGCGAGTTTGTTCGACGGAATCCTCGTGCACGGCGATCCCGCCCTGATCCGCCTGGAGGCGTCGCTGCCCGAGGTGGCGATGATGGCCGATCGCCTGCGCTACACCGGCTATGTGGTGGAGCCGCAGGCGGTGGAGCACCCCGAGCGCGTCGCCGGGCGCGGCGAGGTCGTCGTGTCCGCCGGCGGTGGCGCCGTCGGCCTGCCGCTGCTGCAGATGGCGCTGGCCGCCCGTCCGCTCTCCCGCCTGGCCGACCGGCCGTGGCGGCTGATCACCGGGACCAACCTGCCGACCGAGGCGTTCGATCGCCTGGCCTGGGCGGCGCCGGACGGGGTGGTCGTCGATCGCTGGCGGACCGACATGGCGGACCTGCTCGGCAACTGCGTTCTCTCGATCTCCCAGGCCGGCTACAATACCATCGCGGATGTGTTGGCGGCGCGGGCGCGGGCAGTGGTGGTGCCGTTCGCCGCCGAGGGGCAGACGGAGCAGTCTTTGCGTGCCGAGATGCTTGCGAAACGCGGCGTCCTCGGTATGGTCGCATCGGAAAAGGCAACGCCCGAAACGCTGGCGCGCGCCGTCGATGCCGCCATGGAGGCTGCGCCGGCGCCGTTCGCCGTCGACCTGATGGGTGCACCAACGACGGCACGGATCATCGCGGCCGCCGGCCGCGAGACCGCCGTCGCGGAGGCGTGAGAGCAATGGCCGAGACCGCGGAATGGGCCGGCTGGGACGGGCTCGCAGCGGAGCTGGATGCCTGGCAACGGGCCGGACGACAGGCGACGTTCTGGTGGCGCGACGACGACGCGACGCGCCAGACGCTGCCGCTTGACCGGCTGCTCGATCTTGGAGCCCGGCTGGCAGTGCCGCTGGCCCTGGCGGTGATCCCGCGCGACGCTGACGAAAGTCTCGCCGGCGCCCTCGGCGGCCGTTCCGATGTCGCCGTCCTGCAGCACGGTTTCGCCCACGCCAACCATGCGCCCGGCGAGGACCGGCAGGAGGAGCATGGCCCGCACCGACCGCGCGACGTGATGCTGGACGAGATCGCCGACGGCTGGCGGCGGCTGGAGCGTTTCCCGACCCGGCTGCCGGTGATGGTCGCGCCGTGGAACCGAATGGACGCGAGCCTGGTCGCCCATCTGCCCGTCGCCGGCTTGGCGGCGGTCTCCACCCTCGGCCCGCGCGATGCCGCCGCGCCAGCCCCCGGGGTCCGGCGCACCAATGTGCACGTGGATATCGTCGATTGGCAGGGCGGCGGCGGCTTCATGGGTGACGACCGAGTGCTGGCGCAGGTCATCAACCACCTGGCGGCCCGCCGGACCGGCCACTGCGACGCCGACGAGCCCACCGGCCTGATGACCCACCACCTGTTCCACGACGAGGGCTGCTGGGACTTCGTCGAGCGATTTCTGGCGGCGACGCTGCGCCATCCCGCCGCCGGCTGGCGTCCCGCGCAGCGGGCGTTCTGGCCATGACCGTGCTCGCCTATCCCCGCCGCGTCGTGCTCGCCGACTACGCCCGCGCTTGCGCCGGTCTGGCCATCCTCGGCGCTCCCCTCGTCGCCGCCGAGACCGCTCCGGTGGTCACCGCCCTGCTCGCCGCCGGGGTCGTGCTGTTCCTGGTGTACGGCCTGCGCACCGTCTGGCTGCAGTCCCTGCGCGTCCGCGTCGACGGCGATGGCATCGGGCGACTGCGACCGCTGCCGCGAACGATCCCCTGGCGGGAGCTGCGGGGCCTCCGCCTCGCCTATTACTCGACGCGGCGCGACCGCAGCGGCGGCTGGCTGCAACTCACGCTGACCGGCGCCGGCGGGCGGGTCGTTGTCGACTCCCGGCTCGACGGCTTCGCCCTGCTGACGGCGCGGGCCGTCACCGCGGCGACGGCGAACGGGATCCCGCTCGACCCGGCGACGGCCGCAAACCTCACGGCGCTGGGGGAACGGCGCGCCGAGGGACCGGGGCATCCGCTGACGGCCGGCGTTCGGCGATGACCGACCTGCTGCAGGTCAACGACCTCCAGGTCGAGTTCACCACCGCCGCCGGTGTGCTTCGCGCGGTCGACGGGGTCAGCTTCCGGGTGCGCCCCGGCGGCGCCACGGCCCTCGTCGGCGAGTCCGGCTCGGGAAAATCGGTCACCGCCCAGGCGATCCTCGGCATCCTGCCGCGGGTCGGCCGCGTCGCCGGCGGCGAGATCCTGTTCGCCGATCCCCACCACGACGGCGCCGCCGTCGATCTCGCGAAAATCCCTCCGGAAAGCGAGGCCTACCGGGCGATCCGCGGTGACAACATCTCGATCATCTTCCAGGAGCCGATGACGTCGCTGTCGCCGCTGCACACCATCGGCGACCAGATCGGCGAGGTGTTGCTGCTGCACCGGCGGATGAATCGCAAGGCCGCGCGCAGCGCCGCGGTGGACATGCTGCGGCTCGTCGGATTTCCCGATCCCGTTCGCGCCTTCGACACCTATCCCTTCGAGTTGTCCGGCGGCTTGCGCCAGCGGGCGATGATCGCCATGGCGCTGATCTGCCGACCGGCGCTGCTCATCGCCGACGAGCCGAGCACCGCGCTCGATGTCACCATCCAGGCGCAGATCCTCAAGTTGATCGCCGATCTGCGCTCCGAACTGCAAATGGCGCTGCTCCTGATCACGCACGACCTGGGCGTCGTCGCCAACGTCGCCGAGGAGGTCGTGGTGATGTATCACGGCCGCATCATGGAGAGCGGGCCGCTGCGCGACATCTACACCGATCCGCAGCATCCCTACCTGAAGGCGCTGCTCCGCGCCGTCCCGCACTTCAACATGACGGCGGGCGAACGACTGCAGCCCTTGCGCGAGATCGAGTATCGCGCCGGCCATCTGCTCGCCCTGCGGGCCGCCGAGGACACGGTCAGCGAGACCGGTGGGGCGCTGCTGTCGGTCCGCCACCTCAACAAGAGCTTCGCCACCCGCAAGACGGCGGGACTGTTCGGCACCGGCGCACCGGTTGCGATCCGGGCGGTCGACAACGTCAGCTTCGACATCAAACGTGGCGGCTGCCTCGGCTTGGTCGGCGAGAGCGGCTGCGGCAAGACGACCGTCAGCAAGATCCTGATGCGGGCCATCGCCCCCGATTCCGGCAGCGTCACCTACCATGACGCCAGCGGCCCGATCGACGTGCTGAGCCTGAAACCGAAGGCGTTGATCGCGTTTCGCCGGCGCATCCAGTACGTCTTCCAGGATCCCTTCGGCTCACTCAACCCGCGGATGACCGTGTTCGAAATCCTGAGCGAACCGCTGGTCATCCACGCGGTCGGTGACGCCGACTATCGGCGCGAGATGGTCGTCGAACTGATGCGGGTGGTCGGCCTCGACCCGCGTCACCTGAACCGCTATCCGCACAGCTTCTCCGGCGGCCAGCGGCAGCGCATCGGCATCGCCCGGGCGTTGGCGCTGAAGCCGGACATGCTGATCTGCGACGAGCCCGTCTCCGCGCTCGACGTCTCGGTCCAGGCGCAGATCCTCAATCTTCTGAAGGATTTGCAGAGCGAACTGGGGCTCACCTATCTGTTCATCTCGCACAATCTCGCCGTCGTCGACTACATGGCCGACCGCATCGCCGTGATGTGCGCCGGCCGGCTGGTGGAAGAAGCGCCGCGCGAGGCGCTGTTCCGCAATCCGGTGCATCCCTACACCCGGGCGCTGCTCGCCGCGGTACCGTTTCCCGACCCCGACCGCCGGCTCGACTTCACGGCGCTGATGGACGGCCGCGCGTCGATTCCGGAAGCTTGGCCCGACCCGTTCACCGCCGGTCCGGACGACGATGCCGCGCTCTTCGATCTGGGGTCCGGACACTACGTGCGGGCGCGGTCGGCGCCATCGAGTGGAGCGAGGAAGGTGGCATGAGAACGATGCTTGCGATGGCGCTGGCCGGCTGGCTGGTGGCGCTCGTTGCCGCACCGGCGACGGCCGCGGAGGAACCGCCCGCCCTGGCACCGCGCGTCGCCGATGGCACCCTGCCGCCACTCGCCGAGCGCCTGCCGGACCGCCCGCGCGTGATCGACCTGGAAAGCGTCGGCAAAACACCCGGACGCTATGGCGGAACGCTCAAGAGCCTTGTCGGACGACCCGCCGACGTCCGCTTCCTCGTGGTCTGGGGCTACGCCCGGCTCGTCGGCTACGACACGGCATGGGACTTGGTGCCGGACATCCTGGAGCGCGTCGACAACGACGGTGACCGGGTGTTCACCCTGCACCTGCGCCCCGGGCACCGCTGGTCGGACGGCCACCCCTTCACCGCCGAGGACTTCCGCTTCTATTGGGAGGACGTCCTCAACAACCCGGTGCTCTCGCCGCAGGGGCCGCCATCCTTCCTGCGTGTCCATGGTGCGCCGCCGCGCTTCGAAGTCCTGAATGAAACCACCGTCCGCTATGCCTGGGACGCGCCCAACCGGGCGTTCCTGCCGGCGCTGGCCGGCAGCCGGCCCGAGTTCCTGTACCAGCCGGCGCACTATCTGCAACGGTTTCACGCCCGCTACGGCGACGTCGCACCCGACTGGGCCAGTGATTTCCGGGACGCGTCGGCGCAATACCGCAACACCAATCCGCAGCTGCCCTCCCTGCAACCCTGGGTGCATGCCGAGGCGACCCCCGACGGACGCTTCGTCTTCGCCCGCAACCCCTTCTTCCATCGCGTCGACGGCGCCGGCCAACAACTCCCCTACATCGACCAGGTCGAGCTGCGCGTCGTCGATCCGGCGGAGATCCCACGGCGTGTCGCCGACGGCGAAGCCGATCTGCAGGCCCTCGGTCTCAGTTTCGAGCACTTCGCCATGCTCAAGCTCGCCGAGGCCCGGACCGACATGGTCGTCGAGTTGTGGGTGACGGCCGCGGGTTCGGAAGTCGCGCTCTATCCCAATCTGACCGCCAGCGATCCGACGTGGCAGGATCTGCTGCGCCAAGCGGACTTCCGTCGCGCCCTGTCGCTGGCTATCGACCGTGCGGCCATCAACCAACTGGTCTTCCACGGCCTCGGCATCGCCGCCGCCAACACCGTGTTGCGGGAGAGCCCCCTCTATCAGCCGGATTTCGAAACGGCGTGGACGAGCCACGACCCGGTGACGGCGGCGACGCTGCTCGACGGCCTCGGCCTCGAGCGCACCGGCGCCGACGGCTGGCGGCGGCTGCCCGACGGTCGGCCGCTCGATCTCGTCATCGCCGCGACGGCCGAGCGGCCGAGCAGTCTGGAAGTGCTCAGGCTGGTCGCCGACGCCTGGTCGGGCGTCGGACTGGCGACGCGAGTCGAGACCATGCCCCGCGACGAACTGCGCCGGCGCGCACTCGCCGGTGACATCGTGATGTCGGCGTGGAAAGGTTTGGAGAACGGCGTGCCGGGTCCGAACTGGCCACCGTCGGAACTGGTCCCCTCGGAGGCCGTGCAGCTTGGCTGGCCGGCGTGGGGGCTGTATGTTGAATCAGGCGGGTTCACCGGCCGTCCGGTGGATGATCCCGCAGTCGCGCGCTTGGTTTTCCTGGCCAAGGCCTGGGAGACGGCGGAGAACCGCGCCGAACGCGCGGCGGCGTGGCGGGGCCTACTCGCTTGGCACGCCGAGAACGTCTTCAGCATCGGCACGGTCCACGGCGTGCCGCAGCCCGTTGTTCGGCGGCAAGGGCTGCGCAACGTTCCGGCAGACGCGATTTACAATTGGGAACCGGGTGCATACTTCGGATTGTATGGGCCACCCGCGTTCTGGTTCGACACAGATCCCCAGGGTCCCCGGCCGCCGCGGTAGCGGCCTGCGGCTGACCACAAGCGAAGCGGAGAGCCTTCGATGACGCGCACCCTGATCAGCATCGCCGCTGCCATGACGGTGGTCGGACTGCTTGCCTTCCCGGCCGTGTCGCAGACGGCGATGGAAGAGCCGCCGTTCTTCGCGGAGTGGGTGGCGCGCGGCGACCTGCCACCGGTTGCCGAACGCCTGCCGGAAACGCCCTCGGTGGTCGACCTCGCGGCGCTGGGCAAGGAGCCGGGCGCCTATGGCGGCACCCTCCGCACGCTGATGGGGCGGGCGCAGGATACCCGGATGATGGTGGTTTACGGCTATGCGCGCCTTGTCGCCTATGACGCCGGCTGGAACCTTCGGCCCGACATTCTGGAGCGGTTCGAGGTGGACGAGGGGCGGATCTTCACCTTCTACCTGCGCAAGGGGCACAAATGGTCGGACGGCCATCCCTTCACCGCCGAGGATTTCCGCTACTACTGGGAAGACGTCATCGCGCATGAGGAGATGTCGCCCGGCGGCATGCCCATGTTCCTGCGCGTCGACGGCCAGCCGCCGACCGTCGAGGTGATCGACGAAACCACCGTCCGCTATTCCTGGGACAAGCCCAACCGCGCCTTCCTGCCGGCGCTTGCCGGCGCTCGGCCGGAATTCATCTATCAGCCGTCGCACTATTTGAAGCAGTTCCACGCGGAGTACGCCGATCCCGTCGAGTTGGCACGACGCGTCAGCGATGCCGGCCAGCGCAACTGGATCGCCCTGCACTACAAGCATGCCGCGCAATACAAGAACGACAATCCGCAGTTGCCGACACTGCAGCCCTGGCGCCTGGTGACCGAACCGCCGGCGAGCTACTTCGTCTTCGAACGCAATCCGTTCTACCACTGCGTCGACCCCGAGGGCCGTCAGCTCCCCTACATCGACGCGATCACGTTCCCGGTCGTCAATGCCAAGCTGATCCCGGCGAAGACGGCGGCCGGCGACAGCGACTTGCAGGCACGCGGCCTCGGCTTCGAGAACTTCGCAATCCTGAAACAGGGTGAGAAGCGGCACGACTTCACCGTCAGGCTCTGGCGGTCGGGGGCGGGCTCCGAAATGGCGCTCTATCCTAATCTTAACACCCGTGATCCGGTGTGGCGCGCGGTGCTCAGGGAGCCCAAGGTGCGGCAGGCGATGTCGTTGGCGATCGACCGGTCGGAGATCAACCAGACGGTGTTCTTCGGCCTCGCCGACGAAGGTGCGAACACGATCCTCCCCGAGAGCCCGTTGTACGAAGACCGCTTCGCCCGCGCCTACACCGAATTTGATTTGGCGAAAGCCAGGGACCTGCTCGACGCCGCCGGACTGTCGAAGACCGACGGCCGCGGCATCCGCTTGCTGCCGAATGGCGAGCCGTTCGAGATCATCGTCGAGACGGCGGGCGAGGATCCGGTGGAGACCGACGTGCTGCAGTTGGTCCGAGACACCTGGGCGCAGGTCGGCATCAAGATGCACATCAAGCCGCTGCAACGGGAGGTATGGCGCAACCGGATCGTCTCCGGCGCCACCGTCATGTCGATCTGGAAGGGCATGGAAAACGCCCTGCCGACACCGTCGATGCCCCCGAGCGAGTTGGCGCCGACCAGCCAGTTGCAGTACATGTGGCCGCGCTGGGGACAGTTCGCGGAAACCCAGGGGCAGGCCGGGGAACCGGTCGACCTGGAGCCGGTCGTCGAACTCGTCGCCCTGCAGCAGAACTGGGAGCGCGCCACCGACGACGACGAGCGCGCGGCCATCTGGAAGCGAATGCTGGGGATCCATGCCGACCATGTGTTCAGCATCGGCCTCGTCCGCGCGGTCCCGCAGCCAGTGGTGGTCAGCAATAGCCTCCGCAACGTGCCGGAAAAAGGCATCTACAACTGGGAGCCGGGGGCACACTTCGGCGTTCACCGCCCGGATACCTTCTGGTTCGCCGAAGGCCACCGGAACTGAGGACGACCGTCCTGCTGCGGCAGCGGTAATCGATCGTCGAAAGCGCGCGAGGTTTCCCGGCCAATGCTGACCTATCTCGTGCGGCGCATCCTGACGATGCTGATGACGTTACTCGTCATCAGCGCGCTGGTGTTCATCATCATCCAATTGCCGCCCGGCGACTATCTCTCCAGCCACATTGCGCAGTTGGAAAGCCAGGGCGAACTCGTCCCGCATGAAAAGATCGAGTTTCTGCGCCGCCAGTACGGTCTCGACCGCCCGCTGCACGAACAGTATTTCGTCTGGCTGTTCGGCCTGATCCAGGGCGACCTCGGCTATTCCTTCGAATACAATCTGCCGGTGCGCGACGTCATCGGCGACCGAATTCTTCTGACGATCGTCCTGAACTTCGCCACCATTATCTTCATCTATGTCGTATCCTTCCCGATCGGCGTCTATTCCGCCACCCATCAATACACCTGGGGGGACCACGGCCTGACGTTCATCGGCTTCATCGGTCTTGCCACGCCGAACTTCTTGCTGGCGTTGATCCTCATGTATCTGGCGAACGTCTGGTTCGGAACGTCGATCGGCACGTTGATGGCCGAAGAGTACCTGAACGAGCCCTGGTCATGGGCCAAGGTGCTCTCGGTGCTGGAGCATCTCTGGGTGCCGGTCGTCGTCATCGGCACCTCGGGCACCGCCGGCATGATCCGCCGGCTCCGCGCCAATCTGCTCGACGAGTTGCAGAAGCAATATGTCGTCACCGGGCGCGCCAAGGGCCTGCCGCCCGGCAAGCTGTTGCGCAAGTATCCCCTGCGCATGGCCTTGAACCCGTTCGTCGCCGACATCGGTAACCTGTTGCCGCAGATCGTCTCGGGCTCGGTCATCGTGTCCGCCGTGATGTCGCTCCAGACGACGGGGCCGATGCTGCTGTCGGCGCTGCAGAGCCAAGACATGTATCTCGCCGGCTCGTTCCTCATCTTCCTGGCCGCGCTGACCGTCGTCGGCATGTTCCTGTCCGACGTCCTGCTCGCCGTGCTCGATCCCCGCATCCGTATGGGCGCCGGAGCCGCGCGATGACCGATCGCCTGCCGCACTACGTCTCCAAGGCGCCCTTCAACGTCTATTCCATCGAGGCGCTGACGCCCGATCAAGAACGTTACTACATGGCGTCGCAGTGGAAGATGATCTGGTGGCGCTTCCGGCGGCACAAGCTGGCGGTGGTTGCGTCGGTGATCCTGTTGCTGTCCTACATCTCGATCGCCTTTGTCGAATTCCTGGCGCCGTATGGCCTGCACACCCGCAACGTCCAGTTCATTTACGCGCCCCCGCAGGCCGTCCGGCTGGTCCACGAGGGCGAATTCGTCGGCCCGTTCGTCTACGGCCTGAAGTTCGAGTTGAACCTGGAGACGCTGAAGCGGGAATACGTCGTCGACCGCACCGACATCCAGCGCATCCGCTTTCTGTGCCGCGGCGAGCCCTACCAACTCTTCGGTTTCATTCCCGCCGGCACGCACCTGATCTGCCCCGCCGAGGGGGGCACCCTGTTCCTGCTCGGCACCGACCGGCTGGGGCGGGACATGGCGTCGCGGCTGCTCTACGGCGGCCGGATCTCGCTCACCGTCGGGCTGATCGGCATCACCATCAGTTTCCTGCTCGGCATCACCATCGGCGGCCTCGCCGGATATTTCGGCGGTTGGGTCGACAACATCGTCCAGCGCCTCATCGAGATTCTCCGCTCACTGCCCGAACTGCCGCTGTGGATGGCGCTGTCGGCGGCGCTCCCCATCACCTGGAGCCCGATTCTGGTGTTTCTCGGAATCACCGTAATCCTCGGATTGCTCGACTGGCCGGGCCTCGCCCGCGCCGTCCGCTCGAAGCTGCTGGCGCTGCGCGAGGAGGACTTCTGCCAGGCGGCGCGGCTGATGGGGGCGAAGCCTTCGCGCATCATCGGCCGCCATCTCCTGCCCAACTTCATGAGCCATCTGATCGCCTCGGCGACCCTGTCGATTCCATCGATGATCCTCGGCGAAACGGCGCTGAGCTTTCTCGGCCTCGGTCTCCGACCACCGATCACCAGTTGGGGGGTGCTGCTGACCGAGGCCCAGAACATCGAGGCGGTCGCCCTCTACCCATGGCTGTTGACGCCAATGATCCCGGTGATCGTCACGGTCCTCGCCTTCAACTTCATGGGTGACGGCCTGCGCGATGCGGCCGATCCGTATTCCTGAGGGCCCCCCGTTTCCTGGGCTCCCGTTTCCCGGGTCCCCTGTTTCCTGGCTTCCTCTGTTTCCTGGCTTCCCCTGTCCCGAACGTCCCGCAGCCGGGCATCGCACACCGCGTGTCACATCAGCGTGAGCACATCTGGTCGGCGACGGCGCGACGGCCTACGCTGAAAGCAACGGGGGCTAACCCTTCAGGCCATCAATATTCGGGGAAACGGCCATGCAGGATCGGCATTACGCGCGCCGTTGGCTCGGCGTGTTCGTGCTGGCGGTGGGATGGCTCGTCGCCGGCGTCAGTCTCCGCGTCGATTTCAGCATCGCCGAGATGCCGGCGGACGAACCGGGCCATCCCAGGCTCGACGCGCCGGCCGATCTGACCCGCGAGGCGGCGATCGACGCCTACGAATCCATCGTCGACCGCATGGAGATGCTCTATGCGCTCTCCGGCGACGCCACGGCCACCCATTACCGCCGTTGGCACCGCTACAATGACGCGCCCTATCGGTCGGAGACGCACGGCAACCGCTACGTCAACAACTACGCCAACCTGATCGCGCGGCGGGCCGGCTACGGCCGCATGGCGGCGGGCGAGCGCATGCCGCCCGGCGGCATCGTGGCAAAGGACAGCCTGACCGTGACCGGCGTCGGTGGGCGCTTCCCCGGCGCCTTGTTCATCATGGAAAAGCTGGCCGCCGGCACCAGCCCGGAGACGGCGGACTGGCGCTACGCGATGATCATGCCGGACGGCAGCTTTTACGGAGACACGATGGGCGAGACGAAGGCCACCGTCGCCTTCTGCCACGAATGCCACCAGCAACGCGCCGCCGACGATTATCTGTTCTTCCTGCCCCGAGACATGCGCTTTCCCGCAGAGTGAGCGCCGCTACACCTTCTCCAGCCAGAGGCTGGTTTCCTCGGCGCCCTCGGCGAGGAACAGGCGGCCGACGACGTGCTCCCGCAGCGCGTCGTTCATCCGCGTCGTCACCCAGCGGCTCGACCAGACTAGGCGCCAACCGCCGCCGGTCAGCAGGGCCGCCACGGCGCATTGCTCGTTGAAGCCGCGCGCCGCCCACGCCGCCGGGTAGTCGTCGGGCAGGAAGATGTCGTGGAAATGCACGTATACGCCCGACGGCAGCGCCGGCAGCACGCGATTGATCAGGAAATCCACGTCGGTGCCCGGCATGAACACGTGGCTCGAGTCGACGCTCAGGATGTCGGCGGGCTGCAGCACCTTGAACGGCGCGACGCCCGCCCGCGCCACCGTCATCTGCAACAGCCGCGCCCGCGCGCCGTCGGTGGGGATCCGCGGCGCCGGATCGATGCACGAAACGACCGTGTCGAGGTTGCCGTCGGCGACGGCGCGGGCCAGGAAGTGCGTCGAGAAGCCGGCCCCGACCTCGACCACATGCGCCGGCTCCAGGTTGCGGACCAGCGTGTAGGCGACGGCGGCGTCGAGGCGCGGGAACGCCGTCTGCCGCCAGCGGGCCGCCGGCCCGTGGCCGTCGCCGATGCGTTCCAGGTCGTGCGCCAGATCCTCGATGGCATCCAGGACGTCCTCGAACACGTGCTGCCGGTCGGCGAACAGCAGCGCCAGGGTCTCGTACGGCGGCAGCCGCCCCAACGCCGGCAGCTCCGCGGCATGGGCGTATGGCACGAAGAAGCCGCGCCGACCGACGCCCGACGCGGTCGAGACCTGATCCGCGAGCCGGCGCCAGCGGCCCGTCACGGCCGCGGCTCCTGCGCCGCGGCGCCGCCGACGCCGCGGCGGTGCAAGGCGATGGCGTGCGGCGTCCGCGATTTCGGCACCGCCATCACGAAGTTGTAGCGGGCCACGTGATAGCTGGGGTCGAAGCCGTAGAAGTTGAGCCGCATGCGCTCCAGTTCGGCCGCCCGGTAGCTCTCCAGCGGACGCGCTCGCTCGTCGGCGGCGCGGCGGCGGACCTTGTCGCGCAGCAACACTGGCAACGCCGGATCGGCGGCCAACGCCTGCGCCCGGGCCAGCACGGCGTCGAGAAACGCCGGCGGATCGCCGTCGACTACCTCGTCGACCAAGCCGAGACGGGCGGCCTCGCGCGTGCCCATGGGCAGCCGCGCCCGGGTGAGGATATCGGCGGACTCCGGCCCGACGCGCCGCGGCAGGAGATAGGTCCAGTACTCCGAGCCGTAGAGGTTGCCCATGCCGGTATAATGCGGATTGAGAACGATCGCGTGGCGCGCGACGACGCGGTCGGCGGCAAGGGCCAGGAATACGCCACCGGCACCGGCGTTGCCCTGCAGCGCCGCGATCGTCATCTTGTCGTCGGCGAGCAGGATGTCGCGGACCACGTCGTCGATGGCGTTGATGGTGCGCCAGGATTCGTCGGCCGGACTGTCGGCTGCCTCGATGACGTTGAGGTGCATGCCGTTCGACCAGAAGTCCGGCCCGCCGGCAAGCACCAGAACCCGGGTTGGCCGGCGCCGCGCCACGGCCCAGGCGGCACGGAGGCGTTCGCACTGCCGCACGCTCATGGCGCCGTTGTAGAAGGGAAAGTGCAGCACGCCGACGTCGCCGGCCTCCTCGTACCAGAGATCGCGCCAGCCGCCACCGGTGCCCTCGGGCACCTCGCGCACGCCGGCGAGGCGCTCGCCGAGCACCAGTGTCGCCGGCAGCTTGCAGGTTTCGACGCCGGCCTCGCGCCGCCGCAGTTGGCCGAGCCACACCGCACCGTCGGCGGTGGCCCGGCAGATCGCGGTCTCCCGCCGGCCGATGATCGCCCCCGGTGGGCCGCCGAGCATCGGGTCCCCGTAGGCGTCGTAGAGCCAGACGGGCAGATCCAGTACCCGATCGCGGACGCCCGGCCGGCCGTCGCCCGAGCGGCTCTTGCGCAGCACCGTCGCCGTGTCGTCGCGCTGCCAGTCGATCGCCCGGTCGGCTTGGCGCATCGCCGGGCGCATCGCCGGGTGCGGCCGGCCGACCACCGCATCTTCCGGCGGCTCGATCCCATCGGCGGCGACCGCGCCGGCGGCAAGTCGCTCGATCGCCGCCAGCACCGCGCGCTCGGCCGCGTCGGCAACCTCCCGACGATACAGGCTGCTCTTGGCGGCATGACGCATCGGGAACGTCGCCGACGCCCAGGCCGGCCCGGCATCCAGTTCCGCTTCGGCCTCGAGAACGGTGATGCCCCACGTCGCCGCATCTTCCAGGATCGCCCAGTCCAGCGCCGACGGCCCGCGATCGCCGGGCGGGCCGGGATGGACGATCAGGCAGCGGATCGTCCGCCACACCCGCTCGGCAATCGCCCGCTTCAGGAACGGGGCGATGATCAGGTCGGGCCGGAACAGCGCTACCGCTTCCTCGGTCACCGCGTCGCTGATGTCCAGTTCGACGCTGACCATATGGCCGCGCTCGCCAAGCACGACGAACAGCCGCTGCGCCAAGCTGTTGAAACTGTGGGTGAGCAGGAGAATGCGCATGGAGCAGATCCGGCGTGGCGGCGGGGCGAGGCCGACTTGCTGGGTCGATGCTGACGGATGGGTCCGTTCCGCCAGCATCGAACCACCAGATCAATACGTGAGTGGATCGACCGATCCGACGCTTGGGAACCAAGCGTCAGATCCGATCCACGCGCTCTGGCGCAGCCGACGGCTGCGACCGAAACACCGCAGCCTCACCCGGGCAAGATGTCGGATTTCGGAGATCGGTCAAGAGCGTGTATCTTCGCGCCCTCTGCCACAACCGCATGGGACCGCGCCGTGAGTTGGCTCCGCATCGCCCTCCTCTGCCTTTTGCTCGCACCCCTGCCGGCGTGCGATTCGGTGAGCTGGACGCTGTCCATGGGGCTGGCCGAGAGGGCGCTGTCCGAGGGCGACCTGGTGACGGCGCGGCGCCGGCTCACGGAAGCGTTGGCGGCGGGCCAGTCCCTCTACGCGACCGATGCGCCCGAACTGGCGCGTGCCGAAGCGATGCTGGCAACCCTGGACGTCCTCGATGGCGACTTCGCCACGGCCGAGGAGCGGCTGCTGCGGGCGTTGCCGGTGCTGGAGCGGACGCCGAATGTCGACCTCGCCCTGCGCGCCCGGGCGCTCCGGGACCTCGGCTTGGTGCACGAGCAGGCGGGTCGGCTGGAGGAGGCCGAGGTGGTGCTGCGGCGGGCCCTGGCGCCGACCCGCGCGGTCTTCGGTCCCGAGCACCTGGAATACGCGCGGACCCTGCTGCGACTGGCCAACGTGGAATCCCGCCTCGGCCGCTTCGATGCCGCGCTGCCGCGCTACCAGGCGGCGCTCGCCATTGCCCAGGGCGACGACGCGCTGGCTGACGATGCTCTGGCCGACGATGCCCTGGCCGACGATGCCCTGGCCGACGAGCTGCGGGCGATGGTTCACACCGGCCGCGCCGGCACCTTCGCGCGCCAGGACCGCTTCGACGAGGCGGAGGCGGAGTACCGTGCGGCCATCGATGCCCGCATGGCGGCCGTCGGCGAGACCGACCTCCGCGTCGCCCAGGACTGGGCCCGCCTGGCCGATCTGCACGAAGCACGGCAGCGCCACGACCGGGTGCTGGAGGCGATGGCACGGGCGCTGGAGATCCGTCGCGCGGTGCTGGGCGACGCCGCGCCGCTGGTGGCGTTGACGCGGGCCTATATGGCCGACATCGCCCGCCGCGCCGGGGACGAGCCGCGGGCGGCGGAGCTGCGTGACGCCGCGATCGCCGGTCTCGAGGCGCGCGTCGCCACCGATCCCGCCGAGGCTGATCTGGTGGCGGCCGCGTTCGAGACGCTGGGCCGGACGGCGGTCCGCGCCGAGGACTGGACGGCGACCGAGGCCTACCTGCGCCGTGCGCTCGCCGTGCGCGACGCCGCCGCCGGAACGGCGCCCGCCGATCTCGCCCTCGCCCTCAACAATCTGGGCGTGTTCCTGCAACAGATGGACCGCGCCGAAGAAGCCTTGCCGCTGCACGAACGCGCGCTGGCGCTGCGTCGCCAAGCCCTCGGCGACGCCGACCCTGCCGTCGCCGGCTCCTGGCGAAATCTCGGACTGGCCAGTCTCGCCCTCGGCCGAGCCTCGGACGCGGAGGCACAGTTGCGATCGGCGATCAAGACCGCGGAAGGCGCGTTCGGCGCCGATGATCCCCGCCTGGTGCCCTTTCTCGTCCCCCTCGCCTCGCTGCTCACCGCCGGCGGCCGCACCGCCGAGGCCGACGAGCTCGTCCGTCGCGCGCAAGCGCTGGCCGTGCATTGACACCGGCATCCCGAACGCGCCGGCTGCTCGACGGGATGGCGACGGCCTGGGCCCTGCTCGGCGGCGCCATCCTGCTCGCCATCGTCCTGGTGACGGTGGCCAACGCCGGCGCCTTCGCGCTGGATCGCTTGGTGCGGCCGTTGGGGGGTGCCGTCGGCGGCCTGCCGGGTTACGAGGACTTCGTCCGCCTGGCGGTGAGTGCCGCCGCCTTGATGCTGTTCCCCTACTGCCAACTGCGGCGTGGGCACATCGCCGTCGACCTGTTCATCGGCCTGACGCCGCCGGCGGTGCAACGGGGGCTCGACCGCGTCTCCCAGGTCGCAACCAGTCTGCTCGCCCTGTTCCTCGCCTACCGGATGTGGCTCGGGCTGATCGAGACCCGCGCCGACGGTGTGGTGTCGCGGGTGCTGGGCTGGCCGGAGTGGCCGTTTTTCGCGCCGGGCGTGCTGTCGATGCTGTTGTGGGCGGCGGTCGCCGCGACCCAGCTGTGCGGCTCGGAATCGCGCGCGGGCCCGTCGGTCGCGGACCCCATGGATGGCTGAGCGGGAGCTGATCGGCGTCGCCGGCCTTGCCGTGCTGTTCGTGCTGCTGGCGCTCCGGGTGCCGGTCGGCCTCGCCATGGTCGCCGTGGGCGTCGGCGGCAACTACGC
Source organism: uncultured Rhodospirillaceae bacterium (assembly GCA_964630265.1). Classification (GTDB taxonomy): domain Bacteria; phylum Pseudomonadota; class Alphaproteobacteria; order Rhodospirillales; family Defluviicoccaceae; genus CAZBWP01. The sequence goes on from CAZVRW010000003.1 coordinate 70,967, forward strand.
GCTCAGTCTGGCGCTGCCCTACCTGCGCTTCGAGCCCTACCTGCAGCAGTACAAGACGCTGCTGTGGAACAGCGTCGCCAGCTACGAGCTGTCGGTCGTGCCGCTGTTCGTGCTGATGGGGACCCTGGCGAGCCAAGCCAACCTCAGCCGCGACCTGTTCCAGGGGATCAACGCGCTGGTCGGCCGACTGCGCGGCGGCGTCGCCATGGCGGCGATCGGTGCCTGCGCCGGCTTCGGCGCCGTCTGCGGATCGTCCCTGGCGACCGCGTCGACCATGGGCCGCGTCGCCCTGCCCGAGCTCAAGCGCATGCGCTATGACGCCAAGCTGGCCACCGGCACCCTCGCCGCCGGCGGCACCCTCGGCATTCTGATTCCACCGTCGGTGGCGCTGGTGCTCTACGCGGTCATCGTCGAGGCCTCGATCATCGAGATGTTTCAGGCGGCGATCCTGCCGGGCGTGCTGGCGGTCGCGCTGTTCATCGGCGTCATCGCCGTGCTGGTGCGCCTGAAGCCGGGGATCGCGCCCGCCGGTGCACCGCTGCCGCCCGCCGAGCGCCGACGGGCGATCCGGCGGCTGCTGCCGGTGCTCGCCATCTTCGGCGCGATCATCGTCGGACTCGGCCTCGGGCTGTTTACGCCGACCCCCGCCGCCGGCGTCGGCGCGTTCCTGATCCTCGGCTATGGCCTGCTGCTGCGGCTGCGCGGCGAAGGCTTAAGCCTCGGCGGACTCCGGGCGGCGCTGCTGGAGACCGCCGTCACCGCCGGGATGATCTATTTCATTCTGTTCGGGGCCGAGGTGTTGAAGGGCTTCTTCACCCGCGCCGGCCTGCCGTCGGCGCTGGCCGAGTGGGCGGCGATGAGCGGTCTCGACCCGTGGGTCGCGCTGATCGCCATGCTGATCATCCTGGTCGTCCTCGGTTGCTTCATGGAGTCCCTGGCGATGATCCTGGTGGTCGTGCCGTTCTTCTGGCCGGCGCTGATCGATCTCAACGGCGGCGACGGCGTGACCGCGGCGACGGCGGCCTACGGCCTGACCACCGAGCAGCTCAAGGTCTGGTTCGGCATCCTCGCCCTCGTCGTCGTCGAACTCGGCCTGGTGACGCCACCAGTGGGGCTGAACGTGTTCATCATCAGCGCGCTGGCGCGGGAGACGCCGATGCGCGACGTCTTCCGCGGCGTCCTGCCCTTCTGCGGCTCGGAACTTGTCCGCATCGCCCTGCTCCTGGCCTTCCCGGGCCTGACCCTCCTCCTCCCCCGCCTCCTCGGCCCGTGAGAGGGCGCGCTCAAACGCAGCCCTACACACCGGGACTGCGATGAGGGAATACTTTTTGACGCACTCGGCTGGCACGCGCATTTGGAAAAATGCACGACCCCTGCTCAAATAGTGCATGGTCGAATGCATGAAACCCAATCTTGATATCCTGCCGCCCGCGCAGCGACAGGTATGGGACGAATTCAAAGATCTTCCGCCCGAGTTCGTGCTTTATGGCGGCACGGGCTGTTGATCTTCACCGCTTGCCGAGGATCGAGCCTTCCGGGGGGCTCGCGGGGCCGGAGACCGGGCGATGACGCCGCTGCCACCGACCGATGACATGAAGGCCGTGGCCCGCCGGGTGATCTGGTTCGAAGAGTCGGAACAGGTCTTGTCCGACCCGGTGCGGTTTCTTGCCTACGCCATGACGTACGCCACCCACGAGGACATGCGGGCGATCCGCCGGCCTGTCACCGACGACGAGTTACGCGAAGCCCTCGACAACGCTCCGCCCGGGATCATCGATCCGCGCTCGTGGTCGTACTGGAATCTGATGGTTGGCCGCCACCCGGCGCCTCCCGTGCCCAGACGCGCCCTGTAGGCAACAACCCACCTCGGTTGCAATAGTCGTCGGGCGTATTCCGGCCGACGGCATTCGGCGCCGGGATGCCAGGGCTAGACCTCTCCCCTCCCCTCCGTGCGGGCAGCGAAGAGGACGTAGCCGTAGGATGCGCCGAAGCGGCGACGGGTGTCGATCTCGCGCTCCGTGGCGTCGATGATGGCGAGCGCGTCCGCATCGCCCTGCCAAGCATCCTTGAGCGCCGGCAGCTTGGCGGCGAGCGGCGTGTAGTAGTCGTCCCACCAGCCGGCTTCGGGGATCGGGACGCTGTTGAGATAGGTCAAACCGGCCTGCCGAACCTCCGCGATCCGGGTCTCGACGTCGCACATCGCCGGATACTCCTCGGCCCACATGGCCACCGCCTCGGCCGGCGGGTCGGCCAGCAGCCAGACCAAGTCGCTCACGACCAGAAAGCCGCCGGGCCTGAGCAGCCTCCGCCAAGCCTCGACGGCGGCCGCGAAGCCCATGATGTAGGCGGCCCCTTCCGACCAGATCAGATCGAAGCGGGGGCCTGAGAACGGCAGCGCCGTCATGTCGCCGACGACGGCGGCAATGCGCCCGTCGACGCCATCGGCGGCGGCCCGCGCGCGCAACTGGTCCAGGTATTCCAGGAAGAGGTCCAGGGCCGCGATCGGCGGCCCCGCGAGCGTGCGGGCGAGCGTCAGGGTCTGGAGGCCGGGGCCGCAGCCGATGTCGAGCACCGCCGGCCGCTCCGGCAGGCCGCGGCAGAGGGCGAGGGCGGCAAGCGTGCTGGCGGCGCATCCCGGCCCCTGGCGCGGCAGCCCGCGCTGCACCTCCAGGAACACCTCCATCAGCCGCGCGCTCATGGCCATGTCGGTCTCCTCCACGTGCATCTCCAGTTCAGTCTCCGAGGATCAGGCCCGGCGGCAGGGCTTCGCCGTAGAGGCCGGCCCGCTCGCCCCGCTCCAGCGGCATGTAGTGGCGGAGCTTCACCGTCCGTTGCTGCGAAACCCCGGACTTCTCCAGTTTGCCGGCGAGGCGCTCGCGCAGCCGCTGCGGCAGGTCGAGGCTCCGGTTGTCGACGACGCGGGCGGCGCGCAGGAACACCGTCTGCAGGTCGGCGAGTTCGGGCTTGGTCCAGTCGAGCGTGCCGAACACATCGAACGCCCGCTCCACCAGGTCCGGCGGGGCGACGCTTTCCGGGCCGGCGTGCAGCGGCGCCCGGTTGAGCAGCAGCGCCAGCGCCGCGAGATAGGGCGCGCAGTGCTTGTCCGCCCGGGCGAGACCGGCGGCGATCTCGATGAACCGTTCCGCCAGTCGCGCGCGGGTCTCGATGCCGAGCCGTTCCAGCGATCCGGCGAGACGGACCAGCTCATCCGGCGCGTTGGTCTGCTGCAGCAGGCGATCCAGCTCCGGCGCGATGATCCGTTCCTGGCGCTCGCGGGAGAGGCCGCCGGCGACGCGCCGCCACAGGATATACTCCTGCAACCTGATCCGCTTCGTCGGGAAGGCGAGCCCGGCATGCCGGAGCTGCCAGAGCCCATCCATGCGCGCTGCGTCCATGGGCGCGCCCCAGCCCGGCCGCAGGACGAAGCCGGCGAGGATCAGCCATGCTTCCTCGTGCTCCTCCGAGCGGCGCCGATCGGCCATCCGCGCCTCCAGCGCCGGCCACAGCGCCCGCACCAGCACCCAGTTCCAGTCCTGCTTCGGCCGGCCGAGGATCGCTTCCAGGCTTTTCAGGTGCCGCGTCGCGCTCAGCTTGTCCTTCTTTTTCAGCGGCGTCGCGAACTGCTCGGTGATCCGCGCCTGCGCCGCCGCCACCGCGTCCGGCGCGGCGTTGGGCGCCACCTCGGCTGGCGCCGCGGCGCCGGCCGCCGCGCCCGCTTCGCCGGGTCGCAGGTTGAACTCCAGCGGCCACGTCTGCGCCAGCGCCGGATCGCGGCTGACACAGGCCACCTGCAGGAGGCCGAGCTCGTTCAGCCGGGCGCTGAGGGCCACCGGCACCGTCCGGTCGCCCTGCCCGTTCGCCTCTCCCTCGCTCCGCGCCACGGTTTCCAGCGGCGGCAAGGGCGTGAACTCGGCCTCCCGCAGCGGCAGGATGTCGCCGGCCCGCACCTTGCCGTGCCGCGTCGACGCGTAGGGCTGGAAGCGCACCGGCCGGTTGAGCCGGAGCGACAGGCCGGCAGCCTCGGTCTCGAACGTTGCCTCCGGGGCGGCGCCGCGCGGCAGGACACAGACCAGCGCCGGCTGGCCAGACCCGTCGTCGGCCCCGTCGTCGGCCTCCTCGCCCTCGGCCGCCCGACCGCGATGCGCGGCGAGAAACACCGCGCGGCCGGCACCGGCTTCGATGCGTTCCGCCTTCAGGTGCAGGATCTTGCCATAGCGCGCCGCCCCGCGCGCCACCGCCAAGTCGAGGTCATCGGACTCCAGCACCAGCGGCTCGGGCCCGCCGCGCCATGTGCCCAGCAGTTGGCCGAGCCGCCGGCGCAGGGCTTTCGGATAGAGCGCGCCGCCGTTGAACAGCACCGCGTCGACCGGTGGGCGGTGACGCACGAAGGCGGCGAGATGCCGGGTCACCGCGCTGTCGGCGGCGAACGGCAATCCCCATTCCTTCAGCGCCGTCTGCCGCCGCCTTGGGCCATCGTCGGCGGCGCACAGCGGAAAGAAGCCGTCGAACACCAGGGCTTCGATCTCGCCGCGGCTGACGGTGGCGCTCATCGCCCCTGCGAAGATGCTGGAACCCCGCCCGGCGACGGCAACGGTGAACGCGTCCTCGGCCGCGCCGTCGTGCGCCAGCACCGCTTCCTTCAGGTCGCGACAGCGGGCGACCAGCGCCTCCCACTGGGTGCCCACCAGTCCGCCGCCCCCGGCCAGCCGCGGTTCCACCAGGTGCGCCAGCGCCAGGTCCATGTTGTCGCCGCCAAGGAGCAGGTGGTCGCTGACCGCGACGCGGTTGACGGTGGGCGGCCCGCCCCCGGCCGATGGGCTGAGTTCGAACAGGCTGAAGTCCGACGTCCCGCCGCCGATGTCGACGACCAGTACATGCCGGCTGGCCGCCTCGCCCGGCAGCCGGTTCCACAGGTCGGCGGCGGCGTCGTGCCGTTCCAGCCAGCGATAGAACGCCGCCTGCGGCTCCTCCAGCAGCCGGACGCCGTCCGGATAACCGGCATCGCCGGCTGCCTCCAGCGTCAGCCGTTGCGCGGCGGCGTCGAACGAGGCCGGCACCGTCACGGTGATTTGCTGGGCATCGAAGGCGAAATCCTCGCCCGACGCGGCGAAGCGGGTGTTCCAGGCGCCGCGCAGATAGTTGAGGATCAGCGCCGAGGCATCGACGGGGGAGATCTTGCGCGCGGCGGCGATCTCCTCCGAGCCCCACGGCAGGAACTTGGCACGACGGTCGGCGGCGTGATGGCAGAGCCACGACTTGGCGGAATGCGCGACCCGCGCCGGCGCCTCGGCGGCGCGCTTGCGGGCCAGCCGACCGACGATCCACGGGCCGAGCGCGCCACCCCCGGCGCCGATCTCCGCCGCCAACGCATCGTCGGGCAGATAGAGGAACGACGGCAGCGTCGGCGCGTCGGCAAGACCGCCGACGCTCTCCCACTGGGGCACCTGGAACACTTCGGATGCGGCGGCCCCGTCCAGCGGCACGAATGCCATGGCCGAGTTGGTGGTGCCGAGGTCGATGCCGATGCTGAATCGGGCGCGGGCCATGCGCTGGCGCGGCTATTCCGTCCGCACGGTGAACTCGACCTTCCAGCGCTGGTTCGAGGTTTCGTGCTGCATCCACAGCTCCAGCTTGCCGAGTTCGGTGATCACCGCGTTGAGCTGAACCGGCACCGCCTGACCGGCGGGGAAACCCTCGATGGGCGGCAGGTGCACCTCCAGCATGCTGGTCTCTTCCAGGTCTCGCTCGGCGTTGGCGACGATGTCGCCGGGCCGGTCGCCACTGCGCACCTCCGAGGCGAAGAAGCGGAACTCCGCCGGCTCGCCGACGACGAGGCCGAAGCGCCGGCCCTCCAGCAACAACTCCGAGCCCTCTTCCATGCCCTGCGGCACCACGCACAAGCCCTTGACCGGCGGCTTGAACCCCGGCACCGCCGGCATCGACGTCTCCAGGCCGATGTAGTAGGAGCGCGCGGCGCCGGCCTTGATGCGCAGCCCCTTGCCCGAGGCGCGGTTGCGGCCGTAGATCGCCGCGCCGCGCGCCACCGCCAGGTCATACTGGGCGCCCGCCAGCTCGCGCACCGCCGCGCCGCCGGTCCATGTGGTGAGCAGGTCGACGACGCGCTGGCGCAGCACCCTGGCATTGAACACGCCGCCGTTGAACAGCACCGCGCTCGGCGCGAGAAACGGTCGGCCCATGGCCCGGTCACCGACGAGCGCCGACAACGCCTGGCTGCCCTGCACGTTGGTCAGGCTGCGGGTGAGAAAGCGCGCCAGGTGTTTGCTGACCACGGGGTCGGCGGCAAACGGCAGGCCGAACTCCTGCAACCCGGCGCGGCGACCCTCCTGCGGCAGATCGTCGATCCCGGTCACCGGAAAGAAGCCATCGAGCAGCACCTGCTCCATGGTCTCGCGCTCCATAGTGGTCGACACCGTGCCGGCGAACAGGCTGGAGCCGCGGGACGGCAGGGAGATCGGCACCGCCGCCAGGTCGGGGTCCTCCAGCAGCGCGATCTTGGCGCGCGCCGCCGCGTGGACCAGGGCGAGGAACTGCCAATCGTCGATGCTCTTGCCGTCGTCCTCCAACCGCGCCCGCAGCACGTAGGCGAGGGCCAGGTCCATGTTGTCGCCGCCGAGCAGGATGTGCTCGCCGACGCTGATCCGTTCCAGTGCCAACGCGCCCTCGGCCTCGGTGACGGCGATCAGGCTGAAATCCGCGGTGCCGCCGCCGACGTCGCAGACCAGGACGATGTCGCCCGGCGCGATCTGCGCGCGCCAGTCCTTCCCCGTCTGTGACGTCCAGGAATAGAAGGCGGCCTGCGGCTCCTCGAGCAGCGTGACGGCGCCGAGCCCCGCCGCCTCGGCGGCTTCCGCCGTCAAGGTGCGGGCAACGTCGTCGAACGACGCCGGCACCGTCAGGACGATCTGCGCCTCGTCCAGGTCCCAGTCGCGCCCCTGCAGCCGCTCGGCGTGCAGGAACCCGTCCTTCATGTGCTCCAGGTAGCGGCGGGAACACTCCAATGCGGAGAGCCGCGTCTCCGCGGTGTCCGAAGCCCATGGCAAGGTCGGCTGGCGCGGGTCGATGTGCGGGTTCGAGAGCCACGACTTCGCCGACGTGATCAGCCGGTCGGGGACCATGGCGCCGTGGTCGCGGGCGAAATGGCCGATGATCGTGTGGCCGGCGGCGTCGTCCGCCTGCCACGGCAGCGCCAGGGCAGCCTCCGGAAACTCGTCCGGATGGGCGATATAGAGCGCCGATGGCAGGGTTGGCTTCTCGCCGATCTGGTTGGGCGCGGTGATCTGGGTGATGTCGACGACGCGCGCGTCGTTGCCGTCCACCTCGGCCAGCGCCAGGGCGCTGTTGGTGGTGCCGAGATCGATGCCGAGACTGAACCGGTGGGTCATCGAAGCAAACCGTCCGCTTGCCTGGTTGACGGAAGACGAAAGGGTGGGCCGGGCGCTGCCGGTCGTCAGTCGGGCAGCGAGGCCACCAGGGCACGGACCCATGCAAACGATTTCGTTGAACGGGTCAAATTTGTCCTGGAAACAAAGGGGAGCGTGCAGCGACCGTGCATTCTCTGAATGCACCGCTGCCCTAGCCGAGATCCACTTCCGCGGGCGCGATGGTCGGCAGGCGGTCGGCCTGCAGCTTCAGCACCCTCGGCAGCTTCACCGAGCGGGCACGCCAGCCGCGATGCACCAGCTTGCCCTGGAACGGCGCCTCGCCCGCGATCTTGCCGACGAGCCGGTATTCGTCGGCGGCGTAGCCCGCCGGCACGGTGACCTGCGATCCCTCGGCTTCGCCGCACACCGGGGCGATCTCGGCATGCTCGCGCAACGCGTCGCGACAGCCGGCGTGAACGACGCGCGCCACCGCCCCCACCTGCTTGTCATCATAGCGGGTGATGTCTTCCATCAGGAAATCGACGAAGCGCCCCTTCTCCTGCAGGATGCCGAGAAAGGTGACGATTTCCGCCTCCGCCTGGTTGGCGGCGACGGGTGCGGCCGCCGGTTGCGGCGCTTCGGCGCGGATCGGCGGCGCCGCGGTCTTGCCGGCCGGCAAGGCCGCGACCAGGATCACCACCAGCACGGCGGCCGCCAGCGCCGCCAGGATCAATTCGCCGCCGTGCGGCGCGGCCTCCGGGACGAACGTCGCCACGGCGATCAGTGCCGGGACGGCGAGGGCGATCAACAGGGTCAGAGCTTTCATGGTCTCCGCCAGCGTTCTTCTGCGTCTGGGCAACATCGATTGCCTGGGCAAAGGCCACAAAATGCCGCGCATCGCAAGGGCCGAGATGCCCACGTTCGGCGCCCCGACCGGCCACGTCGCCGGCCGGGCGCGCCCGGATCACCGCAGATAGACGGCCTGAAACAGCGCGGTTTCCTCGTCGTCCGCGTTCCGGAGTTCCAGCGCGTTGCCGTTGATCCGCCACGTGGCGGTGTTCTGCAGCGCCCCCGCCAACGCCCGCTCCAGCGTGTCCAGCGGCGGCGGGCAGGCCATCATCGTCATCGCCGCCTGACCGAATTCGATTTTCTGCCCGTCCAGCGCGAAGCCGCCGATCATCTGGTTGCAGCCGACGGTCGCCGCGAAGCGATCCTCTGTTGAGCGCAAAATCATGTGCGGCTCCCGCCGCCCCTCGACCGGCTCGACCGGCTCGCCGCCGAGCCGCACCAGCCGCCAGTAGGTGTTGGTCAGCGATGCGTCGGACATGGACTGCTCGCAGCGCTCGCCGGGCCAGACGTTGATGAAGCGCTCGACGATCACCGACAGTTCGGTGCCGTCCCCCTCCATCTTCGGCCGCGGTTGGATGGAGCCTTCGAAGGACACCATCAACTCGCTGGCGGGCTCGTCGCGTTTCTCCATGTAGGCCCGTTGCAAGGCGATGAAATCCGCTTCCATCGCAATGGGAAAGCTGCGTCCGCTCAAGCATTCTGTGAGCCTAGCCGCGTCGGCAAAGTAGATCATCATGCCACGCAGCGGCAGCGACAGCTCGGTCGGTGTCAGCATGCCATCGCTCACCAGGTCGTACGGCAACTCGGACTCGATCGGCTGCCCCTCCATGTCCAACTGACGCAGCCGATCCGGCCCCTTAATCTCGAGCTGCAGCGGCATTTCGCCACCGCCCCACAGGATCAGGGCGTCACGCTCCGGATCGACATGCCAGCGGCCGATGTCGTCGCGCACCAGGTCCCGATCCACCCATTCGCGCCTGAGGAAGAACACCTGATCCGGCCACAAATCCAGATGATGCCGGATCGCCGGGCAGTCGGCACAGGGCAGATCGCCCTTGAACGTCGCCGGCAGACGCAGGCCGTGCGCGCCGATGATGCCCTCGGGCTCGGCCGCGGCGGGCGGCTCCGCGGCCATCACCGGCCCCGACAGTGCGGTGAGGCAGGCAAGCACCAAGACCCGACAGAACGATCCCATGGCGAGAAGCTCCCTTTCCAGATGCAGCATGTCCACTAGCCGAACGCGACCGCTCGGTAAACCAGCTTGCGCCGATACCGCACAAGGCCTTGCAAATCAGGCGGGACTTGGGCCGACGCCCCCGGATCAGGACGCCATGCTAGGCCGCGCGCTCACCCGTTCATACCAGGCCCGCGCCGACCCGACGTCGTCGGACAGCTTGATCTTCAGCCAGCCGATGAAGTCCACCGTGACCACCGCCACGATGTCGGCGGCGGTGAAGCGGTCCCCCGCGACATAGTCCCGGTCCCGCAGCAGCGCGTCGAGGTGCACCAGGAAGCGCTGGCTGCGAAGCCTGCCGCGCTCGCCGAGCGCCGGAATCTGGGCATAGGCGTCGGGCCCCGGCAGCGCCCGATCCTTCATGCCGGGCGACGCGTTGCGCAGCGCCTCGGCCGCGGCCAGGAAGCCGTCGATCTCGATATGGTAGAGGCAGTCTTCGATGATCGCCTTCTCGGCGGGTGTCGTCCCCAGCAGCGGCGGCTCGGGAAACGCCGCCTCCAGATACCGCCAGCAGCCGCGGGTCGAGGTCAGTCGCGTGCCGTCGTCCAGTTCCAACACCGGCACGCTGCAGTAGGGATTGATGGCGCGAAACGCCGGCGACAGGTGCTCGCCGCCCCGGAGATTGACCTCCTGCACCGGAATATCGAGCCCCTTCTCGGCGATGAAGATGCGGACCAAGCGGGGGCTGGGCGCGGTTGCGCAATCATAGAACTTCATGCTCGCGATCTCCTGTCGCCGATGCCCGAACGTGCGGGCGCCAGACCCCTGGGCGCGCCAGTCCTTCGCGATACGGCAGGCGCCCGGGGCGCCGAGCCGTCATAGCGCGGTGTCCGACCTCCCGCCAACGACTTCCTGCCCTAAGAACCGGCATTCCAGGGGGCGATGGCGACGACGGAGATGGCGTTCTTCGGGCTGCCCTCCACCACCTTGTCCGACCAGATCAGGTAGACCAGCGTGTTGCGATTGGCGTCGTACATGCGGGTCACCTGCATGGTCTTGAACACCGGAGACAGCCGCGCCTTGAAGACCTTCTCGCCGCCGTCCTCGGTCTCCTCGATCAGCCGTTCCCGCAGCGCTTCGTCCAGCGCCACCGGCCCGCGCTGGCGGCAGGCGATGGAGGCGTAGGTGAGGTCTTCGGCGAGCCCGACGGCGCCGCTGATCCCACCCGCCTTCGGCCGACTGACCCAGCACGAGACGTTGGGGATGTCCGGATCGTCGAACGCCTCGACGATGATCTTGTGGTTGGGGCCGAGCATCTTCCAGACGGTGCTCACCGCACCGATCTCCTCGGCGACGGCGTGGCCGGCGAGCAGTGCCGCGCCCACGACCGCCGCCGCGACCGCCTGTCTCACACCTGTCATCGCCCTCGCTCCGATCCATGGTCCCCGCCATCACATAGTCCGCTTTCCATCGCCTGCCACTGCGCGCGGACTTCCGCTGCGGCCGGTGGCAGGCTACCATGATGCCCATCGCCGATGCCGATCGTCGCGGATCGCATCCGGCCTGCGGGGCATGCGTCGGCTGCGGACGGTGGGGACGGTCGCGTAGAGGCGTGATGGTGATGGCCAGCGGGGCATCGACATGAATGGAGCGCGCAGGGCGGCGGCGCTCGCGGTCATCGCGGCCACCGGGTTGGCCACGGGGCTGGCCACCGGCCTGTTCACCGGCCTGTCCGCGGGGCCGCCAACGCCAGCGGCGGCCGGCTCTATCGTCCTCACCATCGGCGGGACGGACGGCACCGGCTTCACGGCGGACTGCACGCTCACCGGCGTGGACGCGCCGGCCACCCGGCATCTCGCCGGCACCGCCCCGGCCCGCTACGAATTCCAGGCGCTGGGCCTCGCGTGCGCCATCCGCAAGACGACGGCGTCGGGCCGCCTCGACATCGAGGCCCGCAAGGGACCCGGCATCGTCAGCCGCACCACGACCACGGCCGAGCACGCCGTCATCACCATCAGCGTGCGCTAATTGCGGCGCTCGCCCGTTCCCCTGACGACGATACAATTTGATACATCGCGACAACATTTCGGCAATTGACGCCACCTACCAGAGAATGCAACACGCGCAGGTTCGGCGCGGCCTGCCGCGCACGCGGCCGTCGCGCGGAGCGAGAGTTCACGCGGAGCCGATCAACGGCCCGAAAAAGGAGATGTCCATGACCAACACCCAAGCCTTTCTCGACGCCCGCCAATTCCTCGTCAGCCATCGCGAGGATTATGACGCCGCCTACACGGGCTTCCGCTGGCCCCAGTTCACCACCTTCAACTGGGCGCTCGACTACTTCGATGTCTACGCCAAGGACAACGCGCGGCTGGCGCTCTGGGTCGTCGACGAGGACGGCAGCGAGAGCAAGGTCTCCTACCGGGAGATGGCCGAGCGCTCCAACCGCGTCGCCAACTTCCTCCGCGGCATCGGTGTCAAGCGCGGCGACCGGGTGCTGATGATGCTGCACAACGTCGTGCCCCTGTGGGAGGTGATGCTGGCGGCGATCAAGCTCGGCGCCGTCATCATCCCGGCGACGACGCTGCTCACCCGCGACGACCTGCTCGACCGCTTCGATCGCGGCGGCGTCCGCCATGTCATCGTCGGCACCGCCGAGGCGGAGAAGTTCGCCGACATTCCGGGCGACTACACGAAGATCATCGTTGGCGGTAGTGCCGCCGGCTGGATCGCCTACGGTGATGCTGCGAACGCGTCCGCCGATTTCCAGCCCGACGCGCCGACGCCGGCCGACGACCCCATGCTGCTCTACTTCACCTCCGGCACCACGGCCAAGCCGAAGCTGGTGGAGCACAGCCACCAGAGCTATCCCGTCGGCCACCTGTCGACCATGTACTGGATCGGCCTGCGCGAGGGCGACGTGCACCTGAACATCAGCTCGCCCGGCTGGGCGAAGCACGCCTGGAGCAATGTCTTCGCGCCGTGGAACGCCGGCGCCACCGTCTTCATCTACAACTACGGCCGCTTCACCGCCGACGCCGTGCTCGACGTCATCACCCGCTCTGGCGTCACCACGCTCTGCGCGCCGCCCACCGTCTGGCGGATGCTGATCCAGGCCGACATGGCGTCCTACAAGGTCAAGCTGCGCGAGGTGATCGGCGCCGGCGAGCCGCTCAATCCGGAGATCATCGAGCGGGTCGAGCAGGCCTGGGGGCTCCGGCTCCGCGACGGCTTCGGCCAGACCGAGACGACGGCGCAGATCGGCAACTCGCCGGGCCAGCGGGTCAAGCTCGGCTCCATGGGCCGGCCGCTGCCGGGCTACGACGTGGTGCTGCTGGACCCGGACGGCAAGGAAGCGAAAGAGGGCGAGATCTCGCTCCGCCTCGATCCCCGGCCGACCGGGCTGATGCTGGGCTACAAGGACGATCCGGCGAAAACGGAAGAGGTGATGGCCGACGGCTACTACCGCACCGGCGACGTGGCCGCCCGCGATGCCGAGGGCTATATCACCTACGTCGGCCGCGCCGACGACGTGTTCAAGGCCTCCGACTACCGGATCAGCCCGTTCGAGCTGGAGAGCGTGCTGATCGAGCACGCCGCCGTCGCCGAGGCCGCGGTCATCCCCAGCCCCGATCCGGTGCGCCTCGCCGTGCCGAAGGCGGTGGTGACGCTCGTCGCCGGCTACGAGCCGGGGCCGGAGCTGGCCGAGGACATCCTCCGCTACGTGCGCCAGCACGTCTCGCCCTTCAAGCGCATCCGCCGGCTGGAGTTCGCCGACCTGCCGAAGACCATCTCCGGCAAGATCCGCCGGGTCGAGCTGCGCAAGCGCGAGGAGGCGGCGCTGCACGACGGCACCCGCGGCCCCTTCGACTACTGGGAAGACGACCTCCCCGGCCTGAAACAGTCGGCCTGAAACAGACGGCCTGAAACAGTCGGCCTGAAACAGACGGACTGACTCCAAGCCCCCGCCGCGTCGCCGCCAACAGCGCAGCGACGCGGCACCCCCGGGGCCACCCCCGCCGTCATGGCGAGGCGCGCAGCAACGAAGCAACCCAGGGAATCCGGCCGCGGTGCCCGACCACCATGCCCCGCGGCCCTGGATGGCTTCGCTCCGCTCGCCATGACGGGGTTGGGGACGGCGGGCGGCGGGCGGCCTCCTGGCCGGGAGCACGCCGCGCCCGCCGCCGTCATGGCCGGGCACCGTCCCGGCCATCCACGGGCGCCGGGCCCGGTGGCCGGGCGCGGTGGCAAGACGTGGTGGCGGCACGTGGATGCGCGGGACACGCCCGCGCATGACGGGGGAGCGCGGCCGCGCCAAAAACCGCCGGAACACCAACGCCGTAGCCGGTTCCCGCCAAGCGTGGCCGGGGGCGGCCAGCGTGTAACCGCGCCGGACTTCCACCTTTTGATT
>CAZVRW010000004.1:0-14444 GCA_964630265.1 uncultured Rhodospirillaceae bacterium
AGAACGAAAGCTTCCCAAGCTTTAGACGTGGGTTCGATTCCCATCGCCCGCTCCAGCCCGCCGGTCGGCCCAGCCGGCGATCAACCCAGCAGGCCGCGGCGACTCGGCGGCGGCTCGGATCATCACGGATCCTCCGCACCGTCCTCCTGCCCGCTGCGATCGCGGGAGCGGGTGCCCTGCGAGAGCACATATAATCCCGAGAAAATGAACACCGTGCCGAGGAACCAGAAGGGCCAGCGCGCTTGCATTGGCACCTGTTCCGAGAGGCCGCGCGCGACGTAGGCACCGATGAACGCGATGGCCGCCCCGAGGATCCAGAAGACCCAACGGGGCGGCCGACGTCGGAACAGCCGGAGGTCGCGCAACCCGGGCAAGGGCTAGAGCGCGCCCCCGCCCGCGGCGCGGACCACGGTGATCAGCACGGCGGCGAACACCGCCGACGTGATCACCCCGGAGATGCTGGCACCAAGCGCATGCGGCATGACGATGGCGTCCGGGGTCACCTCGGACACCGTCTTCTGCGCCACCTTGGCGCAGGTGGGCACGCAGGACACGCCGGCGATGCCGATCACCGGATTGTACTTCTTGCCGCTGGCATAATAGAGGACGTAGCCCCCCACCAAGCCGCCGAGCCCGGAGAAGGCCAGTGCCAGGATGCCGAGGACGAGCAGAATCCCCACTTCGTATTTCAGAATGGTGTTGGCCTCGCACAGCACCCCGAGCAGCAGGCCGAGGAAGAACGTGGCGCCATAGAGCACCGGGCCGCTGAACGTCTCGTGATAATGATTGAGAGCGCTTTCGCGAATGATCGCGCCGGTGAACAACGCCAGGAACAGCGGTGACGCCACCGGGAACAGCAGACACAACGCGACGCACGCGGCGACCGAAAAGACGATCTTCTCTTCCGGCGTGATCGGGTGGGTCTTCTCCGGCGGCATTTTGAGGCCGCGCAAGTGCTTCGGCACCAGCGCCTTGATCATGATCGGATAGCCGCCGTAGATCAGCCCGAGGTAGAGGTAAGCGACCACGGTGATCGGGACGAACAGATCCGGCGACAGCATCAACGCGGCAAACAGGATCATCGGGCCATCGGCGCCGCCGATCGTCGCCGTCGCCGCGGCATCGCCAAGCGGCAGGCCGAACCAGACGCCGAGCGGAAACGCCACCAGCGTGCCGAACTCGGCGCAAAGCGCGATGAACATGCTCCGGAACGGCCGGGCCATGACGAAGCCGACATCGAGCAGCGTGCCGATACCGAGCAGCACCAAGCAGGCGATCAGGCCGTTGGAGAACGTGAAGGTGTAGATGGGCTGCAGCCACTGGATCTGCAGCATCTGCACCCATTGCTCGCCGGTGGAGACGAGCGGATTGATGAACAGCGTCCCCTTGCCGTAGCCGTCGACAATGGGCGAACCGGGCGCGACCATCTGCGCCGGCACGAACATCACGGCGGCGTTGACCGAGGCCATGCCGATGCCCATGGGCACCATGATCAGCGCCTCGAGGACGCCTTTCTTGCCGAGATAGATCAGCAAGAATCCCAAGAGGATGAGGAAGATGCGGCCGAAAAAGAGGACCGGCTCGTCCCCCGCCGAATCGACGAGGGTCGCGATCCCTTGGAAGATGTCGATGAGTGCAATGTCGCCCATGGCGCCGCTCCGCGCCCTAGGCGATCGTCATCAGAGGCTGACCGGAATCGACGGCGTCCCCAACCTTCACATGAATCTTGGTGACGGTGCCGGCGTGATCGGCGGCGATCATCTGCTTCATCTTCATGGCTTCGATCACCGCCACCTTGTCGCCGGCGTTCACCTTGTCGCCTTCCTTGACGCTGATCTCCAGGATCACGCCGCCGAGCGGCGCCACCTTGTCGCCGGCCCCGGCGGCCGCGGCCGCGGCGGCGGGCGCCGCGGCGGGGGCGGCGGCCGGCCGCGCCGGCGCCGGTGCGGCGGTCGACGGCATGGCCATGCCCGGCTGCGGGTAGAAGGTGCTGCCCGCGTCCTCGGTGACGTCCTCGACGATGACGTCGTAAACCTTTCCTTCCACGGTGATCTTCAGGTGCTTGGTCATGGGTCGTCCCCTCGGATGGTCGGGCGCTCAGCGGTTCGGCGAGCGCTTGGGCATGTGAGAGCTGTGATGGAGAACGCGACCGCTGGTCCTCCAGGTGGGTTGCGATCCCGCCTCGCCGATGTAGACGAGACGGTGGGCGCCGATCGTCGCGTAGATCGCGGCGGCGATGGCGGCGACGTGCTGGGCGGTGTCGTCCTGCGGCTCCGGCTCGGCCACGACGGCGATGGAAACCGCTGCCGGTGCCGGCTTCTCTTTCTTTTGCATCCGTTCCAGGACGCGGACGACGAGCCAGATGAATCCGGCGGCGGCGAGCGCGACGACAATCGTCAATCCGTACCCGACGAGCGCGACCACCAGGCTGTCGAGCACGGAATACTCGGTGACGCCCGGCGCCATAGTTCCTGTGGTTTCCATGAGCGGTTCCTCGCGTTACCGGTGCGCTGGATCAGAGCGGGATGTTGCCGTGCTTCTTCGGCGGCCGCATCTCGCGCTTGTTCAAGAGCTTGCGGAGCGTCATCGACAGGATCGAGCGGGTGTAGCCGGGCTCGATGATGTCGGTCACGTAGCCGCGTGCCGCCGCCAGATAGGGCGACGCGAACTCCCGCCGGTAGTCGGCGACCAGTTCCTTGCGCTTGCCAACCGGATCCTCGGCCTTCTCCAGCTCCTTGCGGTAGAGGATGTTGACCGCCCCTTCCGCGCCCATCACCGCCACCTCGGCGGTCGGCCACGCATAGACGACGTCGGCGCCCAGGTCCTGACTGCACATGGCGAGATAGGCCCCACCGTAGGACTTGCGGCAGAGGATGGTGATCTTCGGCACCGTCGAGCCCGAGTAGGCGAACAGCATCTTGGCGCCGTGGCGGATGATGCCGCCGCGCTCCTGCTCGATCCCCGGCAGGAAGCCCGGCACGTCCACCAGCGTCGCGATCGGGATGTTGAAGGCGTTGCAGAAGCGGATGAAGCGCGCCGCCTTGTCGGAGGAGTCGATGTCGAGGCAGCCCGCCTTTTCCATGGAGTTGTTGGCGATGAAGCCGACGACGATACCTTCGACCCGCCCCCAGCCGACGATCATGTTCTTGGCGAAGCCGGCGTGGCACTCCAGGAACTCGCCGTTGTCGACGATGCGCCGGACGATGGCGTGCATGTTCATGGCCGTCGACGGATCGGACTCCACCAACTTGTCCATGCCGGGATCGCTGACCATGGTCACCGCGTCGGTGGGCCGGTGCGGCGGGTCCTCGGAATTGTTCGACGGGAAGTAGCTGAGCAGCGCCTTGGCGATATCGAGGGCGTGCTGATCGTTGTCGGCAACGAAATGCACGTTGCCGCTGACGGTCGCGTGCATGATCGCGCCGCCCACCTCTTCCATCGTCACCTCGCGGCCGGTGACCGCCTTGATCACCTGCGGGCCGGTGATGAAGAGCTGGGCGTTGGACTTGGTCATGATGATCCAGTCCATCAGCGCCGGCGAGTAGGACGCGCCGCCGGCGCACGGCCCGGCGATGATGGCGAGCTGCGGCACCACGCCCGAGAGCACGGTGTTGTTGTAGAAGACTTCGCCATAACCGGAGAGGGCATCGACGCCCTCCTGGATGCGGGCGCCGCCGGAGTCGGCGATGCCGACCAGCGGCGTGCCGTTCTTCAGCGCGTATTCCTGCCCCTGGATCATCCGCTTGGCATGCATCTTGCCGAGTGAGCCGCCGAGCACCGTGAAGTCCTGGCTGAACGCGGTGACCTGGCGGCCGTCCACATAGCCGGTTCCGGCGACGATCCCGTCGCCGGGATAGTCTTCCTTCTCCATGCCGAAGAAGGTGCACTGGTGCTTGATGAAGGCCCCGATTTCCTGGAACGTGTCCGGTTGGAACAGATAGTTCAGGCGGTCGCGGGCCGTCATCAAACCTTTTTCATGGCGTTTCTTGATTTTCTCTTGGCCGCCGCCGACCAGGACCTTTTTCCGTTGTTCCTTGTAGCTTTCGAGGATTTTCGAATCGAGAGGCATGGTTTGGCCGATCCTCCATGGTCGAGCCGGACGCAACGCCGGCCAGACAGTCCCAGGATGCGCCGACGGGGACGCATCCGTCGGCATACCGTAACACGCTTGACGAGACGAACGGCGTGATGCGCTGCACAACCGCGCAAATCCGACGCTCATCGAGCCCAGAAACCCAGTGCTCGGGAGATTCCCCCCTCAGAGAATCGGAAACTAAAACCTCTGTTGCAGCGTGTCAAAAGGAATAAGACCGCGCCGTCACGCATCCGCAACAATGGACGCGTTTGCGCCTGCGAACATGTTGCGCATTGCAGCATTATGGCCCGCTGCCCGGAGAGATCGGGCCGGGCTCCCCGGTTACCGGCGCCGCCGGCAGGGTCCGTGGATCGAGGGTGCCGGCCACCGCCGTGGTTCGCGGCAGCACCTGGAAAGGCACCTTGCTGTCGGCCGACACGGGCGCGCGCTGTACCCAGCGGACCAGCGACAACGCCGCGAGCAGGGCGGCGGCGGCGGCGATGAACAAGAACAGGCCGGACGGGCCGAAGGCGCGCATCGCCCCGGCGCCGAGCAACGGTCCGACGGCGGCGCCACAGCCGTAGACGATGATCAGCCCGCCACTGACCGCGACCCGCTCGCGGCGGCGGATCCGATCGTTGGCCTGGGCGACGCTCAGCGGGTAGATGGTGAAGATGACGCCACCGAATACGGGCGCGAGGACGATCAGGGCGTCGGGGCGCGTCGTGCTGACGAAGCCGATGGCGACCGCCACGCCCGCGACGGCGACGGCGACGGCGGCGAGGACGATGCGGCGTTCGACGCGGTCGGAGATCCAGCCGAGCGGCCATTGCAGCAACACCCCGCCGACGATCGCCGCGCTCATGAACGTCGCCGTTTCGTCCAGCCGCATGCCGATCCGCTGGGTGAACAGCGGCGCCAGACCGTAGAACGCGCCCAGCACCAGTCCGGAGGCCAGGGCGCCGGTGATCGCCACCGGCGAGACGGTGACCAGTCGGCGGAGGGAGACGTGTGACGGCCGTGGCCGGCGCGGTCCCCGCACCGGCACCGCCGCCACGGCGATCACCGCCAGCGAGACCAGCACCGAGGCCAGGACGAACAGCACGTAGCCACTGCCATCGGGCAGCGGCAACAGCAGTTGCCCGCCCCCCTGCGAGACATAGACGACGACCATGTAGACGGACAGGATCTTGCCGCGCGACCGATCGCTGGCCTGATCGTTCAGCCAACTCTCGATACACATGAACAGACCGGCCATGCAGACGCCGGTCAGGACGCGCAGGCCGCCCCAGGCAAGGAGCGACGGCCACAGAGGATGGATCAGCGCGGCTGCCGCCATCAGCGAGGCGAAGGTGGCGAACGACCGAATGTGCCCGACCATCGAGATCAGGCGGTGGGCGAGCAGGGCGCCGATCACCAACCCGGCGAAATAGCCCGCGGTGACGGCGCCGATGACCGGACTGCTGGTGCCGGCCATGCCCAGGCGCACCGGCACCAGGGTCGAGAGCAGACCCGCGCCCAGCATCAGCAGGAACACCCCGCCCAGTAGCCCGGAGATCGACAGAGTGGCGGAACGCATGGCGAGGGTCCCCGGGTCGGCACGCGACGGGGGACGATCGGCGATGCGGCTGCGGCGGTCAAGCCATTGCCGACGGGTGCGGCGGTCAAGCCATTGCCGACGGGTGCGGCATGGATCACCTCGGGCATGGATCACCTCGGCCATAGACCGGGGGCGTTGCCGTCTTTACCGTCGGCTGGCGGGTTGGCGCTGATACACAGGAGACAGGCTGGCGATGCCGGAGACGAAGGGGCCACTCGCGAACGTGCGCGTGCTGGATCTGACGCGGATACTGGCCGGCCCGACGGCGACCCAGATCCTGGGCGACCTGGGCGCCGACGTCATCAAGGTGGAGCGGCCGGGGGCCGGCGACGACACGCGCGGCTGGGGGCCGCCCTATCTGGTCGACGCGGCCGGGCGGGAGACCGGTGAGAGCGCCTATTTTCTCTCGGCGAACCGTAACAAGCGATCGGTGACCATCGATCTCGGCCAGCCGGAGGGGTGCGCCCTGGTGCGGCGGCTGGCGGCGCGCTGCGACGTTCTGGTCGAGAACTTCAAGGTCGGCGACATGGCGCGGTTCGGCCTCGGTTGGCCCGAGCTGCATGCCGCGCTGCCGGGCCTCGTCTATTGCTCGATCTCCGGGTTCGGCCAGACCGGCCCCTATGCGGCGCAGGCGGGCTACGACTTCCTGATCCAGGGGCTCGGCGGCATCATGAGCATCACCGGCGCCGCCGACGGGCCGCCGATGAAGGTCGGCGTGGCGGTGGCCGACATCGTCTGCGGTCTCTATGCGGCGACGGCGGTGCTGGCGGCGCTGCGCCACCGCGACGCCACCGGGCGAGGTCAATTGATCGATCTGGCATTGCTGGACACCCAGGTGGCATGGCTCGCCAACCAGGCCATGAACTATCTAATCGGCGGCGAGACTCCCGGCCGGATGGGCAACGCCCATCCGAACATCGTCCCCTACCAGTCGTTTCCGACGGCCGACGGCACGATCATCGTCGCCGTCGGCAACGATGCCCAGTTCGCCCGTTTCGCGGCGGCCCTGCAGGCGGCGGAGTGGGCGGGCGATCGGCGCTTCGCCCGCAACGCCGACCGCGTGCGCAATCGCGCCGTGCTGGTGCCGCTGATCGAGGCGCGGCTGGCCATGCGCACGAGCGCCCATTGGCTGGCGGCCCTCGCCGCCGCGGCCGTCCCCGCCGGCCCGGTCAACGACATCGCCCAGGTGTTCGCCGATCCGCAAGTCCGCCACCGTGGCATGGCGGTGACGCTGCCCCATCCGGCGACCGGCCCCGGCGGCGTGCCGCAGGTCGCCGATCCCATCCGCCTCTCGGAAACCCCGGTCACCTATCGCCGCCCGCCACCGCGGCTCGGCGAACAAACCGAGGAGGTGCTGCGGGAGGTTCTCGATCTCAACGCCGCCGAGTGTGCGGCGCTGCGGCATCGCGGCATCGTCTAAAGTCTACCGTCATAGAGTTGTCATTTGACTTGACTCATTTCGACGACACCTTGTTAGTGGCATAGACGGTCTGCGTTAACGGGCCTCGATCCTGTGCGCGTTGCACGAGATGGGGGTTGCATCCGACCGACGATGGTCGGTTGCCAGCAAGGGTCGTGCGGGAGTGCAGGGTTAGGGTGCGTCAGGGGAACGATGATCATGGCCACAGGTACGGTCAAATGGTTCAACGCCACCAAGGGATTCGGTTTCATCACGCCGGACGGGGGCGGCAAGGATGCGTTCGTGCACATTTCCGAGGTTCAGCGCTGCGGGCTTGAGCGCCTGGACGAGGGACAGCGCGTCAACTTCGAGATCCGGCAGGAACCGCGCGGCCCCAAGGCCGTCGAGATTGCCGTAGTAGGATGACCGCGCCGATCACCGGCTGGTCCGATCCCTGTCTCGTTCCGAACATCGGTGATAGCACCGGCCCGGCCCGGGATCGGTCGGCGGGACGGTTGCGACGGCCGGTTCGGTGCGACGTTCAGAGCCGCAGCGTGACCTCGATGATACTGGGATCGTCAGGGTGAGTGCGCTGTTCGAACTTGAACAGGTTGCACACCTTGAGCATCGGCTTGTTCTCGCGCAGCACGTCGCCAAAGATTTCGCGGATGCCGCGCTTCCGCGCATAGTCGATGATCCGCTTCATCAGCATCGGACCCAGACCCTGCCCCGCCATGTCGCTGCGCAGGGAGATGGCGTATTCGGCGCGCTCGCCATCGGGGTCGGCGGCGATGCGGACGCCGCCGAAGATCTCGCTGCGGCCGGCGACGCCCGGTTCCGCCAGCATTAGCCCCATCTCGCGGTCGTAGTCGATCTGCGTCATCCGCGCCGCGACGGCGTGGGACAGCGCCGCCTTCGGTGCGAAGAACCGCATGCGGATGTCCTCGGGCGACATTTTCGTGAACATCTCCTGCACCGCCGGCTCGTCCTCCGGGCGGACCGGCCGCAGCAGCAGTTCCCGCCCATCCGGCAACACGATCAGCTCCTCCAGCTCCTTCGGGTAGGGGCGGATGGCCAAGCGCTTGGCCGGCGGCTCATCGGTGCGGCGGACCTTGAGGCGCGCATCCAGCGCGATCACCCCGAACTCGTCGGCGAGCAGCGGGTTGATGTCCAGTTCGACAATCTCCGCCAAGTCGATGACCATCTGCGAAACCTTGATCAGGACCAGCGCGATCTCGTCGAGCGCCGCCGCCGGTCGGCCGCGAAAGCCCTCGAGCAGGTCGAAGACCCTGGTGCGCATCATCGCCTCGCGCGCCAAGTGCAGATTGAGCGGCGGCAGGGCGAGGGCGGTGTCGCCGAGCACCTCGACGGCGGTGCCGCCGGCGCCGAACAGGATCACCGGGCCGAACTGCGCGTCCTCGATGACGCCGACGATCAGTTCGTTGGCGTCGGGCCGCTCGATCATCGGCTGCACGGTGAAGCCGTCCACGCGCGCATCCGGCTTGAGGCGCTGTACCCGGGACAGCATCGCCTCGGCGGCGTCGCGCACGGCGCCCGGCGAGCGCAGATCGAGGGCAACGCCGCCGACGTCCGACTTGTGGGTGATGTCCTTGGACAGGATCTTCAACGCCACCGGTGCAGCGAGGCGCGCCGCCTGGGCCGCGGCAGCCTGGGCGTCGGCGGCGATGTGCGTCGGCACGGCGGGAATGCCGTAGGCGGCGAGCACCCGCTTCGCCTCCGGCTCGCTCAGCCACTCCCGGTCGGCGTCCAGCGCGGCGTGGATGACCTGCCGCGCGCTCGCCGGGTCGGTCTCGAAATCGTCGGGCACCGACGCGGGCGTCTCCATCAAGGAGTCCTGGTTGCGCCGATAGTTGACCAAGTCGACGAAGGCGCGGATCGCCCGTTCCGGCGTGTAGTAGGTGGGAATGCGGCTTTCGGCGAACAGCGCGCGGGCCTGACGCGGCGATTGCTCGCCGAGCCAACTGGTGAGCACGCATGCCTTGCTCTTGCCGACCGTTTGCACGACGGCGCGGGCGGCGTCGATGCCAGAGGCGACCGCCGTCGGACAGTTGAGCACCAGCACCGCGTCGGCGCCCTTGTCCCGCAGCAGGATCTCCAGCGCCTTGGCATAGCGTTCGCCGGGCGCGTCGCCGATGATGTCGACGGGATTGCCGTGTGACCAGGTCGGCGGCAGCACCTCGTTCAGGCCGGCGATGGTCTCTTCGGACAACTCGGCGAGGCGGCCGCCGAAGTCGGCGAGGGAATCCGTGGCGATGACGCCGAGGCCGCCGCCATTGCTGAGGATCGCCAGCCGGTCGCCCTTGGGCAGGCGGCCCATGCCCAGGGTTTCCACCGAGCCGAACAGGCCGCCCAGATCGAGGACGCGGAGCATGCCGGCCCGCCGGAACGCCGCATCGTAGACGGCGTCCAGCCCGGCCAGGGCGCCGGTGTGGGACGCCGCCGCCTTGGCGCCGGCAGCGGACCGCCCGGCCTTGACGACGATCACCGGCTTGATGCGCGACGCGGCGCGTGCCGCCGACATGAACTTGCGCGCGAAGGTTACCGATTCGACATACATCAGAATGGCGCGGACATGGATATCGTACGCCAGGTAGTCGAGCATGTCGCCGAAGTCGACATCGGCCATGTCGCCCAGCGAGACGACGTGCGAGAAGCCGATGTCGCGCGACGTCGCCCAGTCCAGCACCGTGGTCATGATGGCGCCGGATTGGGCGATGAAGGCGAGATGACCGCGCGGCGGCGCGGCATGGGCGAAGCTGGCGTTGACGCCGACGTCAGGGACGATGAGGCCGAGGCAGTTGGGGCCGACGATGCGCAGCGTCGTCGGACGCGCCGCGTCCAGCATCGCTTGGCGGAGCTTGGCGCCGTCTTCGTCGCCGCCCTCGCCGAAGCCGGCGGTAATGACGATGGCGGCCTTGGTGCCGCGGGCGCCGAGGTCGGCGATCAGTCCCGGGACCGTCGACGGCGGCGTGGCGATGACCGCAAGATCAGGCACCTCCGGCAAGGCCTCGGCACTGGGGTAGGCGAGGACGCCCTCGATCGCCCGGTGGTTCGGATTGACCGGCATCACCGGTCCGTCGAAGCCCGCGTTGAACAGGTTGTGCGCCAGTACGGCGCCAACGGAGTGCGGCGTCTTGCTGGCGCCGATCAGCGCGATCGAGCGGGGCTTGAACAGATGGTCGAGATTGCGAATGCTCACGGCGATCACCGTCCGCGCCAGGGGATGCGAAGGATCCGGTCGACTAGCGGTAGTCTTACCCGATGAACGGCGGCAAGGGGAGAACAATGAACGCGTCGGAGACGACGGACCCGTGGGAGCAGGCGCGCCGTGCGCTCGACGGCCTGCCCCATGGGGCGGGGCTGAACATCGCCCATGAAGCGGTCGATCGCCACGTCGCGGCCGGCGCCGGCGACCGCGCCGCGTTCCGCTTCGTCGATCGCACCGGCACGGTGCGGATCATGACCTATGGTGAGCTGGCGGAGGCCAGCAACCGCTTCGCCAACGTCCTGCAGGGTCTGGGCGTGGGCCGCGGCGACGTGGTCGCGGCCCTGCTCGGGCCGGTGCCGGAGCTTTACGTGGCGGCGCTCGGCACCTTCAAGGCGGGCGGCGTGTTCACCGCGCTGTTCTCCGCCTTTGGCCCCGAGCCGGTGCGGGTGCGCTTGGCGAAAGCCGGCGCGAGCATACTGGTGACCACGGACGCGGCGTGGCGGCAGAAGATCGCGCCGCTCCGCCAGAGCCTGCCGGACTTGGCGCATGGGATCACCGTCGACGCGGCCAATGACGACACGGCGCAGTGGTCGACCCTGCTCGCCGCGGCGCCAAAGCGGTTCACCGTTCCGCCGACCGATCCCGAGGAGCCGGCGCTGCTGCACTTCACCAGCGGCACCACCGGATCGCCGAAAGGGGCCTTGCATGTGCACGAGGCCGTCGTGGCGCACCTGGCGACGGCGCAGCGCGCCCTGGATCTGCGGCCGGGCGACCGCTACTGGTGCACCGCCGATCCCGGCTGGGTTACCGGCATCTCTTATGGGTTTATCGCGCCCTTGGTCTCCGGCGCCACCGCCATCGTCGTCGATGCGCCGTTCGAGGCCGGACTGTGGTGGTCGATCCTGTACGATCATCGAGTCGCCGTCTGGTACACGGCGCCGACGGCGATCCGCATGCTGCAGAAGACCGGCCTGACGCCGCCGGCGGCGCTGACCGCATTGCGCCACGCCGCCAGCGTCGGCGAACCGCTGGATGCCGGCGCCGTTGGCTGGGGCCGAGAGACCGTCGGCCGGCCGATCCACGACACTTGGTGGCAGACGGAGACCGGCGCCATCATGATCGCCAATGCACCGGAAGAGCCGCCGATCCCGGGGGCCATGGGCCGGCCGATCTCCGGCATGGAGGCCGCCGTTTGCCGGCGGCGGGAGGGCGGCGGCCTCGACCACGTCAGCGATCCGGATACCCCGGGCGAACTGGCGCTGCGCGTCGGCTGGCCGTCGATGTTCCGCGCCTACCTGGGCGACGACGCGCGCTACCGCCGCTGCTTCGCCGACGGCTACTACCTGTCGGGGGACCTGGTTCGCCGCGACGCCGACGGCGCCTTCTGGTTCGTCGGTCGCCGCGACGACGTGATCAAGACGGCCGGGCACTTGGTCGGCCCGTTCGAGGTGGAAGCGGCGCTGCTCAGCCATCCGGCGGTCGCCGAGGCGGCGGTCATCGGCCTGCCCGATGCCCTGATCGGCGAGACGGTGACGGCATATGTCACGGCGAAGGCCGGGATCGCGGCCGATGACGCGCTCAGGCGGGCGTTGCTGGCGCACGCCCGCCGCCGTCTGGGGGCGGCGGTGGCGCCTCGCGCCATCACCTTCGCCGCCGACCTGCCGAAGACGAAGAGCGGCAAGATCCTCAGGCGATTGCTGAAATCGCGCGCCCTCGGGCTACCTGACGGCGACCTGTCGACCTTGGAGGGGGGTGACGAAGGCGATTGAAATTGTGCAGCGCACAATCCCCTTGACTCGCCGCGCCCGCGCGACACACTGGTGGCCATGTCGGATCCGGATCTTCGCCAGATTGTCCTCGACGTTTTCGCAGAGGTGGCGCCCGAGGCGGACCTTGGGGCGGTCGATGAAACGCGCTCCTTTCATGACCAGTTCGATATCGATTCGGTCGATTTTTTGAATTTCGTCCTGTCGCTGGAGCAGCGACTCGGTGTCCACATCGCGGAACACGACTATCCGCGATTGTCGTCCCTCGCCGGGGCTGTCCGGTATCTCGACGGCCTTAAAGCTGACATTCCGCGTTGAGGCGCCCTCCGACGCCGGTCCGATGCTGGCCGGCGGCGTCCCCGAAAGTGACACCGGGTGCGGCGCCAACGGTGGTGCGCTTGCCCTCACCGCAATCCTGTGTAGTGTCGCGTTGACGCTTGCCTTCGTTTCACCAGCCTGATCGGGAGGAGACGGCGTGACGCAAGTCAAGGTGATCGGCCTGATTCTGGCCATGCTGCCGACGGTGGCGTTGGCTCTCGAACCCGAAATGGTAACCGTCTATCACGCGAGCGGCCTGCGCGCCGATCGGCTCGTCGTCGACAAGGGCGAGCGGCGGCTGTACGTGATGCAGGACGGCTATGTCGTCCGCACCTATCCGGTGGCGCTCGGGCGCGATCCGGTGGGGCCGAAGCAGATGCAAGGGGACGGGCGGACGCCAGAGGGTGAGTACTATATCGACTGGCGCAATCCGAACAGCCGCTTCTACCGGTCGCTGCGCATCTCCTATCCCAGCCCCGCCGATCGCCAATATGCGGCGTACCTCGGCGTCGACCCCGGCGGAATGATCATGATTCACGGCAGCCCCAACGTGACGCGGACGGGGGACTACGGCGTTCGCGCCGATTGGACCGAGGGCTGCATCGCCGTCAGCAATGATGCCATGGACGAACTCTGGGAGGCCGTCACCGAGGGCACGCCGGTCGAAATCCGTCCGTGACCGTGCACGGCGATCCTTGCGCGAACGATGGCGCCGGATTAGGCTCGCCCGCGGCGGCGAAGGGACATGTCGGGGCCTTCGGTCGCGGGCAGGATCGGGTGGGACCGCGGGTGCCGCACCACTCATAAATTCCGAATGACAAAGGAGAAGACTATCATGGCTCGTCGCGTTATTGCGTCCTTGGCCGTCCTGGCGGTGCCGCTGGTGATGAGCGCCTGCGCTTCGCAGAGCGACGTCGACCAAGTGCG
Source organism: uncultured Rhodospirillaceae bacterium (assembly GCA_964630265.1). Taxonomy (GTDB): domain Bacteria; phylum Pseudomonadota; class Alphaproteobacteria; order Rhodospirillales; family Defluviicoccaceae; genus CAZBWP01. The sequence continues at coordinate 13,315 of CAZVRW010000004.1, forward strand.
GAGCGAGGTCAACGCCCTCAGGAGCGACATGGGGGCGATGCAGAACGATCTGCGCGCGACCCGCGAGGCCGCGACACGGGCGCAGCAGGCGGCAGAACGCGCGGCGCAGGCGGCGGAGCGCGCCGCTGCCGAGGCGCGGGCGGCAACCGAACGCTCGGGACGGATGTTCGACCGCTCGCTGCGTAAGTAGTCCACGTCGCCGACCTTGGCTCCGTCGCTTCGGGCGGAGCCGGTCGGGGCGGTCAGTCCACCAGCAATTCCTTGAACAGCACGGTGTGCGCCCGCGCGGGGGCCAGCACGCGGTTGATGACGACCACCGCGTCGGCGCGGAAGCGGCTGGCGCCGTGTTCGCCGGCGAGGTCGGTGCGGTCGTAGTCGCGCAGCAGCGAGCGCAAGGCATCGATGACCTTGGTCTCGCGCTCGGCCAGGATCTCGGCCGCATCCGCGTCGATTTCGACGACCATGGTCGTCGAAATGAAGTGCTGGCGCCGACCCGGACGCAAGTCCGTCAGCAGCGACGGCAACTCGTAGAGCGCGGGTTCTGCCGGCGCCGCGACGTTTATCGCGGGGCGCGCCGCCGGATCCGTCAACAGCGCCATGCCACCGATCGAGACGGCGAGCAGCGTCGTCACGCCGAGCGCCGCGAGGCCGGGACGGCGGCGGAGCAGGGCGAAGCGCTGCCGACGCGGCGGCGGCGCGTCGGCCGTAGGCGGCGGCGCCGAAGCCGTGGCGTCCGCGTCGGCGCCCGCCTCGGCTGTCGGGTCGTTTGTCGGGATGCCGGTCGGGTGACCGGTGGACTCGGTGCCTGGGCCGCCGGTCGCCACGGCGTCGCCGCCGGGTGATGCTGTGAGCATGGACGTGGTCGCGCTCCGCTCCCGCACTGGAGGTTCACTCAGTTTCGACCGCAACCGGTTGCCAGGAGGTTAAGCCGGCGAAGGACGGCGGCGCCGTCATCAGGCGATCCGCTCCGGAATTGATCTCATCCGAACAGATGAACGCGGTTTGCCGGAAGATTTCGCTCATGCTATGGTTCGGATGTGGTCTTGCGCAGGCGGGGACGCCCGAGCGGTTCGGGCAACTGGCCCTTGACCCAGGTGGCGGCAAGGCATGGCGGCGAGGCATGGCGGCGA
>CAZVRW010000004.1:14544-40881 GCA_964630265.1 uncultured Rhodospirillaceae bacterium
CAACTGGCCCTTGACCCAGGTGGCGGCAAGGCATGGCGGCGAGGCATGGCGGCGAAGGATCGGGAACAGCCTTTCGAACGCGCCGACGATGAGGCGGTGCGGCGCAACGACTTCGCCCTGAACCCGCGACAGCGGCGAATTCTCGAACTGGTACCGCGACAAGGTTTCGTGTCCATCGAGGCCTTGGCCAAACATTTCGGCGTGTCGGCACAGACGATCCGGCGCGACATCAACGACCTGTGCGACCGCGCGCTGCTGCAACGGTTTCACGGCGGCGCCGGCCTGATGTCGAGCGTTGAAAACATCGCCTATGCATCGCGCCAGGTGATGAGCTTCGAGGAAAAGGCGCGGATCGCGCACCTCATCGCCGCCGACATCCCGGATAACGCCTCGGTGTTCATCGACATCGGCACCACCAGCGAGGAGGTGGCGAAGGCCCTGCGCGACCATCGCGGGCTGCGCGTCATCACCAACAACTTCAACGCGGCGGCCATCCTCAGCGGCACCCCCTCCCGCGAGGTGCTGATCACCGGCGGGCTGATCCGGCCCAGCGACTTCGGCATCGTCGGCGAGGCGGCGGAGGACTTCATCGGCCAATTCAAGGTCGATTTCGGCATCATCACCGTGTCCAGCATCGACAGGGACGGAACGCTGCTGGATTACGACTATCGCGAGGTCCGGGCGGCACAGTGCATCATCCAGAACTCGCGGCGGGTGGTGCTTGCGGTCGATCACACCAAATTCGCGCGGAGCGCCATGGTCCGCGTCGGAGATCTGTCGTGCGTCCATGACCTCTACACCGACCGGGTGCCGCCCGAGCCGATCGTTCGCATCGTCGAGCAGCTGGGCGTGCACCTGCATATCGTCGAGGCGGACGCTGTGTAACGCGGCACGGCCGCCGGGTTGTAACGCGCCGCGGCCGCCGGGGGCCGCGGCGGGCTATGCCGGGCCGGCCTCCTGCCACCTGCGCATGAGATCGTCGCAGTCGGCCGTGGCGCCTTGCCCGTCCTCGTCGGCGAGCGCCGGCTTCGGGGCGCCGGGGCGGGCAAGCCAATCCTCAGGATCTGAGGGCTCGGCCAGCCGCGGCTCGCAGCGTCGCAGCACGCCGGCGCGGGTGATCCGCGCCATCACGTCGTCCTGCGCCGCGGCGAGGTTGTCCATCACCGCCTGCGGGTCGGCGCCGCCGTGGACGGCCGCGGCGATGCGCGACCACCACAACTGGGCGAGGGCCGGATAGTGCGGCACGTTGAGCCCCGTCGGCGTCCAGGCGGCATGGGCCGGACTGCGGTAGAATTCGACGAGACCACCGAGTTTCGGAGCGGCGTCCGTCATCGCCGCCGAGGTGAGATCGCTGCGACCGATCGGCGTCAGGCCCACCAGCGTTTTCTTCAGGGACACCGTTTTGCATGTCGTGAACTGCGCATACAACCACGCCGCCTGGCGGCGGCGCAGCGGCGTGCTCGACAACAGCGTCCAAGCGCCGCAATCCTGATAGCCGTGCTTCATCCCCGGCTGCCAGTAGGCGCCGCGCGGCGAGGGGGCCATGCCCCACTTCGGCATGCCGTCCGGGTCGACCACGGCCGAGCCGGGCCGCAGCAGGTCGGCGGTAAAGGCCGTGTACCAGAAGATCTGTTGCGCGATGTGACCCCGGGCCGGCACCGGTCCGGCGTCCGAAAAGGTCATGGATCGGGCGTCCGGTGGGGCAAACCTGTCGAGCCATTCGAGATATTTGCGGAGCGCGTAGACGGCCGCCGGACTGTTGGTGCCGCCGCCGCGGGCAATGCTGGAGCCGACCGGATGGCAATCCTCGACGCGGATGCCCCATTCATCGACGGGGACGCCGTTGGGCAGGCCGGGATCGCCGACCCCGGCCATGCTGAGCCAGGCGTCGGTGAACCGCCAACCCAGCGACGGATCGCGCTTGCCATAATCCATGTGACCGTAGACGCCGACGCCGTCGATTTCGCGAACGTCATTGGTGAAAACGTCGGCGATGTCTTCGTAGGCTTTCCAGTTGAGCGGGACGCCGAGCGCGTAGCCGTGGCGGTTGCGAAACCGCTCACGCAGGTCGGCCCGCCGAAACCAGTCGTAGCGAAACCAGTAGAGATTGGCGAACTGCTGCGCCGGCAATTGATAGACGTGGCCGTCCGGCGCGGTGACGAAGCCGAGGCCGATGAAATCGTCAAGATCGAGGCTCGGCAAGGTGACGGCCGCGCCCTCAGTCCCGATCCAGTCGCTGATGGGCACGACGCTGTCGCTGCGATAGTGGGTGCCCATGTGATCGGAATCGGTGATGTAGGCGTCATAAAGGTTACGTCCAGAGCGCATCTGCGTCTGCAGCCGCTCGACCAGGTCGTTCTCCCGGACCAGTTCGTGAATGACGCTGACATCGGTGATCTCGCGGAAGGCCCGCGCCAGCGCCCGCGTACTCGTGGGTGGCGATCGTCTCAGACACCACGTAGATCTGCTCGCCGCGGAACGGAGCGGCGGCGCGCATGAAGAACTCCAACTCGGCCATCTGTTCGTCCAGGGTGCGGGTCGATGGCTAGAATCCCACCTTCGCCCAGCGCTCGGCCGCGGACATCCGCGCCTGATCGCTCTGCGCATGCGCGCAGTAGGGCAGCGCCGCCGCGCCCAGGGCAAGAGCACCCCCGCGGGTCAAGACCGCCCTGCGATCAAGCTGTTGGTGCCAATGGACGATGCTGCTGGGTCGGGTCATGGCGGCCTCCCAGATTCTGCCGACCTTTCGTATCCGAACATCAGGTCCAAACTGACGACGCAATGTTCGAATATGATTGCAAGGCAGTGCTGTCGCGTGTAAATTTTCTCATAAAGTAACAGGTCCGTCGGTCCGAGGAAAGACCCTCGCCAGCCGACGGGCCATGTGGCGGTCGTCCCGGGACGCGCGCCCAAGAGCCTCCAGGCCGCGTCGGCAACCGTCCCGGACGGTCCTCGTCGAGGGATCCCGGATGAGCTCGGATGAGCCCGGCGGGGATCCGGCGACGGGCAGGCCGAGAACTCCACGCCGTTGCACCAAGAAACGGCTGGTCCTGGGAGGTAACGACATGGCCGAAGAATTCATCCTGTCCATCGATCAGGGGACGACGGGCAGCACCGTCCTGATCTTCGATCACGAAGGCAGCGTGCGTGCGCGCGCCTATTCGGAATTCACCCAGCACTTCCCGCGACCCGGCTGGGTCGAGCACGACGCCGTCGAGATCTGGCGCGTCTCGGTGGCGATGATCGGCGAGGCGCTGAGGACGTCGGGCATCAGCGCCACCGCGGTGAATGCCATCGGCATCACCAACCAGCGCGAAACCACGGTGCTGTGGGACCGGAAAACCGGCAAGCCGGCGCACCATGCGATCGTCTGGCAGGACCGGCGGACCGCGCCCTATTGCGACGAGCTGAAGGCGCGCGGGCTGGAAGAGACGATCCGTGCGAAGACCGGCCTGGTGATCGACGCCTACTTCTCCGGCACCAAGGTGAAATGGATCCTCGACTCCGTTCCCGGCCTGCGGGAGCGGGCGAAGCGGGGCGAGATCGCCTTCGGCACCATCGATTCCTGGCTGGTCTGGAATCTGACCAGCGATCGCGCCCACCTCACCGACTACTCCAACGCCTCGCGGACGCTGCTCTACAACATCAACTCGCTGGATTGGGATGACGAGCTGCTGGAGATCATGGACATCCCGCGCGCCATCCTGCCCGAGGTCAAGCCGTCATCGTGCGTTTACGGCCACACCGATGCCGGCCGCTTTTTCGGCACCCGCGACATCCCGGTCGCCGGCATCGCCGGAGACCAGCAGGCGGCGCTGTTCGGCCAGGCCTGCTACGCGGCCGGTCTCGCCAAGAACACCTATGGAACCGGCTCGTTCCTGTTGATGAACACCGGCACCGAGCCGGTGCAGAGCCGGGAAAAGCTGCTGACGACGATCGCCTGGAGGATTGGTGACGACCCCGTTGAATACGCCCTGGAAGGCGCGATCTTCATCACCGGCGCCGGTGTCCAGTGGCTGCGCGACGGGCTGCAGATCATCAAGAGCGCCGCGGAAACCGAACCTCTGGCCCGATCGCTCAAGAGCAACGAAGGCGTCTATTTCGTCCCGGCGCTGGTCGGGCTTGGCGCGCCGCACTGGGATCCCTATGCCCGCGGCACCCTGCTCGGGGCGACCCGCGGGACCACCCGGGCGCATCTGGCGCGCGCCGTGCTCGAGAGCATGTGCTACCAGACGCGCGACGTGGTGGAAGCGATGGAGCGCGACTCGGGGATCGCGTTGAAGGAGCTCCGGTGCGACGGCGGCGCGTCGATCAACAGTTTCCTCATGCAGTTTCAGTCCGACATCCTTGGAGTTCCCGTGGAGGTACCCAAGGTGGCGGAAACCACCGCCCTCGGCGCCGCCTACCTGGCCGGGCTGGCCACCGGGTTCTGGTCGAGCCGAGATGAACTGGCGAAGAAATGGCAACTGTCGCGCCGCTATGCGCCCTCGATGGATGACGCGACGCGCACGCGGCTGCACGGCCGCTGGCTGCAGGCGGTGGAGCGGGCGAAGGGCTGGGCCGTCGATGACGATTGATCGCCCGGGCCGCTCGCCCGGACGCACTGGGAGGCATCGATCATGCAGTTGAGGCAGAACACGATCGAGCGGTTGCGGCAGGAAACCTTCGATGTTCTGGTGGTTGGCGGCGGCATCAACGGCGCCGTGTCGGCGGCGGCGCTGTCCGGCAAGGGCGCGAAGGTGGCGCTGATCGATCGCGGCGATTTCGCGTGCTTCACCAGCCAGGAGTCATCCAATCTCGCGTGGGGCGGCATCAAGTATCTGGAAACGTTTGATTTTGTCCTGGTGCGAAAGCTGTGCCTGTCGCGCAACCATCTGATCCGCAGCTTTCCGTCGATCGTTCAGGAGATCCGCTTCCTGACCACCATCCCCAAGCGGTTCCGCCACAACCGTTTGAAGCTCTACGCCGGCACCTGGCTGTACTGGCTGTTCGGCAACGGCTTCACCCGCATGCCCCGGCTGCTCTCGCAGGCGCAGGTGCGGCGGGAAGAGCCGGTCATCGACGTCGACAAGGGCGCCGGCAGCTTCGAATATTCCGATGCCTACGTGCACGACAACGACTCCCGGTTTGTCTTCGGCTTCATCCGTTCGGCGATAAACAACGGCTGCGCCGCGGCCAACTATTTGGAGTCCCTTGGCGGCGCGCGGACCGCCGAGGGCCTTTGGGTCACGCGCGCCCGGGACGTGACCGACGGCCAGTCGTTCGAGATTCGCTCGCAGGTGCTGATCAACGCGGCCGGCCCGTTCGCCGACGAGCACAACGCCCTGACCGGGCAGACGACCGAACACCACCACGTGTTCTCCAAGGGCATCCACCTGATCGTCGAGCGTCTGACGCCGAACCAGCGCGTCCTCGCGTTCTTCGCAACCGACGGGCGGCTGTTCTTCGTCATCCCCATAGGCGCGCGCACCTGCATCGGCACCACCGACACGCCGGCGGACTCGCCCTACACGCACGTCACCGACGATGACCGCGCCTTCGTGTTGGACAACATCAATCGGTATCTGAAATTGCCGGCGCCGCTGACCAAGGACGACATCATCGCCGAGCGCTGCGGCGTGCGGCCCCTCGCCATCAAGGGCAAGGCCGACGGCGGCCGCGATTTCCTGCAGTTGTCACGCAAGCATGCCGTCGACATCGACGTCGCGGCGAAGCACCTCAGCATTTTCGGTGGCAAGCATACGGACTGCGTCAATGTCGGCGACGAGATCGGCGATTACGTCGCGCAGATGGGCGTCACGCTGCCGTATCCCAAGCAAAAATGGTATGGCGAGCCGCCCGCCGAACTGCGCCGGGAGTTCGAGCATCGGGCGAAACTGATTCACCTGGACGAGCTAACCGATCCGGCGTCGTCCGAGAAGCTGACGTCGCGCTATTGGCGGCGCTACGGCATGGAGGCCTTCGATCTCCTCGAATACGTCCGCGCCGATCCGACGCAGGCCGAGGTGCTGATCAAGGGCACCGAGTACACGCGCTGCGAGGTGCATCACAAGGCCCGGCGCGAAATGATCGTCAAGCTCGAGGACTTCCTGCGCCGCCGATCGAAGATCGCGCTCGTCGTCCGGCGGGAGCAGATCCGGCAGTCGCCCGGCCTGCTCGAAGCCTGTCAGATCCTGTTCGGCGACGCGGCGCAGGCCAAGATCGATGAGTACTTCCAGGAGCCGGGCGACGCCGCGGCGTCCGTCGAGGATCAGCAATCGGCGTCGGTGGGGTGATGGCGATATCACGTTGGACACGGCACCGGCCCGCAACACGTCCGGCCCTGCCGTCCTCGGATGGATGTTGACACCCGATTTAAGCAAGTGGGGTCGCTTTTAGAATCTTGCGCCGACCCGGCAATCACGAAGACCGGAGGCGGCAGGTCGTGTCTTGGGAGGAAAGGCCATGACACCATTCTTGGGTGAAGTGATCGGCACGGCGATCTTGATTCTCTTGGGGAACGGCGTGGTCGCCAACGTCGTCCTCACCGGAACCAAAGGCGAAGGCAGCGGTTGGATCGTAATCACCTGAAGATGGGGGATGGCGGTGTTCGTCGCGGTGTTCACCGTGGCCGCCTTCAGCGGCGCCCACATCAATCCGGCGGTCACCATCGGCCTTGCCATCGCCGACAAGTTCGAATGGACGCGTGTTCCCGGCTACATTGCCGCCCAGTTCATCGGGGCGTTCGTCGGCTCCTTTCTGGTCTGGCTATACTACCGCCCGCACTATGCGAAGACGGAGGATGCCGATCTCAAGCTGGCGACCTTCTGCACGGCGCCGGCCATTCGCAATCCCATCTCCAATCTGTTCTGTGAGGTGGTCGAGACCTTCCTGTTGGTGTTTGCCGTCCTCTTTCTCGCCGTCTCGGTATTCAGCCTGGGCGCCCTGGATGCGCTGCCCGTCGGACTGCTGGTGCTGGCGATCGGACTCTCCCTCGGCGGCACCACCGGCTACGCCATCAACACGGCGCGGGACCTCAGGCCGCGCATCATGCACGCGCTGCTGCCGATCGCCGGCGGCAAGCGCGACAGCGACTGGAGCTACGCCTGGATTCCGGTGGTCGGGCCGCTCATCGGCGCCGGGTTGGCGAGCTTGCTCTATCTGGCGTTGCAGGACCCCACCAACCTGCATTTCCGCTGAGCCGACCGGCACCGCAGCGGGGCCGACGTGGCACGGCTGTGCCGCCGCCCGAGGCCGGTCAGCCGCCGAGAACCGCTTGGCCGCCGGTCACCACGTCGAGCAGTTCGATGGTGATCTCCTCCTGGCGGAGCTGGCTTTCCCGGAGGCGAAGGTCGGCGAGCTTCCGCTCGATGTTGTCGTGGGCCGCCGACATCGCGGCGAAGCGCGCCGCGCTCTCACTCAACAGCGCCTCCATGGTCGCCAGGGTGACGGCGGCGAGCAACTGCTCCTCGCCGAGGCGATCGAGCAGCGCCGGTCCGGGCAGGTTGACCAGGGGCGGGCTGCCCGGTGCTGGCCGGGAAAAGCGATCCAGGTCGGGCGGCAGCAGGCGGTCGCGGTCGATGGTCCAGCGGCCGAGCGCTCTCGCCCGCGCGTGCAGGACATGGAGTTCGTCGATGCCGGGCGGCTGGACCTTCGTCAGCAGTGCCGCGACGATCTCGCGCGCATGGGCCGCGGCCCCCGCCACGTGGGTCGGCATCGGTCCTTGCCAAGCAGCCCCGAGGCCGCGCTCTGCTGCCAAGCTCGCCCCCCGGGCGCCGACCAGCACCAGCGCGTCCTGGGCGCCGAGCGCAGCGACGGCGGCGTCGAGCAGCGCATCGTTCATGGCACCGACGAAGCCGTGCTCGCTGCAGAACACCAGGATGACCCGGCGGCCGTCGGGCACCGCGGCCTCGGCCGGTGGGGCCGCGTCCAGCAGGGCGAGCGCATCGGTGAAGGCGGTGCCGATGATGTCCGCGTAGTGCCGCACCGCGGTCACCGCATGCTCGGCCTGCTGCATGTGCACGGCCGACACCGACTTCATCGCGCGCACCACGTCTTGCAGGGCGGTGATGCTGTCGATGCGGGCCTTCAGGCGGGCGCGCTGTTCCATCGTTTATGCCGCCCCGAGATCGTCGACGAGTGCGGCGATGGCGCCGGCGAGACTGGCCCGCCCCGCGTCCGTGAGCTCGCCGCGCCGCTCGATGCCGGCGATCGTGTCGGCGCAGCGGTCCCGCAGCCACGCCGGCAGCCGATCACGCAACCGCGCGAGCTGATGCGGATCGAGCGCGTCGAGGACCTTGTCGTCGAGCGCGAGCAACAAGGCGACCTGCTGCCAGCGCGGCAACGGCGCATATTCCGGCTGACGCAGGATCGTGCGGATGCGCCGGCCGTGCTCGACCGCCTGGCGCGTCGGCTCGTCCATCATCGCGCCGAAGCGGGTGAACATCTCCAGTTCCAGGAACTGGGCGTAGTTGAGGCGGAGGCTGGCGGCCAGGCGCTTGATCGCCGGCGCCTGGGTGCGGCCGCCAACCCGGGAAACGCTCCTGCCGACGTCGACGGCCGGGCGTTGGCCTTCGTGGAACAGCTTGCTGTTCAGCATGATCTGCCCGTCGGTGATCGAGATCAGGTTGGTCGGGATGTAGGCGCTGATGTTGCCGGCCTGGGTCTCGGCGATGGGCAGCGCCGTCAGCGAGCCGCCGCCCAGCCGTGGCGCCAGCCGGGCGGCACGCTCCAGCAGCCGCGCGTGAACGTAGAAGATGTCCCCGGGATAGGCTTCTCGGCCCGGCGGCCGGCGCAGCAGCAGCGACAGTTCGCGGTAGACGGCGGCATGCTTGGTCAGGTCATCGATGATCAACAGGGCATCCTGGCCGCGATCGCGAAAGTGTTCGGCTACGCTGCAGCCGGCGTAGGGTGCGATCCAGCGTAGCCCGGGGGCGCTTTCGGCGTGGCCGACGACGAAGACGCACCGCTCGGGTGCGCCGTATGCCCGCACGGCATCGATCACCCGGTTCACCGACGACGATTTCTGGCCGACTGCGACGTAGACGCAGACCACGTCCGTGGCTTTCTGGTTGATCATCGTGTCGACGGCGATCGACGTCTTGCCGGTCTGCCGGTCGCCGATGATCAACTCGCGCTGGCCGCGGCCCAGCGGCACCATGGCGTCGATCACCGTGATCCCGGTCTGCAGCGGCACCGAGACGAGGTCGCGATCGATGATGGCGGGGGCCGGCCGCTCGATCGGTAAAAACGCCTCGGCGGCGGGGGCAGCCCGGTCATCCAGGGGGCGGCCGAGGGCATCGACGACGCGTCCGAGCAGGGCGTCGCCGACGGGAACCCGCAGCACCTCGCGGGTGCGTCGGACCTTACTGCCGGCCGAGATTCCATCCCACGGGGACAGCATGACGACGCCGACCGAATCCGGGTCGAGGGTGATGACCATGGCTGCTGCGTCGCCATCGCAACGGAGCAGTTCATCCGCCCGCGCGCCGTACAGACCGGACAGCGTCGCGACGCCGTCGCCGATGTGCTGGACGGTGCCGACCTCCTCGAGCCAGGGGTGCGGCGCGGCCGCGGCGACGCGGCGGTGCGCGGCGTCCACCCAGGCCGCCAGATCGTCACTCAGCGGCTTCATGGACGGCCAAGTCCCGCTTCGTGGCGTCCAGGGTGGCGGCCCAGCTGACTTCGAGCGTCGCCGCCGGCAGGCACAGCCGTGCCCCGGCGATGAGCTCGGGTGCTTCGGTAAACTCGATCATGTCGTCGCCGTCCAGGATCGCCGCCAGGCGCGTTCGGCAGCGCGCTTGCGCGGCCGCATCGAGCATCGGCGCGGTTTCGACGCGAACGCGGCGCGCGCCCGAGGGCTCCGCCAGCACCGCCGTCCGTTCGTCCGCGGGCATCGCCGCCAGATGGTCCGCCGCCCGCCCGACGAAGGTCTCGGCGACGGTTGCCGGCGCCACGTCCGCCAACAGCTTTCGTGCCAACGCGATCGCCAGATCGGCGGCTTGCGCACGGATGTCGCCGGCGAGAGCCTCCCGTTCGGTGTCGAGCGTGCGCCGCTCGCGCGCGTGCAGCGCCGCGGCCTCCGCCCGCGCTTCGGCGAGCATGGAGGAGCGTTCCTCCTCGATCCTGGCGCGGGCGTCGGTGAGCATCTGCTCACGCTCGGCGATGAGCGCTGCCGCACGCCGCTGATAGTCGCCGGCCGCCCCCTCGGCCCGGCGCTCCGCCGCCTCCGCCTCGGCGAGGGCGCGCCCCGCCTCGGCCCGTCGCGCCTCGATGATGCGGCGCACCGGGCGATAGAGGAAGTGCTGCAACAGCCAGACCAGGACCAGGAAATTGATCGCCTGGAAGGCGAGCGTCCACCCGTCGATCGGCATGTCTAGGCGGCGAACGGATTGGCGAACAGCAGCAGCAGGGCGATGACGAGGCAGTAGATCGCCATGGTCTCGATCATGGCGAGACCGACGAACAGCGTCCGGGAGAGGGCGCCGGCCGCTTCCGGTTGCCGGGCGATGGCTTCCATGGCGGCGGCGACCGCTCGACCTTCGGCCAGCGCCGGGAAGACCGAGCCGACACAGACGGCGATGGTCGCTCCCAGAATGCTCAAGGTGGCAACGTCCATGTGTCTCCTCCTCAATGGGCTTCGAACGACTCGACGGCGGCTCCCACGAACACGGTCGTCAGGACGGTGAAGATGTACGCCTGTACCAGACCGATGAGAATGCCGAGGGCCATGATCGGCACCGGCACCAGCAGTCCGGCGATCGCCAGCAGCAGGCCGATGGCGAATTCGTGGCTCATAATGTTGCCGAACAGCCGGACTGCAAGCGAGACCGTGCGCGTCAGTTCCGAGAGCACGTTGAGCGGCAGCAGCAAGGGGTTGGGCTTGAGGTAGCGCAGCAGATGCCGGCGCAGGCCGCGTTCGCGAATGCCGAACACGTGGGCGGCGGCGAAGGCGAGCAGGGCAAGGACGGCGGGCGTCTCGAACGTCGCTGTCGGCGGCCGCACACCCGGGATGATCACCGAGAGATTGGCGAACACGAGGAAGAGAAAGAGTGTGGCGACGAACGGCACGAATGGCTCCGGATCGCGCCGGATGGTCGCCTGGATCTGCTCGGCGATGCCCGTCACCACCAGTTCGAGAACCGCTTGAACGGGGCCGGCGACGATGCGGGGCCGGCGCAAACCCAGCCAACAGACGGCGACCGCAACGGCCATGATTCCCCAGGTGGTGACCACCGGTTCGCTGATCGGGACCGGCCCGACGTGAACGACGACGCTGGCGGCGAACGGCGAGGATTCGCTCATGGCGCCACGTCGCTCCCGGTCGCGCGCGCCGGGCTCATTCGCCCTTGATCCGCTGCCAAGCCATAGCGCAGCCGGCGGCCACCCCCAAGAACAGCAGCGCCGCCGTCATGGTGATGCCGGTCTCTAGGCTGCGGTCGAGCCAGCGGCCGAGGAACATGCCGGCCAAGGTCGGGGTGACGATCATCCAGCCGATGGAGCCGGCCAGCGCCAGATTCCGGATTAGCGGCCGCTCGCCCTCCCGGTCCCAGCGATGCTTGCGTTCGCGTCGGACCGCGACGCCGCGGCGCAGCGATTCGTGGTTGGGCGGCGGTCCCTTCATCGACGGGGTCCCGCGGCGCGGCGGTTGCCGGCGACGACGGACGTGGCGGCGCGGTGGGCCCCGCGCATTTCGGGGTGGAGGAATTCGCGCAGGCGACGGATGGTGGCGAGTTGCAGCCGCGCCGCCGCGGTGCGCGCCAGCGCGTCGCGGTCCTGCTCCTCGCGGAAGCGCGCGACCATGGTTTGCTCGAGGGCCGTAAGATCGTCGCCGCAGATGGCTTCTCGCGTCGCGATGGCCACGCGGTGACCGTCGGCGACTCGCAGCACGCCGCCGCGGACGGCGACATAGCCCTCGTGCCGATCGGCATCGCGCCAAGCGACGATACCGATCTCCAGCGCGGTGAGGAAATCGGCGTGGCCTGCGAGGATGCCGAAGCTGCCCGTCTCGTCCTCTGCGCGCACGTGGACGACGTCGTCACGGTCGAGAACGACGTCGGTCGGCGTGGTCACCAGCAGCTTCATGTCGTCACCTCGCGACCACGCTGGTGGCGGTCGCGAACCTGTTGCAGCGTGCCGGTCATGTAGAAGTCGCTCTCCCGCCAGTCCTCGCCTTCGCCATCGAGGATGGCGCGGCATCCGGCAATGACTTCGGCCAGGTCGACGGTGACTCCCGGCGCGCCGGTGAAATCCTCGGTCACCATGAACGGCTGCGTCAGGAAGCGCAGCAGCCGCCGCGCCCGGCGAACGGTTGTGCGGTCGGCGGCGCCAAGTTCGGCCATGCCGAGCAGCGAGATCACCTCCTGCAGATCGCGATACTGGGCGATCGTGCGCTTGACGTCCTGGGCCACATCGTAGTGCTCGGCGCCGACCGTCCGCGGATCGAGCAGCACCGAGGTTGAGGTCAGCGGGTCGACCGCCGGGTAAAGGCCTTCGCTGGCCATCTCCCGCGACAGCACGATGGTCGAGTCGAGGTGGGAGAAGGTTTCCGCGACGGCCGGATCGGTGAAGTCGTCGGCCGGCACGTAGACCGCCTGGATCGCGGTGATCGCCCGGTCGCCCACTGAGGTGATGCGTTCTTCGAGTTGGGCGATCTCCGACGCCAATGTCGGCTGATAGCCGACCCGCGACGGCAGCCGGCCGAGCAGGCCGGAGACCTCGCCGCCGGCCTGGACGAAGCGGAATACGTTGTCGATGAGCAGCAGCACGTCCTCCTGCATGACGTCGCGGACGTACTCGGCGACGGCAAGGGCGCTCATGCCGACGCGCCAGCGCGCGCCCGGCGGCTCGTTCATCTGCCCGAACATCATGGTGGTGCGGGAAAGAACCCCCGACTGCCGCAGTTCGAGCAACAGTTCGTGCCCTTCGCGCGAGCGTTCGCCGATGCCGGCGAACACCGAGATGCCGGCGTAGCGCTCGACGGTGGTGCGGATGAGTTCCATGATGAGCACCGTTTTGCCGACGCCGGCGCCGCCGAACATCCCCGCCTTGCCGCCACGCACCAACGGCGCCAGGAGGTCGATGACCTTGATGCCGGTGATCAGCTGTTCGCCCGCATGGCCGCTTTGGCTCAGCCGCGGGCTCGGCGCGTGGACCGATCGCCGCGGCACGTCGGCGGGGAGGGGGCCGAGGTTGTCGATCGGTTCGCCCACCACGTTGAGCAGGCGGCCAAGCACTGCCTTGCCCACGGGCACGGTGATCGGGCCACCGGTCGAGCGGACGACGGCGCCACGGCCGAGGCCGGCCGTATCCTGCATCGCCACCGTACGCGCGGTCTTGGGGTCGAGATGCTGCTGCACCTCGAGGATCAGCCGGTGCGGCCCATCCCAGGCGACGACCAGGGCCGTGTCGATGGCCGGCAAGTCGGCTGCGTCGGCGACCTCCACGTCGACGACGGACCCGCGCACGGCGGTAACGTGGCCGATGGTTTGCAGGACGTGAGAATCGTCCGATGCGCCCATTGCTCTGCTTCGTTGCTCCTGACGGCGCCCCGGCGAGGCCCCGGGCCTCCGGATCGCCAACCTTCAGTCTATCGCGGAAGGGTTGAGGATCGAAGGGTTTGTCGGCCGCCATGTCCCTTACCGTGTCGCTTGCCACGTCGCTTGCCGGGACAAGCGCCGCGTCGGTGGGGCAGGGTGGATCGCGGCTCGGCCCCCAAACGCATCAGGGCGCTGGGCGGCGCCGGGGGGGTGCCGGGGCGGGCGTGGGCGTGGCGTCGGCGCTGCAGCACCGGGGGCGGCCAATGTCGCCGTTTTTGCTTGACCCTGAATCCATTGTGGGTACCCCTGTTGTCAATGTGACGAACACGCGATGGCCGCCGGCGCGCACGCGCGCCGTCGTTTGTTCAGGGGAGGATACCAAGATGATCCAACGACTGCTTCGCCGCCGCGCCTTCGGCCGGTTGGCGCTCGTGCCCGTGCTCGCCGCGATCTTCGGCCTCGCCGTTGCCGCCCAGGCGGCGGAGCCGGTGCGGATCGGCGCGTTTCTCGCCGCCTCGGGCGGGGCGTCGTTCCTCGGGGATCCCGAGAAGAAGACCCTTGAGATGTATGTGGAGAAGATCAATGCCGACGGTGGTGTGCTGGGCCGCCCGGTCGAGTTGATCGTCTATGATACCGCGAGCGATGCGAAAAAGGCGCTGACCGCCGTCAAGCGGCTGATCCTGCAGGACGAAGTCGATGCGATCGTCGGCGGCACCACAACCGGCGAGACCATGGCCGTGATTCCCGAGGTGGAGAAGGCGGGCGTGCCGTTCATATCGCTCGCCGGCGCCGGCGTGATCATCGATCCGGTGAAGACGTGGGTGTTCAAGACGCCGCACACCGACACGCTCGCCGTCCAGAAGATCTTCCAGGACATGACGGACCAGGGCTTGACCCGGATCGGCGTGCTGTCCGGTAGCGGCGGCTTCGACAAGTCCTGTCACGAGAACGTCGTGGCGCTGGCGCCCGGGTTCGGCATCACCATCGTTGCCGACGAGTCCCACGGCAAGGGCGACACCGACGTGACGCCGCAGCTCACCCGCATCAAGTCGGCCGAGGGTGTGCAGGCGTTTCTCTATTGCGGCTTCGGCGCGCCGACCAGCATCGTCGCCAAGAATGTCCAGCAGCTCGGGTTGGACATGCCGCACTACCAGACCCACGGTTCGGGATCGCAGAAGTTCATCGACGCCGCCGGTGGGGCGGCCGAGGGTGTCCGGCTGCCGGCGGCGGCGCTGCTGGTCGTCGAGCAGTTGCCCGACGAGCATCCGCAGAAGGCGGTGGCCACGTCGTATAAGGAGGCCTACGAAGCACGCTGGCAGGATTCGATCTCCACCTTCGGCGGCCACGCCTATGACGGCCTGTTCCTGCTCGTCGAGGCGATGCAGCGCGCCGGCTCCACCGACAAGGCGGCGGTGCGTGACGAGATCGAGAAGACGGCGCGCTTCATCGGCGTCGACGGCATCTTCACCATGTCGGAGGACGATCACCTGGGACTCGGTCCGAACTCGTTCGTCATGGTCGAGGTGCGGGACGGCGGCTGGATGCTGCTGCGGTAGGCGGTTCGGGCGGACATCGGGCGAGAGGCGCGGGGTGTCCGCCGATTTTCTGCAGTTTCTGATCTCCGGCGTGACGGTCGGCGCGACCTATGCCTTGGTCGGCGTCGGCTTCTCGATCATCTACAACTCCAGCCAAGTCATCAATTTCGCCCAGGGCGAGTTCCTGATGATCGCCGGAATGTCGACCGTCGCGCTGCTCGACGCCGGCGTGCCGCTGCCGCTCGCCGTGCTCCTCGCCCTCGTCGTCACCATCCTCGTCGGGTTGGCGCTGGAGCGGTTGGCGATCGCGCCGGCGCGGGGCGCGTCGGTGGTGACGCTGATCATCATCACCATTGGTGCCTCGATCTTCCTGCGCGGTGCCGCCGAACTGATCTGGGGGCGGGACTTCCGCAGCGTGCCGGCGTTTTCCGGCTCCGACGCCATCGCCATTGGCGGCGCCACGGTGCTGCCGCAGAGCCTC
The DNA here is from genome assembly GCA_964630265.1 of uncultured Rhodospirillaceae bacterium. GTDB lineage: Bacteria > Pseudomonadota > Alphaproteobacteria > Rhodospirillales > Defluviicoccaceae > CAZBWP01. The sequence goes on from CAZVRW010000004.1 coordinate 30,078, forward strand.
TGGGTGATCGGTGCGACGCTGATCGGCATCGTCCTGCTGCGCTGGTTCTTCGAGCGGACCCTGCTCGGCAAGGGGATGCTCGCCACCGCCCACAACCCGCTGGTGGCGCGGCTGATCGGCATCGATACGCGCTTCATCATGAGCCTCAGCTTCGGCCTGGCGGCGCTGTTCGGCGGCATCGCCGGGGTGCTCATCGCGCCGATCTCGCTGGCCTATCCCGAGGTCGGCGTGATGCTCGGGCTGAAGGGCTTCTGCGCCGCCATCCTCGGCGGTCTCGGCAACCCGATGGGAGCGATCGCCGGCGGCCTGATCGTCGGCGTCTCCGAGGCGATGACGGCGGGCTACGTGTCGTCCGCCTACAAGGACGCCGTCGCCTTCGTCATCATTCTCGTCGTCCTCGTCGCCATGCCGCGCGGGCTGTTCGGCGCCAGCGCCGCCGATCGGGTGTGATCGATCTTCGCTCCCCGCGGCTCGGTGGTCTCGCGGCGATTGCCGCGGTGGTGGTCGTGCTGCCGGCGTTCCTGCCCAACGCCTTCTGGTATGACGTCGCGGTGCTGATCGGCATCAACGCCATCGTCTGCGTCGGCCTCAATCTGCTGATCGGTTATGCCGGCCAGATCAGCCTCGGCCACGCCGGCTTCTTCGGCCTCGGTGCCTATGCCTCGGGCATCCTGACAGCGACCTGGAACTGGCCACCGCTCGCGGCGCTCGCCGTCGGCGCCCTCGCGGTCGGTCTGATTGCCTATCTGGTGGCAAAGCCGATCTTGAAGCTGAAGGGGCATTACCTGGCGATGGGCACGCTCGGCCTCGGCATCATCATTTTCATCGCGGTCAACCAGGAGGTGGGGTTGACGGGCGGCCCCGATGGCATGGTCGTCCCGGGGCTGTCGGTGCTGGGCTTCGAATTCGTCGACGAACGGCAGTGGTACTGGCTGGTGGGCGGCTTGCTGGTGGTCAGCGTCTGGCTCACCCTCAACCTCGTCGACTCTCCGGTCGGACGGGCGCTGCGCTCGGTGCACGGCAGCGAAGTGGCGGCGGCGGTGGCCGGCGTCGACGTCACCCGCTACAAGGTCTTGGTGTTCGTCGTCTCCGCCGTGCTGGCCAGCCTAGCCGGCAGCCTCTATGCCCACTACGCAGGGTTCATCACGCCGACCGAGGCGGCCTTCGGCCATTCCATCGAACTGGTGACCATGGTCGTACTCGGCGGACTCGCCTCGACCTTCGGGGCGGTCGTCGGCGCCGCCATCCTGACCATGTTGCCGCAGTTGCTCGTCGCCTTCCACGATTACGAGATGCTGGCATTTGGCGCCATTCTGATGGGGACGATGATCTTCATGCGCCGCGGCCTGGTGCCGAGCCTCGCGACCCTGCTGCGGAGCCGCCGGCGGTGAATGACGCGGTCCATCCGGACGATCCGGTCGCGGCCGCTGGCCGCCCGGCGCCGCTGCTCGCGGTAGACGGTCTGCACAAGAGTTTCGGCAACGTCGCCGCCATCGACGACCTGCACTTTGCGGTGGAGGCCGGCGCCATCCACGCGATCATCGGCCCCAACGGCGCCGGCAAGACGACCCTGCTCAATATGCTGAGCGGCATCTATACGCCGACGCGCGGCCGTGTCCTGTTCGATGGACGCGATGTCACCGGCGAGCCGCCGCATGTGCTGGCCCGCCGCGGCATCTCCCGCACCTTCCAGAACCTGCAGATCTTTCTCAACATGTCGGCCATCGACAACGTCATGGTCGGCTATCATCTGCGCTGCGACGGCCGCTTCCTGCCGTCCCTGCTGCGTCTGCCCTCCGTTGCCCGCAAGGATCGGGAATACCGCGAGCGGGCGGTGGCGCTGCTGGAGTACGTCGGCCTCAAGGACTATGTCCGGGCCGAGGCGTCGGCGATGCCGTACGGCGCGCTGAAGCGTCTCGAACTGGCGCGGGCGCTGGCGGTGCAGCCGCGGCTGCTGTTGCTCGACGAGCCGGCGGCGGGCCTCAACCCGACCGAGACCGGCGCGCTCGATGGGCTGATCGGCAAGGTCGCCGATCGCGGCGTGACCATCGTGCTGGTGGAACACGACATGAAGCTGGTGTGGGCGGTCTCGTCGCGCATCCTGGTGCTCGACCGGGGGCGATTCCTGGCCGAGGGGACCGGCGAGCAGATCCGCCGCGACGCCGACGTGGTCGCCGCCTATCTGGGCGAGCGGGGCCGCCATGCCTGACCCGGCGCCGCTGCTCGCGGTCGAGGGGCTGGATGCCCGCTACGGTCCGGTGCACGCGCTGCGGGGCGTGTCCCTGTCCATTGATGCGGGCGAACTGGTCACCCTGGTCGGCGCCAACGGTGCCGGCAAGACGACGCTGCTGCGGGTGATCTCCGGCGTGGTGGCGGCGAGCGCCGGCGCGGTGCGGTTCGACGGCGCCGATATCACCCGGCTGGCGGCCGAACAGCGGGTTCGCCGCGGTATCGCCCAGGTGCCGGAAGGGCGGCAGGTGCTGGCACCGATGACGGTGGAAGACAATCTCCGGCTCGGCGGCTACACCCGTCCCAGGGCTGAGGTCGCCGCATCGCTGGCGGCGGTCTACGAGATGTTCCCGGCGTTGGTGGAGCGTCGCGGCGAGGCGGCGGGCCTGCTCTCCGGCGGTCAGCAGCAGATGCTGGCGATGGCCCGCGCGCTGATGGCGAAACCGCGCATCCTGTTGCTGGACGAGCCAAGCATGGGCCTCTCGCCGATCCTGGTGGACGAGGTGTTCGCCATCATCGAGCGGCTGCGCGCCGCCGGCACGACCATCTTCCTGGTGGAGCAGAACGCCTACCTGGGCCTCTCGGTCGCCGACCGCGGCTACGTCCTCGAGGCCGGCGCCATGGTCCTCACCGACACCGGCCGTGCGCTGATGGAGAACGACCAAGTCAAGGCGGCCTACCTCGGGCTGTAGCGCCCGCGTTGCCGGATGTCCCCCGCTCTCACGCCGGCGTCGTCCCCGCGTGGTCGAAGCCGGCGGCGGTGACCGCCTCCCGGACGAGGTTTTCGTCGGCGCCGCTCACGGTGACGGTACCGGCCGTCAGATCGACGGAGACCTTGGCGGTGGGGGCGAGGTCGTGGATCGCGTTGGTCACGGCGCGGACGCAGCCGTCGCAGGACATTCCGGCCACGCGGTGGATGGTGTCGGTCATCGGGGGATCTCCGAGCTGCCGCGCCAAGTGCGCAGGCGCAGGGCGTTGCTGACGACGCAGACGCTGGAGGCAGCCATGGCGGCGCCAGCGATCACCGGCGTCAGCATGCCCGCCGCCGCCAGCGGCAGCGCCAGGACGTTATAGAAGAATGCGAAGAACAGGTTCTGGCGGATCGTCCGCCGGGTCGCCGCCGATACCGCGATGGCATCGGCGACCAGCGACGGTTCGGCACGCATCAGGGTGACGCCGGCGGCGTGCAGCGCCACGTCGGTGCCACTGCCCATGGCGATGCCCACGTCGGCGGCGGCCAACGCCGGCGCGTCGTTGACGCCGTCGCCGACCATGGCAACGCGGCCGCCCTGCGCCCGCAATCCGCCGACGTGCTCGGCCTTGCCCTCCGGCGGCACCTCGGCCACGACGCCGTCCAGGCCGGCGCGCTCGGCGGCCGCCGCCGCTGCCGTGGTGCTGTCGCCGGTGAGCATCAGGCAGCGGATGCCGGCCCGACGCAGCCGCGCCACCGCGCGCGGCGCGTCCGCGCGCAGCGGATCGTGGACGGCGATGACGCCGAGGAGCCGCGCGACCGGTCGGGTCTCGGCCACCCACACCAAGGTCGCTGCATCGGCCACTTCCAGTCCTGCGGCGCGGTCGGCCAACGGCGCCGGGTCGATCCCCGCGGCGGCCAGCCGGCGGCGATTGCCGATGGTCAGCGTCCGTCCCTCGACATCGGCGACGAGCCCCTGTCCCGGCACCGCCCGGAACTGCGTGACGCTCGGCAGGTCGATGCCCGACGCCGCCTGCGCCAGCGCCCGGGCGATCGGATGTTCGCTCCCCTGTTGCGCCGCGGCGGCCAAGCGCAGCAGCGCCGCGTCATCGCCATCGGCGGCGACGATGGCGCGGACGCGCGGCCGGCCTTCGGTGAGCGTACCGGTCTTGTCGAACACCACCGTCGTCACCCGGTGCGCCTGTTCCAGGGCGTCGGCATCCTTGAACAGGATACCGTGGCGCGCGGCGACGCCGACGCCCACCATGATCGCCGTGGGTGTCGCCAGACCGAGGGCGCAGGGGCAGGCGATCACCAGCACGGTGACCGCCGTGATCACCGCGTCTGCTGTGGTCGCGCCACTCAGCCACCAGCCGACGAACGTGGCGACGGCGATGGCGACCACGACCGGCACGAAGACGGCGGCGACGCGATCGACCAGACGCTGCACCGGGGCCTTGCTGGCCTGGGCGCTCTGCACCAAGCGGACCATGCGGGCGAGGGTCGAATCCGTGCCGACGGCGGTCGCCCGCACGCGCAGCAAGCCGTCACCATTGACGGCGCCGCCGGTGACCGGATCGCCGACGGCCTTGTCGACGGGCATGCTTTCGCCGGTGAGCAGCGATTCGTCGACGGCGCTTGCTCCCTCCGTCACCACGCCGTCCACGGGCAGGCGTTCGCCGGGCCTGACCACCACCACGTCGTCGACGGCGACCCGCGACGCCGGAATCTCGACGACGATGGCTCCGCGTTCCACCCGTGCCGTATCGGGGCGCAGCCGCATCAGCGCGCGCACCGCCGCCGTGGTGCCGCGGCGGGCCCGACTTTCCAGCCAGCGGCCGAGCAGCACCAGCGTGATGACCGCGGCCGACGCTTCGAAATAGAGATCGCCGCCCCGGACGGTATTGTAGACGCTCAAGGCGTAGGCGGCGGTGGTGCCGAGGGCGACGAGCAGGTCCATGTTGCCCGAGCCGGCGCGCAACGCCGCCCAGGCCGGACGGTAGAAGCGGGCGCCGGCCCACAGTTGCACGGGCGTCGCCAGCAGCAACTGGAGCAGCGGTGGCGGCATCAGAGCCAGGCCGAACGGATGGCCCAGCATCGGCAGGACCAGCGGCAGGGTGAACACCGCGGCGATCACGAAGATGCGGCGATCGGCGGCGGCGCGCCGCACCGACTCGGCATCGTCGGACTCGAAGACGTCGGCGTCGTCGACCAGGTGGGCCTGGAACCCAGCGCGGCGGACGGCGGCCACCAGGTCGGCGGCGCGGCCGGTGCCCGCGACCGTGGCGCGGTTGGCGGCGAGGCTGACGCTGGCGGACGCGACGCCGTCGACCCGCGCCAGCGCCTTTTCAACCCGGCCGACACAGGCGGCGCAGGTCATCCCCTCGATGTCGAGGTCGATCTCGCCCGGCGGCGCGGCGGCCGGCGACGCGGAGGTGGCGGTGTCCATAGAGCTAAGATGGGGGGGCTCCAGCGGCGGGCGTCAAGTCCCGCCCTTGACGACCCCGTTGGTGCCGGTCATGGTGCCGAAAACGAGACGCGGACGCGCGTCGGCACGGTTGCATGTTTCTCCTGATCGACAATTACGACAGTTTCACCTGGAACCTCTACCACTACCTCGGCGAGATCGGTGCCGAGGTCGCGGTGTACCGCAACGACGCGCTGACCGCTTCGGCGGCGCTGGCGCTGGCGCCGGAGGGGATCGTGCTGTCGCCCGGGCCGTGCGACCCCGACCGGGCCGGCATCTGCCTCGAGCTGGTGGCGAAGGCGGCGGGCCGGGTGCCGGTCCTCGGCGTCTGTCTCGGCCATCAGGCGCTCGGCCAGGCGTTCGGCGGCCGCATCGTCCGGGCGCCGGCGCCGATGCACGGCAAGGTCAGCGACATCCGGCATCGTGGCACCGGGCTGTTCCAGGGGATCCCGAGCCCGTTCGTCGCCAACCGCTACCATTCGCTTGCGGTCGCGCGCGACAGCGTTCCCGATTGCCTCGAGGTCATTGCCGAGAGCGACGACGGTGTGATCCAGGGGTTGGCCCACCGAAGGCACCGGCTCTACGGCGTGCAGTTCCACCCGGAGAGCATCGCCACCGAGCACGGGCACGCGTTGCTGCGCAACTTCCTGGCGCTGGCCGCCGGAGCGGGCACCGCGTGAGCACCGATACGCTGAGCGCCATGAAGGCGGTGCTCGCCGAACTGGCGACCGGAGCCGCGCTGACGGTGGAGCGTGCCGAGCAGGCCTTCGACATCGTCATGTCCGGCGATGCGACGCCGGCGCAGATCGGCGCCTTCCTGATGGCGCTCCGGGTGCGCGGCGAGACGGTGGACGAGATCACCGGCGCCGTCCGGGTGATGCGCGCCAAGGCGACGCGGATCGCGGCGCCGGACGACGCCATCGACATCGTCGGCACCGGCGGCGATGCATCGGGGACGTTCAACATCTCCACCGCCGCGGCGCTGGTGGTCGCCGCCTGCGGGGTGCCGGTGGCGAAGCACGGCAACCGCGCGCTGTCGTCGAAATCCGGCGCGGCCGACGTGCTCGCCGCCCTCGGCGTCAATCTGGATGCCGATTTCGCCGTTATCGAACGATCCATTCGCGAGGCCGGCATCGGCTTCATGCTGGCGCCGCGCCACCATGGCGCCATGCGCACCGTCGCCGGGCCGCGCGTCGAACTGGGGACGCGCACCATCTTCAACCTGCTCGGACCGCTGGCCAATCCCGCCGGGGTGACGCGCCAGTTCACCGGCGCCTTCGCCCAAGCCTGGATCGAGCCGATGGCGCGGGTTCTCGGCAATCTCGGCTGCCGGCGTGCCTGGGTGGTGCACGGTGCCGACGGGCTGGACGAGTTGACCACCACCGCGCCTTCGGCGGTCGCCGAACTCCGCGACGGCAGGGTGCGGACCTTCGAGGTAACCCCGGAGGACGCCGGTCTCGATCGCGCCCGGCCGGACGATCTCAAAGGCGGCGATGGCGAGACCAACGCTGCCGCCATGCGTGCGCTGCTCGGCGGCGAGCGTGGGCCGTTGCGCGACGTCGTCGCCTTCAACGCCGCCGCCGGGCTGATCGTCGCCGACCGCGTGCCTGATCTGCGCGCCGGTGTCGCGACGGCGCTCGCCGCGATTGACAGCGGCCGGGCGAGGGCGACGCTGGATCGCCTGGTCGAGATCACCAACCTCCCCCCGCCACGGCCCGCATCGTGACCGGTGCCGGCGACGGCGAGGCCCTGGCCGGCGACGTGCTGGCCCGTATCTGCGCCGACAAGCGCGCCCACGTGATGCGGCGGAAGGAGGCGGTGCCGCTGGCGGCGTTGGAAGACCAGGCACGGGCGGCGCCACGGCCGCGCGGCTTCGCGGCGCATCTCGCCGACACCGCCGCCGCCGGCGGCTTTGCCCTGATCTGCGAGATCAAGAAGGCGTCGCCGTCCAAGGGACTGATCCGTGCCGACTTCGATCCGGCGACGCTGGCCCGCGCCTACGCCGCCGGCGGTGCCGCCTGCCTCTCGGTCCTCACCGACGTCCCCTACTTCCAGGGCGATGATGCGTATCTGGTCGAGGCCCGGGCGGCGGTCGATCTGCCGGTGCTGCGCAAGGATTTTCTTGTGGACCCCTACCAGGTCGTCGAGGCGCGAGCGCTCGGCGCCGATTGCGTGCTGCTGATCATGGCGGCGTTGACCGACGTCGAGGCGCGAACGCTCGCTGACTTGGCCCATGACTACGCCATGGACGTGCTCGTCGAGGTGCACGACGCCGCGGAACTGGACCGCGCGCTGCCGCTGGAAACGACGCTGATCGGCATCAACAACCGCAATCTGAAGACGCTCGCCGTTGACCTGGCGACCGCCGAAACCTTGGCGCCGCGGGTGCCGCGTGACCGGCTGATCGTCGGCGAGAGCGGCCTGTCGAGCCCGGCCGATCTGCAGCGGCTCGCCGCCTGCGGGGTGTTGTGTTTCCTCGTGGGCGAGGCACTGATGCGGCAGCCGGACGTCGCCGCGGCGACCCGCGCCCTGCTCGCCGGCGCGTAGCGGCGTTTCACGCCAGCCGCCCGCGCGCCCTGCTGCGACCACGCACCGCGGCGACCATGTAATTGCGGCGGGCTGGCGCGGCTGGTAGGCTCATCGCCTCGCCTGAACCGCAGGCGGGCGCAAGGGCTTCGCCAACCGATGGCCGACCTCACGCACTTCGACGCCGAGGGCAATGCGATCATGGTCGACGTCTCCCACAAGGACGTCACCGAGCGCGTCGCCACGGCCGCAGGCAGCGTCTACATGCGCCCCGAGACGCTGGCGCGCATCGTTGATGGGCGGGTCGCCAAGGGCGACGTTCTCGCCGTCGCCCAGCTTGCCGGGATCATGGCGGCGAAGCGGACGCCGGAACTGATCCCGCTCTGCCATCCGCTGCCGCTCACGTCGGTCACCGTCGGCCTCGCCTGTGATCCGTCACGCAACGCCGTCGACATCACCGCCACCTGCAAGTTGCAGGGCCGCACCGGGGTCGAGATGGAGGCGCTGACGGCGGTGACCGTCGCGGCGCTCACCGTCTATGACATGTGCAAGGCGATCGATCGCGGCATGCGCATCGGCGAGGTGCGACTGTTGCACAAGGCGGGTGGCGCGTCAGGCGCCTACGAGGCGACGTGATGCTGGCGGTCGCCGATGCCGAGGCCATGGTGGCGGCCGGATTCGAGCCGCTCGCGGCCGAGCAGGTGGCCGTAGCCGCGGCGCTCGGGCGGGTGCTGGCGGTGGACGTTCAAGCGCGCGTCGCCCATCCGCCGGCCGACGTCTCCGCCATGGACGGCTACGCGGTGCGCGCCGTCGACGTGGGGGCGGTGCCATGCACCCTCAGGCTGATCGGCGAAGCGGCGGCGGGGCATCCGTTCGCCGATCGGATCGGCGCCGGCGAGGCGGTGCGGATCATGACCGGCGCGACCATCCCGGCGGGGGCCGACGCTATCGTCATCCAGGAGGACACCGAGCGCGACGGCAACATGGTGCGGGTGCGCGAAACACCGGTGGCCGGCCGATGGATCCGGCGGGCCGGCCTCGATTTTCGCGCGGATGACGTGCTGCTGGCCGCCGGGCGGCGGTTGAGCGCGCGTGACGTGGCGCTGGCGGCCGCCATGAACAGGCCCTGGCTGATGGTGCGTCGGCGCCCGCGCGTCGCCATCGTCGCCACCGGCGACGAGTTGGTGATGCCCGGCGAAGCGCTCGACGACAGCCACATCGTCAGTTCCAACACCCTGGCGCTCGCGACCTTCGTCACCGTTCTCGGCGGCGATGCCATTGATCTGGGCATCGCCCGCGACGACGCCAAGTCGTTGCGGGCGATCGTCGCCGGCGCCCGCGGTGCCGATCTGTTGGTGACCTCGGGCGGTGCATCGGTCGGCGACCATGACCTGGTGCGCAGCGTCCTTGGCGAGGAGGATTTGGCACTCGCGTTCTACCGAGTGGCCATGCGCCCGGGCAAACCGCTGATCTTCGGCCGGCTCGGCGCAATCCCGGTACTCGGCCTGCCGGGCAATCCGGTGTCCGTCGGCGTCGCCGCGCGGATCTTCGTCAAGGCCGCCATCGACCGGATGCTCGGTCTCGCGGCCGATACTACGATGACCTCGGCGCGCCTGGGACGGGACCTGCCGGCCAACGATGAGCGCCAGGAATATCTCCGCGCCAGCCTGGCGCACGACGTCGACGGTGGTCTGCTAGCGACGCCGTTCGAGCGCCAGGACAGCGCCATGCTCGGGCTTCTGGCCGCCGCCGACTGCCTGGTCGTCCGACCGCCGCTCGCACCGGCGGATCGACGCGGCAGCACGGTGCCGATCCTGCACATGCGCCTCGCCGCCGCGACCACGTGACCGGAGCCGACGGCGATTTTTTCGCTTGACGCAGGGTTGGAACCAAAATAGAACGTAGCGGAATGTTTTGTATTTGTTCTTTTCCCGCAGAGGGGCGGGTCGGTGGGATCGCAGCGCGGCACGCTGGCAGCCGCGGCGTCGGGGTCCAACCGCTGCGGCCCGAAGGAAAGGGGGTGCGGGGGTGTTGACCAAGAAACAATATCAGCTGCTGATGTTCATTGATCAGCGTTTAAAGGAGACCGGCGTTTCACCGTCCTTCGACGAAATGAAGGAGGCACTCGGCCTCAAGTCGAAATCGGGGATCCATCGGCTGATTACGGCACTGGAGGAGCGGAATTTCCTCCGCCGGCTGCCCCATCGGGCGCGAGCCCTGGAGGTCGTGCGGCTGCCCGAGAATATGGCGCATGGTGCGGCCCGCGCCGCTGCTCCGGCGCTGGTGCCGCCGGTGGCACCGGCAGCCGATTCGGCGGCGGAGTTGCGCCGGTCGAACGAGTCGGACTTGCCGCCCAACGTCGTCAAGCCGCGCTTCAAGCGAACGTCCCCGCCAAGCGGGGTGTCCGACGTGTTGCAATTGCCGATGTATGGCAAGATTGCCGCGGGAACCCCCATCGAGGCATTGCGCGATCAGTCGCGCACCGTCGATCTGCCCGCCGACCTGGTCGGAGGCGGCGACCATTACGCGCTCGAGGTGGAGGGCGACTCGATGATCGAGGCCGGCATTTTCGACGGCGACACGGTGATCATCCGCCGCTGCGACAATGCCGAGAACGGCGCCATCGTCGTCGCCCTCGTCGATCGCGAGGAGGTGACGTTGAAGCGGTTGCGGCGGCGGGGTCAGTCGATCGCCCTGGAGCCGGCCAATGCCGCCTATGAGACGCGGATCTGCGGGCCGGATCAGGTGCAGGTACAGGGTCGGCTCGTCGGTCTCTTCCGACGCTACTGACGGATCGGACCGGCCGATGCGGGCGACGCGCCGTTTTGCGTTGCATTCCGTGCGGCATTCCGGGCCGCGGTCTCTGCGGCATTCGGTGCGGCATTCGGTGC
>CAZVRW010000004.1:40981-82265 GCA_964630265.1 uncultured Rhodospirillaceae bacterium
TGCGGCATTCGGTGCGGCATTCGGTGCCACGTTCTGGGGCGCGTTTTGGGGCGCGTTTTGGGTCGCGCGGGCAACCGCGGGGACGTGGATCTGTCTTTCCGCCGGTTCCGTGGTACGCCCAGCGGCCGGCTCTGCTGCGTGTTCTTCTGCCGCCTGTTCTTCTGCACGCCCGGCCGCCGGCCCGTCTTCTGCGCGCGCAGCCGCTCGGTCGGCTGCCCGCCCAGCCGCGCGCCCAGCCGCGCGCTCGGCCTCCCGGTCGGCCGCCCGCTCGGCGCGCGAGCGGCGGCTGACGACCCAGGGGCGATCGCCGCGGTGCCCCGCAACGGTTTCCACACGGACGCCGTCGGGATGCAGCCACAGGGCGTGGGTGCCGTAGCGCCACAGGTCGAAGCGGTCGACGATGACCCGGGCGGCTGGGCAGGGGCGGCGGACCGGGACCGTTGCCACGATCACGTCGGCCACGTGGCAGTCCTCAGCCAAGGCTTCCGGCGAGCGGACCAGGGCAATGATGTGATCCGTGGTCCTCAGGATGCAGCCGAGGCCGTCACAGGCGAGGCGGCCGTCGTCGTCGGCGCCGTTCGCCGGCCACAGCGGCAGCGAGTCCGGGTCGTTGACGTCCTCGCCATTGCGACGCGCCCAGGTCTCGCGGGCGAAACGCGCAGCGCGGCGCGACGAGACCGCGAGGCCGCCATCGCTGCCGCGCACGGCAAGCAGCTTGGCATCGCCGTCGACCAGGACGTCGGGCGGCCGGGCGCCGAGCAGAACGACCATGCCGACACCGAGGCCGAGCGCGCCCAGGTAGCGCCAACGGTGACGCCACAGGCAGAGCCACAGGCCGCCGATGACCACCATGGCGAAGCCGCTGGCGGACGTCGCCGGCAGGGTAATGACGGCGCCCGGCCAACCGGCGACCATCTGGGCGACGGCGATGACGACGTCGATCCCCCACCCGACGGGTGCCAGTGCCAGCGCTTCCAATCCCAGCGGCATCAGGCAGAAGGCGACCACGGCCCAAGGCATCACCCACAATGCCGTTACCGGTACCGCGAGCAGGTTGGCGGCGAGGCCGTACTCGGCGAACCGGTTGAAGTGATGGATGGCAAACGGCGCCGTCGCCAACCCGGCGATCAGGGTCGTCAAGGCGACGCCGGCGAGATAGAGCAGGATGCGGGTCGGCAGGGTGGGCGGATCGGTCCCCCGCGCATCGGGCAGGCGAATGGTTTCGTAGGCCGCGATCAACGCGGTGACCGCGGCGAAGGACAACTGGAAGCTCGCCGAGAGCAGGCTCTCCGGCGCCGCGAGCAGGATCAGCACGGCTGCCCATGCCACCGACCGCATGGAGAGGCCGCGCCGGTCGACGAGCACCGCGAGGAAAACCACGGCGATCATCAAGAATGCGCGCTGGCTCGGCACATTGCCGCCGGAGAGGATGGCGTAGGCGCCGGCGCCGGCGATGCCGACCACGGCCGCCCACTTCTTCGTCGGCACCCGCACCGCGAGTGGCCCGATCAAGGCCAGCGCGGCCCGGACGCCGAAAAACAGTACGCCCGCCACCAGCCCGATGTGCAGCCCGGAGATGGCGAGCAGATGGGCAAGCCCGGAATCGCGGATGGCGGCCATCACGTCGGGCGGGATGGCGCCGCGATCGCCGGTCATCAGCGCCGTCGCGACGCCGCCGGTTTCGCCGGAGAGTTGGGCGCGGATGCGGCCGTCGATGGCTTGGCGCAGCCGGTTGACGGCGCTCATCCAGGAGGCGTCGCCCACATCGGCGTCGACGACTGTGGCGGGACCGAGGACGTAGCCGACCGCCCCCAGGCGGTCGAAGAAGGAACGGCGCTGGAAATCGAACGCCCCGGGCGCCGAGGGCGCCGGCGGCGGCATCAGCACGGCGCGGACGACGATGCGCTGCCCCGGCACCAGCGACGGCTGCTCGCCACGCAATCGGACGCGCACCCGCACCGGGGTCCGCTCCGGGCGCAGCCGGTCGATACGAAGCTCGGTCAACGTCGCGCGGAGGCCGTCCGCGCGGTTTTCGATCAGGTCGATGCGGCCGTTCACCGTGACCGGCCCGAGCCGGCCGTCCAGCATCGGCGCCGCGACCAGGGCCGTCCGGACCTGCGCCGCGGCGAAGCCCAGCGCCAGCGAACCCATGGCCAGCGCCATGACGATGGCCAGGGCGCGGCGGCCGTCCCGGCAGCCGCCACCGAGCGCGCCGAGAACTGCGGCCGCGGCGACGGCCGCGGCGCCGAGCCAGCCCGGCGGCTCCACGGGCAGCGCGAAATAGAGGGCGATGCCGGCACCCAGGCCGACCGGCAGCCACAGGGCCCAGCGGTCGCGATCGGCGATCAGCCCCTCGTCCAGGCGAAACACCGGACTCACGGCGGCGGCAAGCCCCGCGGCCAGCGTCGTCGCGCCCGGCAGTGCTCGGGTCAAGGCCACATCACCCTCGCCGCGAATACCCCATACGGGTTACATTAGCAGAGTGCCGCGGTCGGCGCACCTTTTCCCGTTCCGTCGTGCCTCTCTGGCGCCAATGACGTTCCGACGCGCATCCCTGGCACGTGTTCAGCCGGCGCCAGAAGGCGCCTCCGCCACCTCTCTGCGTTGCAGCGACTGTGGCGCATTTCCGCCACGCGGGTAAAGCTCCAGAATCTTCGGCCGTGGCGACGCGAGATCGGTGGGCCGGTGTCGTGAGATCCGCGATTTGCACATGCCTTTCATGCGCAAACGAATACCCATAAATATTTTACAGGAAAGCTTTCGATCCGTACGGTGTGAACGCGTCGCGATCGCGAGGCCGCAAGGCAGAGGGCGCGACCCGCGGTGCATATTCGAGGCGTTCCGGCGAGAGGTTCCGGCGAGGCATTCGGGCGAGGCGTTTCGGCGAGGTGTCCCGGCATCATCGCTCCGGCATCATCGCTCCGGCATGCTCTCTCCGGCGTGATCTTCTTTGGGCGCGCGCCCGATCCGTCGTCACCGACCCCGGCCTGTCGCGCACCGGCCTGTGATGGGCAAGGAGTTAATAATGAGTTGCATTTGCATTACGCACCCGGTAGCCTCAGCCGATCGGATCCTCCGGTGACGGGGTTTCCTTTGGCGCAGGCCGGTGACGGCGAGCAGGTCGAGATCCTTTCCATCGACGGGGGGAGCGGTGCGCTCCGCACGCTCACCCACCTCGGCCTGACGCCGGGTCAGCGTGCCGAGATCGTGACCCGCCAGCCGGGCGGGCCGATGCTGTTGGCGGTGGGCGGCAGCCGGGTGGCCGTCGGTTTCGGCTTGGCGCTCAAGGTGAAGGTCATTTCGGTAACCAATGAGAGAAGGGACCGCGGGACATGAAGCTCTCCGACCTGAACGTGGGCGAGGCCGCCGAGGTGCTCGGCTTTGCCGAGGGCAGCCAGGCGTACCGCGCCCGGCTGATGGCCATGGGGCTGACCCCCGGCACGCACTTCCGGCTGAAGCGCTTGGCGCCGCTGGGCGATCCGGTGGAGATCGATGTCCGGGGGTTCGCCCTCAGCCTGCGCCGGGCCGAGGCGGATGTGGTCCGCGTTCGCCGGAACGGCTGAAGGGGAGGCACACACGATGACGACGGTGATCGGCCTGGTCGGCAACCCGAACTGTGGCAAGACGACGCTGTTCAACGCCTTGACCGGAGGCCGCCAGACCGTCGGCAATTGGCCGGGTGTGACCGTCGAGCGGAAGGAGGGACAAATCCGGCACCACGGGGCGACCATCCAGGTGGTCGATCTGCCGGGGATCTACGCGCTCACCAGCCCCGATGGCGACAGCGCCGTCGACGAGCGGGTCGCCCAGACCTTCCTGACCTCGGCGGCGCCGCAGCTCATCGTCAACATCGTCGATGCCGCCAATCTGGAGCGCAACCTTTACCTGACGGCGCAGCTGCTGGAGATGCGGCTGCCCATGATCGTCGCCTTGAACATGGTCGACGTGGCGAAAACCCGGCAGATGCGGATCGATGTGGACGCCCTGGCGCGTCGTCTCGGCTGTCCGGTGGTGCCAGTCGTCGCCACCCGGAAGACGGGATTGGAAGCCCTGAAGGCGGAGATCGTCGAGGCCGTGGCGCGGCCGACCGTCTCCCCCGTCACGCTGCGCTATCCTGCCGCGGTCGAGGATGCGGTGCGCGAGCTGACGTCGGTGCTCGGCGGCACCGACGGTGAGCGCTGGCGCGCAGTGCGGCTGCTGGAGGGCGACGGCGCGGCGCTGCGCCTGGCACCGCACGGCGCCGCCGCCGCCGTCGCCGCGCTGCGGGCTCGGGTCGAGGAGCAGGCCGGCGATGAGCCGGATATCCTGATCGCTGCCGGCCGGTACGCGTGGGTCCATGGCGTGGTCGGCGACGTCTTGACCCGCACCAGCGAACTCGGACGCACGCTGTCGGACCGGATCGACCGGATCGTGCTCAATCGGGTGCTCGGCATCCCGATCTTCTTCGCGATCATGTACGCCATGTTCGTCTTCACCATCAACATCGGCGGGGCGTTCATCGACGCCTTCGACATTCTGTTCGGTACGGTGTTCGTCGACGGGCTCGGCCGCGCCATGGCGGCGATGGGCAGCCCCGACTGGTTGACGACCCTGGTTGCCGGTGGTGTGGGCGGCGGCATTCAGACGGTCGCGACCTTCGTCCCCGTCATCGGCTGCCTGTTCCTGTTTCTCTCGGTCCTGGAGGATTCCGGATACATGGCGCGGGCGGCGTTCGTCATGGACCGCTGCATGCGCGGCATCGGCCTGCCGGGCAAGTCCTTCGTGCCGCTGATCGTCGGTTTCGGCTGCAATGTCCCGGCGATCATGGCGACGCGCACGCTGGAGACCCAGCGCGACCGGACGATGACGATCATGATGGCGCCGTTCATGTCCTGCGGTGCCCGGCTGCCGGTCTATGCCTTGTTCGCGGCGGCCTTCTTCCCCATCGGCGGTCAGAATCTGGTGTTCCTGCTCTACCTGATCGGCATCGCCGTGGCGGTGCTGACCGGTCTCGCCCTGAAGGAAACCCTGCTCAAGGGCGAAACCGCGCCGTTCATCATGGAGCTGCCACCGTATCACCTGCCGCGCATCGGTGGCGTCATGTTGCGGGCCTGGGATCGCCTGAAGACCTTCATCATGCGGGCCGGCAAGGTCATCGTCGCCGTGGTCGTCGTCATCACCTTCCTCAATTCCTGGGGAACCGACGGCAGCTTCGGCAACGAGGACACCGAAAACTCGGCGCTGGCGTCCATCGGCCGCGCCATGGTGCCGGTGTTCGAACCGATGGGACTCACCGAGGACAACTGGCCGGCCACGGTGGGCATCTTCACCGGACTGCTCGCCAAGGAGGCGGTGGTGGGAACCCTGGATGCGCTCTATTCGGCGCTCGCCGAAAGCGACGCGGGCGCGCCCGACGCGGCCGAAGCCGATCCGGGCTTCGATTTCTGGAACGGCGTCGGCGAGGCGTTCGCCTCCATCCCCGCCAATCTCGCCGACGCCATGGGCTCCCTGGCCGATCCGCTGGGGCTGAACATCGGCGACGTCAGCTCGATCGATGCCGCGGCCGAAGCGCAGGCGGTGGCAACCGGGACATACACCGCCATGGCGGCACGGTTCGACGGCGCGGTCGGCGCCTTCGCCTATCTGCTGCTGGTGCTGCTTTACATGCCGTGTGTTGCCGCCGTCGGCGCCGTCTATCGCGAAACCAACCTCAATTGGACCCTGTTCGTCTGCGGCTGGACGACCCTGGTCGGCTACGCAGCGTCGGTGCTCTTCTATCAGGTGGCGATATTCGCGCGGCAGCCCATGACCTCCGCCCTGTGGATCGCCGGCATGCTGGCACTCCTCGCCGGCGCGGTCGCGACGATGCGCCATGTCGGCCGGCGCGAGGCGGCGCCACGTCCGGTGATCGTGCCGGGAACGTGATCGCCGTTGTGGAGGACCGGACGACGGAAGGAAGACGGCCATGCTAACCGAGCTCAAGACGTTTCTCGCCGATCGACATGCCGCCTCGCTGAATGAGATGGCCTGTCACTTTGCGGTGGCGCCGGACGCGTTGCGGCCGATGCTCGACCTCTGGATTCGCAAGGGCAAGGTGCGCCGGGCTGGCGGATCGGGGTGCCAGGGCTGTGCCGGCTGCGCCGCGGCGGAGGTGGAAATCTACGAGTGGGTCAAGCCAGCCCCGGACGCTCGGGAACGGGATCGCGTTCGATGAAAACCATCGAACGCGCGACTCTTGCCCTCATCCCAAGGTTTAGAGCACGGCTGACGTGCCAAACGCGGCCGTGTAATACGATCGTGCTCTAAAGTGTTCGGCCGACGCCCGCCGCGGCGCGCTGTGGGAGCAGCGCCTAGTGGATCGGATCTGACGCTTGGTACCCAAGCGCCAGCTCGGTCGATCCACTAAGCTATTAATCTGGTGGTTCGATTCAGCCGACGGATGGGACTCATCCGTCAGCATCGAACCACTAGAAGAAGGTCTCCGGGATGATCACGATGTCGCCCGGCAGGACGGCGACGTTGGCCGAGATTTCTCCGTCCTTCAGCAGGTCATCCAGCCGGACCCGGTACTGCTTCTGCTCGTCGCCGATGACGCGGATGAGGGTCGAGTTGTTGCCGGCGGCGAACTCGGTGAGACCGCCCACGGCGATCATCACGTCGAGCAACGTCATGTTGGCGCGATAGGGGATCGAGCGCGGCTGCTGCGCCTGCCCGACCACCCGGATGGTCTGATCGAAGACGCCGACGAAGCTGTTGACGATCACCGTGACCAGCGGGTCCTTGATGAACACCGAAAACTCGCTCTCGAGTTCGCGGCTGACTTCGCTGGGCGTCTTACCCGCCACCTCCTGGTCCTCGAGCAGCGGGATCGAGATGCGGCCATCCGGGCGCACCGTCACGCCTGTCGAGATTTCCGGATTGCGCCAGACGAACACCTCGAGGTTGTCGCCGGGGCCAATTTGGTAGTCTGGCGCCTGATGATCGAAGCCGGGCTCCGCCGGCGGCAGGCCTTCGAGATCGGAGCAGGCGGTCAGCGCGACCAGCACCGCCAGTGCGACGAAGCCACGTGCCGTGACCGGAAAGACGCGCATGTATGATCTCCCCTTGCTACCCCTGGCGCGACCCCGTCGCGCGAGCGGACCGTATACGTGCGCGTCGGCCAGCGCAAGCAGTGACGCGCATGATCAGTGTTTGATGTTGTATTCGCGCAGCAGCTGATAGAGCGTCGGCCGGCTGACGTCCAAGAGCTTTGCGGCCCTCGAGACGTTGCCTTCGGACTCGATCATCGCCCGCGCAATCGCTTGGCGTTCCGCCTTTTCGCGGGACTGTTTGAGGGTGAGCTTGCGCGCGTCCTCGTCTTCCGACGGCAACCCGAGATCAGCGCTGGTGATGTACTTGCCGCGCGCCGCAACAAGTCCGCGTTTCACCCGGTTTTCCAGTTCGCGGACGTTGCCGGGCCACTCGTAGCGGGAAATCGCCGCCAGCGATTCGTTGGCGAAGCCACGGACGCCGCGCCCTTCCTGGGCGGCATGGGCGTTGAGGAAATGATGGGCGAGAACCACCGCATCGTCGGGACGGTCGCGCAGCGGCGGGATGTGCAGGACCGTTTCGCTGAGGCGGTAGTAGAGTTCCTCGCGGAAGGTGCCGGCTTCGATCAGTGCCATCAGGTCCTTGTTGGTCGCCGACAGGATGCGGACGTCGATGGCGATCGATTTTCGGCCGCCGATTCGTTCGATCACGCGCTCCTGCACGAAGCGGAACAGTTTCGCCTGCAGCGCCAGCGGCAGGTCACCGATTTCGTCAAGGAACAAGGTGCCGCCGCCGGCCATCTCCACCTTGCCGATCGTCGTCTTGATGGCACCGGTGAACGCCCCCTTCTCGTGGCCGAAGAGCTCGCTCTCGAGCAGGTGTTCGGGAATCGCGGCGCAGTTGATGGCGACAAAGGGGCCCTTGGCCCGCTTGCTCAGGGTATGGGCGGCCCGCGCCAGAACCTCCTTGCCGGTGCCGCTTTCCCCGAGCAGGAGCATGCTCACATCGGATGGCGCGAACCGCCGCAGGTCCTCGCACAGCGCCAGCATCTCGGCGTTGGTGGTGATCAGCCCGGGAATCGGCGTCGACGCCGTGCCGCTGATCAGGCGCCGGTTTTCTTCTTCCAACGAGAACACATGATAGGCGCGGTCGACGATCATGCTGAGGGTGTCGACCTCGATGGGCTTTTGATAGAAGTCGTAGCCGCCGCGCGCCACGGCCTGGACCGCGTATTCTCGCTGCGTCTGGCCGCTCATGACGATGACCTTGGTCGCCGGCGCTTCCGCCATGATGGTGTCGAGCGTGGCCAGTCCCTCGGAGGGGCCGTGGGGGTCCGGCGGCAAGCCCAGGTCGAGCAGCACCACGGGCGGAGCGCAGCGGCGCACCGTCTCCATCGCCGAGGGGCGGTCGCCCGCCGCCAGAACCTCGAACTTGTCGAAGGCCCAACGCAACTGCCGACGGATTCCGTCGTCATCGTCGACGACCAACAATTTCCGCGTCGGTTCGGTCATGCGACACTCCCGACGTCACTGCCGACTCCGGAGTACGCCGCCGACCGGCCCGATGGCAGGATGATGCGCATGGTGGTGCCGGCGCCGGGGCTGCTGATCACGTCCACGTCGCCGCCGAGCTCGCGTGCGTACTGGCGGCTTTGGAACGCGCCGATCCCGAAGCCGCCGCGCTTGGTCGACCGGAACGGCTTGAACAGTTCGTTGTCGATGAACGAGCGCTCCATGCCGGCGCCATTGTCGGTGACCTCGACCACCGCGGCGCCGTCCTGCCGGCTGAGGGCGATCTTCACCCAGCCTTGGCCGCCGGTGGCATCGATGGCATTCTGGATGATGTGGGTCAGCATCGCCACCAGGCGGTCGTGGTCACCGGGAACGAGGACATCCTCGCCGCCGTGGTCGAACTGTAGCGTCACCTCGGCCGAGCGCTTGGCGCGAACCAGTTCGCCCAGCAGCGCCTGCAACGACACCTGCGATTGAGGCCCCCCCTCCTGTTCGGAATGCAGGCGGTCCATCAATTGTTTCATCTTGGTGACCGCGTCGTTCATCACCGCCGACATGTCGGCGCGAAAATCCGGTTTGTCGCCGTGCTTGGCAATGTTGGCGGAAACGAGGGAAAGCTGACTCACGAGATTCTTGAGATCGTGCATGACGAAGGTTGCGCGGCGGTTAAAGCGTTCGAACTGCCGGGCTTCGGCGAGCTGACCGGCGGCTGACTGTTCCGCCAGGTAACTGGCCGACTGGCGGGCAAGAAGGCGCAGAAGATCGAAATCCTCCCAGGTCAGATGCCGTGGCGCCCGCGGTTTGGCCAACACCACAAAACCAATGATCTCCACCTTGTGCAAGAGCGGGACGACGAGCCACGCATCCGTGATGCGCAGCAGCGTTTCCGGCAGCTGCAGGTCTTCATAGCCGGCGCCGTCGCCGGCCGCCGCGGTGATGTCGACGATCCACGCCCTGGCCTCGACGAACCGGGTCAGCGAGGCGACCTCGTCCTCGGTCAGGCTGGTGGCGGTCATGTTCCAGGTCGATGCCAGGGCGAACCGGCCGGCCTGCCGGAGCCACAGCGCGCCCCCGACGCTTTCGACCGGCGTGGCGATCGCCTTGATCACGCGCAGGTCCAGAGGTTCCATGCCGTCGGTGTCCGACACCGTCGACATGAAGCGGATCCACTCCTCCCGGTAGTCGTAGCGATATTGGAAGAAATGCTTGGCGACGAGAACCTTGAGGCGGGCGCGCACGGAGCCGGACGACAGGATGACCGCGAGCACGACGACGCAGCCGAACATGAACGTCGTCTGGATGACCGGCCCCCACGAGCCGCCGGCGAGGCGGATATAGAACGCCGAGGCCGCCATGAGCAGGAGATAGAGGCCGCTCGCGATCAACGCCGTCGAAAACACAGCCGACTTCTGTGACAGCGCGATGCGCGGCGACCACGCGTCGCGACGCAGGGTCGACACGATCAACAGCGGTACCACCAGCCCGTGGACAGCACCACGCGCGATGGCGAGACTGGGATTGGGATCGAGGAACAGCAGCGCGTCGGCGTAGAAGAACAGCTCGTAGGTCAGGATGCCGCCGAGGCCGATGCACAAATACTTGATGCTCCAGCGCTGCTCCTCGTTGGAATTGCGCACCAGGTTTTCGATCAGCGCGAAGCCGATCACCACCATGGTTAGACGCAGCGCATACTGGACCGGGGCCAGCAGCGGCTCCGGCACTGGCCGCAGCGCTTCGAAGAGCAGCGCCAGCGCCAGCGCCGCCAACGCCCCCCAGAGGGTGCGGTCGGGCGGCCGGGGGCGCTGCTCGTCGGCGGGCAGCGTTAGCACCATGTAGAGGAACAATAGCCAGGCACCGGTTCGCGCCTGTTCGAGAACGCCGGTCAGAATGGCGAGATCGCGTCCGGTCGCGTAGTGGACGACGTTGACACCGCACCATGCCGCGGTGAGCAGGCTGGCCAGCACCATGACCATGGTGGCCGAGCGCTGGCGCTTGCCGATGCTGACGATCAGGCCGAGCGTCAGGAACGCAACGGCACCGATCGAAAAACTGATGACCCCGATGTCGGATAGGGACGGCGTCACGATCGCTTATCGATCTCCGGTTGCGAGGGAGTCGGCGCCGGTGCCTGCGGGCGACAAGACGCGACGAGACTATACTCGTATTGCCCGGCACGATACATCCGATAGGAGTCCTGGTCGCGGCGCGCGCGGCGCCGAAGGGGCTCCGGGAAAAGCCGTTTCCCGACGATCCTGCCCCAAAGCGGGGCTGTATGTTGAGCAGCTTTCTTGCTATCTACCCGTTCGTTTTGGTAAACGATACCGAATTGGTAAACGATAGCGAAGCGTACCTGCCGTTGTGTCCATCCTTGGGGCGGCGGACGCCCCGAACCTTGGGGCGGCGGACGCCCCGAACAACGGCACCGAGAGAGCGCAGATCAACGGTGCGATCACAGCGCCGGGCAAACATCCGACAAGGGTTAAAGGCGGAAGGTCCGTTGCGAGGGCCGTAAGGGGTTGTTAAGAGCAGGTCCTCCATCCTGGATTCGGGTTTGCCATTGCTGGGTGCAGCGGATCAGCCCTGAATGATGTCGTTGAAAACGCTGCGACACTGCTAACGCTTCAGCCGGTTGGAAGTTCATGCGATGGACAAGCAGATAGCCGAGATCCTGGTTTACCTGAACGCCATGTGGCGTCGGCGTTGGCTGGCCCTCTCCGTTGCCGCGACCACATGCCTCGCCGGCTGGCTGGCGGTGTCGTTGGTCCCGGACACCTTCACCTCGTCCGCGCGCATCTATGTCGACACCGAAACCGTGCTCAGGCCCCTGCTGAAAGACATCGCCGTCGACGACAATTTCCAGGGCGAGATCCGGATCATGCAGCAGACGCTGCTGTCTCGGCCGAACCTGGCACAGGTGGCGCGCGCCACCGATCTCGACCTGACGGTCTCGGGGCCCGGTGAGATGGAGGCGTTGCTCGAAAGCTTGGCCGAGCGGACGGAGATCGAATCCAATTGTCAAGGCGCCGGTCCGGCAATGGCGGCCCGGTTGGCGCAATGCAACCTGTTTGCCATCAGCTTCAGCGACTCCGATCCCCGGCGCGCGAAGACGGCGGTACAGGCCCTTCTCAACATCTTCATGGAATCCCGGCTTGGCGAGAGCCGGAGCCAGATGGACAGCGCGCGGCGGTTCCTCGACGACCAGATCCGCGGCTATCAGAACCAGCTCGAACAGGCGGAAAAGCGCCTCGCCAATTTCAAGCAGGAAAATCTGCTGACGAACCCCGGTCCGCGCGGCTTCGAGCAGCGGCTGGAGGAACTCAAGGAATCCCACGCCGCCCTGGTCGGCGCCCTGGAGGACGCCAAGACCGAACGGGGTGTTCTGCTCGAGCAATTGCAGAGCATTCCGCCGGTCATCGCCACGTCGGCGAACGCCGGTTTCGGCAGCGGACCGCCCTCGGACTACGCCATCCGGATCATCCAGTTGCAGGCGCAACTCGATGAAATGTTGACCAAGTACACGGCGAAACACCCGGATGTCGCCGCCGTGCAACGCCGGATCGCAACATTGAAGGCCGAGGAGGAACGCGAGATCAAGGCGATGTTGGCGATGGCCGACTCGCTTCCGGACGAGGAGCCCGTGGATGCCGCAGCGCCTACCTATGGCGCGCCGAACCCGGCCTATTCGGAACTGCGTCTGATCGTCGCCGAGAAGGAAGCGGATGTCGCACGCCTCGAGGATCAGGTGGCGCGCGCTCTGGCGAACCTGAAGAAGCTCGAGGGCATGGCCCTCGAGGTGCCGGTGATGGAAGCGGAATTGGCCCGGCTGACCCGCGACTATGACGTCACGAAGCGGCAGTACGAGGTGCTGCTGGAACGCCGGGAATCGGCGAAGATCGCCCGCGATCGCGAAGCCAGCGGCGACAAGGTGCAGTTCCGGGTGATCGAGCCGCCGGAAGCGCCGGTCCGGCCGAGTGGTCCCAACCGGGCGCTGCTGCTCAGCGCCGTCGTGCCCGTCGGCATTGGCGCCGGGGCGGCGCTGGCGCTGGTGCTCGCCATCCTCAGTCGCACGTTCATCGATCCCCGCCGTCTCGGCGAGGATCTGGCCCTGCCGGTGCTCGGTTCGGTGTCGGAGATCAGCCGACCCGGTGATCAGCGGAAGGCGTGGATCAACATTGCCCTGTTCGTGTTGGCGGTCTCGGCCATGCTCGCCTTCTACGCGCTGTTGATGCTGATCGAGAACAAGATCGGGCTTGGTCGGGTGGCCCAGGCCGCGGTACAGACCACCTCCTTCGGCGAACTGGTCACTCTCCTCAAAACAGCCGTGTCCCGATCGTTCGAGATGTTGGGCGAGTAGGCCGACGCGCTGACCCGAGTGGGCGAAGAAAGGACGGATCATGGAAGGCAGCAGCAGGGGTCTCGAGCCAAAGGCCGGGTCCAAACGGCGGTCGCTGGTTGAACGGGCGGCCGGGAAACTGAACGAACCTGCGGGTCTCCAGCCGGCGCCGATCGCCGGGGCGGTCGACGCCGCGACCGTCGCCGCGCCACCCCCATCGCCGCCGCGCCTGTCGCCAGCATGGCCGGCTGCCGATGCCGTGAAGGATGCACCGCCGCGTTCCGCGGCGCCCGAAGCGATGCCGCGCCCCGCGGCGCCCGAAGCGATGCCGCGCCCCGCGGCGCCCGAAGCCACTCCGGCTCCGCGCCCGACCAGCCGCGTCATTTCGCTGGACTTCGATCGGCTCAACGAAGCCGGGATCCTGACGCCGAACACGCTGCGCAGCCGCACCACCGAGGAGTTCCGCTTGATCAAGCGCGGCGTGCTCGCCAAGCGCTTTCAGGAGGACCGCCCCAACTCCAACCTGATTCTGGTCACCAGCGCCGTGCCGTCGGAGGGCAAAACCTTCGTCAGCCTCAATCTGGCCATGAGCATCGCCTTCGAACGCGATTTGCGGGTCCTGCTCATCGACGCGGACCTCTCGCGGCCGTCGATCCCACGGGTGCTCGGGATCGAGGTGGATCGCGGCATGGTCGATGTCTTGACCGGCAAGGCCGCGGACATGTCCGACGTGCTGCTGCGGACCAATATTGACGGCTTCTCCTTCCTGCCGTCGGGGCGCCAACATCATCTGAGCACGGAGCTTCTGGCCAGCCAGCGCATGGCGAGCTTCGTCGAGGAGATCGCCAAGCGCTATGCCGACCGCATCGTCATCTTCGACTCGCCGCCGGTCCTCGCCACCAGCGAGCCGTCGGCGCTGGCCCAGCATGTCGGCCAGATCGTCTTCGTCGTCCGCGCCGAGCAGACCAGCCGGACGGCGGTGAAGACGGCCATGGACATCCTAGGGACGTGTTCGAAGAAGACCGAGTTGGTGCTCAACGCCGCCAAGCCGCAGTTCGGCGCCGCGAGCTTCGGCTACTATAACTACAAGGGCTATTACGACCAGAACACGCCGACCGACGCCGGCTGACATTCTTTCGCGATGGCGATGGCCGGCGGGCTCGCCCCGTCATCCGCTCAGAAGGCGTGCAGCGGCTTCGAGTCTTCGAACGACTGAAGCTGTTCCGGCGACGCGGGCTGCTGGTGGCGGTCTTTCCAATCGTCGTAAGGCATGCCGTAGATGATGGTGCGCGCCTCCTCGTAGCTCATCGTCTCGCCGTTTGCCTCCGCCGCCTTCATGTACCATTTGGCGAGACAGTTCCGGCAGAAACCGGCGAGGTTCATCAGGTCGATATTCTGCACATCGGTGCGGCGTTGCAGGTGCGCGACGAGGCCGCGAAACGCCGCCGCCTCGATGTCCGTTCGGGTCTTGTCGTCCATGGGGCTTCCTCGGGACTGTGACGGCCGAAGTTGGCATATGGTCAGCGGCGGAGGGCCCGCCAACCGATGTCCGTCCGATAGAATCCCTCAGGCCAGACGATGCGCTCGACCGCCGCGTAGGCGCGGCGCCGAGCGGCGGCGATGTCCGCGCCGAGGGCCGTGACGCCCAGCACCCGGCCACCGTCGGCGATCAGGCGTCCGCGGTTCCGCCGTGTGGCGGCGTGGAATACGATCACGTCGTCGAGGGCTTCGGCGTCCTCGATCGCGCCGATCTCGGAGCCGCGCGCGCAGGGCCCCGGGTATCCCTTGGTCGCCAACACCACCGTCAGCGCCGCCTCGTCACGCCACTCGAGGGTCAGCGTGTCGAGCCGGGCGTCGCGGCAGGCGACGAGTGCGGCGAGCAGGTCGGACTTGAGCCGCATCACCACCGGCTGGCATTCGGGATCGCCGAACCGGCAATTGAACTCCAACAGCTTCGGTCCGTCCCGGGTGATCATCAGACCGGCGAACAGCACGCCCACGTAAGGGCGGCCTTCTTCGGCAAGCGTCGCCACCGTCGGCCGGATGATGCGGTCGATGACCATGGTCATCACCTCGGGGGTGACGATGGGCGCCGGCGAGTAGGCGCCCATGCCGCCGGTGTTGGGGCCCTCGTCGCCGTCGAACGCCGGCTTGTGATCCTGGGCCGAGGCCAGCGCCAGGATTTGCGTGCCGTTGACGAGCGCGAAGATGCTGGCTTCCTCGCCCTCCAGGAACTCCTCGATCACCACCCGCGACCCGGCGGTACCGAACGCATCCTCGGTGAGGATGTGGTCGATGGCGGCGAACGCCTCATTCGCCGTGCGGCAGACCATCACCCCCTTGCCGGCGGCCAGCCCATCGGCCTTGATGACGATCGGGGCGCCGCGGCGATGGATGAAGTCCTTCGCCGCATCCGGCTCGTCGAACGTCCCGTACCACGCCGTCGGAATGCCGGTGCGCGCGCACAGGTCCTTCATGAATGTCTTCGATCCCTCGATTTCGGCGGCCCGGGCGCGCGGTCCGAAGGCATGAATGCCGGCACCCTCCAGGCGATCGACGAGGCCGGCGACCAGCGGCGCTTCCGGGCCGACAACGACGAAGTCGATGGCCAACCGGCGCGCCGCGGCGACCAGCCCGTCGAGGTCTTCCGCTTCGATCGGCAGGCATTCGGCGAGGTCGGCGATTCCGGCGTTGCCGGGGGCACAATAGAGCTTGTCGCACAACGGCGACCGGGCGATCGCCCAGCACAAGGCGTGTTCGCGCCCCCCGGAGCCCACGACCAGAACCTGCATCGACGATACCCCCTTGATCTGCCGGACGCCCCCGTTGTCGGAGTTTTGCCCTCCGGGCTCGCTTCGGCCATAGTGGCCCGCATGACCCAGCATCCTAACAGCCGCGACGCCGATCACAACCTGCCGGTGTTCAGCGTTGGCGAGATCTCCCTGGCCCTGAAGCGGCACGTGGAAAGCGGCTTCGAGCGCGTGCGGGTCCGGGGCGAGATCACCGGCTACAAGCGCGCCGCCTCCGGGCACCTGTACTTCGCCCTGAAGGATCCCGACGCGGTGCTGAAGAGCGTGTGCTGGCGCGGCGCGGCGGGACGTCTCGGCATCGTTCCGGAGGACGGGATGGAGGTGATCGCCTTCGGCCGGCTCACCACCTACCCCGGGCGATCGGAGTATCAACTGGTCGTCGAGTCCCTGGAACTGGCGGGCGAGGGAGCGCTGCTGAAGCTGCTCGAGGAGCGCAAACGGCGGCTCGCCGCCGAGGGCCTGTTCGCGCCCGAGCGCAAGCGCGCCATCCCGTTCCTGCCGGCGGAGATCGGCGTCGTCACCTCGCCCACCGGTGCCGTGATTCGCGACATCCTGCATCGCCTGGAAGCGCGCTTTCCACGCCGCGTTCTGCTCTGGCCGGTGCTGGTGCAGGGCGAGGGCGCGGCGGCGCAGATCGCTGCCGCCATTGATGGCTTCAACCGGCTGGAGGCGGGCGGGCCGGTGCCGCGTCCGGATGTTCTGATCATCGCCCGTGGCGGCGGCAGCCTGGAAGACCTGATGGCCTTCAGCGAGGAGATCGTGGTGCGCGCGGCGGTCGCCAGCGAGATCCCCCTGATTTCGGGGGTCGGCCACGAGACGGACACGACGCTGATCGATTTCGCCGCCGACCGGCGTGCGCCGACACCGACGGCGGCGGCCGAAATGGCGGTGCCGGTGCGCATGGACCTGCTCGCCCAGGTGTTGGACGACGGCCACCGTCTCGTCGGCGCCATGAGTCGCATGCTGGAAGGCCGCCGCATGCAGGTGGCCGGGCTGGCGCGTGGCCTGCCGCGACCGATGCAGATCGTCGACGAGGCGCGCCAGCGGCTCGACGACCGCAGCGAGCGTCTCGGCAACGCGCTCGTCGTCGGTCTCCAGCGCCGTCGCGATCGCCTGGCACACGCCGCCGCCCGGCTGGTCCCGCCACGGTCGCAGATCGAGCAGGGCCGGAGCCGACTCGACGCGGAGACGCGCGCCCTCGCCTCGGCCATTCGCGTGCTGCTGCGCGAACGAACCGTGCGGCTCGGGCACGCCGCCGCCCTGCTCGAAAGCTTTTCCTATCAGCGGGTGCTGGAGCGCGGCTTCGTGCTGGTCAACGATTCTGCCGGCGCGACGCTGACATCGTCGCGGGCGGTGGTGCCGGCGTCCCGGCTGACGCTGCAGTTCCACGATGGTGCCGTCGACGCCGTGGCCACGGGTGACGCTGCGCCGCCGATCCGCCCGTCGCGTCGACGCACGCGGCCCGCCGACGACGACCAGGGCAGCCTTTTGTAGAACGCTGCGGCGCTCAGGAGTCGGGCCAGCGGCGGTGCAGCCACAGCCACTGCTCCGGCCGCGCGCGGATCCAGCCTTCGATGCGCGCCGTCACCTCCCTGGTCAGCGCCGCCACATCGGCGGCGTGGTCGCCGGACGGCGCGAAATCGAGCGGCGCCTCAACGATGATGCGAAACCGCATCCCCCCCAACCGCTCCGAATGCACCGGCACCACCGGACAGCCGAAGCGCAGCGCCATCTCGGCGAGGCCCGGCGCGGTCATGGCGTCGCGACCAAAAAACGGCACGGCGATGCCGTCGTTCATCTTCTGATCCATTAGAATGCCGAAATGGCCGCCGGCGGCCAGCAGCTTCAGCGCCCGCCGGGCGCCTTGCGCGCCCTTCGGCACGAGCTCGCCGTTGCCCGACCGGCGACCCTCATAGAGCCAAGCCATCTCCGGATTGTTGGGCGCGCGATAGATCAGGTGCGCGGGCATGCCTCGTGCCGCCGAACATTTGCTCATCAGCTCCCAGTTGGCGATGTGCGCCGAGAAGAAGAAGCTGGGCCGGCCGCTGTCGCGCACTTCGTCGATGTACTCCGCACCGATCACCTCGACGGAGTGGTCGTCGCGAAAGAACGTGAAGCGATCCAGATGGGGAAACTCCAGAAACGTCCGTCCCAGGTTATCCCACATGCCGCGGACGATGGCCTCGATCGCGTCCGCCGTCGCTTCCGGATAAGCCCGGCGCAGGTTCCGCCGTGCCACCTCGGTGCGCGGCAGGTGCGGACCGATGGTCCGTCCCAGCCAGCCGCCCAGCGCCGACGCTTTTGCCGGCGGCAACGCCCGGACAAGCGCGACGCCGAGGCGTGCCAACCACGATTCGAGGCGGTGCAGGACACGCGTCGACCACGGCCGGCCGGATTTGGGAGACATCACCAGGGACATGCGTTCGCTGATCATGCCCGGTCGGCGCTTCGGCCGGGCGACGGACTGCGCGCGCGATAGCACGAGGACGGCGCGGGCGAAAGTCCCCGAACGCGCGCCTCAGCCCTGTACCCAGGGCAGCCCGGCCACCTTCCAGCCGGAGAGGGCGCCGCGGTGGCGCTGCGCATCGTGGTCGCCCTCGAAGCCGTTGGCAATGTTGTAGCATTTGGTGAAGCCCCGCGCGGTTATCGCCATTGCCGCTGCGCGCGAGCGCACGCCCGACCGGCAGAGGAACAGCACCGGAGCGTCGGCCGCGATGTCCGCGGCTTCCAGTTGCGCGGCGAAGTTCGGATTGACGTTCATGTTCGGGAACACCGCCCACTGCACGAACACCGTCTGCTTGCCGAGTCGGCTCAGGTCCGGCACGCCGACATATGCCCACTCCGCCTGGGTGCGCACGTCCACCAGCGTTGCCCGCGGATCGCTTTCGAGGATCCTCCAGGCGTCCCCCGGTGCGATGTCACCGGCGTACCCTTCGTCTGTCATGGCTCACCTCCTGCTTCGGGGTCCCACCCGTCCGTATGACGATCCCCGCAGTATGGTGGGCAATGCGAGGATTGTACACGCGGGGGCGCGAACGCTCAGGCTTCGAGCACCCCCAGCATCTCGCCGATGGTCGTGAACTTGCGGCGCGGTCGCTGGCCGCCGGCCGCCGCCACCTCGGCCGCGTCGATGCGTTGCCAGTCGTCGAAGCTGACGACGCGGACACCGGCGTCGGCCAGCCATCGCTCGAGGGCGGGACGCCCGGGCTTCACGCCGCCGGTCAGGTCCTCGGCGATCTGCTCGGCGCAGCGCAGGCCGTCGGGCCGGTTGGAGGAAATCACACCGACCGGACCGCGTTTCGTCCAGCCGACGGCATAAAGTCCGGGGGCGATCCGGCCATCGGTGTTGACCACGGCCCCCCGCTCGACATCGAACGGAACGCCCGGCAGCGGTTGCGCACGGTAGCCGATGGCGGCGACGACAAGGCCGCAAGGGATGGTCTGCAACTCGCCGGTGCCGACCAGCCGGCCGTCCTGCAGGCGGGTGCGCTCGAGGCACACGCCCGCCACCGCGTCATCGCCGAGGATCCGCCGCGGTACCCGGTAGAAGCGAAAGTGTACGCGCTTTGGCTTGTCGCTAGCAGTATTGCCGGCGAACTCCCGCAGCGTCGCCAGGTTCTTTTCCTGCAGGCGGCGATCCCGATCGTCGCCCGCGAGTGCTGTGTCGGCGTCGAGTTCGGCCGCGTCGACGAGCGGCACGCACGCCTCCAGTTGTCCCATCTCGCGCAGCTCGACGTTGGTGAATCGCGCGTCTTGCGGGCGTCGCCGGCCGACCACGTAGACATCGGTGATCGGCGCACGGGTAATCGCCGCGGCCGCGTGCTCGGCGATATCGGTCACCGCCAGCTCGCGCGGCGACTTGACGAGGACCCGGGCGACGTCCAGGGCGACGTTGCCGTTGCCGATGACCACCGCGGCGGTGGTGTCGAGAGCCGGGTCGAGGTGGCGGAAATCGGGATGGCCGTTGTACCAGCCGACCATCAGGGCCGCGCCGTAGACGCCGCGCAGGTCCTCGCCGGGGATCCCGAGATACCGGTCGACGGGGGCGCCGATCGCCAGGATCACCGCGTCGTAAAACTCCCGCACCGTCGCCAGCGGGATATCCTCGCCCACCGTGACGTTGCCGAAATAGGACACCGCGTCCTGGCGCGCCGTCTTCTCGAACTTCCGCGCCACCTTCTTCGTGGTCTGGTGATCGGGGGCGACGCCGGCCCGGATCAGCCCGTAGGGCGTGGGCAGGCGTTCGATGA
Source organism: uncultured Rhodospirillaceae bacterium (assembly GCA_964630265.1). Taxonomy (GTDB): domain Bacteria; phylum Pseudomonadota; class Alphaproteobacteria; order Rhodospirillales; family Defluviicoccaceae; genus CAZBWP01. The sequence goes on from CAZVRW010000004.1 coordinate 60,894, forward strand.
AATCGATGCGGACATCGCGATCGAGGGCGAGCAGGGCTTCGGCGGCATAGAAGCCGGCCGGGCCGGCTCCGACGATGGCGACGCTGATCGGTCCCGCCACGAATTTCCCTCGTTCCCTGGGCGCCGCCGGCGGTGTCCGGGCGACACCGTCGGTGGCGACAGCCCGCCGCTCAAGCGCCGGTGGTCGGCCCGCTGCCCTCGACGGTCCAGGTGTGGCCCTGCCGCAGCAGTGCGTTGAGATCGGCCGCGGTTGGCGGTTCGACCGCGGTCAGCGGCGCCGTCATCACCGCATCGTAACTCGGCCCCGGCTGACAGAAGAGCACGCCGAGCGCCATCGGCAGCGCCGGCGGCGTCATCGCCGCCAGCATGGTCGCCAGCGTCCGGTTGGTCTCGTCATGCACCAGCACGTCATCGAGGCTCACGCCCTCCTCACCGACGGCCACCGCCTCCAGGCGCAACGCCACGGGGTCCAGTCGGAGCCCCCGTTCGCCGTTCTTGCCGAAGGTCAGCGGCTGGCCGTGGTCGACATGGATCTGCATGTCGACGGCCGCCTGCTTGGCGGTGAAATCCTCGAACACGCCGTCGTTGTAGACGATGCAGTTCTGGAAGATCTCGACGAACGATGCGCCCGTGTGCGCGTGGGCCCGGCTGAGCACGTCCACCAGGGCCTTCTGCTGCGTGTCGATGGCGCGGGCGACGAAGCGGCCGCCGGCGCCGAGCGCCAGCGCTGCGGGCGAGGAAGGGGCATCCACCGAGCCGTAGGGGGTCGACGGCGAGCGCGTCCCCACCCGCGAGGTCGGCGAGTATTGTCCCTTGGTCAGGCCGTAGATCTCATTATTAAACAGCAGGATCTGCACGTCGACGTTGCGCCGCAGGATGTGCACGGTGTGATTGCCGCCGATCGACAGGCCGTCACCGTCGCCGGTCACGATCCACACGTCGAGTTCGGGATTGGCCAGCTTGACACCGGTGGCCACGGCCGGAGCGCGACCGTGGATCGTGTGGAAGCCATAGGTCGCCAGATAGTACGGAAAGCGGGACGAGCAGCCGATGCCGGAGACGAAGACCGTCGTTTCGGGCCGGGCGCCGATGTCGGCCAGCGTCTTCTGGACGGCCTTGAGGATCGCATAGTCGCCGCAGCCGGGGCACCAGCGCACCTCCTGATCGGAGGCGAAGTCTTGCGGCTTGAGGCGGGTCGGGGGGGCAACGACGTTCATCGGACCGCGACTCCCTGGGCTTTGGCGATGACGGGCGCGAGGCGGTCGCGGATCGCCGATTCGATTTCATGGATCTTGAACGGCTGGCCGGAGACCTTGCTCAGGCCTTCGGCCGGCAGGAGATACTGGCCGCGCAACAGGGTCACCAGTTGTCCGGCATTCATTTCCGGCACCAGGATGCGGTCGTAGCGGCCGAGCAGGGTGTCGAGATTGGGCGGCAGCGGCCACAGATAGCGCAAATGGATGTGCGAGACGTCGTGGCCCTCGGTGCGCAAATTCGCCACGGCGCGACTGATCGGCCCGAAGGTCGACCCCCAGGCGACCACGGCAAGGCTGCCACGGTCATCGCCGTCCGTCACCGTCTGCGGCGGCACGTCTCCGGCGATGCCGGCGATCTTCGCCGCGCGCAACTCCGTCATCCGCTGGTGGTTGGCCGGGTCGTAGGAGATGTGGCCGCTTTCGGCGTCCTTCTCGATGCCGCCGATGCGGTGTTCCAGCCCCGGCGTGCCGGGAATCGCCCATTCGCGCGCCAGTGTTCTCGGGTTGCGGCGATAGGGGTGATAATCCGCCGGATCCTGTCGGAAGCTGACCGGGAAGGCGGGAATCTCTTCGACATCGGGCAGCCGCCACGGCTGCGCCGCGTTGGCGATGTAGCCGTCGCTGAGCACGATCACCGGCGTCATGTAGCGAGTCGCCAGGCGTGCCGCCTCGACGGCGACCTCGAAGCAGTCGGCCGGCGAGCGCGCCGCCAGCACCGCCACCGGGGTATCGCCGTTGCGGCCGAACACGGACTGATACAGGTCCGACTGCTCGGTCTTCGTCGGCATGCCCGTCGACGGCCCAGCGCGTTGCGTGTTGACGAGGACCAGCGGCAACTCGGCCGATACGGCGAGCGTGATCGCCTCGGTCTTCAGCGCCATGCCGGGCCCGGAACTCGACGTCACGCCGAGCGCGCCGGCGTAGGAGGCACCGATCGCCGAGCAGACGGCGGCGATCTCGTCCTCCGCCTGGAAGGTCAGGACATTGTAGCGGGTGAGCCGGCTGAGGAGATGCAGGATCGGCGACGCCGGGGTGATCGGATAGGAGCCGAAAAACAGCCGAAGCCCGGCGCGCTGGGCGCCGACGATCAGGCCATAGGCCATCGCCTCGCTGCCGGTGATCGCGGTGTAGACGCCGGGCGCGATGCGCGCGGGATCGACCGAGAAGCCGGTGATCTCCGAGGGAAATTCGGCGGTTTCCGCATACGCGTGGCCGGCATCGAGGGCGGCGACGTTGGCGTCGGCCACCTCGGGGCGGCTACCGAACTTCTCCTGTAGCCAAGCGGTGGTCGGGCCGCGATCGCGCGCGTACAGCCAGTAGACGAGGCCCAGCGCCCACATGTTCTTGCAGCGCAACGCATCCTTCTGCGACAGGCCGAACGGTTTCACCGCCTCGAGCGTCTGCCGGGAAATGTCGACGTCGATGACCCGGAAGGCCTCGAGGCTGCCGTCGTGCCGGGGATCGTTGAGATACCCCGCCTTGCGCAGGCTGCGTTCGTTGAACGCGCCGCTGTCGATGACGACCAGGCCGCCCGGACGGACGCCGCCGATCTCGACCTTGAGCGCGGCGGGATTGAGGGCGACCAGCGTGTCGGGCCGATCGCCCGAGGTCATGATGGCGCGCGCGCCGAAGTTGATCTGGTAAGCGGAAACGCCGTAGGTGGTGCCGGCCGGGGCGCGGATCTCGGCGGGGAAGTCCGGGAAGGTCGCGAGATCGTTGCCGGCCAGCGCCGTGGTCTCGGCGAACCGGCCGCCGGTGACCTGGATGCCGTCGCCGGAGTCCCCAGCGAAGCGGACGACCGCGGACTCGAGCCGCTGGCGCGCGGTCCTGTCGGGGGCGGAGGGAGGTTGGGCGGTGATGCTTGACATGACGCGACGCGGAGCGCTCCTGGCGGTGGGTGGCGGTCGAACGATGGACCGGCAAGAGCGGCCATCGACTGCACGTTATGATCCCCTGATATTGTGAATCAATCGGATCGTGGCAATCTGCTGTCGCCGATGCAACGAATGCCTTCGAAACCGGGGCGGGTGCCCGCCGGCCCGGGCCGCTCTCGCCATCCAGCCGAGGATCACACCATGACCGCCAGCGACGCCGACCTCACGCTCCTTGCCAACCTGATCGACCAGGCGCGACAACGGGGTGCCGACGCGGCCGACGCGGTGCGCCTGCAGAGCCGCAGTCTCTCCGTCGCCTATCGCCTCGGGGCCCGCGAGCAGATCGAGCGCGCCGAGGAAGATGAGGTGGGCCTGCGTGTCTTCATCGGCCACCGTCAGGCGATCGTCTCGACGTCCGACGTGACGCCGGCCGCCCTGCAGGACTTGGCCGAGCGCGGCGTGGCGATGGCGCGAAGCGTTCCCGAGGATCCGTTCTGCGGCCTCGCCGACCCGGCCATGTTGGCGACCGAGATTCTCGATCTGGACAGTTGCGAGCCGGGCGAACCGGATGCCGAAACGTTGATCGCCCGCGCCGCCCAGGCGGAGGACGCGGCCCGCGCCGTCGCCGGGGTCACCAATTCGGAAGGCGCCGAAGCCTCCTGGGAATCGACACGCGTCGCCGTCGCCGCCAGCAACGGCTTTGCCCAGACCCGCGCGCTCTCGCGCTCGGGGCTGGCGGTCTCGGTGATCGCCGGCACGGCCACCGGCATGGAACGGGACTACGACTACACCAGCGCCGTCTACGCCGATGACCTGCGCGACCCGGCGGACGTGGGGCGTGTCGCCGGCAAGCGCGCGGTGCGGCGGTTGCAGCCGCGCAAGGTCCCGTCGGCGCAGGTGCCCGTCATCTACGAACAACGGGTCTCCCGCAGCCTGCTCGGCCACCTGTCGGCGGCGATCAATGGCAGCGCCGTGGCGCGCGGCTCCAGTTTCCTCAAGGACAAGATGGGCGCGCGGATCCTGCCCGCCGGCGTCAACGTCATCGATGATCCGCATCGCCGGCGCGGACTGCGCTCGCGGGCGTTCGATGGCGAGGGCTTGCCGACGCACCGGCGGGCGGTGGTCGAGGACGGTGTGCTGCGCTCATGGATTCTCGACCTGCGCACGGCGCGGCAACTTGGTGCCGACCCCACCGGTCACGCCTCGCGCGGTGTCAGCAGTCCGCCGTCGCCGGCGGCCAGCAACCTTTACGTGGAACCGGGCGCGGTGACGCCGGAGGCGCTGATCGCCGATCTGCGGCAGGGCCTTCTGGTCACCGAACTGATCGGCTTCGGCGTCAACGGGGTCACCGGAGACTACAGCCGCGGCGCCGGCGGCTTCTGGATCGAGAACGGCGAGATCGCCTATCCGGTGAGCGAGGTCACGGTGGCCGGCAACCTGCTCGAGATGTTCCTGCAGATCACTGTCGCTGACGACTTGGTGTTCCGGTACGGCACCGACGCGCCGACGATTCGCGTCGACGGGATGACCGTCGCCGGGATGTGAGGCCGTCGACGGCGGATCGAATGGCACACATCGGCGCGAAACGGCGCAGCGGACCGGGCAGGAATGGCCCATTCAAGAACTTTTTGTGACGGCAGGGCGATCCTGGTAGGCACTTTAACCGCGATGCCGTACGGTTTGCGGCCAGTGCAAGGCCAGCATCCGCGTCTCCGAAGACATCCGGTGTCGCTATGAATGCAATCGACTCATCCAAGCATCGCTATCGCGCAATATTTATTTCCGATATCCATCTCGGGACGCGCGGAAGCAACACGGAGATGCTTCTGGACTTCCTGCGCCGGACGGAGTCCGAATACCTTTACCTCGTTGGGGATATCGTCGACATCTGGCGGATGCGCAAGGCGTGGTACTGGCAGCAGACCCACAACGATGTCATCCAGAAGATACTGCGCAAGGCCCGCAAGGGAACGCGTGTTTTTTTCGTTCCAGGCAACCATGACGAGAACTTCCGTGATTTCACCGGCCATCGTTTCGGCCGGGTCGCCGTCGTCTACGAAGCAATCCATCGGACCGCCGATGGCCGTCGGTTCCTGATCATGCATGGCGATCACTTCGACGGCATCGTCAAGTATGCGAAGTGGCTCGCGTTTCTTGGCGATTCTGCCTACAATCTGGCCCTGGATATCAATACGAGCTTCAATTATGTGCGGCGAAAGCTCGGCTTTTCTTACTGGTCTTTGTCGGCGTATCTCAAGCACAAGGTCAAGAACGCGGTCGAATACATTGGCAACTACGAGCATGCCATTGTCGGTGAGGCGCGGCGGCGCGGCGTCGACGGCGTCATCTGCGGACACATCCATCACGCCGAAATCCGCGAGATCGACGGCATCACCTACTGCAACGATGGTGACTGGGTGGAAAGCTGCACGGCCCTGGTCGAGCATCAGGACGGTCGGCTGGAAATCCTGCGCTGGGCGCAGTTCTACACACCCGACGTGCCGCGCAAGGAGGCGGGCGCCATGCTGGCCGATGAGGCGCCGGCGTCCGGCTATGCGTTTCCCCGCGGAGTGTTCCGCCGCTCGTCGCGCTGAGTGCCGGACGTTGGCGCCGACGCTCGAATAACCAACGCGCCCGCATGAAGATCATCCCCGCATGAAGATCATGATCGTCACCGACGCCTGGTATCCGCAGATGAACGGCGTCGTCCACACCCTGAACACCCTGCGGACCCACCTGGTGGCGCGCGGCCACGACGTGGGGCTGGTGACGCCGGCCGACCACTGGACGCTGCCGTGTCCGACCTATCCCGATATCCGCCTGGCGCCGTTGGCGCGCGGCAAGGTGGCGGCGGCGCTCGTGGCGTTCGCGCCGGATGCCGTGCACATCGCCACGGAGGGGCCGCTCGGGCTCGCCGCCCGCAACGCCTGCCTGAAACTCGGGCTCCGCTTCACCACGTCGTTCCTCAGCCGCTTTCCCGAATACGTGCACGCCCGCTTCCGGCTGCCGACAGCCTGGACCTACGCCATGCTGCGCTGGTTCCACAAACGCTCGCAGGCGTTGATGGTGGCCTCGCAGTCGATCCAGGACATCCTGGAGGCCAGGGGCTTCATCAACATCAAGCGCTGGACCCGCGGCGTCGATACCGAGCTGTTCCGGCCGCGCAGTGCGCCGCTGCTGGACCTGCCGCGGCCGATCCTGCTCTATGTCGGCCGCATCGCCGTCGAAAAGAATCTGGACGCATTCCTCGGGCTTGCGACGCCGGGCAGCAAGGTGGTGGTCGGCGACGGACCGCAACGCGCCGAGCTCCAGGCCCGCTTCCCGGACGCGCACTTTCTCGGCGCCAAGTTCGGCGAGGACTTGGCGCGCCACTATGCGGCCGCCGACGTCTTTGTCTTCCCGAGCCTGACCGATACCTTCGGCAACGTGCAGTTGGAGGCGCTGGCGTCGGGCGTGCCGGTGGTCGCCTTCCCGGCGCCGGGGCCGCGCGACGTCATCGACGGCTCGGGCGCCGGCGTGCTCGACGACGACCTGGGGCGGGCCATCCATGCGGCGCTCGCCATCCCGCGGGAGCGCTGCCGCGCCTATGCGATGAACTTCACCTGGGAGCGCAGCATCGACCAGTTCGTCGGCAACCTGCACGTCGCCCGCCCCGGTCCGGCCGCCGCTACTCCCGCCGCAGCACCCGGTTGACCAGGATGTTGGCAAAAAAATTGGAGCGGAACCCCGCGGCGAGCGTATCCGGATCGTAGCGGCTGTCGACCCAGGGATAGAAAGCGTCCCGGCTGCCGTCCGATTCGGCGAGGAAGCGTTCGAAGAAGTGATCGATGATCCCGGTCTTGCCGTCCCTGATGTGGCCGTACCGCAGCGAGAGCTGCCCCATCGCCTGCCGTAACGGCACCCCTTCGGCCAGGAACAGGTAGAGCGTCGCAAAGAAACCGGCGCGGTCGGCGCCCGACTTGCAATGGAACAGCATCGGCCGCTCGACGCTCTCGAACAGCTCTCTCGCGGCATGCAACGTCGGTCGGTCGAGGGGCGCGCGCGAGCGGATCGGAAAATCGATCAGCGCCAGCCCCAGTGCTTCGCACGCCTGCCGTTCGAGGACATAGGTGCCGCAGGTGTCGCGTCGACCGCGCAGATTGACGATGGTGCGGATCCCCTCGGCCTGCAGGCGCCGCAGGTGCGCCGGCGCCGGTTGCGCCGCCCGCCACACCGTCGCGCTCACCCGGTGGCGGTTCAGGTAGGCGTAGCGGAACACGCCGTGGTCGACGAAAAAGCTGTCCAGGTGGGCGCGCCAGCGCTCGCGGCGGGTCAGCGGCGGCGCCGGCGGCGCGGCGACGGGCAGGTCGACCATTTTTGCGGCAATCCACTGTCTCATTGCAGTGCCGGGCGGCATGCGGGCTCATTGCAGTGCCGGGCGGCATGCGGGCCCTCGGCGGGCGCGGCCACGGCGGGCGGTTCGGGCGATCGTGCCGGCCGGGTCGTCGCGTCCCTTGCCGGACGGGCCTTGCCGGACGGGCTCGGAACGGGTTAGCAGGTCCCGTTCGCCGCTGCAATCTTGGCTGCGCCTGAGCCGGGCGCCGCCGCAAGGACTCCCCATGGCCGACGACCAGACCTTCGAAGCGAAGATTCCGCTCGCCGACGCGCGCAGCCTGCCGTTGCTCAAGCGCCTGCTCGGCGACCTGGTTCGGCCCTACGCCGGCCACCTGATCCTCGCCCTCGTCTGTATGGCCGTCGTCGCGGCGATGACCGCCGCCTTCGCCTGGCTGATCGAGCCGGTGATCAACAAGGTGTTCATGGAGGACGGCCGGGAGGTTTTGTACTACCTGGGCGCGGCGATCGTCGCCGTCTTCGTGCTGAAGAACGTCGCCGCCTACGTCTACGAGGTGATGATCGGCTTCGTCGGCCAGCGGGTCATCGCCGACACGCAGAAGCGCCTGTTTCGCCACCTGATGGACCAGGACATGGCGCTGTTCCAGGAGCGCGGCTCCGGCACGCTGATCTCCCACTTCACCTACGACACCAACGCCATGCGCAACGCCGTGTCGAACGCCGTCATCGGCCTCGGCCGCGACAGCCTGTCGGTGGTCTTCCTGGTCGGCGTGATGTTCTATCAGGAGTGGCTGTTGGCGCTGATCACCCTGATCGTGGCGCCGCTGTCCGCCCACTACGTCGACCGGCTCGGCCGCAGCATGCGCCGCGTCTCGGACCAGACGCAGGACGAGATGGCGGAATTCACCAGTGGCCTGACGGAGAGCTTCCAGGGTATCCGGATGATCAAGGCCTATCGCCTGGAGGCGCGGGAAAGCGCGAAGATCTCCGAGCGGGTGGAGTCGATCCTCCGCCTCGTCGTCCATGCCACCAAGATCCGCGCGGCGGTGATCCCGATCATCGACACCCTGGGCGGCCTCGCCATGGGCGCGGTCATCGTCTACGGCGGCCAGCGGGTGATCGATGGCCACATGACCGCCGGGGCGTTCTTCTCGTTCATCACCGCGGTCGGCATGGCCTACCAGCCGATCCGCGCCCTCGGCAAGGTCAACGCCTACCTGCAGGAGGGGTTGGCGGCGGCGGCGCGAATCTTCGCCGTGCTCGATCGCGCCCCGGCCGTCGCCGACCCGCCGGCACCGAAGCCGCTGCCGCGCATTGCCGGGGCGGTTCGTTTCGAGGCGGTCGGATTCACCTATGCCACCGGTGTCGCCGCCCTGGATGGCGTCGACTTCGAGGCACCGGCGGGCGGCATTACCGCCCTCGTCGGGCCGTCCGGCGCCGGCAAGAGCACCGTGCTCAACCTGATCCCGCGCTTCCACGACGTCACCGCCGGCCGTGTCCTGGTCAACGGCTGCGATGTTCGCGCGGTCGCCGTCGCCGACCTGCGCGACGCCATGGCGCTGGTCAGCCAGGAAGTGGTGCTGTTCAACGACACCGTCCGCAACAACATCCGCTACGGCCGGTGGGAGGCGGACTCCGACGCCATCGTCGCGGCCGCCCGCGGCGCCGCCGCCGACGGCTTCATCCGTGCGTTGCCCGACGGCTACGACACCCTCGTCGGCGAGCACGGGCTCAGGCTCTCGGGCGGCCAACGGCAGCGTATCGCCATCGCCCGCGCCATCCTCAAGGACGCGCCGATCCTGTTGCTGGACGAGGCGACCAGCGCCCTCGACACCGAATCCGAACGGCAGATCCAGGCGGCGCTGCAACGGCTGATGCGCGGCCGGACCACCCTCGTCATCGCCCATCGCCTCTCGACCATCCGCCACGCCGATGTGATCCATGTCTTCGACCAGGGGCGCGTCGTCGAGAGCGGTACGCACGCGAGCCTGCTCGGTCTCGGCGACGGTCTCTATGCCCGCCTGCACGCCCTCCAGTTCCAGGAGAGCGCGTGACATCCCTGAAGCAGGTGCTGAAGAGCGAGCGGGTTCGCCGTGTCCTGTGTTGGCTGGTGGCGCAGTATCTCCGACTCGTCTACGCCACCGGTCGTTGGCGGCTGGTCGGCGTCGAGGCGCCGCAGCGTTTCTGGGACCAGCGGCAGGGGATGATCGGCTGCTTCTGGCATGGCCGCATCATGATGATGCCCCATGCCTGGCGCTGGCCGGGGCCGTTCTACATGATGATTTCCGGCCATCGCGACGGCCGGCTGATCGCCGACACCGTCGCCCACCTCGGCTTCCACACCATCGCCGGCTCGACCAGCCGGGGCGGCTCCAGCGCGTTGCGCGGGCTGGCGGCCAAGGTCAAGGCGGGGGCAACCGTCGGCATCACGCCGGACGGCCCGCGCGGCCCGCGCATGCGCGCGCAACTGGGCATCGTCAAGCTCGCCCAGATCACCGGCGCGCCGGTGTTTCCGGTCACCTTCGGCGCGCGGCGACGGCGCGTCATGTCGTCCTGGGACCGCTTCGTCGTTGCCTGGCCGTTCAACCGGGGTGTCTTGATCTATGGCGAGCCGATCTTCGTGCCGCGCGACGCCACGGCGGAGGCGCTGGAGGCGGCGCGCCAGCGGATCGAGGACGAACTCAACCGGATCACCGCCGAGGCCGATCGCCAGACCGGGCACGCACCGATCGAGCCGGCGCCGCGACCCCCGGTGCCTGCGCCAGCCGTGACGGACGGGGTCCGGTGACCCTGCTCGGCCTCTACCGCGCCGTCGGCGACGTGGGCGGTCCGATGATCCGCCTCTACCTGGCCCACCGCCGTGCCCGCGGCAAGGAGGACCCCGAGCGGTTCGGCGAACGCTTGGGGCGGCCCGGCCGGCCGCGGCCACCGGGGCCGTTGCTGTGGGCGCATGCGGCGAGCGTCGGCGAGTCGCTGTCGCTGCTGCCGCTCATCGACCGGCTGCGCGCCGAGCGGCCCGAGCGGACGGTGCTGGTGACCACCGGCACGCTCACCTCGGCGCGCTTGATGGCCGAGCGGCTGCCGGCCGGCGCCCTGCACCAGTATGTTCCGGTCGATCGGCGCCCCTGGGTCCGCCGCTTCCTCGACCACTGGCGGCCGGACGCGGCGCTTTGGGTCGAGTCCGAGTTCTGGCCGGTGCTGGTGACCGAGACGGCGGCGCGCGGCATCCCCATGGTGCTCGTCAATGGCCGCGTCTCCGAGCGCTCGCTCCGGGGCTGGCAACGTCATCCACTGACCATCGCCCGGCTGCTCGGCGCCTTCGACCTGTGCCTGGCACAGACCGACGAGGACGCCGCGCGGCTCCGCCGTCTCGGGGCGCCGGACGTCGCCTGCGTCGGCAACCTGAAGACCGCCGCCCCGCCGCTGCCCGCCGACCCGGCGGCGCTGGCAGAACTGGAACGGCTCGTCGCCGACCGGCCGCTCTGGCTGGCGGCGAGCACCCATGCCGGCGAGGAGGCGATCGCCGGCCGGGTCCACCAGCGGCTCAAGGGGCGCCGGCCCGGCCTGCTCACCCTCATCGCGCCGCGCCATCCGCCGCGGGGGCCGGCGGTCGCGGCGGAGCTGGCGGCCCTCGGCCTCGGCGTGGCGGTGCGCAGCCAGGGCGACGCCATCGACGCCGAAACCGATGTCTACCTCGCCGACACCATGGGGGAACTCGGCCTCTTCTACCGCCTCGCGCCCGTGGTCTTCGTCGGCAAGTCGCTCACCGGCGCGGGCGGACAGAATCCGCTGGAGCCGGCGCATCTGGACTGCGCCATCCTGTTCGGCCCGGCGACGGACAACTTCGCCGAGATCGCCGCGCGGCTCTGTGCCGCCGGCGCGGCGGTGCGGGTGGTCGACGAGGCGGCGCTGGTCGACAGCGTCCTTAGGCTCACCGCCGAGCCGACGGCGCGCCATGCAATGGCGGCGGCGGCACGGGCGGTCGCCGAAGCGGAGGCCGGCGTGCTGGACGCCGTCGTTCGGGCGATCGGCCCGCGCATCGCCGCATCCGGGCGCGCACACGCCGATGCGTCCGCCTGAGTTCTGGCAGCGCCGCGGCCTCGCCGGCGTGGCGCTCGGTCCGCTCGCCGCTGTCTACACCCTCGGCGGCCGGTTGCGGTGGGCGGCGACGCCGCCGTGGCGGGCGCCGGTGCCGGTGATTTGTGTCGGCAACCTGACCGTCGGCGGCGCCGGCAAGACGCCGGTGGCCATCGCCATCGCCGAGCGGCTCGCCGCGACCGGCGGCGCGGTGCACATCGTCAGCCGCGGCTATCGCGGCCGCCTGGCCGGCCCGGTGCGCGTCGATCCCGCGCTGCACACCGCCACCGACGTCGGCGACGAGCCGTTGTTGCTGGCGCGGGCATGCCCGACCCACGTGGCCCGCGACCGCCGGGCCGGCATCCAGGCCGCCGTCGACGCCGGTGCCGACCTGGTGGTGCTCGACGACGGCTACCAGAATCCCACCGTCGTCAAGGACATCGGCCTGGTGGTGGTGGACGGCGCGCGCGGCTTCGGCAACCGTCGGGTGCTGCCGGCGGGACCGTTGCGCGAGCCCATCGTCGACGGCCTCCGCCGCGCCTCCGCCGTCGTCATCATGGGCGACGACACGGCCGGCGTGGCGCGGCTGGCCCACCCGTTGCCGCTGCTGCGGGCCCGGCTGATGCCCGTGGGCGACGCGGCGACGTGGGCGGGGCGGCGGGTCTTCGCCTTCGCCGGCATCGCCCATCCGGAGAAGCTGGTGGCGACGCTCCGGTCGCTGGGCGCCGACGTGGTTGGCGCGCGCGCGTTCCCCGACCATCACCCCTACACCGCCGCCGAGATCGCGGCCCTGCTGCGGGACGCGTCGGCCGTCGGGGCGGTGCCGATCACGACGGAGAAGGACGCAGTGCGGCTGCCGGCGTCATGCGCCGACAGGGTCGCCACCCTGCCGGTCGGCGTCGCCTGGGCCGACCCGGCCGCCCTCGACCGGGTCTTGGCGCCGGTTCTGGACCGTGCCGCTACTCCACCGTCAGCGTCACCGTCTCGCCGGGGGTGAGGCGGCGCAGCCCGGCCAGGTGCTCGGCATCGGCGAGGCCGCGGATCCAGGCGGCGTCGCGGTGGACGCAGCACAGCACCAGCTCCTCGTCCTTGATGCCCTTCAGGTGCGTCGCCGCGACGACGATGTTGAGGTCGCCGTCCTCATCGAGGAACAGGTCGCCCTCCTGGCAGCGGGGCAGGGGGGGCTCGGTCTTCTGCACGGAGATCATCATGGTCGGTCGCCTCTTCGCGTTGCGGCCCGCCGGCGGACGCCGGCGCGCAGCCTGGTGTCTGGCCCGGGGAGACGGAGGGGTCTCCCGGCGATGGAGCGGCCGGCGGTTTGGCGCCGGCCGCGGCCGTGGCGCGCGGCGACGCCCGCGTCGTCGCGAACCCGGCCAGTTTTGCCTGCAGGTCGACGGCCCGCGCCGCCGCGTGAAACTGATTGTCCTCGATGGCCTGACGGAAAACGCTCTCCAGCTTGGCGATCAGGACTTCGCGCTGCTGGCCGTGGACGTTCGCCGTCTGCAGCTGCAGCATCGTAATGCGCTCGGTGATCCGTGGCAGGCTGAGCAGCTTATGGGCGGTGGTGCGCGCGTGTTGCGGGGCGTAGCCGGCCTCGCGCGCGGCGGCGGCGGCGTTGGCGCTCTCCACGAACCGCCGGCAAAACCGCTCCTGCCGCACCGTCAACTTGGCCATCCACTGCTCTCCCCCATATGGGACCCTCAGGCCACGCAGATACTGGGAGAGCAGGAGCCGTCAAGGGGCCATATCTGCCGTCGCGGGGGCGTCGGCGGCGCGCCCAACGCGTACAGCGGCGATCAGGTCAGGCGAGGCGCCGCCAGCGGCCGGTGTCTGGCCGATAGCGCCACAGCGTCTGGCGGATGATCTGCCGCCAGCGCAGGGGCAGGCGTCGTCCGGCGTCGATGACCCAGGACTTTTCCAGATGCTCGACGGCGTCGCTGGCATACCAGCGCGCCCACAGGCGGCCGCTGCGGCTCAGTGGAATCAGGAAGTTGCTGACCGTCGCGATCTCGTCACCCCAGACGTCCTTGAACGGCTGATCACCCGGCATGAAGTCGAAGATGCGCACGCCGGCATCGAAGCACCAGCGGATCAGGCACTCCATCGCCAGACGTGACGGCGAGTAGGATTGCCAGGCGGGATCGTAGGCGAAAATCTGGAAGGTGAACTCGTCCCGGTAGCGGTAGCCGAGGACGCCGGAGATCGGCCGCTCTCCGACGACCAGCCGGGCGAGCACGAGGTGGCCGAGGGCGAGCGCGTCGGCGGTCGCGGCCTGCAGCAACGCCCGATATTCCGGCGAGGCGAACAGCGGCGCGTCCAGTCCTTGGCGGGCGAGCCAATCGGACTTGCGGGCGAGCAGCCAGTCGAGCGTGGGTGCCACCGCCGCCGGGTCGGTGACGATCTCGAAGCGCGGATCGGCGCCGGTGCCCCTGAGCCGCCGCCATTGCCGGCGTTGATCGCGCATCAACTTGGCGGACCGCGTGGCCGCGAACGCGTCCCATCCCGCATACCGCTCGAGCCGGATGGTGCGGATGGGAATGTCGATCCGCCAGCCGCTCGCCCCGTGTTCGGCGAACAGGTCGGCGAGATGCGAGCCCGGCCGGATATCCTCGAATACCGCCACGTCGGCGCCCGGCAGCCGCAACACCTCCCGCCACGCCGCCCGCAGCCATGTCCGCGCGGCGACGCCGTTCCCGCCGCCGTCGCCGAGCAGCACGTCGCGGTATTCGAACTGGTCCGACGACAGCATGCGCAGGTGCCGACCGTCGATCATCAGCGGCCAGATCAACTCGACGCGGCCGTTGCAGCGGCCAACGAGCAGGCGCAGGGCCCGGCCACGTGGCGCGGCGACACGCTCCCAGGTCCGCCATAGCCAGTCGAAGTCGTAGAAAAAATGGCCGTTGGTCGCGCGACCGGCGAGCGCGCGCCAGTCGGCGTCCAGACCGGCGAAGCGGTCGCTGTCGCCGACCACCTCGAAGGTCATCGTCGGCACCGACATCTGACCCCCGGTCAGCGGATCGGCGGGGCGAGGCGACACAACGGAAACTTGCACGAAAGGATCCAATCGCCCAAAAAAACGCTAACCTGTACATCGCGCTCGCGCGGCGACGCAAACCCAATCCAGCGCCACCGGCGTGATGGCGCCCCCCGATTGTGCAATCAAAGGGTAAAGATTGATTGACCAAGCTCGCGCCGGCCGCCTCTGTGGTCCAGGCGGCGCCGGGGGCGTACTGTTCCATAGCCGGCGCGTGTCGGCGGCGCTATATCTGCGCTACCGATGTTCGGTCTCCCGCCTGATTTGCCAAGGTCGCCGATGGATACGATCGTCGTGCGCGGCGCGCGCGAACACAATCTGAAGAACGTCGACGTCGATATCCCGCGCGACCGGCTGACCGTCATCACCGGTTTGTCGGGCTCGGGCAAGTCATCGCTGGCGTTCGACACCATCTACGCCGAGGGTCAACGCCGCTACGTGGAGTCGCTGTCGGCCTACGCCCGGCAGTTCCTGGAATTGATGCAGAAGCCGGACGTGGACTCCATCGAGGGGCTGTCGCCGGCGATCTCCATCGAGCAGAAGACCACCTCCAAGAACCCCCGGTCCACCGTCGCCACGGTGACCGAGATCTACGATTACATGCGGCTTTTGTGGGCCCGGGTCGGGGTGCCGCACTCGCCGGCCACCGGCCTGCCCATCGAAAGCCAGACCGTCAGCCAGATGGTCGATCGCGTGCAGGCCATGCCCGAGGGCACGCGGCTGCTGCTGCTCGCGCCCATCGTCCGCGGGCGCAAGGGCGAATACCGCAAGGAGTTGCAGGACCTGCAGAAGCGCGGTTTCCAGCGGGTGCGGGTGGACGGCGCGCTGCACGACATCGATGCCGTGCCCGCCCTCGACAAGAAGCGCAAGCACGACATCGAGGTGGTGGTCGACCGGCTGGTGGTGCGTCCGGGGCAGCAGGCCCGGCTGGCCGAGAGCTTCGAGACGGCACTCGCCCTCGCCGACGGCATCGTCTTCGCCGACAACGCCGATGACGGTGCGCGCACCGTCTTCTCCGCCAAGTTCGCCTGCCCGGTCTCCGGCTTCACCATCGACGAGATCGAGCCGCGCCTCTTCTCGTTCAACAACCCCTACGGCGCCTGCCCGGCCTGCGACGGTCTCGGCACCGAGATGTACTTCGACCCCGAGCTGGTGGTGCCCGACGACGGCCTCTCACTGATCGACGGCGCCGTCGCGCCCTGGGCCAACTCCACGTCGCAGTACTATCGGCAAACGCTGCAGTGCTTGGCCGAGCACTTCGATTTCGACCCGACCGTGCCGTTCCGCCGGCTGCCGGCGGCGGTGCGCGGCGCCGTGCTCTACGGTTCCGGCGGCGAGGCGGTGCGGATGCGCTATCACGACGGCGTCCGCTCCTATGAGGTGAACAAGCCGTTCGAGGGCGTCATCCCCAACCTGGAGCGGCGCTGGCGCGAGACCGACTCGTCCTGGATCCGTGATGAGTTGTCGCGCTACCAGACCGTCACCCGCTGCGAGACCTGCGGCGGCAAGCGCCTGAAGCCGGAGGCGCTGGCGGTGAAGATCGCCGGCCGCGACATCAGCGAGGCGGCGGAGGTGTCGATCACCGAGGCGACCCTGTGGTTCGGTGCGGTGGAGGCGAGCCTGAGCGATCAGCAGCGCGAGATCGCCCGCCGCATCCTCCGGGAGATCAACGAGCGGCTCGGTTTTCTGGCGAACGTCGGCCTCGGCTATCTAACCCTGTCGCGCGGTTCGGGGACGTTGTCGGGCGGCGAGAGCCAGCGGATTCGCCTCGCCTCGCAGATCGGCTCCGGCCTGACCGGCGTGCTCTACGTTCTCGACGAGCCGTCCATCGGCCTGCACCAGCGGGACAACGACCGCCTGCTCACGGCCCTGAAGCGCTTGCGCGACCTCGGCAACACGGTCGTCGTCGTCGAACACGATGAAGAGGCGATCCGCAGCGCCGACTACCTGATCGACATGGGGCCGGGCGCAGGCATCCACGGCGGTACCGTCGTCGCCCGCGGCACGCCCGAGCAGGTGATGGCCAACCCGGAAAGCCTCACCGGCCAGTATCTCACCGGGGTGCGGCGGATCGAGGTGCCGACGCGGCGGCGGGCGCCCAAGGGGGGCAAGGCCCTGACCATCGTCGGCGCTGCCGCCAACAATCTCCAGGCGGTCACCGCCGCATTCCCGCTCGGCACCTTCACCTGCGTCACCGGCGTGTCCGGCGGCGGCAAGTCGACGTTGGTGATCGAGACCCTCTTCAAGGCGCTGGCGCGGCGGCTGCACGGCGCCCGCGAGCACCCGGGGCCGCACGAGCGCATCGACGGCATCGAGTTGCTGGACAAGGTGATCGACATCGACCAGTCGCCGATCGGCCGCACCCCACGCTCGAATCCGGCGACCTACACCGGCGCCTTCACGCCGATCCGCGACTGGTTCGCCAACCTGCCCGAGGCCAAGGTGCGCGGCTACAAGCCCGGCCGCTTCTCGTTCAACGTCAAGGGCGGGCGCTGCGAAGCCTGCCAGGGCGACGGGGTCATCAAGATCGAGATGCACTTCCTGCCCGACGTCTACGTGCAGTGCGACACCTGCCACGGCCAGCGCTACAATCGGGAAACCCTGGATATCCGCTTCCGCAACAAATCGATCGCCGACGTGCTCGACATGACGGTGGAGGAGGGGGCGGAGTTCTTTCGGGCGGTGCCGTCGATCCGCGACAAGCTGGTGACGCTGGAGCGGGTCGGCCTCGGCTACATTCGCCTCGGCCAACAGGCGACGACACTGTCGGGTGGCGAGGCGCAGCGCGTCAAGCTGGCCAAGGAGCTGTCGCGCCGCGCCACCGGGCGCACCGTCTACATCCTCGACGAGCCGACCACCGGCCTGCACTACGACGACGTCCGCAAGCTCCTGGAGGTGTTGCAAGCGCTCGTCGACACGGGCAACACGGTGATCGTCATCGAGCACAATCTGGAGGTGATCAAGACCGCCGACTGGATCATTGATCTGGGACCGGAAGGGGGCGCCGGCGGCGGCCGCATCATCGCGGCCGGTCCGCCCGAACAGGTGGCGGCCACCCCGGAGAGCTATACCGGCCAGTATCTCGGCCCCTATCTGGTCAATGCCAGGGCGAAGCAGCGCGCCTGAGCGAACCCCAGGCCGGCACCCCAGGCGGGCGCCCCAAGCCGGCATGCTCATCCGGCATGCTCATCCGGCATGCTCATCCGGCGCGCTCATCCGGCGTCCCCGTCTGGCGTCCCCGTCCGGCGTCCCCGTCCGGCGCTCCCGTCCGGCGCTTGCGTTCCGGCGGGGGTCGTGCTGACGTTACGGCCGCGATCCCGGCCCAACCTCCGCCCGTGTGTCAAGGCGATCGCCCGTGATGGAGACTGCCATGCCGGAATCCATGACCCTGCCGCCGCGGTTGCACACGGACGACGGCAGCACGCGACGGCTCGGTGCGGAGATCGAGTTCAGCGCCGTGGACTGCCGGGAAGCCGCCCTGCTCGTGGAGGCGCGTTTCGGCGGCACCGTCGAGGAAGAAAGCCTCTGGCGGTTCCACGTGCGTGACACCGCCTTCGGCGACTTCACGGTGGAACTGGACACCCAGTACGCGCACGCCCGCAAAGGCGCCCGGGACGCCAGCGATGCGTCGGGCTCGGAACTGGAACAGCGCATCGCCGAGACCCTGGATCGTGAATTGTCCGAGGCGATCGGCGACATTGGCAGCCTCTGGCTGCCCGTGGAGATCGTCGCACCCCCGGTGCCTCTGGATCGGTTGCCGGAGCTCGACCCGTTGATCGAGGACCTGCGCGAGGCCGGCGCCGAAGGCACCGATGATGCGCTGCTCTTCGCCTTCGCCACCCAGCTCAACATCGAGGTGGCGACGCGCGATCCTGCGAGTGTCCGCGACCACCTGAAGGCCTACCTGGTGCTGGCCGAGGGGCTCCGCGAGGAGATCGGTCCGCGTCTCACCCGGCGGATGCTGCCGTTCACCGATCCGTTCCCCAAGGACTACGTTCGGCAGGTGGTCAATCCCGCCTACCGTCCGGACTTGGGAGCGTTGATCGACGACTATCTGGACGCCAATCCGACGCGCAACCGCGAGCTCGACATGCTCCCCCTGTTCCTCGATCTCGACCCGGAGCGGGTGCGGGCGCGCATCGTCGATCCGCGGGTGCGGGCGCGGCCCACCTTCCACTACCGCCTGCCGGACACCCGGCTCAGCGATCCATCCTGGAGCCTGATCACCGAGTGGAACCGCTGGGTCCGGGTCGAGCGGTTGGCCGCCGACGGTGAGGCGCTGGCAGAGGCGGGCCGCGCCTATCTCCGCCAACGGCGGTCGCTGCCGCGCCGCGTGCTGTCGTCGCTCCGTCGGTTGTGGAAATAGGCCGGTGATGCGGCGACGGCGCCCGGCCGTTGGCGTCACCACCTCCAGCCGCCGCGGGCGGCTGATGTGGTGGTTCAACCGGTTCGCCCTGTGGCGGGCGGGAGCACGGGCGGTGCGGCTGCAACCGCATCGGCACGTCGATCTCGACCATCTGGATGCGCTGGTCTTGGGCGGCGGCGATGACATCGACGCGGAACTCTACGACGGCGACGTGCGGTTGACGGTGCGCATCGATCCCGAGCGCGACGCCTTGGAGCGGCGCTTGCTGGATGCCGCCACCGGCCGCCGCCTGCCGGTGCTCGGCATCTGTCGTGGCTCGCAGATGATCAACATCCACTTCGGCGGCACCCTGCACGGCGACATCCACGCCGTCTATGGCCGGGCCCCGCGCATTCGCACGCCGCTGCCGCGCAAGTGGATCCGGCTGTTGCCCGGCTCCCGGCTCGCGGCGATCATCGGCAAGCGGCGCGACCGGGTGAACGCCATCCATCACCAATCGGTGGCGCGCCTGGGTGAGGGCGTCCGCGTCGCCGCGCGGGACGACCACGGCATCGTCCAGGCGATCGAGGTGCCCCGCGCCCGCTTCCTGCTCGGCGTTCAGTGGCATCCCGAGTTCCTGGTGTTCGATCGTGGCCAACAACGCCTCTACCGGGCGCTGGTGGAGGCGGCGCGGCAACGCATGGCCGGGCGTGAGCCGCAGACGGTGAGCGCTGCGGTGTCGGAACCGCACGGAGGGTCCTGATGCGATCGCGTTGCCGTTCGCTGCCGGCCTTACCCCTTCGCCGCCGCGCGCAACAGCCGCTCCAGGCCATCGAGAAAGCGTGACCGATCGGCCTTGGCGAACGGCCGGGGACCGCCGCCGCTGGCCAAGGGATTGGCCGAGCGCAGATCCGCCATCAGGTCGCGCATGGCCAGCTGGTGGCCGATGTTGGCCGACGTGAACGCATCACCGGTATGCCGGATCGCCTGCGCGCCCGCCTCCAGGCAACGCGCCGCCAGCGGAATGTCGCCGGTGACGCAGATGTCGCCGGGTCCGATACGCTCGGCGATCCAGATGTCCGCCGCGTCCGGACCTTCGGGCACCACCACGGTGGTTACCAGGGGATGCGGGTTCGGCCGGATGCCGCCGTTGCAGACGACGAAGACGTTGACGCCGTGCCGTTCGGCCACGCGCAGCGCCTCGTCCTTCACCGGACAGCCGTCGGCGTCGATGAAAAGCCTCGTCATGGTGTCCCCATAGCCGACCGACGCGCCCGGCGAAAGCCTTGCGGCGGTGCGCTGTTGTCTCGGGATCATTTATGTTAAGCCGCTGATCAGCGACTGGGAGGAGACGGACCAACATGGCTGACCCGACGACGATCATCTGCCCTTCCAGGCCGCGCCGCGCCGCTCGCGCCATCCCGCCGGTCGTCCTTTTGCTCGTGCTGGCGTTGTCGGCATGCACCACCGTGCTGTTTCGCGCGCCGGTGCCCGAGGAGAATATCGAGAGCGCCGCGCCCTATGGCATCACCGAGCCGCTGATCCGCGAATGGGGCGATGCGATCGGCAAGGCCTCCGCCGACGAGATCCTCGAAAGATGGACCGCCCGGCTGCGCGAGCTCCGCGGTGCGGAGATCGCCGCCGGCGGGCCGCTCCGCGAGACCACCTTGGCGTTGTCCGGCGGCGGTCCCGATGGCGCTTTCGGCGCGGGGCTGCTGAACGGCTGGACGGCGCGCGGCGACCGCCCCGAGTTCGGCATGGTCACCGGCATCAGCACCGGCGCCATCCTGGCACTCTTCGCCTACCTCGGGCCGGACTACGACGACGAGCTGCGGGAGATCTACACGAGCTTCCGCACCGACCAGTTGGTGCGCAGCACCATCTTCGCCGGCCTGACCGGCGGCACCGCCCTCACCGATACGCGCGGTTATCGCCGACTGATCGAATTCTATGTGGACGACACCGTGGTCGAACGGCTCGCCGAGGCGCATCGGCGCGGCCGCGTCCTGTTGATTGGCACCACCAACATCGATGCGGCGCGACCGGTCGTCTGGAACATCGGCGCCATCGCGGCGAGCGGCCACCCGAAAGCCCGCGCGTTGATCCTCGACGTGATCCAGGCATCCTCCGCCATCCCCGTCGTCTTTCCGCCAGTGTTGATTCCCGTGGTCGCGGCGGACGGGAAAACCTACGACGAGATGCACGTGGACGGCGGCGCGACGCAACAGGTGATCTATTTCAGTCCCGAATTCCCGATGCGCCGCATCGATCGTGAGATCGGTGTGGACTTCGAGCGAACCATCTACGTCATCATCAACAACAAACTGATCAAACCCTACGATCCGGTCCGTCCGCGCATGGTCCCGATCGCCGGCGCCGCCGTGAGCAGCCTGATCGGCGGCTCGGGCGGTGGCGACATTTACCGCATCTTCGCCATCACCACCCGCGACGACA
>CAZVRW010000005.1:0-21233 GCA_964630265.1 uncultured Rhodospirillaceae bacterium
AGCAGGGTGATGGTGCTGGCCAGCGCGCTGCCCTTGAGCATCAGGATGATCTCGTTGCCGTAGGCCGGCAACGCGATGCGGAACGCCCGCGGCAGAATGATGCGGCGGTAGGCGAGCGCTTTCGACATGCCGAACGCCTTGGTCGCCTCGACTTCGCCGGCCGGCACGGCGAGGATGGCGCCCCGCAGGATCTCCCCGGTGTAGGCGGCAGTGTTCAGCGAGAACGCGATGATGGCGCACCAATAGGGCTCGCGCAGGATCGGCCACAGGACGCTCTCGCGCACCGTCACGAACTGCCCAAGACCGTAGTAGATGAGGAAGATCTGTACGAGCAGCGGCGTGCCGCGGAAGAAAAAGATGTATCCGTAGGCCGGCAGGTTGAGCCACGGCCGCGGCGAGACGCGCATCAGCGCCAGCGGCACGGCGATCGTCGCCCCCACCAGCAGCGAAACTACCACCAGCTCGACGGTGGTGAGCGTTGCGATGAGCAGCCGCGGCAGGTGGTCGATGATGACTTGGAAGTCCATGCGCCGACGCCCGCCTAGGCCCGCGCGCGCGCCAGGCCGCGCGACGCCCGCCGCTCGGCCCAGTGCACGGCCGTCGAGGCGACGGCCGTCATCAGCAGATAGAGGACCGCGGCGACGAGGTAGAAGGTGAACGGCTCCTTGGTGAAGCCGACGGCGATCTGCGACTTGCGCATCAGTTCTTCGAGACCGATCACCGAGACGAGCGAGGTATCCTTCAGCAACACCAGGAACAGATTGCCGAGGCCGGGCAACGCCACCCGCCAGACCTGCGGCAGCATCACCCGCCGGAACGCCAGCCGCCGCCCCATGCCGAAGGCGCGCGCCGCCTCGATCTGGCCCCTCGGGATGGCGAGAATGGCGCCGCGGAAGACCTCCGTGGCATAGGCGCCGAAGGTAAGGCCGAGGGCGATGACGCCGGCGGCGAACGGCCCGAGTTCGACGAAGCCGTCGTGGCCGAGCCAGCCGGCCGCGGCGGTCAGCACGCCCGACGATCCGAAATAGATGATCAGCACGACCAGCAGTTCCGGCAGGCCTCGGATCACGGTGGTGTAGGCCTCGCCGATGACCTTGAGGACGCCGATCCCAGAGAGCTTGGCGCCGGCGCCGAGCAAGCCCAGCACCAGGCCGACGCCGAGCGCCGAGACGGCCAGCAGCACCGTGACGCCGGCGCCCAGCAGCAGCGACGGGCCGAAACCCTGCAGGTCGATCATGGCGCCCGCATCACAGATGGTTGGCGAGGAACTGGCGGCAGCGGTCCGTCGACGGGTTGGTGAACACCGTGGACGGCGGCCCCTGTTCCAGGATGCGCCCCTCGTGCAGGAACACCACATCGGTGGAGACGTCGCGGGCGAAGCGCATCTCGTGGGTGACCACCAGCATCGTCCGCCCCTCCTCTGCCAGCCGCCGCATGACCCCCAGCACCTCACCCACCAGTTCCGGGTCGAGCGCCGATGTCGGCTCGTCGAACAGCATCACCTCCGGTTCCATGGCCAGCGCCCGGGCGATCGCGGCGCGCTGCTGCTGGCCGCCGGACAGCTGGCTCGGGTAGAGGTCGCGCTTTTCGACGATACCGACCTTGACGAGCAGCGCCTCGGCGCGCGCCACGGCCTCGCGGCGCGGCACCTTCAGCACGTGGATCGGCGCCTCGATGACGTTGTCCAGGATCGTCATGTGCGACCAGAGATTGAAGCTCTGGAAGACGAAACCGATGCGCGAGCGGAGCCGGGCGATCTGCTTCTGGTTGCCGGCGACGAGGCCGCCGCCGCGCGACGCCTTCAGCACGATCTGCTCGCCGCCGACGCGGATGCGCCCTTGTTCGGGCGCCTCCAGCAGGTTGATGCAGCGGAGCAACGTGCTCTTGCCCGAGCCGCTGGCGCCGATGATCGAGATGACGTCGCCGCGGCGCGCGGTGAGGGAGACTCCCTTCAGCACCTCGATGGAATCGAAGCGCTTGTGGATGTCCTCGATCTCCAGCGCCGCCGGCGCCGGCGCACCGCGATCGGCGGCCTCTCTCGGCGTCGGTCCGCTCCCCATCAGTAGATGCTGAAGGGGAAGTATTTCTTGTTGATCTCGGCGTAGGTGCCGTCAGCGATGATCACCGCCAGCGCCGCATTGAGCCGGTCGCGCAGCGCCGTGTCCTCCTTGCGCACGGCGATGCCGATCTTGTCGTCGATGTCCACCTCGTTGCCGGCCAGCGTGAAGCCTTCGCCATCCTTGGTGGCGAGCCAATTGTAGGCGGGCAGAAAATCCGAAAGCACGGCATTCACCCGGCCGGTGGCAAGATCGAGGAAGGCGTTCTCCTGCGTGTCGTAGAGGCGGATGTCTACGCGATGGGCGAGGTTGTCCTCCAGCCACTGGGCGGCGATGGTCGCGCGCTGCGCGCCGATGATCAGGCCATCGACCTGGCGCGGATCCGCATACGCGCCATCACGGGCGACAAAACGCAGCTTGTTTGAATAGTAGGGGTTGGTGAACGCCACCGCGCGCTGGCGTTCCTCGGTGATCGACATGCTGGCGACGATGGCGTCGTACTTGCGCGCCAGCAGCCCAGGGATGATGCCGTCCCAGTCCTGCGTCACGAACTCGCACTCGACGCCCATCTCCCGGCACAGCGCCCGGGCGATATCGATATCGAAGCCGAAGACGCGGCCGCGCGCGTCGATCTGATTGAACGGCGGATAGGCGCCTTCCGTGCCGATCCGGAGCTTTTCCGCGGCACTCGCGGGAACCGCAAGCGCGAGGCCGAGCGCCAAGGCGACCACCAGCCTGAAAACCTTCATTGTCGTCTCCCATTCACGGGTTGTGTGCGGTGATGTCATGGCGGCACTTTCGGTCGGCACAGGATCACGCGTCAAGACCGGAAACCCCGCGTTCATCTTCGGCGTCTCGGGTCGTTACGACGGGTGGCGCGCGACGATCAATCCGGGGAGGCGTCCTCGCCGGCGGTCGGGGGGCGCGACGCTTTGCCAGGGGCGAGCGCGAATGCGGCGGCAAGCCAAGTGATGACGCCCGCGATCACCGCGCCGACAAGCGAAACGTCCCCTGCGAGGAGGGCGACAAACGCAACAAAGAGGGCGGCGCACGGCGCGAAGACGCGCCGAAATTTGATGATGTACGTCATCGCCGGCCGATCCGCCGGTGGCGTGTCGCCGCGCGCATGGTTGGCCCTTTCCTTGCCATCATTGAACCTTGCATTGAGCCTTGCCGTCATTAGGCCCGCCCCGGCGACGGCGGCCGAGTGGGATCGGATTGATCACCGGACGGCAGCTTAGCGTGCCTTGTCGCCACGGGGAATGAAGCAACCGCGCGAGCCGCCGGCTTTTCGGCGAAGCTGCCTGCGCGGACTGTCGGCTGCCGCCGACGCCGGTGTTTGGTGTCGCAGGCGCTGCCGTTTGCCCTGAAAACTGGCATTCGGCATGCGCTTCGGATACCGTCCGGAGTTGTGCCCGCCGTTCGCTGCCATCGGCGCTGCACGGTTTATTAACTCGCACCAAGCAATTTTGGGGCCCAGCCAAGACCCAATTGGGGGCATTGGATTGATGACGGTCGGTATGGCGTCGAACCAGGATCGTCAGCCGCCACCACGAACGGTTGATCATTGATGGCCAAGTCCAACACATCGTCGTTGCGTGCCGCCCTGACGGAATGCCGGTCCGGCTTTGTCTTCGTCGGCGTATTCAGCCTGTTCATCAACGTGCTGGTCCTGACCTCGCCGATCTACATGATGCAGACGTTCGATCGGGTGCTGTCCAGCGGCCGTGTCGAGACGCTGATCTACCTGACGCTGATCGCTGGCATCGCGGTGCTGGTCATGGGCTTGCTGGAGATGATCCGCGGGCGGCTGCTGCACCGCATGAGCCGCTGGCTCGGCCGGCGCCTCGCGCCCGAGTTGATCACCACCAGCATGGCCGCCACGCGGTTCGGCATTCACAGCGGCGCGCAGCCGCTGCGCGATTTGCAGACAATCCGCGGGTTCATGTCTAGTCCTGCGGTCAACACGGTCTTCGACTCCCCTTGGGTGCCGATCTTCCTCACCGTCATCTACCTGATGCACGAACTACTCGGCATGATCGCCATCGGCGCGGCGGTGGTGCTGTTCAGCATTGCGCTGCTCAACGAGATCCTGTCGCGCCAGGCGCTGAAGCAGGCGGGCCAGATGGGCATCGCCAACATGCAACACGCCGACTCGGCGATGCGCAACGCCGAGGTATTCCACGCCATGGGCATGCTGCCGGGCTTCCTGCGCAGTTGGGCCGACCGCGACACCGCGGCGCTCGACCTGCAGGTGCGCGCCGGCGATCTGAATGCCAACCTCGTCGGTTTCTCCAAGTTCGTGCGCATGTTCGTCCAGATCCTCATCCTCGGCGCCGGCGCCTACCTGGTGCTCCAGGCGGAGCTGAGTTCGGGCGGCATGATCGCCGCGTCGATCCTGCTCGGCCGAGCCCTCGCCCCCATCGAGCAGGCGATCGGCGCCTGGAAGAGCATGGTCTCGGTGCGTGACGCCTACGGCCGGCTGAAGACCCTCGTCGACAAGATCCCGAGCGCCGGCGAGCCGATGCCACTGCCGACGCCGGTCGGAAGGGTGGATTGCGAACAGGTGGTATTCGTGCCACCGGGACGCGAGCAACCGGTGCTCAACGGCATCCATTTCACCATCGACGCCGGCGAGGCGCTGGGGATCATCGGACCATCGGCTTCAGGCAAGACGACGCTCTGCAAGATGCTCGTCGGCACGTGGCGGCCGACCCGCGGACGCGCGCGCCTGGACGGCGCCGACATCTTCAACTGGCCTGCCGAGCAACTGGGGCCGTTCGTCGGCTACCTGCCGCAGGATGTGGAGCTGTTTTCCGGCAGCGTCCGCGACAACATCGCCCGCCTCGACCCCGATCCCGACCCACAGCGGGTGGTCGATGCGGCGGCCACCGCCGGCGTCCATGATATGATCCTGCACTTGCCGCATGGCTATGACACGCCGATCGGCGAGGGTGGCGCCTATCTCTCCGGCGGCCAGCGTCAACGCCTCGGCCTCGCCCGGGCATTGTTCGGCAAACCGAAACTGATCGTCCTCGACGAGCCCAGCGCCAACCTGGATAGCGAGGGCGAGGATGCCCTTTACAACGCCATTCGCCAAGCCAAGGGGTGGGGTGCCACCGTCATTTTGGTCGCCCATCACGCCCGCATCCTGAGGCCCGTGGACAAGCTGCTGGTGTTGCGCGAGGGGCGCATGGAACTGTTCGGGCCGCGCGATGAGGTGTTGACGCGGCTGCGGCCGCAAGCCGTGACCGATCAACGGCAGCGACCGCCGCAGCCGGAAGCCGTCGGCGCGGCCGCACAACCATCGGGAGGGGTTTCGCCGTCATGACCTCGCGCGCACTCACCATCCCTCAAACCCCGCAACGGGTGCCGCCGGCGCCGCCGCTGCTCTACGACATCCGCAACACCACGCTCATCGGCCTCGTCATCCTGTTGGTCTTCTTCGCCATCGGCGGCGTCTGGGCGGCAACCTCCAAGCTCTCCGGTGCCGCCATCGCCTCTGGCATGGTCAGTCCGGAAGGTCAGCGCCAGACCGTGCAGCATCTCGAAGGCGGCATCATCCGCGAGATCCTGGTGCGCGGCGGCGACGTCGTCGAGGCGGGCCAGCCGCTGTATGTGCTCGAGGACGTCATCGCCCAGGCCGAGGTCGGCACACTCAGGACCCGCCTGCGCGCCCTTGCCGCGACAGAGGCACGGCTACGGGCGGAGCGGGTCGGCGCCGCCGAGATCACCTTCGATCACCCGTCGCTGGCGGACCGGACCGATCCCGAGGTGCAGGCGGCAATCCAGCAACAGGTCAACCAACTCAACACGCGGCGCGCCAACACCGAAAGCCGCGAGGCCATCCTGCAACAGCGCATCGCCCAGTTGGAGCAGCAGATCATCGGCGCCGAGCGGCAGCTTACTGGAGCGCGCCGCCAGAACGAGTTGATCCGCGAAGAGATCGCGACGGTCGAAGAATTGGTCCGCCAGGGCTATGAACGCCGACCGCGACTGCTCGCGCTGCAGCGCGCCGAAGCCGAATTGATGGGCACCGAGGGAGAATTGATTTCGCGCATCGCCCGCTCCGAAGAGGCGATCGGTGAAACCAAGCTGCAGATCATCAATCTGACCACGGACCGCGTCGAGGCGATCGACGGCCAATTATCGGACGTACAGGCGCAGCGCACCGAGGCGGAACAGCGAATCCAGGAGAGCCTCGATCGACTGTCGCGCACCACGATCGTCGCGCCGGTCGCGGGAACGGTCCTGAACCCGCGGTTCAAGACGCCCGGCGGCGTCATCCGTTCGGGCGAACCGATCCTCGAGATCGTTCCCTCCACCGACGACCTGATCATCGACGTGCGGTTGTCGCCACAGGACATCGACCAGGTGCACAGCGGCCTCGACGCGCATGTGACGTTTCCCTCCTATCCGCAGCGGACCGTCCTGCGGATTCCGGGGGAGGTGTTCTATGTCTCCGCCGACGTGCTGGAGGAAGAGAGGACCGGCATGCCTTACTTTACCGCGAAGATCCGAGTCGACCGCGGGATATTGCGCGAGCGCGCGCCCGACATCGAACTGATGCCGGGACTGCCGGCCGAGGTCTACATCACCACGACCGAGCGGTCGATGCTCGACTACCTGCTGCAACCCCTGCTGCAATCGATGGAGCGCGCCTTCCGCGAGGGCTGACGGCGCAACGGCGGCGGTTCTGCGGTTGCAGCCGCAATCAGTCGCCGCTCTTCTCCGCAGCATAGCGGTCGACGGCTTGGCGGATCAGGTCGAAGGCCTCCTCGGCCTCGCCCCAGCGCTTCACCTCGACCCACTTCCCCTTTTCCAGATCCTTGTAGTGGCCGAAGAAGTGGGCGAACTGTTCGCGCAGGATGGTCGGCAACTCGCGGTAGGAGGCGATGTCGGCGTAGAAGGGGTGCAGGTCGTCCACGGGCACGGACAGGATCTTTTCGTCGAGCCCCGCCTCATCCTCCATGATCAGCACGCCGACCGGCCGCGAGCGGATGATCACGCCCGGCGTCACCGGCACCTGGCTCAGCACGGCGGCATCCACCGGATCGCCATCCTCGGACAGGGTGTGGGGGATGAAGCCATAGTTGAACGGATAGTACATGGCCGTGTGCAGGAACCGGTCGACGAAGATCGCGCCCGACTCCTTGTCCAGCTCGTACTTGACGGGGTTGCCGCCCAACGGGATTTCGATGACGACGTTGACGTCATAGGGCGGATTCTTGCCGACGGTGATCTTCGAGAGGTCCATGGGGCTGCCTGCGGTTTCGGGGATCGAAGCGAGCGCCAACCCTAGCACACCTAACCGGCGCCGGGGGAAGCTTCCGCGACGGGGGCGGTCCGCATCATCCAGGCCAGCAGCACCAGTCCCGGCACGGCGGCAACGGTGGTGAGCGCGAAGAAAGTCGGCCAGTCCACTTGGTCGGCGAGCCAGCCGGCGCCCGACGACATCACGGTGCGCGAGAAGCCCATGACCGACGACAAGAGCGCGTATTGGGTCGCGGTGTAGTTGACGTTGCAGAGGCTGGTCAGAAAGGCGACGAAGGCCGTCGTCCCCATTCCAGTGGTCAGGTTCTCCACGGCGACGGTCAACGCCAGGACCGGCACGTTGGCCCCCACCATCGCCTGAACGACGAACATCAGGTTGGACGCCGCCATCAGAATGCCGCAGATGAGCAGCCCGCGCATCAGCCCAGTCTGCGTCAGCAAAAGCCCCCCCAACAGCCCCCCGGCAATGACGGCGAAGAAGCCGAATAGTTTGTCGACCTCGGCAATAGTCGTCTTGGTGAACCCCAGTTCCAGCAGGAACGGCGTACGCATCACCGACAGCACGGCATCGCCGAACTTGTACAGAAAGATAAAGGCGATGATGGTGAACCAGCCACGCCGGCCAATGAACTCCAGCAGCGGACAGATTGCCGACGCGTAGAGCCACGCCAGCGATTCCGCCAGCGGCTTCGGCAGTTTCTGGTTACGTTCGAGGAACGCCTCCGCCTTGTGCTGATTTTCCAGGGCGGCCGCCAGCAGCGGCCGCGGCTCGGGATTCAGCAGGATGGTGATCATCCCGACGACCATCGCCAAGGCCAGGACCGTGAACACGACGGACCACGGCATGAGGTCGGCCAACATCAGCCCGCCGGCGCCGGCGAACAAAAGGCCGATGCGATAGCCGAAGACCAGCGTCGCCGCGCCGGCCGCCGCCTTCGCCTCTTCGAGGATCTCGACCCGGTAGGCGTCGACCACCACGTCCTGGCAGGCCGACGCGAACGCCGCCGCCGTCGCGAACACCGCGGTCCACAGCACCGCGTCCGCAGGCGGCGAGAAGCCGAGACCGATCAGCATCAGCAGCACGCCGAGCTGCGCCACGAGCGCCCAGCCGCGCCGCCGCCCGAGACGCTTGGTAAGCCCCGGTAACGGCAGGCGGTCGATGAACGGCGCGAACAGGAATTTGACGGTGTAGGGCAGGCCGACCAACACGAACAGGCCGATGCCGGTCTTGCTCACCCCGGATTCGGCGAGCCATGCAGTCAAAGGCGCGCCAACGACAGCGCCATAGGGCAGGCCGCTGACGAAGCCGAGACACACCATGGCGAGGACCCGCCGATCCGCATAGACGCGGGCGGCCGCCTGCCAACCGGCGAAGCGGCCAGCGGCGGTCACGGGAGCTTCAGCCTCAGGAGTTCGGTAAGCGGCACCTCCGGACGGGCACCGACGTGGCTGACAACCTCGGCCGCGGCGATCGCGCCGATCCGACCGCAGGCGGCAAGCGGATAGTGATGGGTGAGCCCGAAGAGGAAGCCGGCCGCGTAGGCATCCCCGGCCCCGGTGGTATCGACGACCTCGTCGACGGGCTCGATATCAATCATGTGGACGTCATCGCCAGCGAGGACCACCGAGCCCTTCTCCGAACGCGTCAGCACCGCGATCTCGCAGTGGCCGCGCACGTGCTGCACGGCGTCGTCGAAGGCGTGCACCTGATAGAGTGAGACGATCTCGTCCTCGTTGGCGAACAGGATATCGACGTGATCGCCGATCAGGGCGCGGAAGTCGGCGCGATGGCGGTCGACGCAGAACGGGTCGGACAGGCTGAGGGCCACCCGCCGGCCGGCGGCGTGCGCCTGCTTCGCCGCCAGCACGAAGGCCTCCTTGGCCGGCGGCGGGTCCCAGAGGTAGCCCTCGAGATACGTGACCTTCGAGCGCGCGATCAGCGCCGAGTCGATGTCGTCGGGCGAAAGTTGGGCGGCGGCGCCGAGGTAGGTCTGCAGGGTGCGTTGTGCGTCGGGAGTCACCAGGACCAGGCAGCGGGCGGTCGACGGCCCGTTCGGGGCCGGGACGGTATCGAAGACAATGCCGAGCGAGCGGATGTCGTGGCGGAAGATGGCGCCGAGTTGATCGTCACTCACCTTGCCGATGAACGCACCTGCCCCGCCCAGCGACGCGAGGCCGGCGATGGTGTTGGCGGCCGAACCGCCGGAGACCTCGACGGCCGGCCCCATACTATCGTAAAGCGCCGCCGCCGCCGCCTCGTCGATCAATGTCATGGTGCCCTTGTCGAGGGACATGGCGTGGAGAAACGTGTCGTCGGCATGGGCGAGCACGTCGACGATGGCGTTGCCGACGCCGACGACGTCGATGTCGGGAGAGGTCATGTGCAGGGGCCTCGTTGTCGCTCGGTGCATGTGGGCGCCGACAGTATAGTCGGCGCCCGGTGGACAGCAAGGACGGGCGCACTGCGCACCGCCAGTTGCCTGCCGCGACCGCCGCGGCTACATCAGCGGCTCATATCGCAGTCGGCTACGGGCTTTCTCATGTCGATCGTCTCCGCCTACGCCAAGGCCTTCGGCCAACTCACGGACCCGCGCGCCCGCAGTGTCGTCTGGCTCGGCATCGCGCTCGCGGCCGTGGTGTTCGTCCTGCTCTGGGCGAGTGTCGGCTGGCTGATCCGCGACACGACGCTGTTCGACGGCACTTGGCTCGACACGATCGTCGACGTGCTCGGTAGCTTCGCCATCCTGATCCTCACGTGGTTCCTGTTCCCACCGGTGGTCAGCGCCTGCTCCAGCCTGTTCCTGGACCGAGTGGCCGAGGCGGTGGAACGGCGCCACTATCCCGGGCTGCCGCCACCGCGCCACGTGGCGATTCTCGAGACGGTCTGGGTGACGCTGCGGCTGCTGGTGGTGATGGTTGCCCTCAACCTCGTGGTTTTGCTGTTCCTTCTGGTGCCGCCGGTTTTCCCTTTTGTCTACTACGGCATGAATGGCTATCTTCTCGGCCGCGAGTATTTCGAGGTGGCAGCAGCCCGACGGCTCGATCCGCAGGCGGTGCGGGTGCATCGACACCGCAACCGCGGTGACCTGTTTCTCGCGGGCCTGGTGATTGCCCTGCTGTTGACGGTGCCTGTCGTCAACTTGCTGGCACCGGTGATCGGTACCGCCGCGATGGTGCATCTGTTCGAATCCCGGCGCGGCCGACAGGCGTGATCCGCGACAATCCACCCGGTTCCCGATCGGCCGGATGACATGAGGAGTGGCGAGATGTTTGGACGAAAAAAGGACGGCGAGCGGTCAGCGGGCCAGACGGCGCCCACCCCGGTCAGCGACGAAGACCTGGATGCCCTGCTCATGCGGTCGTCCAGTCGCAAGGCGGCGGCACCGTCGGCGCGCCCGGCGGCCGCAGGTGTTCAGGAACCGACGCGACGCCCCGCTGCGACGCCCGGCGTCGCCGCCCCGGCCATGCCGGTCGCGCCCGCCGCGCCGGCCGTGAAGGCAGCACCGACGCCCCCAACGGCCACGTCCTCGGAGGGCCGCCGACTGATCGTCGGTCGTGACATCTGCCTGAAGGGCGAGGTGACGTCTTGCGACACGCTCATCGTTGAAGGCTCCGTCGACCTGTCGCGGACCGACGCCCGGCACATCCAGGTGGCCGCCGGCGGCGTGTTTACGGGCACGATCGACGTGGAGGAAGCCGACATCGCCGGCCGCTTTGACGGCGAACTAATGGCGCGGGACCGGTTGATCGTGCGCTCGGGCGGCGTTGTCGAGGGGACCATCCGTTACGCCAACATCATCATCGAAGCCGGCGGCCACATCGCCGGCGAAGTCGCGCACATGGATGTCGCCGCGACGCGCGCGGCACCTGCGCCATCGGCCGCGCCATCCGATGCCGGGACTGCCGAAGGCCCCCAGACTGCCGCGGCATGGGCGAACTCCGACGCGGAACACCGCGAATCCGTTGGATCGGAACCGTCGGCCGAGCCGATGACGCCCCACAAGACGGCGATCGAGCGCGCGGCAGTGCCGCTGCCGCCGCGGGTCGCCCGGCCCCTCTCCGGCCGGGAATGACGCTCAGCCCCTGGCCCGTTGCCTCACGGGTTGGCGGGTCAGTCGGTCGGCTTGTCGGGATACGCGCAGACGTCGCGTACCACGCAGCGGTGGCACGCGGGTTTTCGTGCGGTGCAGACGTGGCGGCCGTGCAGGATCAGCCAATGGTGGGCGAAGCGACGCCAGTGTTCGGGCGTCCGCATCAGCAAGCCGGTCTCGACGGCCAGCGGCGTCTTGCCCGGCGCCAGGCCGGTGCGGTTGGCGAGGCGAAAGACATGGGTGTCGACGGCAATGGTCGGCTCCCCGAAGGCCACATTGAGGACGACGTTGGCGGTCTTGCGGCCGACCCCCGGCAGGCTTTCCAGCGCGTCGCGGTCGCGGGGGACCTCGCCCCCATGGTCTTCGATGAGCCGGCGGCTCAACGCGATCACGTTTTTGGCTTTCGTGTTGAACAGGCCGATCGTCTGGATGAAAGGCTTGAGGCCGGCCTCGCCCAGCGCCAGCATCTTCTCCGGCGTGTCGGCGACGGCGAACAGCGCCTTGGTCGCCTTGTTGACGGAGACGTCGGTGGCTTGCGCCGACAAGACGACGGCGACCAGCAGCGTGAACGGATTGCGATACTCGAGTTCGGTCGCGGCGTTCGGCCAAGCGGCTTCCAGCCGCCGGTAGAACGTTTCGACATCCCGATCGTTCATCATCCCGATGCATCACCTTCCCGGCGGCACGATACACTGCCGGCAGGGCGGCCGGAAGGGACGTCGGTGGCGCCAGCCGCAGGGACGGCATGAGCCCGGGCGGATTTGACGATGCCGTTCGAAACATCGCTCCATGCCGCGCTGCTCGGCCTGCTGTTCGTCGCTCTCAGCCTGCGAGTCATCCGGATCCGGCGCGACGAGCGGGTAGCGCTGGGCGATGACGGCAACCCCCGGCTGCAGCGCGCCATTCGGGTGCACGCCAATTTCGCCGAGTACACGCCGCTGGCCTTGCTGCTGATCTCCCTGGTCGAACTGACCGGCGGCTCGGTGTGGGTGGTCCACGGGTTCGGCCTGACGCTGGTGTTCGGCCGCGGGCTGCATGCCTGGGGGGTCAGCCGCACCCCGGAGATTTTGCACTTCAGGGTCGCAGGCATGATGCTCACCTTCGCGGCGATCGGCGGTGCGTCGCTGGCATTGCTGGTTCTGCTGCTCGTTTGAGGACGGGTCGGGTGATCGGTGCGGTCGGCGCGACGGCCGTATCCTTGCCGGGCGACGTTGACGACCATACGCAATCGTGTCGTAAATCACTGGCACGGTGACAACTTCGGCGTGTGATGCGCCACGGCGCCGACGTAACATGGATGGGCATGGTCGAGGAGACGAAGGTGGCCGGGGATCCGGGGATTTTTCTGGGACAGGCGGACGAAGCGGTGCATCTGACGCTCCGCTATGCCAACCGGCACGGTCTGATCGCCGGCGCCACCGGGACTGGCAAGACCGTCAGCCTGCAGGTCCTGGCGGAAGGGTTTTCCACCGCCGGCGTCCCCGTCTTCCTGGCCGACGTCAAGGGCGACCTGTCGGGCCTCTGCGCCCCCGGCGATGGCGCCAAGCCGTTCGTCGAGCGGGCTCAAGTCATCGGTCTCGAGCCTTACGACCGCCACGCGTTTCCCTGCGTCTTCTGGGACGTATTCGCCGAACAGGGCCATCCACTCAGAGCCACCATTTCCGAAATGGGGCCGCTATTAATGGCCCGCATGCTCGACCTCAACGATACCCAGGAGGGCGTGCTGAACGTCGCCTTCGCGCTCGCCGACGATGAGGGCCTGTTGCTGCTCGACCTCAAGGACCTGCGGGCAATCCTGACCTTTGTCGCCGAGAACGCCCGGTCGCTCTCCGCGACCTATGGTCTCGTCAGCCCGACGTCGGTCGCCGCCATCCAGCGGCGCCTGCTCGTGCTGACGCGAGAGGGCGCAGACGGCTTTTTCGGCGAGCCCGCCATCGACATCGACGATCTGATCCGCTGCGCGCCGGACGGCCGCGGCTACGTGCACGTGCTCGCCGCCGATCGGCTAATTCATTCACCGCGGCTCTATGCAACGTTCCTGATGTGGCTGCTGTCGGAGTTGTTCGAGGACCTGCCGGAGATCGGCGATCCCGACAAGCCCAAGGTCGTGTTGTTCTTCGATGAGGCACATCTGTTGTTCGACCGGGCACCACGGGTTCTGCTCGACAAGGTGGAGCAGGTGGTCCGCCTCGTGCGCTCCAAGGGCGTCGGCGTCTTCTTCATCACCCAGTCCCCCACCGACGTGCCGGACGGCGTGCTCGGCCAACTCGGCAACCGGGTGCAGCACGCGCTCCGCGCCTTCACCGGCAAGGACAAGCGCGCCATCCGCGCCGCCGCCGACACCTTCCGCGCCAACCCGACATTCGCGACCGAGGCGGCGATCACCGAGGTGGGCGTCGGCGAGGCGCTGGTCTCGACGCTGGAGAACAAGGGCACCCCAGGCGTCGTCCAGCGGACACTGATCCGCCCGCCAGCGTCCCGCGTCGGACCGGCCAGTGCCGCCGACCGAGCGGCAGCGATGCGCCTGAGTCCCTACGCGGGACGCTACGACCATCCCTTCGATCGGGAATCGGCGTATGAGATCCTGGGAAAGCGCGCCGAGGCGGCGGCGGCCGAGGCGGAAGCCTCGCGGCAGGCGCCGCCACCACAACCCAAAAAACCGGCGCCGCGACGCAGCGGTTTCTCCAGCCGACAGCGCCAGACACCGGTAGAGGCGATGACGACCAGTGCCATGCGCACGTTCGGCCGCGAAGTCGGCCGGCAACTGGTCCGCGGGCTCCTTGGCGGCCTGTTCAGGGGGCGCTGAGGCCGGGGCCCCTGAGGCCGGAGATGCCGATCAGGCGCCCCGCGGGGCGCCGGCTATTGTTTCTTCGGCATCAGCACCGTGTAATCGAAGTCGAGGACGACCGACAGGTGGTAGCGACCGCTGTCCTCCTCCTTGAAGGGAAAATCGTGGCACGGGCGATTGGTGGTGGCGACGGTGCGGATGCGCAAGGCACCGAAATCGGCGTGCCCGGGCAGGTCGGTCTTCTCCAGGATCTCCGACCAGGCATAAACAGTGTGGCCGGCGAAGGTGGGTGCCACGTGCCGCCCGCCGTTGATGGCCGCCACCTTAATGGCGTTCGCCAAGCCGTTGAACGACAAAGCGCGGGCCATGCTGATGATGTGCCCGCCGTAGATCAGCCTTCGGCCGAAGCGGCTGTCCTTCTGCAGGTATTCGTCGAAATGGACCTTCGCGGTGTTCTGATAGAGACGGGTCGCCATCATATGCTCCGCCTCCTCGATGGTCATGCCGTCGACGTGATCGATCTTCTCGCCCACCTCGTAATCGTCCCAAAGGTATGGGCTGCCGGCGAGGGTCGCGTCATAGCGCTCGACGTGCAGCCGGTAGGGAACGAGGAGATCACCCACGGCCACTGCGTCCGGTAGATCGGGCACTTCCGGCTCCGGCGCCGGAGCGCCGACGTTGCGCTTGCGCACCATGACCCACCGAACGTAGTCGAGCACCACCGCCTTGTTCTGGTTGGTGCCGATCGACCGGACGTAGACGATGCCACTGCGCCCATCCTTGTTCTCCCTGAGCCCGATCACCGTCGAGGTGGTGCGCAGGGTGTCGCCCGGAAATACCGGCTCGCCAAACCTCCCGGCGGCGTAACCCAGGTTGGCAATGGCGTTCAGCGAAATGTCGGGCACCGTCTTCCCGAAGACGATGTGAAAGACCAGGATGCTGTCCACCGGCGCTCGCTCGAGACCGAGGAGACGGGCGAATTCCGACGACGAGTTCGCCGCGAACCGGCCGCCGTAGAGCGCGGTGTACAGGGCGACGTCGCCCTCGGTCACGGTGCGGGGCGTGGCATGAA
Organism: uncultured Rhodospirillaceae bacterium; assembly: GCA_964630265.1. Taxonomy (GTDB): domain Bacteria; phylum Pseudomonadota; class Alphaproteobacteria; order Rhodospirillales; family Defluviicoccaceae; genus CAZBWP01. The sequence goes on from CAZVRW010000005.1 coordinate 15,283, forward strand.
CGATTTCCTGGCCGAGACGGAAATCTTCGAAGAAATTTCCAGGGTTGGTTTTCGAGACCATCGGCGGTCCTCCCTTTCTGCTGACGCGCGGCCGACGGCCGGCTCAGAAGCCGTATTGCGCGGCGAGATCGGGGTCCTTCTGGGCAACGAGACGGGCCAAGTCAACGATCACCTTGGCCTGTTTCCAGGTGGCGTCGTCCTGCATCTTGCCATCGATCATGGCGACACCGGTGCCGTCGGGCATGGCCTCCAGAATCTTCTTGGCAAACAGCACCTCGTTGACCTCCGGGCTGAACACCCGCTTGGCGATGGCGATCTGGTTGGGCGCCAGCGACCAAGCGCCGGTGCAACCCATCAGGAAGGCATTGCGGAATTGCGCCTCGCAGGCGGGTTCGTCCTTGATGTCGCCGAACGGGCCGTAAAACGCGCGGATGCCGTTGGCGACACAGGCGTCGACCATCCGTGCCACCGTGTAGTGCCACAGATCCTGCTGCGAAAACGTCCGCTCCGCATCTCCGGCACCGGGGTCGGCGAGGACGCCGTAATAGGGGTGGCCGCCACCGACGCGCGTGGTCTTCATGCCGCGCGACGCTGCCAAGTCGGCGGGCCCGAGGCTCATGCCGTGCATACGCGGGCTGGCGGCGGCGATCGCGTCGACGTTCTTCACACCCTGCGCCGTCTCCAGGATGGCGTGGATCAGGATCGGCCGCGTGATGCCGTTGCGCCCCTCGAGCAGCGCCAGATATTGGTCGACGAAGTGGATGTCCCAGGAACCCTCGACTTTCGGGATCATCACCACGTCCAGCTTGTTGCCGACGGCGGCAATGATGTCGGTCATGTCGTCGAGAAACCACGGGCTGTTGAGCGCGTTGACCCGCGTCCACAACGCCGTGTCGCCGAAATCGGTGGCCTTGGCCATCTCGATGAAGCCGGCTCGCGCCGCCTCCTTGGCATCCGCGGGAATGGCGTCCTCCAGATTGCCGAGCAGCACGTCCACCTGCTTCGCCATGTCCGGCACACGCGCCCGGATCTTCTCGATGTGCGGCGGCACGAAATGGATCATCCGCTCGGGCCGGACGGGCAATTCACGCACCGGCATAGGCGCGCCGACGGCCAACGGTTTATAGAAATCGCGCGGCAGCTTCATGGTCGCATCCCCCCGGATTTCGGTCTGTTAGCACTTGCAAAATGACCTGTGATCAGTAGCACCGAAGCGCCGGTGGCGTCAAATGCCTCGGCCCCGTTGGCGACGGCATCCGATCCTGTTTCAGCCCATCGAACCCCCCAAAATTCATCGTCAAACATACGGTTGGACGGCGCGGCGAACAGGGGCGCCGGGCGCGCGCACCCACGGAGGCGCCGCGGGACTTGCGACAGGGACCGGGACGGCGTGCCGACGCCAGCGAGTTCGCGATTTCGTCCAGCGTGCCCCGGCCCCACGGCCGGCGCGGCAGGGGCCGGTTTGCGCTTCGTCGATCAGGACCTGATCAAGGCGGCGATCGCCGCGGCGTGCCTCACCAGGGCAAGCGCGCGGAGAAAAGGCCGATGACGAATGGCGATCGATCGGCTATGAGACATGAGCGCTGTTTGCCTCACCCCCATAATGGAAAGGGCCGCTGATCATGAAGACACGTCTCCGGGCCGCCGCGGCCGTCGCCTTGGCGGCCGCTATCGCAGGCACCGGCACCGTTGCGCATGCTGCCGATGTGCAGGTCGGGACGCTCAACTGCAACGTCGCTGGGGGCTGGGGGTTCATCCTCGGCTCCTCCAAGGACCTGAACTGCATCTTCTCACCCGCCGGCGGTGGCGCGCCCCAGCGTTACGCCGGCTCGGTCACCAAAGTCGGTGTCGACGTCGGCTATACGAGCGGTGGCGTCATCCTGTGGGCCGTGTTCGCCCCCAGCAGCAGCATTCCCTCGGGGGCGCTGGCCGGCAATTATGCCGGCGTGACCGCCGAAGTCACGGCCGGCGGAGGCGTTGGTGCCAATGTGTTGGTTGGCGGCGGCGGCGACTCGATCGCCTTGCAGCCGATCAGCATCAGCGGTCAGGAGGGGCTCAACGTTGCCGCCGGCATCGGCGCGGTGAACCTCACCTACGTTCCATAACGCTCTGGCATCGCCAGGGCTCCCGCTTTCGTAAGCATCCGTCGATGCCTTGCCGCAGCGCCCGCCAATGGCGCGCTGCGGCCCCTCGCGCCGGTACCCGCGAAATTGTCTGGTGATTGCCGGGCGGCTCCTGACGAATCAGACGGTGGTCACGTCCTCGAGTGGCAGCCGCGCGCGCACCTGACGCCCGAGCAGGTCGAGCAGTACAATGACCCGTTCACCGTCGGCGAGAGCGCAGAACCGACCGATCAGGTCGGCGAACGGGCCGTCGATGATCCGCACCGGATCGCCGTCACCGAGTGTCGCTCCGGCGGCGGTACGGTCGAAACTTCCCGCATCCTCGCCGGCGCGGATCGCCTCGACGATTTCCGACGGCACCGGCGTCGGGCGCTCGCCGTGGCGCACCATGCTGCAGACCCCGACGGTGGACAGGATCGGCCGCCATCGTTCGCGGATCTCATCGAAGGCGACGAAGAGGTAGCGCGGAAACAGTGGCCGCCGCACGTCCTCGACCTTGCGGGCATGCCGCCGACGCGTGCGGTAGGACGGCAGGTAGGCACGGAAACCCTGCCGTTCCAAATGTGCGAGGACCTTGGTCTCGGCGTGCGGATGGGTGTAGACGACGTACCAAGCAATCATGCGGACGGCGCCTTCGCCGGCGCCCGTTCGGCGACCGCCACCGGCGGTGGCGAAATACGCAGCACGGATGGCGCCAAAACCGCTTCCGCGGCAAGACCGGCGGCCACGGCGGCCGCGCGCATCGCCTCGAACGTGGCCTGTGGCGCTTCGGTGTCGGTGATCACCACGGCATCGATCGCACCGACGGCGAGAGCGGCGCGCACCGGCCGGCCGGCGCAAGTCGATGCCGCCGCCCGCGCGTCGACGACGTGATCGATGTGCAGGCCGACGTCCGCCGCGCTGAGGACAGCGATCTCGGCAAGTTCGCCGGCACCGGCCAGCGCCAAGCGACCCAGTCCGCGCCCCCGGCACTCGACGAACAGTGCCGTCAGGCTGCGCCGCGCCGTGCGGAAGAAGGTCAGCGAATCCCGCAAGAACTCGCCGGTGAGGCGGCTCTTCTCGGCGAAGCCGTGCGGCGTCAGATAATAGGCATAGCGATTCAGTGGCGCCTGGGAGACCTTGATCCAGCCTTTTCGAACACACCGCTTAAGGTAAGCGTTGGCGAGCCCGAGGGCGATTCCCAACTCGTTGGACAAGGAGCGCTGGGTGATCGCACTGTCGCGTTCGATGGCGCTCAGCACGCCAAGCGTGATCGCGGTGTCGCGCGGCCCGTCGTCGCCTGCCGTCATGCCCGTCACACCAACCCTCGCCAATTGAACGCTGCTATCATGTTCGGCTTGTGAACGTCAAGCGACTGCGTTCATTGGGCGAACGCCAGTCATCGAGCGCCGCCGCGGCCCCTTGCCGCGATTGGCGGAACGTGACAGAACGTTGGTCATGCGTCCGGAATTTCTCGTGCCACTCGGTGTCGCGATCGGATCCGCGATCGGCGGCGTGCTACGCTATTGGTGCTCGGGCAGTGTCGCGCACGCGTTCGGTGAGACCTTCCCGGCGGGAACGCTCGTGGTGAACGTGGCAGGCTCGTTCCTGATCGGTCTGATCGCGGTGCTGACGGGGCCCGATGGCCGCATGCTGATCGGTTCGGCCGGCCGACAGTTCCTGATGGTCGGCCTCCTCGGCGGCTTTACCACGTTCTCGTCGTTCAGCCTGCAGACACTGACCCTGGCGCAGGACGGCGAGTGGCTGGCCGCCGCCGCCAATGTCGTGCTGTCGGTCTTGCTCTGCCTGGTCGGCGTCTGGGCCGGTTTCGCGCTCGGCACGCTGGTCAATCGGTGAGACGGAGACGGGGGCGCCGCCGATGATTGTCGCCTCGGAAGACGCTGTCCTTCTCCGCATGTTTATCGGCGAGGATGACCGAGCCGACGGGGGCCCGCTTTACGAAGCGATCGTTCTGAAGGCGCGCGAGATGGGGTTGGCTGGGGCGACGGTGTTGCGCGGCCCGATGGGATTCGGCCACGCCAGCACCCTGCACACGGCGAAGATCCTTCGCTTGTCCCAGGACCTGCCGATCATTGTCGAAATCGTCGATACGGAAGACCGCGTCCATGCGTTGCTGGAAGCGATTGACCCGATGATGACGAGTGCGTTGGTGACCATCGAAAAGGTTCACGTCTTGCGCTATGGTCGCAATCGGCTGGATGGCTGACGGAACTCTGTCAGGCGGTTGCCCCCGGCCACGTGATCGGAGCATGCGGTTGACGGCTCGCCAGCGGCGCTTCCACGCGGCCTCGATCTGTGCTCTGGCTCCCGATGTCCCCTCGAACCCGGATGACCGATGGCGGTAACCCGTACCACTTGGCTCAAGCGTCTCGCCATCCTGCCACCGGTGGCCATCGGGCTCGTCGTGCTGGCGCTGCAGATGGGCGGGAGAGACGCGCCGGAGCAGTTCCCGACGTCGGAAATCGCCCGGCCGGTTCGCGTGCTTACGATCCAGCCAATGGACTTCGTGCCGCGCGCCGTCGGCTACGGTTCGGTGCTGCCGCGGTCGGTCTGGAACGGTGTTGCGCAGGTGCCCGGCACGGTGATCGAGCGCCATCCCGACCTGGACGCCGGCACGCTGTTCGACGCGGGCACCGTGCTGCTGCGCATCGATCCCGCCGACTACGAACTGGCCGTCGCGCAAATCGAGGCCCGCATCGCCAGCGTGCGCGCCGAACTCGCCGAACTGGCGGCGCGCGAGGCCAACACCCAGGCCTCGATCGAAATCGAGCGGCGCGCCCTGGCGCTGGCCGATGCCGACCTGGAGCGCAAGCGGACGCTGCTCAGGCGCGGCAACGTCAGCCAGGCGACGGTGGACGAAGCCGAACGGCTGGTGCTGACGCAACGGCAACGGTTGCAGGAGTTGACCAACCAGCTCAACTTGGTGCCGGCGCAGCGGCAAGTGCTCAACGCCAGCCTCGCCCTCAACGAGGCGCAGTTCGCTGAGGCACGACTCAACCTGGACCGCACGCGGGTGATCCTGCCCTTCGATGCCCGCATCGCCGCGACGAATGTCGAGGAGAACCAGTTCGTCAACATCGGCGAGATCCTGGTGGTAGCCGACAGTATCGACGTCGCCGAGATCCCGGCGCAGGTGCCGATCGAACAGATGGCGCGCGTGGTGCCGCGCGACATCGTCCCGGCCGACCTGACAACGACGGAGTTGGGGCGGCTCGCGGACCGCATGGCAATGCAGGCGATCGTCAACCTGAGAACCGGGGCCATCGACGCGTCCTGGCGCGCCCGCGTCGACCGCATCAGCCCGGCGATCGACCCGCAGACCCGGACGATCGGTGTCTTCGTCGCCGTGGACGAGCCCTACCGCCAAGCGATTCCTGGTCAGCGGCCGCCGTTGATCAAGAACATGTACGTCCAGGTCGAGCTGTTCGGACAAGCCCGACCGGAGAGCCTGGTGATTCCCCGGATCGCGCTGCACCGAGCGCAGAGCGGGCCGCGCGTCTACATCGCCGACGCCGACGACCGGCTGGAGATCCGCGACGTCCAGGCCGGACCGCATCAAGGCGATCTGGTGGTCATCGACGACGGGCTCAAGGCGGGCGAACGCGTCGTCGTCACCGACCTGATTCCGGCGGTGACCGGCATGCTCCTGGCGCCCCATGAGGACGCCGATCTCGCTCGCCGGCTGGGCGAGGAGGCGAGCCGCCAACCTAGCCTCGGCCCCGAGGCCCGCCGTCGGCAACCTAATGACCCTGCCGCTGGTGAGGCCACCGCCGCGACCGGAGTCGGGGCCGGAGTCGGGGCCGGAGTCGGGGCCGGAGTCGGGGCCGG
>CAZVRW010000005.1:21333-80629 GCA_964630265.1 uncultured Rhodospirillaceae bacterium
GTCGGGACCGACCGCGTCCGATGATCCGCTTCTTCGCTTCCCATCCCACGGCCGCCAACCTGTTGATGATCTTCCTGTTCGTCATCGGGCTGCTGGCGCTGCCGAACCTGCGGCGCGAGACATTTCCGGATTTTTCCCTCGACTTGGTGCAGGTGTCTGTCGCGTATCCGGGCGCCAGCGCCGAACAGGTCGAGGAAGCGATCTGCCAGCGCATCGAAGACGCGCTCGACACCCTCACCGAGATCGCTGAGATCCGTTGCGAGGCACGCGAGGGCATCGGCCAAGCAACCATCGAGATGCGGGAGGGAGGCAACGTCGACCGCTTCCTCACCGACATCAAGGCCGAGATCGACGCCATCGACGACTTCCCGGACATCACCGAACAGCCGGTGATCAAGCAGATCGAGCGAACCGACTTGGTCGTCTCGATCGCCATCGCCGGGCCGATGGCCGAGACCGACCTCAAGGTCTACGCCGAAACGGTCAAGGACCGGCTGATCCGGCTGCCGGAGGTCAGCGAGGTGACGCTCGGCGGCTTTGCCGACCGGCAGATTCGCATCGAGTTGGATGCACAAGCCCTGCGCCAGCACGGCCTCGGCGTCGGCGACATCGCCGCGGTGATCCAGCGCCAGAGCATCGATCTGCCATCCGGCGTTATCGAGACGCGCGATCGCGACGTGCTGGTGCGCTTCGCCGATCAACGGCGCGACCCCCGCGGCTTCGAAGATCTTATCGTCATCGCCGGGGACACCGGCGCCGAGTTGCGGCTCGGGCAGATCGCGACGATCACCGACCGCTTCGCGCTGGATGAGCAGCGGACCCTGCTCAACGGTCAGCGGGCAGCACTCCTGCATGTCAACAAACGCAAGGACGAGGACACGCTCGCCGTCATGGCGGCGGTGCGCCGGTTCGTCGACGTCGAGCGGGCGGGCGCGCCCCCTGGTGTCGCGTTGGCGTTCACGCGCGACCGGTCCTCCATCGTCCAGGACCGTCTCGACCTGCTCACCGGCAATGCCAAGATCGGGCTGGTCCTGGTGTTCCTGACGCTCTGGCTCTTCTTCTCGTTCCGCCTGTCGTTCTGGGTCGCGCTGGGCTTGCCAGCCGCGTTCCTTGGCACCGCCTTCGTCCTCGTCGCCATCGGCTACTCCATCAACATGTTGACGATGGTGGCGCTTCTGATCGCCATCGGCCTGATCATGGACGATGCGATCGTCATCGCCGAGAACATCGCCCGCCACCTGCGCGAACAGGCAGATCCTGTGACGGCAGCCATCGACGGCACCCACGAGGTGGCACTCGGCGTCTTCTCCTCCTTTCTGACCTCCATCTGCGTGTTCCTGCCTTTGGCGTTCCTCGAGGGGGATCTGGGCAAGGTGTTGCGGGTCGTTCCCGTGGTGCTGATCGTCACCCTGGCGGTCAGTCTGGTCGAAGCGTTTCTCGTGCTGCCGCATCACCTGGCACACGGCGCCGGTCACCAGCGCCCGGGGCGGTTCCGGCTATGGTTCGATCGGCATTTCGAGTGGGTTCGCGAGAAACTGCTGGGACGCCTGATCGATGTGGCCGTCGCTTGGCGATACCTGACCCTCGGGTTGGTGACCATGGCGTTCCTGCTGAGCCTCGGCGCGGTGCTCGGCGGCGCGGTCAAGTTCCGCGCCTTCCCCGATCTCGACGGTAACGTCATCGAGGCGCGGATCCTGCTGCCGCAGGGCACGCCGCTTGCCCGCACCGAGGCGGTGGTCGCCCGCGCGGTGTCGGCGCTCGCCCGGGTTGACGCCGAATTCACCCCGCGACAACAGGAGGGGCGGCAACTGGTGCGCAACGTCCTCGTGCAGTACGGCACCAACCGCGATGCCTTTGAGACCGGTCCGCACGTCGCCACGGTGACCGTCGATCTGCTCGAGGCCGAGCATCGCAACGCCCGTCTCACCGATATCCTCAACGTCTGGCGCGCGGAGGTGGGCACCGTCCCGGACGTGCTGTCGATGACGTTCGCCGAATTGCAGATCGGTCCGGCCGGGATCCCCATCGAGATCCGCCTGCAGGGTGACGACCTTTCGGAACTCAAACAGGCTTCGGAGGCACTGGCCGCTTGGCTGGCCCGCTATCCCGGCGTCGCCGATCTGCAAGATGATTTGCGGCCCGGCAAGCCCGAGGTGCGGCTGACGCTGCGGGCGGGCGCAATGGCGCTCGGCCTGGATGCCGCCAACCTCGCCCAACAGTTGCGCGCCGCCCTTCATGGGACCACCGCCGACGAGATCCAGGTCGGCCGAGAAAGCTTTGAAATCGACGTCAGGCTCGCCGGCAGTGGTCGCGAGAGCCTGGGCGACCTGGACGAATTCGCGGTGACCCTGCCGAACGGTGGACAGGCCCCGTTGTCGGCGGTCGCCGTTGTCGAGGGTGGCCGCGGCGTCGCCCGTATCGCCCGCGTCGACGGCGTGCGCACGGTGACACTGCGGGGCAGCGTCGACACCGCCGTCGCCAACACCAACGAGATTCTCGCCGACACCCGCGCGCGTTTCCTGCCCCACTTGGCGACCCTGCATCCGGGCGTACGCGTCGCCCTGAAGGGCGAGGCCGAGTCGCAGCAGGAGACCGGTCGATCCATGCAACGCGGCTTCCTGATCGGTCTGCTCGGCGTCTTCATCCTGTTGAGCGTCCAGTTCCGCAGCTACTTGGAACCGGTCATCGTGATGCTGGCGATCCCGTTCGCCGCGATCGGCGTCGTCGTCGGTCACGCGCTGCTCGGGCTCGACCTGTCGATGCCGAGCGCCCTTGGCGCCGCGGCCCTGGCCGGGATCGTCGTCAACGACTCGATCCTCCTGGTAATGTTCGTCAAGCGCAATGTGAGCGCGGGCGAATCTCCAGTGGACGCGGCCTGCCATGCCAGCCGGCAACGCTTTCGCGCCGTCCTGCTCACCTCGCTGACCACCATCGCCGGAATGCTGCCCCTGTTGTTCGAGCGCAGCCTACAAGCCCAGGTGCTGATCCCGCTGGTCGCATCCTTGGTGTTCGGGCTGTTGGCCTCGACGATCTTGGTGCTGATCATGGTGCCGTCGGCCTACGCGATCCTGACCGATCTGCGCCTGACCACCGTCGCGCACGCCGTCGAGGCCCGGCGCGCCCCGGCGCCGTCCTCCGCCGATTAGCCGGATTTGCCGGTGGCGCGGCCAATGACCTCTGCTATAGACTTTCCGGAGTCTAGAGGGAGGTCGACCGTGAACCAAGCATTCCCGCGTGCCGGGTCCGGCGTCTCAAGGCGGCTCAAAGCCGCCACCGTCGTGATCCTCGCCGTCATGCTCAGCGGCTGCGAACTGATCCTGGCCGAACCGACGCCGCGCGCCGGCGACGCATGTCCCGCTTGGCGTGGCGGCTGCGCCGCCACCTTCGACCTCAAGGGCGATGGCGCATCGCCCCGGCTGCAAAGCGAAATCCTGATCGCCGGCAACATCTCCACGGCGAACCGCATGCAGGTTCCGGCCTGCGACACGGCACCGTGGATCTGCCAGTTGCAAGGCAGCGCCGACGTTTTGGCCGAGCGTTATTTCGGCAGCCCGTCGTCACGCTGAACCGCGTCATGCGGCCCGCCCTCGGCGCCTGCGCCACGACGAGGCGCGGGGCCCTGCTCCGCCCCGCGCCCACTATTGCTGGCCGTCGTGGCCGTCGTGATCACCCCGCCACCATCATGCCGGCGATGGTGCCGGCCCAGACGACGAGAAAACCGCAGATCTGAAAAGCGAATGACGTCATTTGTTTTTCCCCCTCGATCCGCGTCGCGGAACCCTGCGTTCGCCGCCTTTGCGTCCGCGGGATCGACCTGCGCTTGATACCTGAACCATTCTGTCGTGCGGTCGAGACCGAAAACCGCATCAGCCGGCCACCGCTATCGTCTTGACGATGAACAGCCAAACCAGGACCAGAACGCCGCTCCGAACGAGATAGCGAACCGTCGTCTGCTGCCCCCGCCTGGTGTCGAACAGTCCCCATCTCTCGGTGGACACGCTCCGCATTCTATCCGCTGACGTGGTCATGATGCTTTCTCCTGCCTTTCGGGCCGTGCTGGCCGTCCGTCTTCGAGACACCGCCCCGAACCATGGTTGCGACGATAGCCCCACCTCCAAAAGGGTTCTGTGAATGAGGTCACAGAGCGAAAAAAACCTGGGCCGGCCGCTTTTCCCTTTAACGGCGCCTTAACGTTCGCCCACCACACTCCGCATGTCAGTACGCCGAGACACCCCGAGGGAGCCCACCGGGCGGCCATGGACCTGTCCCACATCCCGTTTTTTGCCGCCGCCCGAGATCGGCTCGCTTGGCTCGATCGTCGGCAGCAGGTGCTGGCACAGAACATCGCCCACGCCGACACCCCCGGCTATCAACCAAGCGATTTGAAGACCTTGAGTTTCGCGGCAACGGTGCGCCAGACCAGCCGTCATCTGCCCCTGACGGTGAGCGACACTGGGCATCGCAGCGCCCTGCCGCGGGCCGACAGCCGGTTTGCGGACGCGGCGACCCGCCGGCCATTCGAAACGGCGCCAGCGGGCAATGCCGTGATCCTGGAAGAACAGATGGCCAAAGTGAACGAAACGGTGCTTGCCCACGACGCCGCGAGCGGCCTCTACCGCAAATACCTTGGCATGATGCGCCTCGCGATCGGTGAACGGCGATAGGAGAGACCCGTGGATCCCTTGTTCCAGACCTTTCGCATCTCCGCCGCCGGCATGAAGGTGCAAGGAGTGCGCTTGCGGACGATCAGTGAAAACGTCGCTAACGCCCAGTCCAAGCCGGCGAACCCTGGCGAGGCGCCCTATCAGCGCAAGCTCGTGACCTTCAAGAGTTCCCTGGATCGGGCGACCGGCCTCGAACTGGTCAGCGTCGACCGGGTGCGCCGCGACATGACGCCGTTTCCCAAGACCTACGATCCCGGTCACCCGGCCGCCGACGGCGACGGCTACGTGCAGCAATCCAACGTCTCCTCGCTCATTGAAATGATGGACATGCGCGAGGCCCAACGGTCCTACGAGGCCAATCTGAGCATGATCAAAACCTCGAAGGCCATGGTCCGCGGCGCTCTCGACATCCTGCGCTGAGTCGCGCGGAGCGAGACGCATCGCCAACGCAAACGCAAACGCAAACGATGGAGCGCGACAGCAAACGATGACAACGCCGATCAACGGATACGCGGGCGCCGCCGCCGCCTACCGTCGGGCCGCCGCCGCGGTGGACGCGCCCCCGGCGCCCGAAGGCAAGGCCGAAGACCGTGGCGGCTTCGCCGACATGGTCAAATCGGCGGTCAACGGCGCGATGGACGTCTCCCAGCGCGGCGAAACGGCGGCGATGGCGGCGATCACCGGCAACGCCGGCCTCACCGAAGTGGTAACCGCCGTCGCCGAGGCGGAACTGACACTGCAGACCGTGGTCGCCATCCGCGACAAGGTGGTGGCGGCCTATCAGGAGATTTCGCGCATGCCGGTCTGACGCGGGACCGGCACGCGGTCAACGGGGGAGAAGCCTTCGATGAACGACGTGGCCGTGGTGGAAGTCGGGCGTGATGCGCTCATGGTGACCCTCTATCTGTCCGTGCCGATCATGGCGGTCGGCATGGCGGTGGGGCTGGTCATCGCGCTGTTCCAGGCACTGACTACCATTCAAGAAATCACCCTGACCTTCGTCCCGAAGATCATCGTCATCTTTGTTGCCTTCGTCGCACTGCTGCCGTTCATGATGACGACTTTGGTCGAGTTCGGCCGGGACATGTTCGAGCGCATTGCCGTCATCGGATGACGGTCGATGCTGATCGAGATCCTCACTTTTCAGACCTTCGCGGTCCTTTTCGTCTTCGTTCGGGTCGGCGCCGCGCTGATGCTGGTGCCGGGTTTCGCGGCCGCACAGGTCAGCCCGCGCATCCGGCTGCTCATCGCGCTCGCCATCAGCCTGCTGCTGACGCCGTTGTTGAGCCCCGGCCTACCGGCGCTGCCGGACTCGCCGATCGCGCTGGGCCTGCTCGTGGCTGGCGAGGCCCTCATCGGCGTGTTTCTCGGCACCCTCACCCGCATCCTGCTCGCCGCCGTGCACACCGCCGGCACATTGATCTCTCTGTTCGCCTCGCTGGCCAACGCCATGGTGCAGGATCCGGTGTCCGATCAGCAGGCATCGACGGTCGCTGGCTTCCTGTCGACGACGGCGGTGCTGATGCTGTTCGTCACCGATCAGCACCTGCACATACTGGAGGCGATCGTCGCCAGCTACACGCTGTTTCCGGCGGGTGAGATGCCCGCAGCCGGCGACCTCGCTGGGACGGTGACGCGAACGGCAGCGCAGAGCTTCGCACTAGGGTTGCAGATGTCCCTTCCTTTTCTCATAATCGGTTTCACCTATTCGATCGGTCTCGGCCTCCTCGGGCGGTTGATGCCGCAGTTGCCCGTCTTCTTCTTCGGTCTGCCGGCGCAGATCTCTCTGCAGGTGTGGGCGATGCTGTTGACCCTGAGCGCGATCATGCTGGTGTTCCTGCGCGGCTTCGCCGATGGCCTCGCGGCCGTGACCGGGGTGTGATGCGCCGGTGTCCGAGCACGACGACGCCTCCAAGACGGAAGACGCCACCGAGCGACGGCTCAGCGAGGGGCGCGAGCGCGGCCAGGTCGCAGTCTCTCAGGAGGTCAAGAGCGCGGCGATGCTATTGGCCGCGACCTTCGGCGTGATCATTCTTGCGCCGCCGATGATGGCAGACGTAACGACGATCGGCCGCGCCTTCCTGGAACAGGCGGACAGCTTCCCGGTTGGCGAGGCCAGCCTGCAGGCGGGACTGTTGGCGCTGGTGCTCGCGGTCGGCGTGGCGACGGCGCCGCTCGCCGGCCTGCTGCTGGTGGTGGGGCTGATCGCCAGTCTCGGGCAGGTCGGACTGATCTGGGCCCCCGATCGTATCCAGCCAGAGTTCAGCAAGATCTCGCTGCTCAAGGGGGCCAAGCGCCTGTTCTCGCTGCGCTCCATCGTTGAGTTCCTGAAGGGGATCGCCAAGCTGTCGCTGGTGGCGGCGCTGGCGGTCGGTCTGGCGCTGCCGCTGTTGGCCGATCTCGAATTGCTGCCCCATGCCGACTTGGCGAATGGCCTGGATCGGCTGCAAGCGTTGACGCTGCGGCTGGTCGCCGGCTCGGCGGCGGTGATGGCGGCAATCTCCGCCGTCGACTATGCCTATCAACGTCACGCCCACCTGAAGCAGATGCGGATGACCCGCCAAGAGGTGCGCGACGAGCACAAACAGTCGGAAGGCGACCCGCACGTCAAGGCGCGCATCCGCAGGGTGCGTGTCGAACGGGCGCAAAGGCGGATGATGGCCAAGGTGCCCAACGCCGACGTGGTCATCACCAACCCGACGCACTACGCCGTCGCCCTGGAATACAAAATGGAGAGCATGGCGGCGCCGCGGGTGGTCGCCAAGGGCGTGGACCACGTCGCCCGGAAGATCCGCGAAGTGGCCGAGGAACACCACGTGCCGCTGATCGAGAATCCGCCGCTGGCGCGGGCGCTGCACGCCGCCGTGGAGTTGGACCAAATGATCCCAGCCGAACACTATGAGGCCGTGGCCCAAGTCATCGGCTATGTCATGCGCCTCAAGGGACGCCGGACATGAGCGAGGGGCTCTGGCGCGGGGTGTTGGATGCTGCGCCCGTGGCGGTCGTGCTTCTCGACCTCTCGGGTCGCGTCACCGACGTCAACGCCGCCGCCGAAGCCTGCCTGGGCGCCCGACGGAACAACCTGATCGGCGTTGCATTTGACGGCTTGGCAGCGACCCAGGATCGAGACGACGTGGCCGCACAACTATCGAAGCTGGTGATGGGCACGGTGCCGGTCGTTCATCTCGACGGCATCCGGATTGGTGGCGGCGGCCGGACCGCGATGCTGCGCGGGGCCCGCATCGGCGGCGGGGAAGCGGCGCGGGTCGCCGTCTATCTACTCGCCGCCGCCGATCCGCGTGTCGATCCCGAGGTGTTGCAGGGGCAGAAGTTACAGGCCCTGGGCCAGCTTGCCGGCGGGATCGCCCACGATTTCAACAACCTGCTCACGGCGATCCTGGGCTTCACCGACCTGTTGCTGGCGCGACCCGTAGGCGACGGTGACCGGGCGGACCTGGAACAGATTCGCCGCAACGCGCGTCGCGGCAGCAGCCTGGTCAACCAGTTGCTGGCGTTCTCGCGTCGGCAGCCGACACAGCCGGTGGTCCTCTCCGTCAACGCCGCCCTGCGCGACCTGACGAAGATGCTCGACCGGCTGCTCGGCGAGCAGGTGGAACTGACCCTAGACCTCGCCGCCGACCCGGCGCGCATCCACATGGATGCCGGCCATTTCGACCAGATGATCATCAACCTGGCCGTCAACGCCCGCGACGCCATGCCGGGCGGCGGCCAGTTGACCATCGCGACGCGCAGCGCCACCAACGCGCACGTGAGCATCAAGGTCGCCGACACCGGGGTGGGCATTCCGAAAGAGATTCTCGGCGACATCTTCGATCCGTTCTTCACCACCAAGGGACCGGGGACCGGTGGCCGCGGCACCGGACTCGGCCTCTCGACCGTCTACGGCATCGTTCGGCAAGCTGGCGGAACCGTCGAGGTGGACAGCGCCCCTGGGCGTGGCTGCCGGTTTAGCGTCCGCCTGCCGGCGGCCGCCGACGAGGTGCCGCCCGAGACCGAACCGGCGGCGACGGCGTTGCGAGTTCCGACCGCTGGAGCGACCGTACTCCTGGTGGAGGACGAGGACGCGGTGCGGCAGTTCGCGGCCCGGGCGCTGACAGCCCGCGGGCACACCGTTCTGCAAGCCGAGAGCGGTGAGATCGCCCTCGACATGCTCGGCGAGATGAACGACGGCGGAGCCGGCGATGCGCCGGCGCGGGCGCTCGATCTGTTGGTCAGCGACGTGGTCATGCCCGGGGTCGACGGCTACACGCTGTCGCGCCTCGCCCGTGAGGAGCGTCCCGATCTACGGGTCGTGCTGATGTCCGGTTACGCCGACGACGCGCTGGCACCCGGCCTTGCCGACGATCCCGGCATCCGCTTCCTCGCCAAACCATTCTCGCTTGCCGACCTGGTCGATACCGTCGCCGCCGCCCTAGCCGACTGCTGATTCGTCACGACGATCTCGGGAGCTCAAGGTCTGTATTCCTTTATCGGACTATCGTCTTATTGCAAGCAAGAACAAATAGAGTACATTAGCCGATGTGAGCCGTCGTTGCCATGTCGGCGTTGGCTATGGAATAAGGGGAGAGACGATGCTCCAACGCACCCTTCGCCTTGTGGAGACGGATCCCGTGGACAAAGATCGGGCCATTGACGCCGCCATCACCCAGATCGAACGCGCCTTCGGCAAGGGTTCGATCATGCGCCTCGGCCAGCGCGAGCACGTGGACATTGAGGCGGTATCCACCGGCTCGATCGGCCTCGACATCGCCCTTGGCATCGGCGGCCTGCCACGAGGTCGCATTATCGAGATTTATGGCCCGGAGGCGTCCGGCAAGACGACGCTGGCGCTGCATGCGGTCGCCGAGGCACAGAAGCGCGGCGGCTATTGTGCCTTCATCGACGCCGAACACGCCCTTGATCCAATCTATGCCCGCAAGCTCGGGGTCGACATCGACCAATTGCTGATCTCCCAGCCCGACGCCGGCGAGCAGGCCCTGGAGATCGCCGATTACCTGGTGCGGTCGGGGGCCGTTGACGTGTTGGTGGTGGACAGCGTCGCCGCGCTGGTGCCGCGCGCCGAATTGGAAGGCGAGATGGGCGACACCCACGTCGGCCTGCAGGCACGGCTGATGAGCCAGGCCCTGCGCAAGCTGACGGCATCGGTGTCGCGCTCACAAACCGTGCTGATTTTCATCAATCAGATCCGCATGAAAATCGGTGTGATGTTCGGCAATCCGGAGACCACGACCGGCGGCAACGCCCTCAAGTTCTACTCCTCGGTGCGGCTGGAGATCCGCCGCATCGGCGCCATCAAGAATCGCGAGGAGACGGTGGGTAACCAGACCCGCGTCAAGGTCGTCAAGAACAAGCTGGCGCCGCCGTTCCGTCTCGTCGAGTTCGACATCATGTACGGCGAGGGCGTGTCGAAGACCGGCGAGTTGCTCGACCTCGGCATGAAGGCCGGGCTGATCGAGAAGTCGGGCTCCTGGTTCTCGCACGGCTCGGAGCGAATCGGCCAGGGTCGGGAGAACGCAAAGATCTACCTGCGCGAGCATCCCGAAGTGGCGGACCAGATCGAGGCGCAGATCCGAACCAACGCCGGCATCGTCGCCGAGGCGTTGATGGCCGGCGGCGACGACGAGACGCTGGCTGCCGCCGACGAGTAGCTGCGGACAGCGACGCCCTGCCGCATCGCTGCGGCCATGCGGCGGCAGGACCACCGGCCTCCGGGCCGTTGGCCGCCGCACCGCTGGCCGCCGCGCCACGGGCCGAACCGCCGCGGTGTTCTGGACATGGCGGCTGGCAAGGCGGTACAAGCCAGCAATTCGCCCGCTCGACTACCGATCATTCGCCGCGCCCCCTACATACCCGGTCATGCAAACCGTCAACGACATCCGCAAAGCGTTCCTCGACTTCTTCGCCCGGCATGATCACCGCATCGTGCAGTCGAGCCCGCTAGTGCCCCGCAACGATCCGACGTTGATGTTCACCAACGCCGGCATGGTGCAGTTCAAGAACGTCTTTACAGGCCTAGAGTCGCGCGACTACTGCCGCGCGGTCAGCGCGCAGAAGTGCGTTCGCGCTGGAGGCAAACACAACGATCTGGAGAACGTCGGACACACTCCGCGGCACCACACGTTCTTCGAAATGCTCGGCAACTTCTCGTTCGGTGACTACTTCAAGGAACGAGCGATCGAGTTGGCGTGGACGCTCGTCACCAAGGAATATGCACTCCCCGCCGATCGGCTGCTGGTCACCGTCTACGCTGATGACGACGCCGCGTACGACCTGTGGCGCAAGATCGCCGGGCTACCGGCGGAGCGCGTGATCCGCATCGCTACCTCTGACAACTTCTGGTCGATGGGCGAGACCGGACCGTGCGGCCCCTGCTCGGAGATTTTCTTCGATCACGGTGCGCACCTTCCCGGCGGGCCGCCGGGCAGCGTCGACGAGGACGGCGACCGCTTCGTCGAAATCTGGAACTTGGTCTTCATGCAGTTCGAGCAGGTCGGTCCCGACGACCGGCGGCCGCTGCCGAAGCCGTCCATCGATACCGGCATGGGCCTGGAACGCACCGCGGCGGTGCTCCAAGGCACCCACGACAACTACGACATCGATTTGCTGCGGGCTCTGATCGTCGCGTCTGCCGACGCCAGCGGCAGCGAGCCCGATGGGGCTTTCCGGGTCTCGCACCGGGTGATCGCCGACCACCTGCGCGCCGCGTCCTTCCTCATCGCCGATGGCGTTACCCCCGCCAACGAGGGGCGCGGCTACGTGCTACGCCGGATCATGCGACGGGCCATGCGGCACGCCCACCTGATCGGCTGCGCCGAGCCGTTGATGTGGCGGCTGGTGCCGGCGCTGGTCGCCAAGATGGGAGGGGCCTATCCGGAACTGGTGCGCGCCCAGCCGCTGATCTCCGACACCCTGCGCCTCGAGGAGTCGCGCTTCAAAAAAACCCTCGACCGCGGCTTGCGACTGCTCGAGGACGCAACGGCCAAGCTGCCGTCTGGCGGCGTGCTTGATGGCGAGACGGCGTTCAAGCTCTACGACACCTACGGCTTTCCCCTCGATCTCACCCAGGATGCCTTGCGCAGCCAGGGTTACGGCGTCGACACGGCTGGCTTCGAGGCGGCGATGCAACGGCAGCGAACGGAGGCCCGCAAGGCCTGGGCGGGTTCCGGCGAGGCGGCGACCGAGGCGGTCTGGTTTGCCGTCCGCGACGACGTCGGCGCCACCGAGTTCCTCGGTTACGACACCGAGGAGGCGGAAGCGACCATCGTCGCCCTGGTCGACGGCGGCAACCGCGTCGACGCGGCCGACGAGGGACACGCCGTCGCCGTCGTCTGCAACCAGACGCCGTTCTATGGCGAGTCGGGTGGCCAAGTGGGAGATCGCGGCGTCATCCTCTGTCCGGATGGAGCGCGCATTGCCGTCAGCGATACGCAGAAGCGCGCCGGCGACCTGGTCGTGCACATGGGCGTCGTCGAGGCTGGCCGGGCGCGCGTCGGCGACCCGGTCCGCCTCCTGGTCGATCGAGAGCGCCGTACCGCCATCCGCGCCAACCATTCGGCGACGCATCTGCTGCACGCCGCGTTGCGCCGGAACCTGGGCGAGCACGTCACCCAGAAAGGGTCGCTTGTCGCCGCCGGTCGCCTGCGTTTCGACATCAGCCATCCGGCACCCATCGCCGCCGAGACCCTGGCCCACGTCGAGGCCGAGGTCAACGCCGGCATCCGGGCCAATGGGGCGGTCACCACCCGCCTGATGGATCCGGATGCGGCGGTCGCCGCCGGTGCCATGGCGTTGTTCGGCGAAAAATACGGCGACGAAGTGCGAGTCGTCAGCATGGAGGCGCCGGACAACGGCCAGCGGGTCCTCTCGACCGAGTTATGCGGCGGCACCCACGTGCGGCGCACTGGGGACATCGGCCTGTTCAAGATCGTCTCGGAGGGCGCGCTGGCCGCCGGCGTCCGCCGCATCGAGGCCGTCACCGGTGCTGCCGCGCAAGACCACGTCGCCGCCGAGGAGGCGGCTCTGCGGGAGGTGGCGGCGCTGCTGCGAGTCGCGCCGGCCGAAGCGCCGAGCCGGGTGGCCGCCCTGCTCGAGGAGCGTCGCGGGCTTGAGCGGGCACTTTCCGATGCCCGGCGGGCGCTGGCCACGGGAGGGCCGGCGGAGACGGAGGTGCGCGAGGTCGGTGGCCTGAAGTATTCGCCGCGTCTGGTGGCCGACGTGCCGGCCCGCGAACTGAAAAGCTTGGCCGACGACCTCAAGAAGAAGCTCGGCTCCGGCGTCGTCGCCCTGGTCTCGACCAATGACGGCAAGACCTCCATCGTCGTCGGCGTTACCGATGACCTGACGCCGCGGATGAGCGCCGTCGACTTGGTGCGCATTGCCTCCGCGGCGGTGGGCGGCTCGGGCGGCGGCGGCCGCCCCGACATGGCGCAGGCCGGCGGTCCCGACGTCGCCAAGGCGCAGGCGGCCCTTGATGCCATCGAGCGGGCTCTCGCCGGCGCCGCGTGACGCGCGTCGCAGCCGGCGCGTCATCACCGGCGCGCGACCGCTCCTCGCCTGTCCGCGCCGGTGAGCGCCGAGCCTCCGATGCGCGCCATGGTGTTCGATCGGCCGGGAGCGCCCCTGCGCTTGGCCACCGTGCCCCGGCCGGCGCCGGGCCCTGGCCAAGTGCTGATCCAGGTCGGCGCTTGCGCCGTCTGCCGCACCGACCTGCACGTGGTCGACGGCGACCTCGCCGAGCCGAAGACCTCTCTCATTCCGGGCCATGAAATCGTCGGCCGCATCGTCGAAATCGGCCCCGGCGTGTCTGGGCTCGATCTGGGCGCCCGGGTCGGCGTGCCCTGGCTGGGCTGGACGTGCGGCGTCTGCACCTATTGCCGTGCCGGCCAGGAGAACCTCTGCCCCGACGCCCGGTTCACCGGCTATCAGATCGACGGCGGCTATGCCGAGTATGCAGTGGCCAACGCCCGCTATGTCTTTCCCGTGCCCGGTGACAGCAGCGACGCCGCGATCGCGCCGCTGCTCTGCGCCGGGCTGATCGGCTGGCGGTCGTTGGTCATGGCCGGGGATGGAGAGCGCCTGGGGCTCTATGGGTTCGGCGCCGCCGCGCACATCGTCGCCCAGGTGGCCCGCTGGCAGGGACGACGCCTGTTCGCCTTCACCCGGCCGGGCGATACAGTGGCGCAGGCGTTCGCCCGTCGCCTGGGTGCCGCGTGGGCCGGTGGTGCTGACGAGCGGCCGCCCGAAGAGTTGGACGCTGCGATCCTGTTCGCGCCCGTGGGAGCCTTGGTGCCTGCGGCACTGGCGGCGATCCGGCCGGGCGGGACCGTCGTCTGCGGCGGCATCCACATGTCCGACATCCCGTCGTTCCCCTATGACCTGCTGTGGCGGGAGAAGCGCGTCGTCTCCGTCGCCAATCTGACCCGCCGCGACGGCGAGGACTTTCTCGCCCTGGCGCCCACGGTGCCGGTCCGGACTGAGATCGAGACGCTGCCGCTGGAAGCGGCCAACACGGCGCTTGACCGATTGCGCAATGGCGCGCTCACCGGTGCCGCGGTTCTGGTGCCGCGGTGAAGCAGCCGCCCGACGGGGCGCTTCGCATCTGGCTGCTCGCCGATGACCGGCCCGGAAACCGCACGCAGGTGCTGGGCGTTGGCGAGGCGCTGGGGCGGCCATTCGTCGAGCAGTCGATCGCCTACCGACGTCTCGCCGATCTGCCGAATCTGCTCCTCGGCGCCAGCATGGCCGGCCTCGATGCCATGAGCCGGCGGCGCTTGGTCGCGCCGTGGCCCGATCTGGTCATTGCCGCGGGGCGACGCACCGCGCCCGTCTCCCTCGCCCTCAAGCGGCGCTCGGCCGGGCAAACGATGCTCTGCCAACTGATGGACCCGGGGCCGCCGCGGTCCGATTTCGACCTGATCGCCGTGCCCCGCCACGACCGGCCACAAGAGGCCGCCAATGTGCTGACGATCATCGGCGCGCCGCACCGCATCACGCCGGATGCCCTCGCCCGAGCCCGCGAAACTTGGCGGCCACGGCTGGCGGCGCTGCCCGCGCCCCGCATCGCGCTGCTGGTTGGCGGCAGTGTCAAGCGGCGGGTCTTCACCGACGCCATGGCGCGCGAACTGGGAACGCGCGCCTCGGCGCTGGCGGCGGCGGCAGGTGGCGCGTTGATGATCTCGACCAGCCGCCGCACCGGCCCGGCCACGGAGGCGCTGCTGGCGGCGATCAACGTGCCCCGCCACGTCTTCCGCTGGGGCGATGGCGGCGAGAACCCCTACCTGGGCTACCTGGCCCTGGCCGATGCGGTGATCGTCACCGGCGACTCGGTATCGATGACCTGCGAAGCCTGCGCCGCGGCGGCGCCGGTGTTCATTCATGCGCCTGCCGGCCTGGCGGGGGCGAAGCATGCGCGCCTGCATGACGACCTCTATGCCGCCGGGTATGCGTGGCCTCTGAGCGACGCGCCGCCCGATGCCTCGGGACTCGCGCTGGCGCGGGCCGTGCCGCCCGCTGCGGCCGACGGCCCGCCGCGGCCGCCGCTCGACGCCGCCGCCGAGATCGCCCGCGAAATTGCCAGGCGGCTCGGTGTGCGTTAGGTGTAGACGGCTCTGGCAAGGATGGCCCCGTGTCCAACAAGACGATCGCAGTCGACGCCGCCCTCTACGACTACATCCTGAAGGTTTCGCTGCGGGAAGCGCCGGTCCTGCGACGCCTGCGCGACCGGACGCTAAGCCTTCCTCAGGCGCATATGCAGATTTCGCCCGACCAGGGCCAGTTCCTCGGCCTGCTGGTTCGGCTGACGGGGGCGCGAAGCATCCTCGAGGTGGGAACCTTCACCGGCTACAGCGCGCTGGCGATGGCCCTCGCCATGCCCGAGGACGGCCGCATCGTCGCCTGCGACATCAGTGAAGACTGGACCCGGATCGCTCGCGATGCCTGGGCCGAGGCCGGCGTTGATGGACGCATCGACCTGCACCTCGCCCCTGCCATCACAACGCTCGACGCGCTGCTCGCCGCCGGGGAGGCCGAACGCTTCGACCTTGCCTTCATCGACGCCGACAAGGAAAACTACCAGCCATACTACGAGCGGGCCTTGTCGTTGCTGAGGGCCGGCGGGCTGGCTGTCGTCGACAACGTGCTGTGGAACGGCAGCGTCATCGATCCTGAGAAAACGGATGCCGAGACCGAGGCCATCCGCGCCTTCAATGCCGCGCTCGTCGCGGACGAGCGGATCGACCTCAGCCTCGTGCCCATCGGCGACGGGCTGACGCTCGCCCGGAAGCGCCGTTGACGGCGATGCATTTCCCGCCGCCGGATGCGCGCGGCGGTCGCGCTCGAGCTTGGCTGGCGGCGGGGCTCGCGGCGTTGGCGGCCAGCGGGCTCGGGGCGTGCGACGTGGACGACAAGCAGGTCCGGCTCTGCCAGCGCCTCATCGCCGCCTTCGAGGAGTCGCCCGAAACAGTGACCATCGAGCGCATCGCGGCGCACCCCATCGGTAACAACGGCATCATCCTCGATTACCGCCTTACCGACGAGTCACCGGACGGAGGGCCCCGCCCCCTGGCCGATAGCGGCGACGGCGCGCCGGTGCACTGGATCTCCTGCCGCTTCGAAACCGATCGCACCGCGCTGTTCGCCCGGGAGACGCGCCTCACCGAGGTGGCGACGGATCGCACCGGCAAACTTTCGGACATCGACCTGCAGATGCTGAAGATCTGGCTCCGCCTCGGTCCCGGACCGACCGGCGGGACGAAACCCGTCAGTCGAACGCGACCGTCTTCAGCGCAGCATCCAGCCGGGCCTTGCCCCAGGCTTTCGGTTCACTCGGCGGCTTTCCGGCCTCCACGGTGACCCCGCCGCCGATGATCGTGAGATCGACGCGCTGACCGGCGGATTCGACCCAGACACCCTTGCCTGCGAGCAACGCCACGGCGAAACTCTGCGCATCAAGCTCGCCCCAGAACGTCGTGCCACGCACACCGACGGAGCCCAATGGCGTGACTACGGTGAGACCGCCGCGCACCTTGTCGACGCCGGCCGCGACCGCCGAGAAGACTCCCCGCATCAGGTCGAGCACCGGTCCGTCGCTTGCTTCCTCGTAGCCGACCAGGGTGAAGCTGCTGCGATCGCCGAGGGTGATCACCGCGCCTTCAATCAGGCGGAGGCGCAAGCGCGAGGCATCGCCGGTGGTGATCGTCTCACCCACGTAGACCGCATCGCCGGTGGTGAGTTGGCGGGCCCGGTCACCGAAGGAGGCGGCGGCAATCCCTTGGAGGCGTGTCACTTCACCGCCGACGTCGGCGGCACTGGCCGGCACGGTCACCGTCATAGCGACCAAGATCAACAGGGCTCGAAACATGGTTGGTCTCCTCACCGCTTGGGCTCCCGTCACACGGCGCGGGCGTGGCGCGTAGCCCCTCGGTCCAGGTAGGCATCGAACGCCGCGGCCACGAGCCGGAGGAAGGGGCGCCCCGCCTCCGTCACCTCGATCCGCGCGCCTTCGATGCGGGCAATGCCATCGCTGGCCAGCGGCCGCAAGCGTTCGAGGGCGTCGGCAAAGCGACCGGCATTTTCGCCCCGCGTTGCGCAGACGGCGTTCAGATCGACGGCAAGATAGCACATCAGCCGCTCGATGATCTCGGCGCGCAGTCGATCCTCGGCGTTCAGCGCGACGCCGCGCGCGATCGGCAACCGACCAGCGGCGACGGCCTTGCCATAGTCGCCGAGCGGCGCCGTGTTCTGGACATAGCCCCCGGGCAGGCTGCCGATGGCCGAGGCGCCGAAGCCCAGCAGCACCGGCGCGTCGTCCGTGGTGTAGCCCTGGAAGTTGCGGCGCAGCGTTCCGGCCGCCCGCGCCACGGCAAGCGGATCGTCAGGCTTGGCGAAGTGATCGAGGCCGATCGCCGCATACCCGTGGCCGACGAGCCGCTCGCTGGCGGCGTCGAACTGCTCCCATCGGGCCTGCGCGCCCGGCAGCGCCGTCTCGTCGATCAACCGCTGGTGACTTTTCATCCACGGCACATGGGCATAGCCGAATAGCGCCACCCGCGCCGGCGCCAATCCGACCGCCGCGTCGACCATGGCAACCACCCGCTCCGTGGTCTGGTGCGGCAGTCCATACATCAGGTCCAGGTTGAGATCGGCGATGCCATGCCGACGCAACCAGCCGCAGACACGGGCAACGACCTCGAACGGCTGATCGCGATTGATCGCCGCCTGCACGACCGGGTGGAAATCCTGGACGCCGATGCTGGCCCGATTGACGCCGGCGGCGGCGAGGGCGGCCACGTAGTCCTCGGTGGCGTCGCGCGGATCCAACTCGACGGCGAGTTCGGCGTCGGCGGCAACGTCGAAACGCCGCCGGAGCGCCGCGACGATCTGCAACCAATCCTCGCCCTTCAGCATGGTCGGACTGCCGCCGCCCCAGTGCAGGTGCCGCGCCTTTGCCCGATCGGGAAGCGCGTCGGCCACCAAGTCGATCTCCAACAACAGTTGATCCAGATAGCGGCGGATCGGCTCGTAGCGGCTGACGATCTTGGTGTAGCAGCCACAGAACCAGCACATGGAGTCGCAGAACGGGATATGGAAATACAGCGACAATCCCTGGCCGGGATCCAGGGCGGCGAGCCAACCGCGATACACCGCCGCGTCGATCGCCGCCGAGAAGTGCGGTGCCGTTGGATAGCTGGTGTAGCGCGGAACGCGCAGGTCGTAGCGGTCGATGATCGCTGGATCGATGGCCATGGCGGCCCGCCCCATCTTATCCGGCCGCGCGGTAGGCGATGATCTCCTGCCGTTGCCGCCCGAGCCCTTCGATGCCGAGGTCGAGGACATCGCCCGGCTTCAGGTACTCGGGTGGCGTTCGGCCCATGCCCACCCCCGCCGGCGTGCCCGTGGTGATCACGTCGCCCGGCATCAGGGTCATGAAGCGGCTGAGGTAGGCGACGAGATGCGCCACCCCGAAAACCATGTCCGAGGTGCTGCCCGCTTGGCGCCGCTCGCCGTTGAGGTCGAGCCAGATCCACAAGTTCTGCGGATCGGTGATCTCATCGCGGGTCACCAACCAGGGTCCGAGCGGCGCGAACGTGTCGGCGCTCTTGCCTTTGACGAACTGGCCGCCGCGGTTCTTCTGGAAGTCGCGCTCGGAGACGTCGTTCATCACCGCATAGCCGGCGACGTGGTCAAGCGCCCGATCCTCCGCAACATACTGGGCCTGCAATCCGATGATGACGGCGAGTTCGGCCTCCCAGTCGGTGTGCGTCGAGTCGCGTGGCAGCATCACCGCGTCGTTGGGGCCGCTGAGCGCGGTCACCGCCTTGCTGAACACCATGGGCTCGAGCGGCACGGTCGCGCCGGTTTCCGCCACATGCCCACGGTAATTGAGCCCGATCCCGAGGATCTTGCCGACGCCGGCGACCGGCGGCCCGAGCCGCGGATTGCCGTCAACGGCCGGCAGGGTTGTCGGATCCAGCGTCGCCAGATGCGCCAGCCGGTCGGGCGCGAGGATGTCATCGCGCAGGTCCGGCACGTGATCGGACAGGTCGCGGATCTGGCCGTCGTCGTCCAGCAGTCCCGGTCGTTCCTTACCCTTCGGCCCGAACCGCAGCAACTTCATCGTGGTCTCCCCGTCCTCTGTTCCGGCGCCGGCCGCGCCGGAGTCCGCCCATCGCCACAGTAGCGGCCGGGCGCGCGGCGTCAACGGCCGCCCGCTCGCCCTGACAACGGTGCCGCGGCAACGGTTGCCGAAGCGAACGCGTGACGGCATGATCCCGACGCGCGATCCGGGACGACAGAGGCAGCCATGCTCGACCTGCTCACAAGCCCTCAGGCGTGGGCCAGCCTGCTCACGTTGACCGCGCTTGAGATCGTTCTCGGCGTAGACAACATCATTTTTTTGTCGATCGTCTCCGGCCGGCTGCCGGAAGCGCAGCAGCGCCGCGCCAGGCGCATCGGCCTTCTCGCCGCTGCCGCCATGCGGGTCCTGCTGCTCCTCGGTATCGCCTGGGTCATTGGATTGACGGCGACGATCTTCACGCTTTTCGAACATGCGGTGTCGTGGCGGGATGTCGTGCTCGGCGGTGGCGGCCTCTTTCTGTTGATCAAGGGAACCCTGGAGATCCACGCGATGGTCGAGGGTCAGCATCACGCCCCGCGGGTGGCGACCGCGAGCTTCGCCGCCGTGATCCTGCAGATCATGGTGCTCGATATCGTCTTTTCGCTGGACTCCGTGATCACCGCCGTCGGCATGGCGCAGCACATCGAAATCATGGTCGCGGCCGTGTTGATCGCGGTCGGTGTCATGCTCGTCGCCGCCGAGCCGACGGCACGCTTCGTCAACACCCATCCGACCGTCAAGATGCTGGCACTGAGCTTCCTGCTGCTGGTCGGCGTCGCCCTGATCGCCGACGGCCTGCACTTTCACATTCCGCGCGGCTACATCTACTTCGCCATTGCGTTTTCGGTTGGCGTCGAGGTGCTTAATCGACTGGCTGCGCGGGCGGTTGGCCGGTCAATATCCGGCGCGGACGGGGGCGCCGCGGGCTGAGACGCCGCTGCGGTCGTGCCGCAGTCGCCTACTTGCGATCGATGGTGAGGTTGCGCTGCGAGCGATCGACGCCGATGGCGAGGGGCAGTTGCGGTGGCGTCCCCCGATACTCCTCGACGCGGGCCGGCGGCACCGCGGCGTCGCCGCAGCGCGGCCGGAGACTGTCGCAGGTCCAGCGGAAGCCGGCGGGCATGCCGGTCATGGCGCCGCCTCGATCGAAGATGCATTCGCACAGGCGCCCCGCCTGACACGCGACGGTGCCCAGCCCGGTGCGGTTGCACGCCGGGGGCCCGGCGGCGACGGCCGGCAGTGCGACCAACATCAGCAGGGTGGCGGCGGTCGGGCGGATCATGGGGCTTGCCTTCGCTCGTTTCGCGGGCAACGTGGCGCCTTCGAACACCTCGCAAACCTGCCGCGGATCGATTGACGATCCGTTACCGGACGGCGCCGGGCTGGGTCGTCCGGCCGAAGTCGATTGACGAAATGGCGCCATCGTTTAGAACACGCGGAAAGACCATAACGACGGAGGGACATCCCATGCGCGTGCTGTTCATGACCAACGAATTCCCTCCGCACATTTACGGTGGCGCCGGTGTGCATGTCGAATACCTGACCCGAGAGTTGGCGAAGTTGGTTCCGGTCGAGGTGCGCAGCTTCCATGATCAGGCATTCGTCGAGGGCAACCTGACGGTGCGCGGGACCAAGCTCGAGTCGTCCCAGTTCTCCGGTTGTCCGGTTCCCTTCGTTTCGCCGCTGAAGGCGTTGGCGACCTGCCTCACATTCAATGGGCAGGGGATCGAGGCTGACGTCGTTCACTGCCATACATGGTATGCTCAGTTCGGTGGCCTTCTTGCGAAAATGCTGTATGGCACACCTTTCGTCCTGACGGTGCACTCGCTGGAACCGCTGCGCCCCTGGAAGCGCGAGCAGATCGGCCGCGGCTACGAATTGTCGAGTTGGGTAGAACGGACAGCGCTGGAGATGGCCGACGCGGTCATTGCGGTCTCCACGGCAACGCGGCAAGATGTGCTCGATCTCTTCGACGTCGATCCGGCCAAGGTCACCGTTATCCCCAACGGTATCGACACCGACGAGTATCGACCGGTGCACCGCTCCGACGCCCTGCTCCGGCTGGGCGTCGACCCGACGCGCCCCTATGTCCTGTTCGTCGGTCGGATGACGCGGCAAAAGGGATTGTACTACCTGCTTCGTGCCGCCGACTACATTGACCCCGACATTCAGATCGTGCTGTGCGCCGGCGAGTCCGACACCCCGCAATTGCAGGCGGAGTTGGAGGGTATGGTCGACCTGTTGCAGGAACGGCGCTCCGGCGTCGTCTGGATTCCGGAGATGGTCACGCGGCAGACCACGGTGGCCCTTTATGCCCACGCCAGCGTGTTCTGCTGCCCATCGATTTATGAACCTTTCGGGATCATCAATCTCGAGGCGATGGCCTGCGGCACGCCGGTGGTGGCGACCGCCGTCGGCGGCATCCCCGAGGTGGTCGTCGACGGCGAGACCGGCTTTCTGGTGGATGCCAACCTGTCACCGGATCCACCCTATGATCCCCTTGACGCGGAGGCGCTGGCGCGCGGCTTGGCCGATGGCATCAACCGTCTCGGGACTGACCCGGAACTCAATGCGCGCATGAGCGAAGCTGGTCGACGCCGGGTCGTCGAGCATTTCAGCTGGGAGAGCATCGCCCACCG
Organism: uncultured Rhodospirillaceae bacterium; assembly: GCA_964630265.1. GTDB lineage: Bacteria > Pseudomonadota > Alphaproteobacteria > Rhodospirillales > Defluviicoccaceae > CAZBWP01. The sequence goes on from CAZVRW010000005.1 coordinate 43,272, forward strand.
CACACTGGCGCTTTACGAGACATTGGCGGCTTGACAGAGAGCGCGGGACGCGCGTCCCATGCACTTGATGACCCTCGCACACCAATCCACGGAGAGCGCGTGAGCATGGCTTCGACGGGACCGAGAATCTACAATCTGTTTCCACCGATGGCCGGGACGGTCGAGGACTGGACGGCGCACCTGCCGCGCATCGCCGAGATGGGCTTCAACTGGGTGTTCCTGAATCCGTTCCACGAGACTGGGTCGTCGCGAAGTCTCTACGCGGTGAAGGACTACTATACCCTGGACGCCGGCTTCCGCGGCAAACAGCGCAAGAGTTCGGAGGACCTGCTGCGCGGTTTCGTCAAGGCGGCCGACAAGCAGGGATTGTCGGTGATGATCGATCTGGTGATCAACCACACGGCGAAGGACGGGCGCCTGCCGGCGGAACACCCCGAGTGGTTCCGGCGGGAGCACGACGGCTCATTGATGTCGCCGTTTGCCGTCGATCCCGGCGACGTCCGCAAGAAGACCGTGTGGCACGACCTCGCCGAGATCAACTACGACGACCGGCCCGAGCGATCGTGGATCGTCGACTACTTCAGCGACGTCATCCGCCACTATCTCAAGCTCGGGTTCCGTGGCTTCCGGTGCGACGCTGCCTACAAGGTGCCGAAGGACGTTTGGCGCGCCCTGATCGATCGGGGGAAACAGGTGCAACCGGATGCCGTGTTCTTCGCCGAGAGCCTGGGCGCGCTGCAGGAACAGGTGTTGAGCATGGAGGGCGGCGGCTTCGACTTCCTGTTCAACAGCTCGAAGTGGTGGGACTTCGAGGCGCCGTGGCTGCTCGACCAATACGAGATGTTCCGCCGGATCGCCCCGTCCGTCGCCTTCCCGGAAACCCACGACACCGAGCGGCTGGCCGCGGACTTGGCGGCAACCGGCAACGGCGATCCCCAGGCGATCGAGCGCGAGTACCGGCGGGCCTATCTGTTCGCCGCGACGTTCTCGGCGGCGGTGATGATCCCCATGGGCTTCGAATACGGCTTCCGAAAGAAACTGCACGTGGTCGAGACGACGCCGGACGACTGGAAAGAATCGCGGCTTTTCGACCTGTCGTCGTTCATCGGTGAGGTCAACCAGATGAAGGCCGCGGCGCCGGCGCTCAACCAGGAGGGGCCGCAGCGGGCGTTGCGGCTGGGCGATGGTCGCGTCACCTGCCTCGAGCGCCAAGCCGAGCGGGGTGATGCTTGGGCGGTGACGCTCATCAACAACGATCGTGGCGGCGGCGTGCAGGTGCACCTGGACGGCCTCGACGGCCGAATGCGCAATGGCAGCGACGTCACGCCCGGCAGCAAGGGCGGGGCTCTCACGGCGGGCGCGGACGTGACGCTCGACGCCGGAGCGGTTCGGGTATTCGCCGGCGCTTGAAGGCGCCGGGGCACTGAAGGTCATGGGGAGACGCGCATGCCAACCAATAGCGACAAGGGCAAGACGGGAACTGCAACGGGAACGGCAACATCGACGGGCGGTGGCCGGGATGTGTCGCCGACGCGCCCAGGATCGCAGCCGGTAACCCCGCCCGCCGCGACGCCTCCACAGCAACCGGCACCTAAGAGCCCAACCGCGGCGCCGGAGCCGTCCCAACCGGAGGCGGCGAAACCGGCCCCTAAACCGGTTGGGCCCGCTCCAACGCCGGCAACGCCATCGGCGAAACCGCCCGCCGCGACCGGGACCGCCGCTGCGGCCGCGTCCCCGACCAAGACGGATGCACCGGCACCGCCGTCCAAGGTCGAAACACCACCGGCCGCCGAGGCGCCCAAGACACCGGAACCGACTGCCGAGCCGCCGAAAACTTCGGAATCGGCCGGCGATGACCACCCGAAGACCCACAAGGACGAATCGGGGCGCGGTCGTGCCGCGCGGCTGTTCAGTGACGTTGGCACCGGCGTGCACAGCCGCTCGATCGTCATCCAGAACGTCCGCCCGCAGGTCGACGACGGGCGCTATCCGATCAAGCGGGAGGCCGGTGACACGCTGGAGATCACCGCCGAGATCTTCCGCGAGGGCCACGATCAGCTCAAGGCGGTCATCCTCTACCGCCGCGTCGACGAGTCCGAATGGCACGAGGCACCGATGACTCAAGTCAACTTCGGCTTGGCCGAGTGGCGGGGAAGCATCGGTCTCTACGACAACGCCCGGTACATCTACACCATCGAGGCCTGGACGGACGTCTACGAATCCTGGTGCATCGGCGTCGAGAAGAAGCTCGCCGCCGGGCAGGACGTCTCCCTCGAACTGATCGAAGGGCGCGAACTGATCGAGGAGGCGTTGGCGCGCACCCATGGGGAGGACGGTACCTGGCTGAAGGCGACGGTCGAGTTGCTGCAGCGCGGCGACGACGCAATGCGCGCCACCTTCATGCTCGGCGCTGAGCTCAGGAGCGTCCTGGCGCGGTTGCCCGACCGGGGGACCGCCGTCCGCTACGACCGCGAACTCGAGGTCTTCGTCGACCGGGTGCAAGCGCGGTTCTCGGCGTGGTACGAGATGTTTCCCCGGTCGCAGGGCACCATCCCCGGCCAAAGTGCCACGTTCAAGGACTGCGCGGCGCGGCTCCCGGACGTGCGCGCCATGGGCTTCGACGTCGTCTATTTTGTCCCGATCCATCCCATTGGCCGAACGTTCCGCAAGGGCCGCAATAACACGCTGACCGCGGGGCCCGATGACCCGGGCAGCCCCTACGCCATCGGCGGGCCGGAGGGCGGCCACAAGGCGGTGCATCCGGAACTTGGCACCCTCGAGGATTTCAAGGACTTCGTGCAGGTTTGCCACGACCACGGCATGGAGGTGGCGCTCGACTTCGCCATCCAGTGCTCGCCCGACCACCCGTGGATCCAGGAGCATCCCGAGTGGTTCCTGTTCCGGCCCGACGGCACCATCAAGTACGCAGAGAACCCGCCTAAAAAGTACCAGGACATCGTCAACGTCGACTTTTATTGCGAGGACTGGCGTTCCCTTTGGCATGAATTAAAGTCGGTGGTTGAGTTCTGGATCGAGGCTGGCGTGAAAATTTTCCGGGTGGACAACCCGCACACCAAGCCGGTGCCATTCTGGGAATGGATGATCCGCGATATCCAGACCAAACACCCTGACGTGCTCTTCCTGTCGGAAGCATTCACCCGGCCGCCCATGCTGTACATGCTGGCGAAAGTCGGGTTCACTCAGTCCTACACTTACTTCACTTGGCGGCATACCAAAGCGGAGTTGACAGAATTCCTGACAGAAATCACCCAGACGGATGTCAAGGAATACATGCGACCGAACTTCTTCACCAATACGCCGGATATCAATCCGCCATATTTACAGACTGGTGGGCGGCCGGCGCACATGATCCGGCTGGTGCTGGCCGCGACTCTCTCCGGCGTCTACGGCATCTACAACGGCTTCGAGTTGTGCGAAGCAACGCCGGTCCCGGGCAAAGAAGAATTTCTCAACTCCGAGAAATACGAATACAAGGTTTGGGACCGGGATCGCCCCGGTAATATCAAGGAATTTATTGCCAAAGTGAATTGGATCCGTGGTGAGAACCCGGCATTGCACGAATTGCATAACCTCCGCTTCTACCCATCCACCGACGAGAACGTGCTGTTCTACGGTAAGATGACGCTGGACCGGTCGAACATGGTCTTCGCGGTCGTCAATCTCGATCCGTTTACCGCACACGAAAGTCATGTGGACTTTCCGCTCGCCGAGATGGGGTTGGCTGATCAGGATCTGTACGTTGCGGAAGAGTTGTTTTCGGGCCGGCGCCTCGAATGGCGCGGTGGCCGTCACTGGGTGCGCCTCGATCCCTATCTTAACCCATGCGAGATCTTTCGTATCACGCCCCTACGCAAGGGAGCCTGGTAGTTTGGCCACGTGAGGACATGCGGATGAGCGACGCTAACTCCCTCTGGTACAAGGACGCGATCGTCTACCAACTGCATGTCAAGGCCTTCTTCGATACTTCGGGCGACGGTATCGGCGACTTTCGCGGACTGACCCGAAAGCTCGACTATCTGGTCGACCTCGGCGTTACGGCGGTCTGGCTGTTGCCGTTCTATCCCTCACCGCTGCGCGACGACGGCTACGACACCGCCGACTACACGAGCGTCCATCCCGACTACGGCACCATGCGCGACTTCCGCACCTTCGTGCGCGAGGCGCACGCGCGGGGCCTAAAAGTGATCACCGAACTGGTAATCAACCACACCTCGGACCAACACCCGTGGTTCCAACGGGCGCGGCGCGCGCGCCCCGGCTCGAAATATCGCGACTACTACGTCTGGAGCGATACCGACCAAAAGTATCAGGATACCCGGATCATCTTCTGCGACACCGAGATCTCCAACTGGGCCTGGGATCCGGTGGCCCACAGCTATTACTGGCATCGTTTCTTCTCCCACCAGCCGGACCTGAACTGGGATAACCCGCGCGTCTTCGATGCGGTCTGCAAGATCATGAAGTTCTGGTTCGATGCCGGAGTCGATGGCCTCCGGCTCGACGCCATCCCGTACCTCTGCGAACGTGAGGGCACCAACAACGAAAACCTGCCGGAGACGCACACGGTCATCCGCAAGCTCCGGGCGTGGCTGGACAGCAACTACGCCGACAAGATGTTCCTGGCGGAGGCCAATCAATGGCCGGAGGATGTGCGGCCGTATTTCGGCGACGGGGACGAATGCCACATGGCGTTCCACTTCCCGGTGATGCCGCGGATCTACATGGCGCTGGCACGCGCCGATCGCTATCCGATCACCGACATCATGCGGCAGACGCCGGACATTCCGGAGACCTGCCAATGGGCGATCTTCCTCCGCAACCACGATGAACTGACGTTGGAGATGGTCTCCGACCGGGAGCGCGACTATCTCTGGCAATTTTACGCGGCCGATCCCCGTGCCCGCATCAACCTCGGCATCCGCCGCCGGCTGGCGCCGTTGCTCGAGCGCGACACCTCGAAGATCAAGCTGCTCAACAGCCTTTTGATGTCCATGCCGGGCACGCCGATCGTCTATTACGGTGACGAAATCGGCATGGGTGACAACGTCTTTCTCGGCGACCGCAACGGCGTGCGGACGCCCATGCAGTGGTCGCCCGATCGCAACGCCGGCTTCTCCACGGCGGATCCCGAGCGGCTCTACCTGCCGCCGATCATGGATCCGGTGTACGGCTACCACACCGTCAATGTCGAGGCGCAGTTGCGTCGCCCGACATCGCAGCTCAACTGGATGCGCCGTCTGATCGCCGTGCGCAAGAGCCACAAGAGCTTCGGGCGCGGCAGCCTCAACTTTCTTTATCCCGGCAACCGCAAGGTGCTCGCCTATCTGCGGGAGCACGATGGCGAGACGATTCTGTGTGTCGCCAACATGTCGCGGGCGCCGCAGCCGGTCGAGTTGGACCTCGCCGCCTTCAAGGGCCGCGTGCCCGTGGAGTTGATGGGGCGCAGCCCGTTTCCGCCGATTGGTGACCTGCCCTATTTCGTCACCTTACCCGGTTATGGCTTTTACTGGTTTCTCATTGCTGACGAGACGGAGGCGCCGTCATGGCACGACGTCTATGAAGCGCCGCTGCCCGACTTGCAGACCTTCGTCGTGCCGGACGGCTGGCAGAGCCTCCTGCAAAGCGGCAACCAGGCAACGCTGACCGCCCGCATCCTCCCCGAGTTTCTGCCGACCCGCCGGTGGTTCGCCGCCAAGGGCCAAGGCATCCGGTCGGTGCGCTTGGTCGATGAAACCGTCCTGCCCGGCGGCCGCGACGGAAGCCTGATGGCCTGCATCGCCGTCGAGACCGATGACGGCTGCGAGCACCTGTACCAGATGCCGATGGGCGCGGCCTGGGAAACCAAAAGCGACGATCCCCTGGTCCGTCTGCAGGCAGCGACGCTGGCGCGAGTGCGCACCCGCAACCGTGTCGGCGTCCTCTACGATGCGATGGCCGACGCGCCGTTCACCGCCGCGGTGCTGGACGCCATCCGGGCGGGCCTCGACATCGGCACGGCGCAGGATCACCGCGTGGTGTTCCGGGCGACGCGGGCCCTTGCCGACATCGACCTCACCGAGGACCTGGCAATCGATCGCCTGGGCGGCGAGCAGAGCAACACCTCGATGCGTATCGGCGAGTCGATGATCTTCAAGCTCTATCGACGGCTCCAAGCTGGCATCCATCCGGAGATCGAACTGGGCCGCTTCCTTACCGAGGAGGCCGGCTTCGCCAACACGCCGCCGCTGCTCGGCAGCGTCGAGCGCATCGCACCCGACGGGACGCCGATGGCGCTCGGCGTGTTGCACGGCTTCGTCCGCAACCAGGGCGATGGCTGGGCCTTCGCGCTCGGCTATCTCGACGGCTATCTCGCCGACCGCGACACCGCTTCCGTCGAAAGTGAAGAGGTTTCGGCTGCCGAGGCCGTGCCACAGGACTTCTTCCTGCCGCTGATGGGCGTGCTCGGTACGCGGATCGCCGAGTTGCACGCTGCGTTCGCGATTCCCACCGATGATCCGGCTTTCCGGCCCGAGCCGGCGACCGCGGCCGACGTGGAAGCTTGGCGACAGTTGGTTCGCGAGCAGGCCGCCGCCGCCCGATCGGCGCTCCAGCGCATCTCGGCCGACGACGGTGTCGTCGAGCCCCTGCGCGGGCGCATCATCCGGTTGCTCGACCAGTGGGACGCGGTGGACACGCGAATCGCCCAGGCCCTGCCATCCGACCTCGCCGTGACCAAGACGCGGCTGCATGGTGACCTGCATCTTGGGCAGGTGGTCGTCGTGCGTGACGATTTCTTCATTCTCGACTTCGAGGGCGAGCCGGTCCGGCCGATGGCCGAGCGGCGGGCCAAGCAGTCGCCGTTGCGCGACGTCGCCGGCATGGTTCGCTCCTTCAACTATGCGGGGCGCGCCGCCCTGCAACGGATCCCGTCGACCGATGCCCGCATCGACGATCTCCGGGACGCCATCGACGCCTGGGAGCACGCGGCCGTCGCGGCGTTCCTTGACGCCTATCGGGCCGCGGCAGCAGGCTGCTCGTCGGTACCACAGGACGATGCGGCGTTCGCCGGTCTGCTCGATCTCTTCACGCTGGAGAAGGCGCTGTACGAGACCTGCTACGAGGCCGCGAACCGACCCGAGTGGCTGGCGATCCCGCTGCATGGGATCGAGCGGACCGTTGGGGTCGACCTTGGCCCCAACGAATGAGAAAGTTGGCGAAACGCTGCGGATGTGCCAGCATGTCTGAATGACGCCGAAGCAACTCAACCAACACATCGATCGCGTCGTCTCGGGCCGGCACGGTGACCCCTTCGCGTTCCTCGGCATGCACCCGGAAGGACCCGACGGCGGGCTGGTTGTTCGCGTTTTCTTGCCCCAGGCCAAGGCCGTCACTGTCGTCGACGCCACCAGCGGCGAGTCGATCGCCGAGTTGAACCGGCTGCACGCCGCCGGCCTGTTCGCCGGACCGGTTGGCGGCCCGCGACGTCCGTTCCACTACCGTCTGCTGGTCGACACCGGCAAGGACACGATCGAGATCGAGGATCCTTACCGGTTCTCGCCGATTTTGAGCGATGTCGACGTCTTCGAGATCGCCGAAGGCGACCGTCATCGGCTGGACGAGAAGCTGGGCGCCCACGCAATGACCGTCGACGGCGTGCGCGGCGTCGGCTTCGCGGTCTGGGCGCCCAACGCCGCCCGGGTCAGCGTACTCGGCGACTTCAACGATTGGGATAGTCGCCGCCATCCCATGCGCTTCCGGCTGGAGTGTGGCGTCTGGGAGTTGTTCTTGCCGGATGTCGCCGAAGGCGCCCTCTACAAGTTCGAGATCGCCACGCGGAAGAACGAGCTCCTGACCTTGAAGCTCGATCCCTTTGCGTTCCAGTGCGAACAGCCGCCAGGCAATGCCGGCGTCGTCTGCGATGTGCGCCGCCACCGCTGGCGCGACGCGACCTGGATGCGAAACCGGGCGCAGACCATCGCCCGCGATGCACCGATCAGCATCTATGAGGTTCACCTCGGTTCGTGGCGACGCAGTGTCGAGCGCGGCCACGGCTATCTCACCTATGGCGAACTCGCCGACCTGCTCGTCCCCTACGTGCTCGACCTGGGCTTCACGCATATCCAGTTGCTGCCGATCACCGAGCACCTGATCGATGGCACATGGGGTTACGAGCCGCTCGGCCTGTTTGCCCCCACCAGCCGGTTCGGCCGCCCCGGGGAGCTTCAGGACTTCGTCGACCGTTGCCACGCGGCGGGCATCGGCGTGCTCCTGGATTGGGTGGCCGGCCACTTCCCCACCGACGCCCACGGCCTCGGGTATTTCGACGGCACCTGCCTTTACGAACATTCCGATCCACGCGGCGCCCGCGACGCCGGTCGGTCGCTGATCTACAATTATGGTCGCTACGAGGTGACCGACTACCTGCTCAACAACGCGCTGTTCTGGCTCGACGCCTATCACATCGATGGGCTGCGCCTCGATGCGATCGAATCCATGCTGTATCTCGACCACAGCCGGCGGATGGGCGAATGGCTCCCCAATCCGCACGGCGGCAACGAGAACCTGGAAGCCATCACCTTCCTGCGCGCCCTGAACCAAGTCGTCTACGAGCATCACCCGGACATCGCCACCGTCGCCGAGGAGAACACGTCGTGGCCGATGGTCTCGCGGCCGACCTACCTCGGCGGCCTCGGCTTCGCTTACAAGTGGAATGTGCGCTGGATACAGGACACGCTCGCATACATGTGCCGCGATCCCATTTTCCGTAAGCACATGCATGACCGCCTGACGTTCAGCATCATGTACGCTTTCAATGAGAATTACGTGCTGCCGCTGAGCCATAACAGCGTTGTCGAGGGCAAGGGCTCACTGATCCGCAAAATGCCAGGCGATCGCTGGCAACGATTTGCGAACCTCCGGGTTTATTATGGGTTTATGTTTACCCACCCAGGAAAGAAATTGCTGTTCATGGGCGGCGAATTTGCCCAGGAACGTGAGTGGGATCACAACTCCAGCCTCGACTGGCATTTGCTCGACGATCCCTTGCACATCGGCGTCCAGAACCTGGTGCGCGACCTGAACTTGGCCTACCGGGAGCTGACGGCGCTGCACCGGCGCGACTGCGAGGCCGACGGTTTCGAGTGGATCGACTATACCGACGTGGACAAGAGCATCGTCTCCTACATCCGTCGTGGCGACGAGCCGGATGATGTCTGCGTCGTCGTCTGCAACTTCACGCCGGTCGTCCGCGAGGACTACCGCATCGGTGTGCCGATCGCCGGCTTCTATGAAGAGCGGGTGAACACGGACTCCGCCATCTACGGTGGCAGCGACATTGGCAATGCCGGCGGCGTCCAATCCGTGCCGATCGCCTGCCACGGCCGTGCCAACAGCATCGAACTGACGCTGCCTCCCCTCGCCGCCGTTGTGCTGACCCCGCGCCCGGCACCTTAGCGCGCGGCCGCCTCGCCTCGCGGCGCCTCCCGCTTTGCCATCGCCTTTTCCGTCCGTCTGACTTACCTATGGCGTCATGAACGACCGTCCCTTCGTCAAGATGCACGGGCTCGGCAACGACTTCGTGGTCATCGATGCGCGACGCCAACCGCTGATGGTGTCGGCGGCGGGCGTGCGGGCGCTCGCCGACCGGCGGACCGGTATCGGCTTCGACCAGTTGATCACCATAGAGCCGCCGCGCAACGGTGCCGCCGATGCGTTCATGCGCATCCGCAACGCCGACGGTGGCGAGGTCGAGGCCTGCGGCAACGCCGCCCGCTGCGTTGCGCTACGGCTGATGGCCGACGGTGGGACGATGAGCGTCACCCTGGAGACCGTCGCCGGGCTACTGCGGGCCGAGGCCGTCGCCGACGGTCGCGTCGCCGTCGACATGGGGCCGGCCGCTGAAGACTGGCGTGACATTCCGCTGGCCGAGCCGGTGGACACGGCGCATCTGCCCATCGCCATAGGCGATTTTGTCGATGGCGTCGCCGTCGGCATCGGCAATCCCCACGCCGTGTTCTTCGTCGACGATGTGGCCGCGGTCGATCTGGAGCGCCTCGGACCGACGATCGAGCACCATCCGCTGTTTCCGCGACGCACCAACGTCGAGGCGGTGCAGGTGCTGGCGGACGATCATCTGCGGCTGCGCGTCTGGGAGCGTGGCGTCGGCATCACGCGTGCCTGCGGCACCGGGGCCTGCGCCGCTGCCGTCGCCGCTCATCGCCGGGGCCGCGCCGGGCGTGCCGTCACCGTCACCCTCGACGGCGGGGATCTGGCCATCACTTGGCGGACGGACGGCCATGTCGTCATGGCCGGGCCAGCGGCAACGTCGTTCGCGGGAACCCTGGATCCGTCATGGCGGATGTGATCACCAACGCGCCGGCGGGGCCTCGGATCGTCACCCTGGGCTGCCGCCTGAACACCCTGGAGAGCGAGGTGATCCGCCGCGAGGCTGCCGCCGCCGGGCTGAATCGTGTCACCGTCGTCAACACCTGCGCCGTCACCGCCGAAGCCGTCCGCCAGGCGCGGCAGACGATCCGCCGGCTGCACCGCGAGCGCCCCGATCATCGCATCATCGTCACCGGCTGCGCTGCCCAACTCGATCCCCAGGCCTTCGCCGCCATGCCCGAGGTCGACCGGGTCGTCGGCAACGCCGAGAAGTTGGATCGCCGGCACTTCGCCGCCGAGGCTGCCCCCGTCGCCGTCGCCGATATCGCCACGGTGCGCGAGACGGCCGGCCACCTCCTGGAAGGCTTCGAGGGGCGGAGCCGGGCCTTCGTGCAGATCCAGCAGGGCTGCGACCACCGCTGCACCTTCTGCATCATCCCATTCGCCCGCGGACCGAACCGTGGTGTTTCGATCCGGCGCATCGTCGCGCAGGTCCGTCGCCTCGTCGCCAACGGCTATCGGGAGGTGGTGCTGACCGGCGTCGACATCTGTTCATACGGCGCCGACGCACCGGACGGCCCGCGGCTCGGCGACGTGGTTGCGGCGGTGCTGGCGCAGGTGCCGGAACTGCCGCGCCTGCGCCTGTCGTCGCTTGACCCGGCGACCATGGACGACCGGCTGTTCCGGGTGCTTGCGGAGGAGCCGCGGCTGATGCCGCACCTGCATCTGAGCCTGCAAGCGGCCGACGATCTCGTGCTCAAGCGGATGAAGCGGCGGCACACGCGGGACTCGGCGGCGGCGGTCATCACCCGGGCCCGCGCCGCCCGTGCGGACGTCGTCTTCGGTGCCGATCTGATCGCCGGCTTCCCAACGGAGACCGAGGCGATGTTCGAGAATTCCCTGTCCGCCGTCGACGCCTACGGCCTCACTTGGCTGCACGTCTTTCCTTATTCGCCGCGCGCCGGCACCCCCGCTGCCCGCATGCCGCAGGTTCCCGGGCCGGCACGGCGGTCACGGGCCGCGCGGTTGCGGGCGGCCGGAGACGCGGCGCGGCAGCGCTTTCTCGCATCGCGCCTCGGCATCACCATCCCGGTCCTGGTGGAGCGCGACGATCTCGGCCGCTGTCCGCACTACGCCCCGGTGCACCTGAGCGGCACGGCAGCGACGGGCAGCATCGTCGCCGCCCGCGTCACCGGCGCCGACGCGGCCTCGCTTTTCGCGGAGATCCTCCCATGATCGATGACGATGAGCTGCGCGCCGACGACGGAGACGGCTGGTTGCAGCGTCTGCGCCACGGCCTCGGCCGCTCGTCGGCGCGCCTGACCGGCGGGATCGGCGACCTGTTCGGCAAGCGTCGGCTCGATGACGCGGCGCTCGAGGAGTTGGAAGATCTGCTGATCACCGCCGACCTCGGCGTTGCAACGGCGGCAAAGCTCACCCGCGGCCTCGCCGACAGGCGCTTCGGCAGCGAGGTCACCGCCGACGAGGTGCGCGGCGTGCTCGCCGAAGGGATCGTCGAAATCCTCGCGCCGGTGGCCGAGACCATTACCATCCACCAAGGGAACAAACCGCACATCATTCTTGTCTGCGGCGTCAACGGCAGCGGCAAGACGACAACCATCGCCAAGCTCGGCGGCCTGTTCAAGCGCGTCGGCCTGAACGTCGTGCTCGTCGCCGGCGACACGTTCAGGGCGGCGGCGATCGAGCAGCTGCAGATCTGGGGCGAGCGGATCGCCGCCCCGGTGATCGCCCGCCAGCCGGGCGCCGACGCCGCGGGCTTGGTCTATGACGCGCTGGCCCAGGCCAAGGCCGACCGCGCCGACGTTGTCATCATTGACACCGCCGGCCGCCTGCAGAACCGAGCCGACCTGATGGCCGAGTTGCAGAAGATTGTCCGCGTCATCAAGAAGATTGACGCCGGCGCACCGCACGACACCATTCTCGTCCTCGACGCCACCGTCGGCCAGAACGCCCACAGCCAGGTGGAGACCTTCCAAAAAATGGTGGATGTCACCGGTCTGGTGATGACCAAGCTGGACGGATCGGCGAAGGGCGGCGTCGTCGTGGCGCTCGCCGACCGGTTCGGCCTGCCGGTGCACGCCGTCGGCGTTGGCGAAGGCCTGGACGACATGCGGCCGTTCGCTCCCATGGCCTTCGCGCGAAGCCTGTTGGGCATGCCGCCGGCGCCGCACCCGGCCGCGACCCCAACGCCGGAATCGACGCCAGAGCCGGCGCCCGACCCAGCGCCGAGCGGGACTGGCCGGCCATGATCCGCCCGCCACGGTCACGGGGTTGTGTCGCGGCGTGATTCCCGTGGCCCGGGCCGACACGGTACGGTGCGTGGTTCCGAAACAAGGGGCGGCCATGCCGGTCCGCAATGCTTAGCCAGCTCGATCGGTTCGTGTTCGGACCGCCCGCCCGCTCCGGCCTGCCGGAGCGGGTTCGCCGGTCCATTGATGCCCAGGGCGTCCAGACCGAGCAGCTGATCGGTTGGTTTCAGCTCGGCCTCGTCGTCTTCTTCGTCGTCCTCTATGCGCTTGCGCCTAAAACCTCCACCGGCACGGCGTTCATGCCGGTGCCGATCGTCCTCGGCGCCTACCTGATCTTCACCATCATGCGCTTGGTGATCGCGCACCGATCCCGGCTGCCGAGCTGGCTGGTGTACACCTCGGTAGTCGGCGACATCGGCATCCTCTTGGTGCTGATCTGGAGTTTCCACGTGCAGTACGGACAGCCAGCGCCATTCTATCTTAAGGCGCCAACGCTGCTTTACGTCTTTATCTTCATTTCGCTGCGCACCCTCAGGTTCGAGCCGTCCTACGTCATCGCCGCCGGGGTGACCGCCGCCGTCGGCTGGTTGGCGCTGCTGTGGTATGCGCTGGACGCCATGGTGGGCGAGACCGGCGTCGTCACCCGCGACTACGTGGAATACCTGACCTCCAACACCGTTCTGGTCGGTGCCGAGGTCGACAAGATCATTTCGATCATGCTGGTGACCTTCGTGCTCGCGGTGGCGCAGGTCCGCGCCCGGCGCCTGCTGATCCGCGCCGTGGCCGACGCCACCGCCGCGCGCGACCTGTCCCGGCTCGTCTCGCCCGAGATCGCCGAGCAGATCACCCGCGCCGACCACGAATTACAGCCCGGCGACGGAGAGGTGAAAACCGCGACGGTGCTGTTCACCGACATCGCCGGCTTCTCCACCATAGCCGAGCGCGTTCCCCCGGACGAGTTGATGCGGATGCTCAACGAATACGTCAGCATCATTTCCGACGTCATCGACCGCCACAAAGGTGTGATCACCGAATTCCGGGGAGACGCCATGCTGATCACGTTCAATGCCGCCACCTCCGATCCGGACCACGCGGCCAATGCGCTCCGCACCGCCGTCGGCATTCAGGAAGTGGTTGGCACCATGCGCTTCGGCCCCGACGTGCCGCTCCCGACGCGCTGCGGCATCAACACCGGCGAACTGATCGCCGGGGCGCTGGGCACGCGCGACCGCATGCTGTTCACCGTTCACGGGGATGAGGTCAACATCGCCGCCCGGCTGGAGCAACTCAACAAGAGCTACGGCACGTCGATCCTGGCGACGGAACAGACGGTGCAGGCTGCTGGCGCCGATTTTGCCACGGCGCGCAGCATCGATACCGTTACCGTGCGCGGACGCTCAAGTCCGGTGCTGCTGTACACGGTGGATGCACCGCAACTGCCCATGGACATCGCGCGCCAACCGGTGCAGCAGGTCACACCCGGGCGTTGAAGTAGAAGCCGGGCGGGACGTCGTCGCGAAATTGGCGGCCGGAGGCGATGAAGTCCGCCAGCTTGCGCATCTGTTCGAGCGTTTCCGGCGCGTAGCGGCTGGCCGTGACGGCGGCGACGCGTTCAACGGCGTGGCCCTTTCCATAGCCGGTGGCGCCTGAGCTTGGCTGGCGCTCCAGCGGCGAGCCGGCGATGTGGGCGAGATCGACCATGCCGGGAGTCTGCGCGCCGGGCGTAAAGGGCCGGTTAACGCCCCGCGGCGGCGTGGCTCCGCATGCTCAGATCGCGGGCGGGGACGCCGCGCCCGCCATCACATCGCCGTGACCGGTGCCGTGACCGGTGATGTGACCGGTGATGTGACCGGGCATCAGATACAGGTGAACGTCACGTAGCGAACGTCGACCACATTGAACTGCTCGGCACTGTCCTGACGCGCCTGCCGGTCCAGCTTCTCGCATTCGGCGTCGGCCAACGCCTGCGCTTGGTCCTCACTGATCCAGATCGGATAGTGGCGGAAGTAGAACTTTGTGTCGGTATACGTAACCATGCGCGCCCCGCCGAAGTCGGCGCACGCAGCGAGAGTGGCGAGCAGAACCGTGGCAAGTAGCGTCTTGGTAATCATGACAGCAGACTACGCTAGGCGCCGACTCCAGGCAAGACAAGATCGAGCACTTTCTCCCGGACGACCCGACCGGACCGGCGCCGGCCGCCCGCCGACGATCGACACACCGCTCGCCGTCGGCTAGGCTGCCTCTCGCAGCGAGGAGAATCGAGGCAGCAGCCATGCGCACCTGCCGGCCGCGGTCAAAAAACGGCCGTTCATGATCATGTCCCGGCCGGCCTCCCTGCCCGTCTTCACGCCGGCCATCATGCGCGCCGCCCTGATCGCCGCGAGCGTCGGTCTGGGCGGCATCGACGGAGCGGCGGCCACCGGAGCAGCCGACGCCGGCGACATCGGCTCACGGGTGGATACGGTGGTCGCCGAGGTGTTCGCGCGTGGCGATTATCAGCAAACACTGCCCGGCGTGGCTGGATTCGATGCCCTGGACGGCGCCGACCTCGCCCCGCCGGGGACGATCGCGGGGCCGTCGCCATCGGCCGCCGCGACCGGCCCGCTGCTGCCCATCCTCGCCCAGGCCCTGCGCCTGGCCGGTTGGGCAGTGGTCGCGGTGGCTTGCGTCGTCGGTGTGGTCTGGGTGGTCTCCCGCATGGCACTGGACGCCAAGCGGCCGGGGCGACGTCGATCAAGCGAGGTGCCTTCGGCCGATGGCCGCGATGCCGCGGCGACCGAACCCAACGCGGACGCGGCCGCCGCCCTCGCCGCCGACGGCCGCTTCGGCGAGGCCATCCACGCCCTGCTGTTGACTGCATTTTCCGACCTGGGCCGGCGTCTGGGTGCGCTACCGCCATCGACGACCGGCCGCGAGGTTGTCCGCGCCGTCGCCGGGCCGGCCGTTGCCGCACCGCCGGTGGCGGCCGAAGCGCTGCACGCCCTGGTGGCAGCGGTCGAGCGGTCGCGGTTCGCCGCGCGGACGGTAGGCGCCGCCGATTACGCGCTCTGCCGCGCCGCCTACCAGCGTTTCGCCGCAGCCTGGTCGGAGACGCCGTGATGCGCTCGGCGGTGCCCGCGTTTTCCGTCACCACCGTCATCTGGCTGCTTGCTGCCGGCCTTGCCTCCTTCGCGGCCACCGTGCTGCTTGCCGTCTTCGGCGCCGATCTGATGCCGCTGCGCTCTCCCGCCGCCCATGCCTGGTCGGTATCGGCCATCGGGCATCGGGCATTCGTTGAGACCCTCCGCGGCCTCGACGCGCCGGTGATCATCGGGCGGCACCGCCCCGCGGACACCGCCGGGACGGCCGGCTTGCTGGTGGTCGCCGCGCCGGCCATCGAGCATGCGGATCAGATCGACTTGGCGGGCGCCGCGAGGACCCTCGTCGTGCTGCCCAAGTGGACCGGGTCTGGCAATCCGGACAAGCCGCAGTGGCTCCAAACGGCGACACTGCTGACGGCGGACGCGGTGACGACGGTGGCCCGGCACATCGTTGCCGACGCCAGGATCGTGCGCGTCGCCGGACCGGTCCCCTGGCGCGCCGGCCGCTTCGGCGCCGATCCCGACCTGCCGCGCCCGCAACTCCTGCGGAGCGCCCGGCTGCGGCCGCTCATCGCCGGAGAAGCAGGCATGCTGCTCGGCGAACTGACGGACGCGGCGGCGGGCGACGCGCGGCGGATCTGGGTGTTGTCGGATCCCGACCTGATCGCCAATCATGGCCTCGGCCGCGGCACCAATGCGGCGATCGCCGTCGCCATTATCGAAGCGCTGCGGCCGGCCGGCGGCCCGGTCGTCTTCGATGCCACCGTGCACGGCTTCGCGCGGCCACCCGACCTGTGGCGCGAGCTGTTCAGCCTCCCGCTGCTGCTGGTCACCCTCCAAGCCCTTGTCGCCGCGGCAATCCTGGTGTGGTGCGCCGCCGGCCGCTTCGGCGCGCCTGAGCCGCCGCCAGGGCCGCTCAAGGGCGGCCGTGGCGCGCTGATCGACAGCGCCGCCGGCCTATTGGCGATGGGGGGCCACCTGCGACCGTTGGTTCGCCGCTATTCGGAGGTGACGATCCGCGACGTCGCCCGCCGGCTGCACGCGCCGCGCACCCTGGATGACGCAGGCACGGCGCAGTGGCTGCAGCGCGTCGGCGAGATGCGCGGCTTGGATCCCGGCGAGGCGCAACTGCCGACCCATGCGGCCGCCGTCATCGATGCCCGTCGCACCGATCCGCATCACCTGCTCGACATCACCCGCCGCCTGCACCAGTGGAAGCACCAGGTGCTCGGCGACGCAACGGGCAAGAGTGGTCTCGCCATCCCGCCAAAATCTCGTTAATTATTTGTAACAAACAATGCGGCTGGTGCCGTCTTGACAGCCTTTTTATTACCAGATATCCTATTTTTGCTTCACAACTTTAGGTCGAGGATCTACCATGTCGAAATTTAAAACTCAACTCATGGCGGCCATGGTTGCCCTGTCTTTGGGAATGTTCACGGCGAATGTTGCCTGGTCTTTGACGAACGAACAAATCGTCTCGATCCGCCAAACGTTCAGCCTGACGACCAGCGCCATCCATGACGTTCTGGCGGGCGTGGCCGACTACAGCACGGCGCGGGCGGCCGACGACGAGTATGGCATGCACCGCGCCACGGCGGAGATGCTCAGCAGCATGGCGGAGGCACGGATCTGGACGGCATTGTTGGATGCCCAGGTCACCGCCGACGACGTGGGCGCGGCAACGGCGCAGTCGGTGGCCGACCTCCGCGCGCTGTTGGCAACGACCTTCGGAAATTTGGCGAACGCCATGTTCTCGGGCGACCTCGACGCCATCAACACGGCGCTGGATGCCTCCTCCAACCGCTTCAACCAGCTTTTCGTCGACATGACGGCGCTCTCCAGCGACCTCGGACCACGGCTCGGCGCGGCGCGCTGATCGCCACTCCGTCAACGCCGTTCAGCCGGCTTTTCAAGACGCATCGAAGGGATGTTTTATGAGTGACCTCGTCTGTCTCGCCTTCAAGGATCTGCATACCGCGGATCAATTCCTGAACGAGCTTCGCAGCATGCAGACCGAACACATCCTCGAGTTGGAGGATGCCTGCGTGGTGGTGCGCGACGCCGACGGCAAGGTGCACCTGAAGCAGAGTGTCAACCTTGTCGCCCTCGGCGCCAGCAGCGGCGCTTCCATGGGCATGCTGATGGGCGCCCTCGTCGGCCTCTTGTTTCTCAATCCCCTCGCCGGCCTCGCGGTAGGCGGACTGATCGGCGCCGGCAGCGGCGCATTGCAGGGCAAATTCGCCGACTACGGCATCAACGACGACTTCATCAAGCAACTGGGCAACACCATCGCCCCCGGCACCTCGGCGCTGTTCCTTCTGGTCCGCAAGGCGGTCGCGGACAAGGTCATGCCGCGGCTCTCCCATTATCAGGCCACCGTTCTCAAGACCTCGCTGTCCGACGAGCAGGAGGAGCGGCTGAAGGCCGCCCTGTCGCAGGCGGCAGCGTAGAGCACGATCGGGTCACACGGCATCGTGTGGCATGTGAATCGTGCTCTAAATCCTGGAATGAGAGCAGGCTCGCGTTCGATGGTGTCCGTCGAACGCGAGCCTGCTCCAGGTCCGTCCGTCGGGCGCCGCGACCCGCGGCGCCCGGCTCGCCGACCTCGCGCACTTGACTTCAAAGGGTGGCGAACAGGGCGATGGCCAGCGAGTTGACGATGTCGATGAAGATGCCGCACGCCAACGGAATGACGACGAAGGCGCGCGGCGCCCGCCCGTAGTGCTTTGCCACAGCAGAGATGACCGCCATGGTCGTCGCCGTCGAGCCCAGCGACATGCCGGCGAAACCGGACGCCATCACCGCCGCCTCATAGTCTCGTCCCATGACGCGAAAGACCAGCACGGCGGCGAACACCGCGGTGAGCAGGGCCTGAACGGTCACCATGGTCACGAGAAACCATAGCATGCCCTGGGTGTTCCATAGCGGCATGCTCATCAGCGTCATGGTGTAGAACAGCCCGAGACTGACGTAGGCGATGAGGGTCAGGCATTGATCGCTTGCCGACCAATCGACCCGGCGTATGAGCCGCGGCAGGGCGTTACCGAGGACGATGGCGGCGATCAGACAGCTGACGTAAAGCGGCAGCTGCGGACCTGCCGCGGTCAGGCCGAGATCCAGGCCCTGGCCGAGAATGATGGCGACGTGAATGCGCAACACGGCGAGCAGGAACGCCCGATAATCCAGTTGCGGGGAGGCGGCGTCGCGTGAGATGCCAACGTCCAGATCGGCGCTCGGTCCCGGCACCGGGAGGCTGTGGCGGCGGATGAGGAACCGGGCGATGGGGCCACCGACGCAGCAGGCAGCGATCAGCCCCAGCATGTTGGCGCCGGTACCGAGCCTGGAGACATGCTCGAAGCCGAATCGCGCCTCGAACAGCGGCGCCAAGGCGACCGTGGTCCCCGAGCGGCCCATCAACGCCATGGAGCCGGTGACGATGCCCAGCTTCGGATCGTGGTCGAACGCCGTGGCCACCGCCATGCCCAACCCGTTCTGCAGCACGATGAAGACCGCCGCGAGCGCGATCAGCACGATCAGCGGGCGGCCGTTGGCAAGGATCTCGAAAAGCTTCGCCCGGAGCCCCAAGGCCGCGAAGAAATAGACGAGGAACAGCTCGCGTCGCCCGACGTCGAAGGTGATCTCCAGGTCGAACGCAAAGTAGACGAGCGTGATGATCACGGCGGCGGTAAGCCCGCCGACCACCGGTTCGGGAATGCTGAACACCCGCAAGGGCCGGACCCGCGTGACAATGGCGCTGCCCAGGAAAAAGACGCAGATGGCGATCGTCGCGGTGACGAAGGGATCGACCTGAAGGCTCATGCCGGTGCCCGAAGGGTCGTGGTCGCGGGCCGTCGTGGCCCGTCAGGCGCCGACGGTGGCGGCGTCCGAGCCGCCGGGGCGAGGCGCATCGGGGCGCGCGTTGCAGCGCAGCACCGCTGTCGCCGGCCCGTCCGCCTCGAAACCCTGCGCGACGACCGACCCGCTATCGGCGTCGGCGACGAAGACCAGCCGCGTCAGGGGATTGAGGATCGGCGGCTGGAGCCAGTCGAAGGTGCCGGACTCCGCCGACAGGGCTTCGCGCATGCGCGCCAGGCGCAACGCGTTCTCCTGCCCGCGCGGCCGGCCGGACCAGCGGGGCGCCTGCCACGCATTCGCCGCGCACGCCGCCCCGGCGATCACATGCGCCGCATCCGCCTGCCGTTCGATGATACAGGCGTCGTCCGGCGCTAGCCCGGCCAGGGTGAAGATCGCCGGCAGCGCGATCGGCGTCGCCGTCAGCATGGCCTTGGCCTCGGCGAAGTCGCGCGCGCCCTCGAAGACCTGCCGCAGCAGGTATGTGGCCGGCAGGTGCGGTAAGCCCCAGACGCTGCGGCGGTTGACCAGCCAGTCCAACGCATAAATGCCGACGGGCTTGGCCATGGGCGCTTGGTTGAGTGCCGCGGCGAAGCGACCGGGGGCGACGGCCTGCAGCACCCCGTTATAGCCGGGCCACGTCAACGTCAGCCAGAGGCCGGCCTCACCGTGCACGCGGGCGGCGATGACGTAGCGGCCGAGGCCGCGGTCCGGCCAGTCCAGGACCCGCATCAGCCGCGCCGACCGGCCATCGGGCGATGGGCCGGCGGACGACGTGCAGCCCCACTCGTAGCTGACGTTGAGGAAATAGGCGCCCGGCCGACCGAGGCGCGCGGCGATGCGGTCGATCTCCCCCAGATAGGACGGGTGCCAACGGGCGAGCCAACGGCGGGACAGAGTGTCGGCCATCCGAACGACGCGCATGGGAATGCGCCCGCTGCCGGCGTCGAGCAGAGCGGTGACGTGATCGAAGGCCCGTTCGAGGGTCTCGAACGGCCAGTCGACGCCCACATCCAGCAGCGGGATGTCCGGCAACGCCGTCGCCGGCGGCGCCGCCGCCGGGCCGCTACTCGGTCGCGGACCCATCGGTTTTCGCCTCCAAATCGTCCAGCCGGTTCAGCAGCGTCTCGACGTCGCGGCGCTGAGCGTCGATATTCTCTTGATGCAGCCGGGCGACCCGCCGAAAGGGCGTGCCGCGCACGCTCAAGAACGGCGCGACGTGGGAGTCCTGCGGCTCCAGGGAGCGTTCGTACTTCTCCTGGAAGTGCAACAGGTTCTGTCTCAGGTCGACGTATTTTGCGTCGGAGAGCAGGCGCACCGCCTGGGCGGTCCGCGCCATGCTGAACGGCGACTGGACGACGAACAGCTGGAAGTCGGTGGTGTAGATCTCGTTGGGCGTGTGCACCGGCATGGTCTTCACCAGCGCGCCGTGCCGCGTCGGCAGCCAGCGGAAGTCGTGGATGGCATCCCGGAGCGGGTCCTCGCGCCGAATGTCCCGGTAGCTGTCGACCGGCCCCTCGGTGCCGAGGATCGCCAAGTTGACGAACTCGTTGGCCGGCACGGCGAGATTGAAGAGATGCCGGATCTTCACGTCGAGCACCGACAGCGGCGTCCACATATTGGCGGCGGCCAGCGCGTTGCGGACGGTATGCACGCAGTTGTTGGCGAGAAGACTCCAATTGTAATCGGCCTCTCCCGTCGCGTACTCGACGTTCTTCTCATTGAGGAAGGCGATGATTTCGTCCAGCGCCGGCTCGGGCACCGGCACGCGCGCACAAAAAACGTTACGCGAGTATTGGAGCGCGAAGTCGGTGGCGATGGACTGGTCGGCGACGAAGTCCTCCAGTGTCCACTCCGGCTCGCGCGTCCAATTTTCGTGCAGCTCCACGCCGTTGAAGACGCCCTTGTCGGTGGCGTCCCGCACCGTCGCCTCGAAGTGCGCCCGGGTCAGCGGCTCGCCGGTCTTCAGGTTGCCGGTATAGAACAACTCGTAGCCGGGAATGGCGATCCAGTTGACGTTGCGGAACCAGCGGCCGACGCTGACGCCGGCGCCGTGTTCCGGATCGTCCAACGTCGTCGCCGCACCCCGACAGCGCCTGAGCTGCGGGAAGGGCGCCTCCTCGTCCTTGCACACCCCCTTGATGTACATCAGCGCGTGGCCGAAGGGATTGCCGCGTCCGGTACCGTCGAGGCGGCTCCATTGGCTGAGGGCGCAGAGCTCCACGTATTGCGGGAACAGCTCTTCGTAGAGGGGGTCGGCGCGCCGCTGGATGATGACGTCATCGGTCTTCAACAGGAACCGCTGCAGCGGGCCGATCCAGTCGCCGCAGCCGGCGAGCAGCATCGGCACCGCAACGATCAGCAGCAGCCGCAGGCGCCGCGCCAGCAGACCATCAGCCATGTCGACGGGCTCCTCGGTGGGTCACGGACGGGTCTCCGCTTCCGACGGGTCGGCGGGCGTCTCCGCCTCGGGCGCGGCTGCGTCGGTCACCGGTCCGCCATCGCTGCGCGCTCCCGGATGGCGCTGATCACACAACGAGGGGGGGTTCCAGCGCAGGCATTCCTGCACGCGCGCCTCCAGGCGCGCGCCGTGCGCCCGCGTTCCCGGCAGCGTCAGTTGCATGGCCCGGTCGCCGGAGCGGACATCCACCTGCTTGTCGCAGGCCGCGAGCAGACCGCTGATCAGCAGCATCGCGATCAACGATCGCGTGATGAGGTCAAGCATGTGCATGCGTTTTCGTCGCCCCGGGGAGATGGTCCGTTCCAATTCCCCGCCCGTGTGTCGGCGCGGCACTAAGTGCCGCCGCGATTGCCGGGTCAATTCGGCAAGTCCGATAAACGCGCGCGCTGGCCCTTGCCCCCCCAAGGGCATTAAGGTTCCCTTCGGGCAATGACCGCGACGGAGTGGACGCATGGAGCGGATCGGCGTGATCGGCGCGGGCGCGTGGGGGACGGCACTCGCCGCCGTCGCCGCCCGGGCAGGCAGACGCGCGGGGCGGGCGGTCGTGCTGTGGGCGCACGAATCCGACGTCGCCGCGACAATCAACGCCCGACACGAGAACCCAGCGTTTCTGCCCGGCGTGCGGCTGGCGCCGGAGATCCGCGCGACCAACGATCTCGCCGAGACCGCCGACGCGCCGTTGCTGCTGATGGTCGTGCCCGCCATCCACCTGCGGGACGTCGCCACGGCGCTCGCCCCGCACTGTCGGCCGGGCACCCCCTTGGTGATCTGCGCCAAGGGCGTCGAGCGCGGCACCGGAGCGTTGGTCACCGAGGTGATCGCCGAAACGGTGCCGGCGGCACGGCCCTGCGTGCTGTCGGGCCCGAGCTTCGCCGCCGAGGTGGCCCGGGACAAGCCGACCGCGGTGACCTTCGCCGCCATCGACGCCGATCTGCGCGCGGCGGTGCCGGCCGCCGTCTCGACGCCGACGTTCCGCGTCTATGCCGCGGACGACCCGGTCGGGGCCGCCCTCGGCGGCGCGGTGAAGAACGTGCTGGCCATTGCCGCCGGCATCGTCGCCGGGCGCGACCTGGGAGACAATGCCCGCGCCGCCCTGATCACCCGCGGACTGGCGGAAATGATGCGTCTCGCCGTCGCCTGCGGTGGCCAAGCCGAGACACTGATGGGCCTCGCCGGGCTCGGCGACTTGGTGCTCACCTGCAACGCCATGCAGTCCCGCAATTTCTCCCTTGGCGAGGCGCTCGGTCGGGGCGAGCGCCTCGCCGACGTCCTGGCAGCCCGCGGCGGCGTGACCGAAGGGGTGTTTTCGGCCGAGGCGGTGGTGTCGCGGGCCTCGGCCCTGGCCGTCGACATGCCCATCGTCCGCGCCGTCGACGCGGTGCTCAATCGCGGCGCCGACATCGATCTGACCATCGCCGACCTGCTCGCCCGACCGCTTACCCGGGAAGCGCCGACGCCCCCGTGAGCGGGCAGCGGCCGCCGGACATCCCCGCACGCGGCACTTGACTCGATCATACGTTTCGATATTCTTCAAAGGATGGAAACGCTGGACGCCACCGCCTGCTTCGCCGCGCTCGCCCATGATCATCGGCTGTCGGTGTTTCGGCTGCTGGTGGAGCGGGGCCCCGGTGGCTTGGCTGCCGGCGACATCGCCGAGCGCGTTGGCGTGCCGCCGTCGACGCTGTCACACCACCTCGCCCATTTGGAGCGGGCCGGCCTGCTCCGGTCGTGGCGCGTGCAGCGCAACATCTTCTACGCCGTGGACGTGGAGGGCACGCGCCGCCTGGTTGCATTCCTGACTGAGGATTGCTGTCAGGGTCAACCCGAGATCTGCGGCTACGGGAGCGGAGGGATCTGCCGTGACGATCACGATCTATCACAACCCGAACTGCGGGACCTCTCGCAATGTTCTGGCGATGATCCGCAACTCCGGTGACGAGCCGGAGATCATCGAGTACTTGAAGACGCCGCCGAGCCGTGACGAACTGGTCTCGCTGATCACCCGCATGGGGATGCCGGTGCGAGACCTGCTGCGCCGCAAGGGCACACCCTATGACGCGTTGGGCCTCGACGATCCCAACCTCGACGACGATGCCCTGGTCGACGCCATGATGGATCACCCGATCCTGATCAACCGGCCGATCGTCGTCAGCCCCCTTGGCGTCAAGCTGTGCCGTCCCTCGGAGGCGGTGCTCGACATCCTGCCCAACCCGCAACGGACGCCGTTCGTCAAGGAGGACGGCACGCCCGTCGCGACGCCGTAGACCGTCAAGCCGCGCAAGACAGACCTGTCAGGAAACAACCGGACCATTCTGAGGAGGATCCCCATGGCCACGACAGCTTCGGACAAGCCCTACAACGTCCTGTTCCTGTGCACCGGAAATTCGGCGCGCAGCATCATTGCGGAATGCTTGTTGAACCGCTACGGGCAAGGCCGCTTCACCGCCTTCAGCGCCGGCAGCCACCCGGCTGGACAGGTCAACCCCTACGCCCTCGACCTGCTGCGCAATCAGAATTACCCGACCGACGCCTTGCGCTCCAAGGACTGGGCCGAGTTCGCGGCGCCGGGCGCGCCGGAGCTCGATTTCGTCTTCACCGTCTGTGACAACGCCGCGCAGGAGGTCTGTCCGATCTGGCCGGGCCAGCCCATGACCGCCCACTGGGGAGTGCCCGATCCGGCGGCGGTGGAGGGCAGCGAGGCGGTGAAGCGCGCCGCCTTCGCCGACACCATGCGGATGCTGACCCAACGGATCAGCATCTTCACCAGCCTGCCCCTGAAGTCCCTTGACAAGCTCAGCCTGCAAAAGCGGCTGGACGACATCGGCAAGATCAAGGATGCATCAGAGTCCGCCGCCCAATAGCCGTGGCGGCCAGGGCGGCGACCGCCGCCCTGCTCGGACCGGCGGCGACAGCCGCCGCTTCCCCGCCCGAAGTCGCCGGGGCGCGCTACCGGTCCAGGTCGTTGATCTCCCGGTGCACGCGATAAGCGTCCGAGGTCACGTACGCTTCCATCGATCGCAGGCGCTGCTCCAGCGTGCGGAAGCGGTGGCGAAGCGTCGAGAACGAGCGCGAGGGATCGACGCGGACGTCGCGCCAGAAGCGCTCCTCGGTTTCGTCGCGATACAGCGTCTCCGGCTTGCGGGCGAGCACCAAGCCAAGGACGACGTAGCCGATGACGAGCGGCGGGCCGGCAACGAACAGCCCCAGGACCATCAGCAATCGGATGACCCAGGCCTCGATGCCGAAGTATTCGGCGATCCCGGCGGCGACCCCGAAAACATAACCACCAGCGGGATCGCGATAAAGGCGGTTGGGGCCGGCCTTGCCGGTGTCGCTGCGGCCCGCGTGCGGCCGGCAGTGGCCAGAATGGTGACGACGGCTCATACCTGTTTCCTCCAGTCCGGGGCCTCGGCGTCGAGGATGCGTTCCAGCGTGTTGATGCGACTCTCCATCTTCGGCGCCAGTTCCCACAGTTCGGCGAGCATTCTCTCGTCCTCCGCCGACAACACCTTGGCGGTGCGCCAGCGGGTGACGTAGTGGGCGATGATCCAGATCGGCGCGACGACCACCAGGAACACCACCACGGGCACGTAAAAGAAGTCCATCATCGATCAGCGTCTTCTCCCCACGGTCGGGCGCCGGGCGCGGCTCAGGCCGACTGCTCCTTGGCGAGCCGCGCCTTCAGCGCGTCCAACTCCGCCTCGATGGCGGCATCGGCTTCCAGGTCGGCGATCTCCTGGGACAACGTCTTCTTGCTGCCCAGGTCATAGGACTCGACTTCGCCCTCCAGGCGATCGATGCGCCGCTCCACGTGCTCGAAGCGGGTGAAGGCATCGGCCAGGCGTGGGTCGTGCAGGGTGCGGCGGGTGCGCAACCGGTTGTTGGCCGTTTCCTCACGGGCCAGCATGGCCTTCTGCCGCGCCTTGGCGTCGCGCAGCTTGGCTTCCAGCTTGCCGATGTCCTCCTCGCCCTGGGCCAGGGCGGCGGCCAGCGCCGCGCTCTCTTCGGCCAGGGCGTCGGCCACCTCGGCCAGCTTCGCCTTCTCCATCAGCGCGGCGCGCGACAGATCCTCGCGGCCCTTGCGCAGCGCCAGTTCGGCCTTGCGGTCCCAGTCCGCCTGGGCCTCGCGGACCCGCTGCAGGCGCCGGTCCGCCTCCTTCCGTTCGGCGATCATCCGCGCGGCGGTGGTCCGCACCTCGACCAGCGTCTCCTCCATCTCCTGGACGATGAGCCGGATGATCTTCTGCGGGTCCTCGGCGTGATCGAGGATCGAGTTGACGTTGGAATTGATGATGTCGCTCAGGCGCGAGAAAATGCCCATGGCCGGTTCCTTTCAGATCTCCGCCGCACCACCGCGGCGCCTGACCGAAGCCTCGCAAACTGCGTGCCAAGCCAGCGCCGATGGCCGCGAGATGCGCGAACGCCCCCGCGCACGCCGCCGCCTCGCGAGACAGGTCCTAAGCAATCTCAACCCCTTGAACGGCCCGGCCGGCGACGGCGCGTAATGCCGGATCACCGCCGCCGGAGCTGATCGCAACCGTCGGTGCCCAACCATGCCGCCGGCGCACTATCGCCACGACGGCGAATTCTTGACAGGATCAGCGAAGGTATGACCTCATCGTTGAACCAATCCCCAACCGCGCGAGCGTGAGTCCCGCATGCCCGATCTTCCGCCCCTTATCGGCGAAGCGCCGGCGTTTCTCGAGGTCATGGAAGCGGCCTCGCGGGTCGCGGCGCTGGATCGTCCGGTCCTGGTCGTCGGCGAACGCGGCACCGGCAAGCAACTGGTGGCGCTCCGCCTGCACTTCCTGTCGCCGCGCTGGAACCGGCCGCTGGTGGAGTTGAACTGTGCGGCGCTGCCGGAAACCTTGGTGGAGAGCGAGCTGTTCGGCCACGAGGCGGGCGCCTTCACCGGCGCCGTGCGCCGCCGCGCCGGGCGCTTCGAACGTGCCGACGGCGGCACCCTGTTCCTGGACGAGATTGCCAACGCGCCCCTTGCCGTGCAGGAGAAGATCCTGCGGGTGGTCGAATACGGCACCTTCGAGCGGGTCGGCAGCAGTGCCACGGTGCGTTGCGACGTGCGGCTCGTCGCCGCCGCCAACGTCGACCTGCCGGCCCTGGCCCATGCCGGCAGGTTCCGCGAGGACCTGCTCGATCGCCTGAGCTTCGACGTCTTGACCCTGCCGCCGCTGCGCTCCCGCCCGGAGGACATTCCGCTGCTGGCCAACCACTTCGCCCGCGGCATGGCGGTCGAGCTGGGCTGGCCGGCGCCGCCCACCTTCACCCCCGCCGCCGTGGAGCATCTGCTTGCATATTCCTGGCCGGGCAACGTGCGCGAACTGCGCAACGTCGTCGAGCGGGCCGTCTACCGCTGGTCCGAGCCGGAGCGGCCGATCGGCGCCATTGACTTCGATCCCTTCAAGTCGCCGCATCGGATCGCTCCCGAGCCGGCAGCGCCGTCGCTGCGGCCCCATCCGGTGGTCAAGGTCGCATCCCCGCTCCCCAGGGATCTGGACGCCGCGGTGGCCGCCTACGAGGCGGATCTGCTGCGCCGCGCGCTTGTCGCCGCCCGCTACAACCAGCGCATGGCGGCGCGGCAGCTGGGCCTCGGCTACCATCAGTTCCGCTCGCGCCTGAAACGGCACGGTCTGCTGCCGGTCGCCCCTGCCCTCGCCCCCAGTGACGCGCCCGCTGACGCCCACGCTGGCGCCCCCCGTGACAGTTGAAGCCGCGCGCCGAACCTGGAAGACTACGGTGCCAGCGAGGGGAGGCGGAGCATGACTACTGAGCCCGGCACGCCGCCGGTCATCGGCATCATCGGCGGTAGTGGCCTCTATGACATCGACGGGCTCGAGGGGGCGCAATGGCTGCCCGTGGCCTCGCCCTGGGGAACGCCGTCCGACGAATTCCTGGTCGGCTGGCTGGACGGCGTGAAGTGTGTCTTCCTGCCGCGCCACGGCCGCGGTCACCGGGTGCCGCCGTCGGAGCTCAACAGCCGCGCCAACATCGATGCCATGAAGCGCCTCGGCGTCACCGAGGTGCTGTCCTTGAGCGCCTGCGGCTCGCTGCGGGAAGAGCTGCCGCCGGGCACGTTCGTCATCGTCGACCAGTTCATCGACCGCACCTTCGCCCGGCCGAAGAGCTTTTTCGGCACCGGCTGCGTCGCCCACGTGATGTTCGGCCATCCGGTGTGCGGTCGCCTCGGCGATGGGTTGGAGGCTGCGGCCAGGGACCTGGCCATCCCGACGGTGCGCGGCGGCACCTATCTGGTGATGGAGGGACCGCAGTTTTCCACCCTGGCCGAGTCCAATCTCTATCGCTCCTGGGGCTGCGACGTCATCGGCATGACCAACATGCCGGAGGCCAAGCTCGCCCGCGAGGCCGAGCTCTGCTACGCCACCGTCGCCATGGTCACCGACTACGACTGCTGGCATCCGGATCACGATCACGTGACCGTCAAGGCGATCATCCGCGTTCTGCAGGACAACGCCGACCGCGCCCGCGCCTTGGTCAAGCGCGTCGTGCCGGCGCTCGGCAAACGCCAGCACGCCTGCGACCGAGGCTGCCACACCAGCCTCGGCACCGCCATGATCACCGCTCCGCAGGCCCGCGATCCGGCGCTACTCGCCAAGCTCGACGCCGTCGCCGGCCGAGTGCTGCCATGAAGGTCGACGGCCGTCCCTACCGCACCATCTGGCCCGCTGCCGACGGCTCGGGCGACATCGAAATCATCGACCAGACCCGGCTGCCGCACGCCTTCGTCATCGCCCGGCTGCGCAGCGTCGCCGACGCGGCGCATGCCATCGCCAGCATGCAGGTCCGCGGCGCCCCCCTGATCGGTGCGACCGCCGCCTATGGTTTGGCGCTGGCCATGCGCGCCGATCCAACCTCTGAAACCCTGGCCAGCGCCCACGCCACCCTGCTCGCCACCCGGCCCACCGCCGTCAACCTGCGCTGGGCGCTCGATGACGTGGCGGCGGTGCTCACCAACCTGCCGCCGGATCGCCGCATCGAGGCGGCCTACCGCCGCGCCGCCGAGATCTGCGACGAGGACGTCGCCATCTGCAGCGCCATCGGCGATTGCGGCCTTGCGTTGTTTCGCGAGGCCTGGGCCGCCAAGGGCGAGACCGAACCGCTCGAAGTGCTGACCCACTGCAACGCCGGCTGGCTCGCCACCGTCGACTGGGGCACCGCCCTTGCCCCCGTCTACAAGGCGCACGATGCGGGCCTGCCCGTGCACGTCTGGGTCGACGAGACGCGGCCGCGCAACCAGGGTGCCGGGCTGACCGCCTGGGAACTCGGCCGCCACGGCGTTCCGCACACGGTGATCGTCGACAACGCCGGCGGCCACCTGATGCAGCGCGGCCGGATCGACCTCTGCATCGTCGGCACCGACCGCACCACACGGACCGGCGACGTCTGCAACAAGATCGGCACCTACCTGAAGGCGCTGGCGGCCCGCGACACCGGCGTGCCGTTCTACGTGGCGCTGCCCGGCCCGACCATCGACTGGAACCTGCGCGATGGCCTCGCCGAGATCCCCATCGAGGAACGCGCCGCCGCCGAGGTGACCCGCATCGGCGGGCGCACCGACGACGGCCGGGTCGTGCAGGTGTCCCTCACGCCCGACGGCGCCGCCGCGGCCAACCCGGCGTTCGACGTGACGCCGGCGCGCCTGGTCACGGCGCTGATCACCGAACGCGGCATCGCGCCGGCCAGCGAGGCCGGCCTCGCCCAATTATACCCCGAACGGGGCTAATCCGACGCGCGCTGCGGCCGGTTGGCACTGGCATGCTGGCGGCCAATGTGTTAACCCCGGTGCGATAGTGTCTTTCGGGATGCACAACGCCATCGGGATGCACGACGCCATCGGGATCCACAACGCCATGGACCGGCGGAGCGGCCCGTGCGCGGCGCCTCGATGACTTTGGACCCAAGCGGAAGGGCGCGCATGGCCGGGTTTTGCGGGTGGATGGGACTGGCGGCTACGGCCGAGCCGCCGGCGGTTCTCCTCGAAGCGATGGCCACGGGTCTGAACCGCCCTGGCGCCGACGCGGCCCCGCCCCCCCTCGATCGCAGGGTTGCCACGCCGGAAGCCGCCGTGCATCTGCGTGGCGGCCATCGTACCGCCGACTTCACGGTGGACCGCGGCCTCAAGGTGGCGCTGCTCGGACAGCCGCGCTGGACCGATGCGGCGCTCGCCACCTTGGCCAAGGACCGGGGCGACGCCGCCGCCCTCGCCGCCGCCTACCGTCGCCATGATGTCGCCCTGTTCGACCACGTTGCCGGCCCGCTGGCCGTCGCCATCGCCGATGCGCCGCGCCGGCGGACGCTGATCGCCACCGATCGCATGGGATTGGAGACGGTTTACTGGACGTCGACCGCCGACGCCTTCGTCTTCGGCACCTCGACCCAGAGCGTGCGCCGCCATCCCGCCGTCTCCGATACCCTGTCGCCGCAGACCATCAGCGAGTGCGTGTTGTACGGCGTCAGTTTCGCGCCGCGGACCATCTACGCCGATCAAGCGCGGCTGCTGCCGGCCCAGTATGCGTTGTGGGACGACGGCGTCCTCCGCACCGACTTCTACTGGCGCATGCCCTACCGTACCGACGGCCCTCGGGACGTGCCGGCGCTGATGGAGGAACTGAAGCGGCTGCTGCGTCAGGCGGTCGCGCGCTGTATCGACGGCGAGGATCCGACCCGCCTCGGCGCCTTCCTGAGCGGGGGGCTCGACAGCTCGTCGGTCGCCGGCATGCTGGCGGCGGTTTCGCCGGGCAACGCCCGCACCTTCACCATCGGCTTCGACCACGGGCACTTCGACGAATCGCCCTTTGCCCGGCTGGCCGCTGAAGCCTTCGGGACGACCCACCACGAACACACACTCACGCAAGACGAGGCGCTCGAACTGCTGCCGCGAGCGGCCGCGGCCTACGACGAGCCGTTCGCCAATTCGTCGGCCATTCCCGCCCTGTCGTGCGCCCATGCCGCGGCGCGCCACGGCATCACCTGTCTCTTGGCAGGCGACGGCGGCGACGAGTTGTTCGCCGGCAATGCCCGCTACGTCGATCAGCAAATTCTTGAGATCTACCAACGTGTTCCGGCTATGCTGCGCCGTCGCCTGATCGAGCCGCTGCTGTTCGGCCTGCCGGGCGCGGGCGGCACTTGGCTGTTCCGCAAGGGACGGCGGTACGTCCGCTACAGCAACGTTCCGCTGCCGCGGCGCTACTACGCGCCCAATCCGGCGACCTCGGTGTCCGTGGCCGACATCTTCTCGCCGGACTTGCTGGCCCAGGTCAGCGAAGCGGCGACGGACGAGGTGTTCCGCGACGTCTGGGACCGTACGGCGACGCCCGCGCTGGTCCACCGGATGATGCACGTCGATTTGAAGGAGACCCTTGCCGACAACGACCTCCGCAAGGTGACGGGCATGTGCCGGCTGGCCGGAGTTCCCGTTCGCTTTCCGATGCTCGATGACGACCTGGTCGAATTCTCGGCGCGGATTCCGCCTGACGTCCTGCTGCCGTGGCGGCGGCTTCGCGACTTCTACAAGAAGGCGATGGCCGGCTGGCTGCCCGACGCAATCATTACCAAGCGCAAGCAGGGCTTCGGCATGCCGTACAACGAGTGGGTCTACACGGACGATCGCATCCGTCCGCTAGCGATCGATGCCCTGGCCGGCATGCGAGGCCGCGGCTACCTGAGCAACGCGTTCCTCGACAGCCTGGACCCCGAGGCAATGGACCCCAACGCCCGCAACCCGGATCTGCTTTGGAACATCGTCGTTCTCGAACTGTGGCTCAGGACCTATCGCGCGCCGAAATCAATGACGGCGGCCGCCTGATCGCCGCCCGATGACACGGCACGCGACAAGTCGGACGGTGCGGGTCGCGCGCTCACTGCTCTTCGACATCGTCGCCGATGTCGAACGCTATCCGGAATTCCTGCCCATGTGGAAACAGGCGCGGGTCACCGACCGGCAGGGCTCGGTCTACGGGACCGTCCAACTCGTCGGCTTCGGCCCGATCCGTGAAAACTTTGCGACACGCACGGTGTTGACGCCGCCGGACTCGATCCTGGTCACGTCGGACGACCCGCTGTTCAAGACATTCCTGATCCGCTGGACCTTCGGCGACCTCGGTGATTCCTGTCGCGTCGGCATCGAGCTGGACTGGAAAACCCGCCGCCGCATTCTGCAACGTGCCATCGACCTGCTCCTGCCGGAAACCGCGCGGTCGATGATCCGCGCCTTCGAGAACCGAGCGATCGCCCTGTCCCTGTCCGAGCCGTCCGACGACTGGTAGCGCCGCGCTGGCCGAGGACCGGCGCGGCTACGGTCGCGGCGCGGCCGATCAGTTGGCGTACTTCACCGAGCAGCCGTAGGGCCGCGCCACCGCTGTCGTCACCGGCTGGCCGGCGGCCAACTCTGCGAGGGCCGCGCGCACGTGATTGTTGGCCTTCGTCGGGTCGCCGCGCGAGGACGAGTCGTCGTCGATGGCACCCATGTAGACCAGCGTGCCGTCGCCATCGATGACGTACATGTGTGGAGTCGTCTTGGCGTCGTAGAGCCTGCCGATATCGCCCTGCGGGTCGAGCAGCACGGCCGTCGGCGCCGCGTCACGGGACTGGGTGAGGCTGTTCGCCTTGTCGGCGGAGACGTAGCCTTGCGTCCCCGGCGCCGATGAGATGACCGAGAGCCAGACCGCGCCGTCGGTTGTCGCCTGCTTCTGCAAGTCCTGCATGGCGCCGGCCTCGTAATGCTTCACGGTGTACGGGCACTCGTGATTGGTCCACTCGAGAACGACGATCTTGCCGCGAAAGTCGCCGAGGTTGTGGCTGTTGCCCCGGCTGTCGGTGCCGGTGAAGTCGGGCGCTGGCTGGCCGATGGCGGGTGCCGCGGCCGCGGGCGTGGTCAAGCTGGCCAGACCCAGGGCCGCCGGGATCAGCATGGCGGCGGCGAAACGGCAAGAACGGAAGATCATGGTCGGTCTCCTGTCACGGTGAGGGGCGTTTCCACATCGAAGGCGCGCATCCCGTCGGGGCCGCGCAAGACCAAGGTCCCGGCGAGAACATCCGGCGCCAGCCCCGTGGCGCGATCGCGGCTGAGCGACACCGTCACCGCGTCGTCGCCGATGTGGGCCGACTGCTCGGCCGCCAGATCGATGACGCCGAACGCATGCGGAAAAAAGTGGATGGCGGTCTCGGCGGAAAGGTCCGGCGCGAGTCCGCCAACCGTCAGCCGGATTGCATCAGCATCCATGGCGGCCGCCACCGGGCCTGGGCTCGCCGCGGGCAGCAGGTCCACCGCCCGTTGCAGTCCGCGCACGGCCTCGACGGACATCTCGCCGGTGTCGGCCAGCGCCAGGCGCAGCGACGCACTCTGCGGCACACAGATTTCGGCACAGACCAGCCAGTGCACGTCGGCGCGGATCTCGGCGTCCTTGGCCGCCGCCGCAACCGGAGTGGCGCGGCTCAACAGCCAGGCCTCGTTCTCGTAGCCAAAGGTGACGAACGAGCCTTCGCGGATCAGCTCCGGGGCGGGCCACAGCAGTGGGCCGGCCGCGATGCCGGAAGGCAACGTCCAAACCACCTCGCTGGGAGCGCCGGCGTCACCGGGATTGCGCCAGTAGGTGTGCCAGCCATCGGCCAGTTGAATGTGCACGGCGAGCCACAGCCCGGCGCCATCACCGGTCGGGGCCGCGACCAGGGTCGCCGAACTCACCGGTGCCGCATCCGGTTCCGCCGCGAACCCCGGCAGGGTCTGCGCCGTGGCCGGCTCGACGCCCGGTCCGAACACGGCCATGGCAATAATGGCGAGCGAAATCACGTTGCGCTTGAGCATGGCGCCATCCGGTAGGGGTCTGCGACCTGCCGAACACATGGGCCGCCGGCGGGCGATGACAACCACGTAACCGACGATCCGGACGCCGCGCCGCGGCCCGCCAGGTCGTGGGCCATCCCCTACCAGCCGCCGGTGCCCGGCTCGCCCTTGAACGGGCCGACGATGTCCCGGGTGATCCAGCCACCGTAGAAGCGGCCGGGCTGCGGTGTCACCCGCTCGCCATCCACGTAACAGCCATCGAGCAGGCCGGCGTAGAACGCCACGTGATCGCGCATCGGCCGGAACGCCCCGGTCGGCGCCGGATAGGCCCAGGCGGCCCGTGGGGCGACGCGTTCGCCGACGACCACGTCGTAGTAGACGGCGCCGCCCTTCCACTCGCAGACCGAGCCGCTGCCGGCCGGCCGCAGGTGCTCCATCAGCACATCTTCGGGCGGCAGGTAGTAGGTCGGCGGATGGCTGGTCTCGAGAACGCGAAAGCCGCGCTCGGTGTCGGCGATGGTCACGCCGTTGAATACGACACGAAGCCGACGCGCCACCGGCTCCAGACGGGGCGGTCGGGGATAGTCCCATACCGACTCTTGACCGGGACCGGTCGGAATGGGTTGCGGTCGAGTTAGCATGGGAACAATTGCCTCCGTTGCGTCCGACGCCCTGGGCCAATGGCGCGATGGCCCGCGCCGCGATGCACTCGGTTACGAAACGCGCGCGCCTGCCGGATTGCACGGCATCGTGCGAACCGGCATTAATCCCGGTCCTTCAGACCTCCAGGGAGATGCCGACCATGTTGGTCAACCGGACTTTCCGCCGCACGCTGGCGTTGGGCGCCGCCGCGCTGACGGTCCTGACGATGACGGCCGTCGCCCATGCCGACGTGGATCTGCGCGAGTGCGAGGCACAGTTGCGCCGCGTTCTCGACGTCGACATGTCGTGCACCATCGGCTTCGTCGCCAAAGGCCCCGTTCGTCAAACCATCCAGCAGGCGACCGGCGGCGCCATCGAGGACGTGACCTGCCGCCTTCCGATCGTCGGCCGCAAGAGCGACATCTACAATTCTTGGATCACCCGCGACCGGGTGGCGCCGCCGCCGCTGCCGCTGACCTGCCATCTCGCCACCGGTCAAGGCGCGGAGCGCGTCCTCTCGCCCCTGTCCACCGAGGTCGATATCGGCTGTCGGCGGCAGACCGAGGGCTGGCAGTGCAACCTCGCCCTCCGCGGCACGCGCGATGCCGGCGTGCTCGGCCAACTCCTCGAGGCAATCGTCAGCGGCAACCCGGCCGTCCAGCGCAGCCTCGGCGAGGCGCTCGACCGCATTGAGCGGACCGGCATCTGACCGCCGGGCCGCCAACCACCCTTTCGTCCCCCTCTCGTGACGGTGTCGCCAACGCCGTCACGCCGCGTGCTCGAGGTGAACGCCGGCGTCGGCCATTTCGGCCAGCGCCCGCTGCCCGTCTTCCGGAGCAACGGGACGCGTGGCCTCGACGATGACGTGGGTTTCCAGGCCGGCGGCCTGGGCATCGAGCGCCGTCGCGGCGACGCAGACATCTTGCGCCAGTCCACCGATCCACACCCGCTTGATGCCCTGCTGCTTCAGATACCAGGCGAGTCCGGTCTGATCGAATGCGGAGTTCTGATCCTGATCGAAGCGACCCCCCTTGGTGACGATCACTGCGTCCTCGGGAAGGCGTAACGCCGGATGGAAGCCAGCGCCTTCGGTATCCTGAACACAGTGCGGCGGCCACGGGCCCCCCTGTTCCTTGAAGCTGACATGGCCCACCGGATGCCGGTCGCGCGATGCGAAAACGGGAACCGACCTTCCCTGCGCTTCGGCGATCCAGTCGTTGAGGACCGGCACGACGGCATCACCGTCGGCGATCGCCAGTGCGCCGCCCGGGCAGAAATCATTCTGGACATCGACAACGATCAGCGCGTCGCCGGGCTGCAACATCTCGTTTGGCGTCATGGGACTAGCTCCTCGTGTTGGTTGACCCTGCCCGAACCTCTCCCTCCGTAACCGACCGGATGATGCGCTCCTGGCTGGCTTTCAGGGCATCACTGACGACCACGGGATACGGCTCCGGTGCCGCGGCGATGCCCCGGATCGCGCTCGGAAGCCGCCCGATTTCCTGGCGCGCCCGGTCGCGCGCGTCGTCCACGGAGACGATGTCCGGCACCAGCCGCTGGCCGTTCTTCATGACCGCCTCCAGCAGCGGCCGCCCCGGTTGATCCTCGTCGGCGCCTGCAATCACGTCGCCGACCGCCACCCCGTCCCGTTCATCGCGGAACACCTGCTTGCGGCCAGGGAGGACGGGCTTGCCCGTCGATGTCTTCAAGCGGCCCTTGCCGGCGTAGGCGCACAGCTTGTAGGCGATATCGAGGCTCGGGGCGTCGGCCGAGACGCCCATCTTCGTGCCGACACCGAAGCCGGTGATCGGCGCGCCGGCCCGGACGATCTCGTCGATGGCGTCCTCGTCGAGACTGCTGCTCGCGAAGATCGCGACGTCGCGAAGGCCTGCGTCATCCAAGATCGTTCTCGACCGGAACGCGAGCTCGGCGAGATCCCCCGAATCCAGGCGGATGCCTCTCACGTTGAAGTCGTCGCCGAGTTCGGCGGCAAGCCGGCAGACGCGTTCGACTCCCCGCAGGGTATCGTAGGTGTCGACCAGGAGCACGGTCTCCGGATAGCGTCGGGCGAACGCGCGAAACGCGTCCGTTTCGTCGTCCCAGGCCTGCACGAAGCTGTGCGCCATCGTTCCCGCAGCCGTCACGCCGTAGACCTTGCTCGCGAAAACGTTGGACGTCGCGTCGACTCCGGCGATGTGAAATGCTCTTGCCGCCTTGATTGCCGCGTCCGTGCCGTGCATCCGCCGCGGACCGAAATCGATGACGGTGCGCCCCTGGGCGGCGGCCACGACCCGCGCCGCCTTCGACGCCAGCGTCGTCTGCAGGTGAACCTGATTCATGATGAAGGTTTCGGCGAGTTGCGCTTCCGCGATGGGCGCCGTGACCTCGAGGATCGGTTCGTCGGCGAACACCGGCGTGCCTTCCGCGACCGCGTGGACCTCGCCCGAAAACCGGAAGTTCGACAGCCACTCGAGAAACTGATCGTCGAAATATCCGAACGACTCGATGAACGCGAGGGCGTCCGGCTCGAAGCGGAGGGCCTCGAGATATGTCAGGACGTCATCCAGGCCGCAGGCGAGGAGATAGTTCCGTCGGTCCGGGAGTTTGCGGACGAACAGGCTGAACGTGGCGTCCTCATGCATCTCCTCACGGACGTACGCTTGCGCCATGGTCAGTTCGTACAAGTCGACGAACAGCGCCACCGTGCGGTCGTCGATCCAGGCTTTGTGTTCAGGCATTGGGAACTCCCTGATCAGGGCACATGGCAAAGGTCCGGCCGTGCACCCTTTGGCCGGTTTGTCACGTCACCATGCGATCGGGGCGCGGAGGCGTCCTTAACCTGCGTTTAG
>CAZVRW010000006.1:0-77422 GCA_964630265.1 uncultured Rhodospirillaceae bacterium
TTAGAGCACGGTTCACGTGCCATACGAGTCCCGGTGACACGATCATGCTCGAAAGCAAAATCCGATCGGCCCCAATCGGTCGATCGGATTTACTTCACCCGACGATCAACGTTTCCGGCCACGCGCGTTCGATCGGATCAGAGCGTTCAAGCGGATCAGAGCGATCGGGCCGGACCGCGCTCTACCGCCGTGCGCGACCGCGTCGAGTTTCGCCCGCCTTGCGGCCGAGGCCGATCTTCTTAGCGAACTCTGACCGCTGCTGTGCATAGGTCGGCGCCACCATCGGGTAGTCGGCGGGCAGCCCCCATTTGGCACGGTATTCTTCCGGCGTCATTCCGTACGTCGTCTGCAGGTGGCGCTTCAGCATTTTCAGCTTTTTGCCGTCCTCGAGACACACGATGTAATCCGGCGTGACCGACTTGCGGATCGGCACCGCCGGTTTTTGCGGTTCAGGACGGACCTCCGCAGACCCGACATCGATGTCTGTCAGCGATGTGTACACGCTGTGGATGACCTCAGGAATCTGCGAACTCGCCACCTGATTGTTACTCAGATACGCCGCGACGACATCGACCGCCATCCGCAGCATATCTTCTCGCGAGACGCGCTCGCCATTCTCGTCCGTCATGAGCATTAGCCTTAACCTGGATACCAGTTACACTCGCCTTATCTACCACACAACCTTGCTGCCGTGTCAACGACAAAGACAGTAAAATCACAAGGAAGTGCGGCCCTTGAGCGACCATCTCTGTTTTGAAAGGCGCGCTAATCGCTCGCGTCAGTCAGCTTGACAGCATGCCGGTCTGGCGTAGAGCGCGCCTTCGTGTTGTCGTTAAAGCGGACGATTGCAGATGATCCAGGTACGGGGCGTCGACGACGCCGGCAGGGGATCGTTGGTGCGGCTCCCTGGGCGTCTGGGAAGTGGTTGCGCTTCGAAAGCTGGTGGCGATCTGGTCACCGGCGCCAACATATGGTAAACATCACGGTCTTCTACCGACTTTGACATTTGGCTTCGATGAACGAGAAAAGCATCGCTATCGGCAGCGATCACGCTGGCTTTCCGCTAAAGGACGCGCTGAAGCGGGAACTGGACACATGGGGATACACGGTTGTCGATCTCGGCGCGGCCGGGGCGGAGTCCGTCGACTACCCGGATTTTGGTTATGCCGTCGCGCAGGCGCTGCGGGACGGTCGCGCCCGGCGGGGGATGCTGATCTGCGGCAGCGGCATCGGCATCAGCATCGCCGCCAACCGGTTCGCCGAGGTGCGCGCGGCGTTGGTGCACGACGCGTTGGGCGCGCGATTGGCGCGGCAACACAATGACGCCAATGTCGTCTGCTTCGGCGGGCGGATGATCGGTTTCGACGTTGCGCGGGACTGCCTGCGCGTGTTTCTTGAAACAGACTTTGAAGGCGGGCGGCACATCCGTCGGGTCGAGAAACTGTCACGACCCGATGCGGCGGTTCTGCCCGCAACACCACGCAGCGAAAGGATATGAGGATGTCGCTGATCGAGCCCAACGCGGACGTTTCGGCCCGCGACCGGTTCTTCGCCCAACCGGTCGAGGAGACGGACCCCGAACTCGCCGCCGCCCTGGGCGACGAACTCCGGCGCCAGCGCGAGCACATCGAACTGATCGCCTCCGAGAACTATGTGTCCCGCGCCGTCCTGGATGCGCAGGGCTCGATCCTCACCAACAAGTACGCCGAAGGCTATCCCGGACGGCGCTACTACGGGGGCTGCGAGCATGTGGACGTCGCCGAGGCCCTCGCCATCGACCGCGCCTGCAAGCTGTTCGACTGCGATTTCGCGAATGTGCAGCCACATTCGGGCGCCCAAGCCAATGGTGCGGT
Organism: uncultured Rhodospirillaceae bacterium; assembly: GCA_964630265.1. Classification (GTDB taxonomy): domain Bacteria; phylum Pseudomonadota; class Alphaproteobacteria; order Rhodospirillales; family Defluviicoccaceae; genus CAZBWP01. The sequence continues at coordinate 1,854 of CAZVRW010000006.1, forward strand.
CTATCTGGCGCTGTTGCAGCCGGGCGACGCGTTGATGGGGATGTCGCTCGCGGCGGGCGGACATCTCACCCACGGCGCGCCACCCGCGCAGTCCGGCAAATGGTTCCATGCCGTGCAATACGGCGTTCGCCGCGAGGACGCGCTGATCGATTTCGACGAGGTGGAAGCCCTGGCGCGACAGCACCGGCCGAAACTGATTGTCGCCGGCGGGTCGGCCTATCCGCGGATCATCGATTTCGCCCGTTTCCGCCAGATCGCCGATGCGGTCGGCGCCTTGCTGCTGGTCGACATGGCGCATTTCGCCGGCCTCGTCGCCGCCGGCATCCATCCCAATCCGTTTCCCCATGCCCACGTCGTCACGACGACCACGCACAAGACGCTGCGCGGACCGCGCGGCGGGATGATCCTGACCTCCGATCCGGATCTCGCCAAGAAGTTCAACTCGGCGGTGTTTCCCGGACTTCAGGGCGGGCCGCTGATGCACGTGATCGCCGCCAAGGCCGTGGCCTTCGGCGAAGCCATGCGGCCCGGCTTCAAGATCTACGCGCAGCGGGTCGTGGAGAACGCGCGGGTGCTCGCCTCCGCGCTGCAGGATCGCGGGCTGGACATCGTCGCCGGCGGCACCGATACGCACCTGACGTTGGTGGATCTGCGCCCGAAACGGGTGACGGGCAAGGCCGCCGAGGCCTCCCTCGGCCGGGCGCATCTCACCTGCAACAAGAACGGCATTCCTTTCGATCCGGAGAAGCCGGCGATCACCTCGGGGATCCGGTTGGGCTCGCCGGCGGGCACGACACGGGGCTTCGGGCCGGCCGAGTTCCGCCGCATCGGCGACCTGATCGCCGACGTTGTCGACGGCCTGTCCGCCAATCCCGACGACAATTCCGCCGCCGAATCGGTCGCGCGCGAACAGGCGCGGGACCTCTGCCGACGCTTTCCCATTTATCCCGAGCAATGAACTCAGCGGTGACGCCGCTCCGCGGCGGGAGCGGCGGCCGATTGAACCAGGGGGAGACGACCATCGATGCGCTGTCCGTTTTGCGGCCACGATGACACACAGGTGAAGGACTCCCGTCCAACCGAGGATCACGCGGCCATTCGGCGGCGGCGACACTGTCCGGCCTGCGGTGCGCGTTGGACCACCTTTGAACGGGTCCATTTGCGCGAATTGACGGTCATCAAGAAGTCCGGAGAAAAGTCGCCATTCGACCGTGACAAGCTGTTTCGATCGCTGAAAATCGCCTTGCGCAAGCGCCCCGTCGATGATGAACGCATCGAGCGGGTCGTCAACAGCATCCAACGGCGCCTGGAAACCCTGGGGGAGCCGGAAATCCCGTCGAAGGTGATTGGCGAGATGGCCATGGAACAACTGGCTCAGTTGGATTCCGTCGCCTACGTCCGATTCGCATCCGTCTACAGAAACTTCCGCGAGGCCAAGGACTTCGAGACCTTCGTGGAACATCTGGGTGAGCGCTGATTCCGCACCCGACGCTGATGCCGCGTGGATGCGCGTCGCGCTGTCGCTGGCGCGACGCGGCGTCGGGCGGGTCTGGCCCAATCCGGCGGTCGGCTGTCTTCTGGTCCGCGATGAACACGTCGTCGGCCGCGGTTGGACGCAGCCGGGCGGGCGGCCCCACGCCGAAACCGAAGCGCTCGGTCGCGCCGGCCCGGCGGCACGCGGCGCCACCGCCTATGTCACGCTCGAGCCCTGCGCCCATCAAGGCGCCACGCCGCCGTGTGCCGACGCCCTGATCGCGGCAGGGGTGGCGCGTTGCGTCGTTGGCGTGGAGGATCCCGACCCGCGCGTGCAGGGACGCGGCCTGGAGCGACTGCGCACCGCCGGCATCGATGTCGTGGTCGGCCGGGAGGCCGCGGCCGCCGCCGACGTCAACGCCGGCTTTTTCCGCCGCATTCGCGAGGGGCGTCCCCACGTCACGCTGAAATCCGCTAGTTCGCTCGACGGTCGCATCGCTGTGGCTTCGGGGGACAGCCGCTGGATCACCGGCGAACGGGCGCGCGCGGTCGCCCACGGCCTCCGTTCTTGCCATGATGCCGTGCTGATCGGCTCCGAAACCGCGCTCGCCGACGATCCGGAGTTGACCTGCCGGTTACCGGGGCTCGGCGACGCTTCACCGCTCCGCATCGTCCTGGACGGCCGGCTGCGCCTGCCGCTCGAAAGCAGGCTGGCGCGGAGCGCCGATCGGTTGCCGCTCTGGATCTTCTGCCGGGAGGACGCGGCGCCGGAAAAACGCAGCGCCCTGGCGGCCCGCGGGGTCGACGTCATCGCCATGCCTCCCGGCGATACGCCACGTCTCGATCCCCGTGGCGACACGCCACATCTTGATCCCCGTGGCGTGGCATCGGTCCTCGGCGACCGCGGCCTGACCCGCGTGTTGATCGAGGGCGGCGGTCGCCTCGCCGCTTCCTTTCTCGCGGCCGACCTCGTCGACGAAATCGCCTGGTTTCGCGCGCCGCTGGTTCTTGGTGCCGCCGGAGTGCCGTCGGTCGCCGCCCTTGCCGTGCCCCGCGTCACGGACGCTCCGCGGTTCGATCGGCGGGAGATCCGCCAACTCGGCGACGATCTGCTCGAAACCTTCGTCCGAACGCGCTAGAAGCGGAACATGTTTACCGGCATCATCACCGACCTCGGCCGCGTCCGGTCCGTGGAGCCGCACGGCGACACCCGTTTCGTCTTCGACACGGGCTTCGAAACCGCGACCATCGCCATCGGAGCGTCCGTCGCCTGCTCGGGCGCCTGCCTCACCGTGATCGATCGGGGGCCGGGGTGGTTCGCGGTCGACGTGTCGGCCGAGACCATCGCCTGCACCACGCTCGGCGATTGGCGGCCCGGAACACCGGTCAACTTCGAACGCTCCCTCCGCATGGGCGACGAACTGGGCGGCCATCTCGTCACCGGCCACGTGGACGGCGTCGGCGTCATCGCCGACGTTCGGGCGGAGGGGGACTCGCGGCGCACCCTCATCACCGCGCCCGAAGCGCTGTTGCCCTACATCGCGCCGAAGGGGTCGATCGCCGTCGATGGCGTCTCGCTGACGGTCAACGAGGTCGACGCGCGCGGCTTCGGCGTCAATATAATTGAGCACACCTGGACGGTGACGACCTTCGGCAGTCTCCGTCCAGGGGACCGCGTCAACCTTGAGATCGATCTGATCGCCCGTTATGTCGCTCGTCTCCTCTCACGCTCTTGACCCCACCATGCCAGCCGACGTGCTGTCGCCCGCCGACGAGATCATCGAGGCGGCGCGCAATGGCCGAATGGTCGTTCTCGTCGACGACGAGGATCGCGAGAACGAAGGCGATCTGGTCATCCCGGCGCAGATGGCGACGCCCGATGCGATCAATTTCATGGCCAAGTACGGCCGCGGCTTGGTCTGCCTGGCCCTTACCCATGATCGGGTGAAGCAACTCGGTCTGCCGCCGATGGCGCGTCACAACGTCTCGCGCCACCAGACCGCCTTCACCGTCTCGATCGAGGCACGAGATGGAGTCAGCACCGGCATTTCGGCCTCGGATCGCGCCCGCACCATCCACGTCGCCATCGATCCGACCAAGGGGTCGGAGGATCTGGTCTCGCCGGGCCACATTTTTCCCCTGGAGGCGCGGGCCGGCGGCGTGCTGGTTCGCGCCGGGCACACCGAGGCGGCCGTCGACATCGCTCGCTTGGCCGGCCTCAACCCGTCCGGCGTCATCTGCGAGATCATGAACGACGACGGGACCATGGCGCGGATGCCGGATCTGGTGCCGTTCGCCCGGCGCCATGGCTTGAAGATCGGCACGATCGCCGACCTGATCGCCTATCGCCTGCGTTACGATCGCATCGTCGAACGGATGCTGGAGACCACCCTCGACAGCGTCCATGGCGGCCGCTTCCGCATGGTCGTCTATCTCAATCGCACCGCCTATGCCGAACACGTCGCGTTGGTGAAGGGTGATCTGGCTGGCGCCGATCCGGTGCTGGTGCGGATGCATGCGGTGAACGTCGTTGAGGATCTGCTCGGCGACAACAGCGCCGGCAACGCCCGGCTGTTGCATCAGGCGATGCACATGATCGGCGAGGCCGGCCGGGGCGTCCTGGTGCTGATCCGGGAGCCCACCAAGACCAGCCTGTCCCGGCGTGTCCGCGATAAGATCGAAGGCACCACCGAGCGTACCCCGGAATTGCGCGACTATGGTGTCGGTGCGCAAATCCTGCTTGATCTCGGGGTCCGCGAGATGACGCTGCTCAGCAACAGCCGCCGCACCGTCGTCGGGCTCGAGGGCTACGGCCTGAGCATCGACGGCCATCGGCCGATCCCCCTTGAAGAGGTAAGATGAGCCGATGACCGACACGCCGCGCGTCCTGATCCTTGAAGCCCGTTTCTACGAGGAGATCGCCGACGCCCTCGTCGCCGGTGCCGTTGCCGTGCTGGAGCGGGCAGGGGTGGCTTTCGATCGGCTGTCGGTACCGGGAGCATTCGAGTTGCCGGCAGCCGTAGCCTTCGCCCTGGACGCGGCGGAGGAGGTGCCCGATGCCCCGCACTATGACGGCTTCGTTGCCCTCGGCTGCGTCATTCGCGGCGAGACCGATCACTACGAACACGTCTGCCGCGAAGCCAGCCGCGGCCTCATGGATCTGACGGTCGAGGACAGCATCGCTCTCGGCTTCGGGCTGCTGACCTGCGAGTCCTACGAGCAGGCCCGGATCAGGGCCGCTGCCGACCAGAAGAACAAGGGGGCCGACGCGGCCGAGGCGTGCCTCCGGATGATGGCGATCAAGCGTCAACTCGGTCTGGCATGAGCCGTCGCCCACACGGAACCGGGGTGCCGGGGCGCAAGGCCGCGCGGCTCGCCTGCGTCCAGGTGCTGTACGAGATCGACGTCTCGGGCGCCGGCTCGGACCCGGTGCTGCGGGAGTTTCTCACCGATCGCTGGTCGGGCAATTCGAACGGCGACGCGATGGCGGTGCCCGACCGGTCGTTTCTCCGACGTCTGGTCTTCGGCGTCGACGAGCGCATGGCGGACCTGGACCGGGCGATCTCGGCGGCGTTGGCGCCCGATCTCGCGATTGACCGACTGGAAGTCCTGCTCCGCGCCGTGCTGCGGGCCGCGGCCTACGAGCTCATCGCCATGCCCGAGGTGCCGGTAAAAGTGGTCATCAACGAGTACATGGACGTGGCCCACGCGTTCTTCAGCGGCAGCGAGCCGGCCCTGGTCAATGGCGTGCTCGACCGCATCGCGCGCGAGACCCGCACCGCTCCACGCGCGATCTCCGCGGATGAACAGCCATAAGCCCCTGACCGAATTCGAGATCATCGCCCGCTATTTCGCACCGCTCGCGGCCGCCACGCCGGAAGCGTGTGGACTGCTCGACGATGCTGCGGTGCTGGCGCCGCGCGCCGGGCGGGACCTCGTCGTCAGCACGGACAGCATCGTCGAAGGGGTCCACTTCCTGGCCGGCGAGGACGGGGCGACCGTGGCGCTGCGGCTGCTCGCCGTCGGCTTTTCGGATATCGCCGCCATGGGCGCGGTTGCCACCGCTTACACGGTGGCCATGACCCTGCCGAAGGCCCTCCGTGGGGAGGCGCTGACGACATGGCTGGCGAGTTTCGCTGCGGGCCTTCAAGCCGGGCAGGAGGAGCTCGGGGCGCGCCTGATCGGCGGCGACACGGTGGTCGCTCCGGCACCGCTGACGCTGACGCTGACGGCGTTTGGCGAGGTTCCGTCCGGCGGCGCCCTGCGTCGGGCGGCTGCGGTGCCGGGCGACCGCATCTGGGTTTCCGGGACGATCGGGGATGCGGCGCTCGGCCTGATGGTGCTCAGGGGAGATCTGACGATCGATGCCCCGCCGCACCGCGAGCACCTCGTCGGGCGCTATCGTCGTCCTTCCGCGCGCATCGCCGTCGGCCGCGCCATCGCCGGTCTCGCGCATGGCGCCGCCGATGTCTCCGACGGCCTGCTCGCCGATCTTGGCCACATCTGCACGGCCTCCGGTGTCGACGCCGAGCTCACGGCGGACGCCGTCCCGCTGTCGGCGGCGGCCCGAACCGCAATGCTCACCACGCCGAACCTGTTGCCGACGATCCTTTCCGGCGGCGACGATTATGAGCTCGTCTTCACGGCGCCGGCGGCGGCGACGGGCGCGATCCGCGCGGCGGCGGCGGACGTCGGCGTGGCGCTCAGCGACATCGGCCGGATCACCGCCCGAGCGGGTGGGGCGGCGGCGCATGTTCGCGTCATTGACGCGAATGGCGCGCGCCTGCGTCTCGATCGCACGGGCTTCACGCACCTTTAGTTGGGCAGCACTCCACCGTCGGCATCCTTATGGTGCAATGCAACAAAGGTATGTTGCAACGGCCCGTTTCATCTGGCATTTTACATCGGTTGTGCGTGCGATCTCATGACGTTGCGCGCTGGGGGGGAGCGGGGGAATTCGTCAGCTCCCGGTAGCGCGTGCCGACCGGGCAAAGGGCAAATCACCATGTACGTCGTTGTTATTTTGTGTGGGCTTCTGGCGCTGGGGTATGGCGTCTGGGCGAGCCGCAGCGTGCTTGCCGCGAGCGCCGGCACCGACCGGATGCAACAGATTTCCGGTGCCATTCAGGAAGGCGCCTCGGCTTATTTGAACCGCCAGTATAAGACGATCGCGATCGTCGGCGTGGTTGTCGCCGTGATCCTGGCGCTGCTGCTGGGATTACCCGTGGCCATCGGCTATCTGATTGGCGGGATCCTCTCCGGCGCGGCCGGCTATATCGGCATGAACATTTCGGTCCGGGCCAACGTGCGCGTCGCCGAAGCGGCGCGGCGTGGCCTGGACGAAGGCCTGGGTGTGGCGTTTCGCGCCGGTGCCGTGACGGGCATGCTGGTGGCGGGACTCGCGCTGCTCGCGGTCGCCGTCTACTACTTCATCCTCCTGGCCTTTGGCGCCGAAGGGCGCGGGATCATCGATCCGCTGGTCGGCCTCGGCTTTGGCGCGTCGCTGATTTCCATCTTTGCCCGTCTCGGTGGCGGCATCTTCACCAAGGGGGCCGACGTCGGTGCCGACCTCGTTGGCAAGGTCGAGGCCGGCATCCCCGAGGACGATCCGCGCAATCCGGCGGTGATCGCCGACAACGTCGGCGACAATGTCGGCGACTGCGCCGGCATGGCCGCCGACCTGTTCGAGACCTACGTGGTCACCGTGGTTGCGACCATGGTTCTCGCGTCGATCTTCTTCGCCGGCGATGCCACGGTCGCCCGCAACATGATGCTCTATCCGCTGGCCATCGGCGCTGTCTGCATCCTGACCTCCGTGGTCGGCACGTTCTTCGTCAAACTGGGCCGCAGTCAGAACATCATGGGCGCCCTCTACAAGGGCTTCATCGTAACCGCCGCGCTGTCGGCAGTGCTGATAATCCCGATCACCTGGGTGAGCATCGGTTTCGGCCAGTTCACCGCCAATGACGTGACCTTCTCCGGCTGGAGCCTCTACTTCTGCGCCCTGGTCGGCTTGGTGCTGACCGGCATGCTCATCTGGGTCACCGAATACTACACCGGGTCGGACTATCGTCCGGTCAAGGTGATCGCCGATGCGTCGACCACCGGCCATGCAACCAACATCATCCAGGGCCTTGCCATCTCCATGGAGGCGACGGCGGTGCCGGCGCTGCTGATCTGCGCCGCCATCATCAGCACCTACCTCCTCGCCGGTCTTCTCGGCATCGCCATCGCGGTGACTGCCATGTTGGCGCTGGCCGGCATGGTCGTCGCCCTCGATTCCTACGGGCCGGTGACCGACAATGCGGGTGGCATCGCCGAGATGTCGGAAATGCCGGAGGACGTGCGCAAGACCACCGATGCGCTGGATGCCGTCGGCAACACGACCAAGGCCGTCACCAAGGGCTACGCCATCGGGTCCGCCGGTCTCGGTGCTTTGGTGCTGTTCGCCGCGTACACCCAGGATCTCAAGTTCTTCATGGCGTTCCCGGACGAGTTCCCGTTCTTCGCCGATCTGTCCATCGATTTCTCGCTATCGAACCCGTACGTGGTGGTCGGCCTGTTCATCGGCGGACTCTTGCCGTACCTGTTCGGGGCTCTTGGGATGATGGCCGTCGGTCGGGCCGCCAGCTCGGTGGTGAAGGAGGTGCGCCGCCAGTTCAAAGAGATTCCCGGCATCATGGACGGTACCGGCAAGCCGGAATACGGTACCTGCGTCGACCTGCTCACCCGCTCGGCGATCAAGGAGATGGTGATTCCCTCGATGCTGCCGGTGCTCTCGCCCATCGTCGTCTTCCTCATCATCTGGGCAATCGCCGGCCGGTCGGCGGGCTTCGAGGCGCTGGGGGCGATGCTGCTCGGCGTCATCGTCACCGGCCTCTTCGTCGCCGTCTCCATGACCGCCGGCGGCGGCGCCTGGGACAATGCCAAGAAGTACATCGAGGACGGGCATCACGGCGGCAAGGGCTCGGAGGCCCACAAGGCGGCCGTGACCGGTGACACCGTCGGCGATCCCTACAAGGACACCGCCGGTCCGGCCGTCAACCCGATGATCAAGATCACCAACATCGTGGCGCTCCTGATCCTGGCCGTTCTCGCCCACTGATCCGCCACCGTTGACAGAAAAAGCCCCGGAAGCGTCCGCTTCCGGGGCTGTTTTGTTGCTGCGGCACGGTGCGATCGGCTCGCCGCAGCCTGATCGACCGTGATCTAAACGATTGATGTCGACTGATCAGCCGGTCCGGTCGACCGGACCGACTCGGTCGAGTTGCCATGCATCAGCGGACGACCCCGGCGCCTACTTGCCGTCGCCCTCAAAGCGGCCGATATTGCCGATGAATTGTTCGATGATCGTCATCTCGTTGCCGCGGGTCGGCGTTTCGCGCTCGACCACCTGTACCTCGCGGCCGCGCTCCTTGCCGAATACATCGACCGACTCGACGGTTCCCGTGGGGTCGAAGCGGACCGAGACGACCGAGCGGTCGATGACTTCGGGCTTCAGGAAGGCGAGGGTGGTCTGTTGATCGCCGATGTAATGCCAGGTTTCCTCGCCAAACAGCGACACGGTGGACGGCGAACCGAGGATCAGTTCCACATCCTGACGGGTATGCGTGCCCGGGACGATCTCGGCGAGCCGCGCGGGTTCCGGCGTGTTGCCATGAACGGAGATCTGCGGCGAGCAGGCCGCCGCCACCAGGGCTGCGGTGCCGCACAGCACCAAGCGACCGCCGAGGCGGTGCGTTTTGCGGAATCGACTCATTCTGCCCATACTCTTGCTAGATGGTTCTGTTCGCTCGATGGTTCTGATAGCGTGAACCTTCCGGCACGGCCGAGACCTGGAAGTTCGCATCGCCGTCGGGCGCTTGTCAACCAACGACCCGTGCCGCCGCCGGGAGGGGTGCGATGAGACTGCCGAAGCTGTTCGCTGAAAAGCCGTCGCGGCGGATCGCCCTGCGGCTGTATACCACCGCCGTGCGCCAAGCACGGACACCCGCCTTTTACCTGGATCTGGGCGTCGCCGACACGCCGGATGGCCGCTTCGACATGGTCACATTGCACGTTATTCTGTTGCTGCGGCGCCTGAAACGGGACCACGACCGAACCGCCGAGGATGCGCAGGCGTTGTTCGATCTGATGTTCGACGACATGGACCAGAACCTGCGTGAGATGGGCGTCGGCGACATCGGGGTCGGCAAGCGAATCAAGGGCATGGCGCAGGGCTTTTATGGCCGGCTCCAGGCCTATGATGTCGGCCTGGATGCCGCGGATGACAGCCTGCACCAGGCGCTGCTGCGGAACCTCTACCGCAAGACCGCGCCGACGGCGGCGCAGGTCGCCACAATGGCGGCATACGCCTGCCGCAACGATGAGTCGTTGGCGGCGATGTCGGTCGACGAGCTTTACGCCAGCGACGCGCCGTTCGTCGGGCCCTGCATCCCAACCGACGGAATGGTCGTCGATGAGTGAAGCCGGGCAGCCCGAATTCACCCGGCCGCTTTCAACGGAGACCCTCGCGGCGTCCGGCCGGGCGTTCCAGATCACGGCGGAACCGGCGGAGCGGGACGCCCTGGCCCGGCGGTTCCAACTGGTCGCCATCGACCGCCTCGCCGTCGCGGGCGACCTCATCCCCAGCGGTCGCGCCGGCGCCGTACGTCTCAGAGCTCGGCTCATCGCCGATGTCACCATGCAGTGCGTGGTGACACTCGAGCCGGTTCAACAGCATATCGACGTCCGCTTCGAGCGCCTCTTTGATCCGACGATGGTCGACGAGTGGTCGGGACGTGGCGTCGAGGTGATGCTGTCGGCGAGCGATGACGATGATCGCGAGCCGTTGGTCGATTCGATGGTCGATCCGGCGATTGCCGCGGCCGATCAGCTGGGACTGGAACTGCCGCAGTTTCCGCGGTCTCCCGCAGCCGTTTTCCCGGGCTTCGACAGCGAATCTGCGGAGGATAGCGGCCGGCATCCGGGACCGGGACCGTTCGCCGACCTGGCTGCTCTGGCTCGGAAGTCCTCGGAAGGTCGCTAAGCGGGTTGCCCTTACGGGGAAATCCGATTAACTACGGCATCGGTGGAGGAGCGGTCGCGGAGAGCCCCGACGATCCGGGGTAGGGTTCGGCCCGCGCGGCACGTGCCCCGGCTGTTTCGCGGTCTTCCGTTCGTGCTTCGACGCCGCGCAGCGTACCGGTTTCGATGTGTACGCTAGCATACCGTCCCCGTCGTCCCGGCGGGATGTCTGGTCCCGGCGGCTGGCTGGTTTCGAGGCGGGCTTTCAGGTTTCGTACAAACGTGTCCAAAACGATCTGCATTGCCGTCGATGCCATGGGCGGGGACCACGCCCCGCGAATGGTTGTGGCGGGTCTCAACACCGCCCTGAAGCGCCGGCCCGACACACGATTTCTGTTGTTCGGCGACGCCGACGGCATCCAGACGCTGTTGCGACGCAATCCGAGGGTGCGGCGTGCCTCCGAAGTGCGGCCGACATCGACGGTCATCGCCAGCGGTGAAAAGCCGTCCTCGGCGCTGCGCGGTGGGCGGGACAGCAGCATGCGCCGTGCCATCGATGCGGTGGTTAACGGCGAGGCGGACGCAATCGTCTCGGCGGGCAACACCGGCGCCCTGATGGCCATGGCGAAATACGTGCTGCGCACGCTGCCCGACATCGACCGTCCGGCCATCGCTTCGCTGTGCCCGACCAAACGTGGCAGTTCGGTGATGCTCGATCTCGGCGCCAACGTCGAATGCTCGGCCGAGAATCTGGTCCAGTTCGCGGTGATGGGTGAAGTGTTTGCCCGCACTTTGCTCGGCCTCGAGCGCCCGAGCGTCGGTCTTCTCAATATCGGCGAGGAGGAGGTGAAGGGGAATGAGGCGGTCAAACAGGCAGCGGCGATTCTGCAGCAGCACCACCATCGTTTTCGCTTCCACGGTTTCATCGAGGGCAACGACATCGGCGAAGGCGTGGTCGACGTGGTCGTCACCGACGGCTTCACCGGCAACGTTGCGTTGAAAACCATGGAAGGCACGGCCCGTCTCTGCAGCCACATTCTGCGCGGCACGCTGACCAACTCCTGGCTGGCGCGGCTCGGCGCCTTGCTCGCCCGCCCGTCGTTGCGCCGCATGCGCAAGCGCGTCGATCCGCGATCCTACAATGGGGCGATGTTCCTCGGTCTGAACGGGGTCTGCATCAAGAGCCACGGTGGCACCGATGCCCTCGGCTTCGCCAATGCGGTCGATTTGGCGATCCGGCTGGTGCGCGACCGGGTGATCGATGGGATTCGCGAGGACTACGAGCTGATGCGTGGGGCCCGCCCCGAAATCACGAGCCTCGCGTCCAACTCATGACAATACGCCGGTCCAAGGTTCTCGGGTGCGGTGCCTATCTGCCGGACCGCATCGTCACCAACGCCGAGTTGTCGAACGACGTCGGATCTTCGGACGAGTGGATCGTCCAGCGAACGGGGATCCACCAGCGGCACATCGCCGCCGCCGGACAGATGACGTCGGATCTCGGCGCTCGGGCGGCGGAGCGGGCCCTCGCCGCCTCGGGCGTCGACGCCGAAGGCGTCGACCTCATCATCGTCGCCACGACCACGCCGGACCACACCTTCCCGGCCACGGCGACCCGGATCCAGAGTGAGATCGGCGCCATTGGCGGCGCGGCCTTCGACGTTCAGGCCGTTTGTGCCGGCTTCGTCTTCGGTCTCGCCGTCGCCGACAGCTTCCTCAAGACCGGACTGGCGCGAACGGCCCTGGTGATTGGCGCGGAGACGTACTCGCGGATCCTCGACTGGGAGGACCGGTCGACGTGCGTGCTGTTCGGCGATGGCGCCGGTGCCGTCGTCCTGCAGGCGACCGAGATCGACGAGGCCGACGCCGCCTCGGCGCGCGGGCTGTTGTCGGTGCATCTCCACAGCGACGGCCGCTACCGGGACATCCTTTACGTTGATGGCGGACCGTCGTCGACGCAAACCGTCGGCCACCTGCGGATGACCGGCAAGGAAGTGTTCCGCCATGCCGTCACCAATCTCGCCGCGGTATCGCGCGAAGCCGTGGAAGCCTGCGGCATGACCATGGCCGACGTCGACTGGCTGATCCCGCATCAGGCCAACATCCGCATCCTTGAGGGCGTCGCGCGCAAGCTTGAGGTTGACGCGAGCAAGGTTATCGCTACCGTCGACCGGCATGCCAATACGTCGGCCGCCTCCATCCCGTTGGCGTTGGACGAGGCCGTTCAGGATGGCCGGATCCAGCGCGGCGACCTGCTGCTGACGCAGGCCATCGGTGGTGGGCTGTCGTGGGGCGCCGCCCTGATCCGCTGGTAGCCGCGACGGCGCCAAGTCCAACAACTGCGTCACGTCATGAAAAGACCGACAAACCTTTGACATTGACGGTTTTCTGGCGGGACGATACCCTACACGAACGGCTGCGATCGGGGGGGGCCGGCAATGGTCCAGAACACCATTACGCGTGCCCACTTGAGTGAGGCTGTTTACCAGGAAGTCGGTTTGTCGAGGAACGAATCGGCGGATCTGGTGGAAGCCATCCTGGAAGAGATCGCGGCCGCTCTCGAGCGATCCGAGACCGTCAAGATCTCGTCGTTCGGCACCTTCGCGGTGCGCCAGAAGGGAAAGCGTGTCGGCCGCAATCCGAAGACCGGCGAGGAGGTCCCGATCCTGCCGCGACGGGTGCTGGTGTTTCGTGCGTCCCAGGTGCTCAAGAACCGCATCAACCAAGAGCGCTCGCCCGATACGCCCCTGTGAGCCCTATCGCCCCTGTGAGCCCGACACGCCCTGTGAGCCCGATACGCCCCTGTGAGAATGGCTGAATCGTCCCTCCCGGACCCGGATGTCCGAAGATCTGCGGGCAAGTCGCCCGAAGCGTTCCGCACAATCGCCGAGGTGTCGGATGAACTCGACGTTCCGCAGCACGTGCTGCGCTTCTGGGAGACCCGGTTCCCGCAGATCCGCCCGCTGAAGCGGGGCGGCGGCCGGCGCTATTACCGTCCTCGGGACATCGCCGCGATTCGCCGGATCCGCGATCTGCTCTACGGTCAGGGCTACACCATCCGCGGTGCCCAGAAGGTGCTGCGGGAGAACGGGGCCGAGAACGGCGCCGGCGAAGGCGCTGGGCCGGAGTGCGGTGACGCCGCCGGTGACGCCCCTAACGTCGATCTCAGCCCGGAGACGCGCGCGGCCTTGCGCGCCGTTCTCGACGACCTGGAAGAAATCCGCCGGCTGATCGACGACCCGGGCTGCTAAAACCGGTCCTTTCCGTCGGCGTGTTGCGGCCATGGCCTGGGCGGGAGTATAGTCGCGACGGTGGCGGAGCGTGGCGCAGCCTGGTAGCGCACTACACTGGGGGTGTAGGGGTCGCCGGTTCGAATCCGGCCGCTCCGACCAACCGCCTGCATCAGCGTCCGGTCGTGGTGGAGGCTTTTGCCGGTGGCTTGGCGGCAAGACGGTATGACGATGGTAACATGAAGACGGTAAGATGATCCGCTGGTTGATGGTGGCCGCGCTGTTGCTGGTATCTCTCGGCGCCGTCGGCACGCCGGTCCACGCAGCGGACATCGATCCTTTTGTCGGCCGCTATCAAGGCACCGCGATCCAGGGGGATGCCGAGGGCCTGACACGGCGGGACATCTCGGTGACGATCGAGAAGCGCAACGAAGGCTTCACCGTCAGCTGGACCACGTCGATCCCGACCAACGGCAGCTTCAGTCGCAAGTCCTACACGATCGAGTTCGAGCGGAGCAATCGTCCGAACGTCTTCGGTTCGGCGATGCGCAAGGACATGTTCGGCAACCGCGTGCCGTTGAATCCGCTGAAGGGCGATCCCTACGTCTGGGCGACGATTTATGGCGACACGCTGACGGTCTACTCCCTGCTCATCGACGAGTCCGGCGGCTACGACCTGCAACAGTACGACCGCACTCTGACCGACGGTGGTCTTCGTCTGGAATTCTCGCGCCTGCATCAGGGGCGCGAAGTCAAACGCTTCAGTGGCGTCCTGAAGCGGGTCGACGGGTAACGGTCGCCCGTACCCCGGCGCAATCTTCGTTCGATCGACCCGTCGCCGTCGATCGGACCGGAGCGTATTTCAGCCGCGCCGCCGTACCGACCACGACCGTGAAGCCCGCATGCAGGGCGAGCAGGGCGGCCAGCGCTCGGCCGATCTCGGCCACGGCCGGGACGATTTCGATGGCGTGGACACGGCGGGCGAGTTGGCTCAGGACCGCAGCATGGGAACCGGGCCGGTGCCGATCTCGAGGTCGGTCTCGTCGCCCTGTCCCGTCGAGCAGTTTGGACATCAGCGCCACGATGAACGGCTGCGAGCTGCTTTGCCCGCAGCCAATGGGCAGCGGCCGAACGTCATCGGCTTCGCGGCGGCGACCGTCGTGCGTGCTATGCTTGGCCACCACCGACGGGACACGAGGGGAGAAGCCAACGATGGACATGGTTCTGATCTACGTGACGACGTCATCCCGCGAGGAGGCGACGGTGATCGGGCGTACCCTGGTTGCCGAACGCTTGGCGGCCTGCGCGAACGTGCTGGCTGGGATCACGTCGCTGTTCTGGTGGGAGGGCGCCGTCCAGGAGGAGTCCGAGGTGCCGCTCATCCTGAAAAGCCGTGCCGATCTCGTCGATCGCGTGGTCGCGCGGGTGACGGCGCTGCACAGCTACAGCTGCCCCTGCGTGGTCGCGCTGCCGATCGCCGCCGGCAACCCGGCGTTTCTCGATTGGATCGCCGGAGAGACGGCCGGCGCCTGACGCGGCTACGCCAACCTTGGCACGCAGACGGTGGCGACCGCCTGGGCGGCGATGCCTTCACCGCGGCCGGTGAACCCAAGGGCCTCCGTCGTCGTCGCCTTGATGCCGACGCGCCCCGGCGTGATGCCGAGAATGTCGGCGACGCGCGCCGTCATCGCCGCCCGGTGCGGGCCGATGCGCGGTCGTTCGGCGACGATCGTCACGTCGACGTTGACGATGTCCCCGCCCGCGGCCCGCACCCGCGCGGCGGCGTCGCGCAGGAACACGTCCGAGGCCTGGCCCTTCCACTGCGGATCGCTCGGCGGAAAATGCTGGCCGATGTCGCCGTCGGCGATCGCCCCGAGCACCGCGTCGGTGAGGGCATGCAGGGCAACGTCGGCGTCGGAGTGTCCCAGCAGACCGGCATCATGGGGCACGGCGACGCCGGCCAGCATGACGTGGTCGCCAGGGCCGAAGCGATGCACGTCGAAGCCGAACCCGGTCCGGGTCTCAGCCTTGGCCGCGAGGATCCGCGCGGCGCGATCCAGGTCGTCACGGGTCGTCACTTTCAGATTATCCTCGTCTCCCGGTACCAGCGCCACCGCCAAGCCATGGCGCTCGGCCACCTGCGCATCATCCGTGCAGTCGGTGCCGGCGAGCGCCCGGTGCGCCGCCAGGATCTCTGCAAAGCGGAAGCCCTGCGGTGTCTGCGCCCGCCACAGGCCGCTGCGCTCGACCGTTGCGGCAATCCGTGGCGGCTCATCGCCGGGCGTGGCCCGCTTCAACGTATCTTGGACCGGGACCGCCGGGATCGCCCCGGGCCAGTTCGCCAGTCCGTCGAGAACACGGCAGATCACGTCCGCGGAGACGAACGGCCGCGCCGCGTCGTGGATCAGCACCGATCGCGGCGGTGCATCGGCCACGCTCTCCAGCCCGTTCAGCACCGACTGCTGGCGCGAGTGGCCGCCGAACGCCGGCGGCAGCAGGGGAAGCCCCGCCGTTGCCGCCCGATAGACGTCGACGGCATCGGCGGCGATCACCACGCGCACCGCGTCGACCTGCGGATGCGACAGAAAGGCCGTGAGCGTATGGCGGATCAAGGCGACACCGCCAAGCCGCTGGTATTGCTTCGGCAGTGCGGTGCCGAAGCGGCTGCCGTGTCCGCCGGCAACGATCAGGGCGAGGGTCGACATGCGGGCATCACCCAGGGGGGTCGTGGGCGTCGTCCCGAACGGGACAACCACCACGGTAGCCGCCGCCCGGCGTCTTGCCAAGCCGCGCATCGGCAGCTCCGCACCGGTAGCCCCCGCGGCAGGCCGTTGCACCCGCCGGCGGTTCTGCCATACTTCCGCGGCATGGATTTCGTGGTTCTGAATCTCTCCGCGGTGGCGGCCATGGTGCCGGCGTCGCTCCAGGCGTTGCGCCGCTTGCCGGCGCGCGACACGCTGTTCTGGGTGCTGGTCGGCCTCGCCGCGGCGGGCGCGCTGGTGCGGGCCGGTGTCCAACTTGCCGGGCCCTGGCAGACAAGCTTCGCCGCCGCCCTCTGGGTCAGCATCGCCGCCACCTCGGTGCTGTTCCTCCTCATCGCCGCGGTCACCCCGCAAGCTTGGCGGTTGACGCCGATCGTCAGTGGCACCCTGGTCGTGCTCGGCTTGCTGGCCACCGTTTGGCAGCATGCGCCGGGACGGCCGCTGGTGGCCGGCGACGCCGAGGCCGCATGGATCGTCACCCACATCGCCGTCGCCGTTGCCACCTACGCGCTCGTGACGCTGGCGGCGGCGGCGGCGGTCGCGGCCTGTCTGCAACAGCGGGCGCTGAAACGGAAGCGGCCGACGGCCTTGACGCGGCTGCTGCCGTCGGTCAGCGATTGTGACCGCTTGGTGTTTCGGCTGCTGCTGGTGGGGGAGGCGGTGCTCGCCGTCGGCGTCGCCACCGGCCTCGCGTTGACCTGGCGGGAGACGGGGTCGCTGGTTCCCTTCGACCACAAGACCATTCTCACGCTCTTGGCCTTCGTGCTGATCGGCGGCGTGCTCCTCGCCCACTGGCGCACCGGCGTGCGCGGCCGCCAGGCGGCGCGCTACGTGCTCGTCGCCTATCTCTTGCTCACGCTCGGTTATCCCGGCGTCAAGTTCGTCACCGACGTGTTGCTGGCCTGACCTTCGGGCGTCGACCGCGATGTTGCATCGGAAGCAGGCAACCCGTTGCGTCTCGACGCAGATGCCTATCTAATAAGCACCTTGCGGTGGGAGTGCCGAATGACGTTTCGCATTGGCGATGTTGAGTTGCGTTGGCCGGTGATCCTGGCGCCGATGTCCGGGGTCACCGACCTGCCGTTCCGCCGCCTGGTCAGCCGGTTCGGCGCCGGCCTCGTGGTGTCGGAGATGATTGCCAGCCGGGCGATGATCCAGGAGAGACGGAAGACGTTCCGGCGCTCGGTGGCGGCGCCGGACGAGCGGCCGATGGCGATTCAGATCGCCGGCTGTGATGCGCCGACCATGGCCGATGCCGCACGGCTCTGTCGTGACCAGGGCGCCGATCTGATCGACATCAACATGGGCTGCCCGGCGAAGAAGGTGACCAACGGTGCGGCCGGGGCGGCACTGATGCGCCAGGCGTGCCGGGCGCAGGAGATTATTGCCGCGGTGGTGGCGGCGGTCGACGTGCCGGTGACCGTGAAGATGCGCACCGGCTGGGACGATGCGTCGCGCAACGCGCCGGAACTCGCCCGGATCGCCGAGGCCTGTGGCGCGCGGGCGGTGACGGTCCACGGGCGAACCCGCTGCCAGTTCTACAATGGCCGCGCCGACTGGTCGTTCATTCGCCGGGTGAAGGAGGCGGTATCGATCCCCGTCATCGCCAACGGCGATATCTGTGACGAGGACGACGCGGTCGCCGTGCTCGCCGAATCGGGCGCCGATGCCGTGATGATCGGCCGCGGCACCTATGGTCGCCCCTGGCTGATCCGTCGGGTCGCCCGCTTTCTCGCGACCGGCCATCGCGTTGCCGATCCGTCCCTGGCCGAGCAGCGCGATGTGGTGCTCGAGCACTACGAGGCGATGCTCGAGCATTACGGTCGCGATGTCGGCATGCGGGCGGCGCGCAAGCATGTGGCGTGGTATTCCCACGGACTTCCGGGGGCGGCGCGGTTCCGCTCGGAGATCATGCGCGAGACCGATCCGGAGACGGTGCAGGCGATGATCCACGCGTTCTATCGGCCGGCGATCGACCGTTTGGCGGCGTGAGGACGCGTGCCTGTGCCCAAAAAGGTCGTCCAGTTGGAGCCGCCGCCCTCGCCCGAGATCGGCGCGGAGGCGATCCTGTCGGCCTTGGCGACGGCCGTCGTCGTCGTCGATGCCGCCGGGACGATCCTCTACGTCAACGAAGCGGCGCAGGACGTCCTGCGCGGCAGCGCGGCGCACCTGCGCGGAACCCGGCTGCAGGATTTGGTGCCCGAGGACAGTCCCCTGTTTTCCCTGGTGCGGCAGGTCCTGGACGTCGGCCATCCCGTCTCCGAGAACCACGTGACGCTGTCGAGCCCGCGCATCGGCGAGCATCTGGTCAACATCCACGCGGCGCCGTTGCCGGAACTGCCCGGCGCCGTCGTCCTGTCACTGCACGAGCGCTCGATCGCGGCGCAGATCGACCGCCGGCTGACCCATCGCGGTGCCGCCCGCTCGGTCGTCGCGCTGGCGGCAATGCTGGCGCACGAGGTGAAGAACCCGGTCGCCGGCATTCGCGGGGCCGCGCAGCTTCTCGAACAGAGCGTCTCCCTGCCGGACCGTCCGCTGACCCAGCTGATCCGCGACGAGGCCGACCGCGTGTGCTCGCTGGTCGATCGGCTGGAGGTGTTCGACTCGGGCGGGGCGATGCAGCGGAGCGCCATCAACATCCATGAGGTATTGAACCGGGTTCGCTTGCTGGCCGAGAGCAGCTTCGGCCGCCACGTGCGTTGGGTGGAGGCTTACGATCCGTCGCTGCCGGCCGTCTACGGCGATCACGATCAACTGGTGCAGGTATTCCTGAACCTGGTGAAGAACGCGGTCGAAGCGGCGCCGGAGGCGGGTGCCGAGATCGCCATCACCACGGCCTATCGGCACGGCGTGCGGTTCGCCGCACCGGGACGCCGCGAGCGCGTCCACTTGCCGCTCATGGTCAGCATCCAGGACAATGGCGAGGGCATTCCCGAAGACCTGAAGCCGCACCTGTTCGATCCGTTCGTCAGTTCCAAGCCAAAAGGGACGGGCCTCGGGCTGGCGCTGGTCGCCAAGATCATCGGTGACCATGGCGGCGTCATCGAGTTCGAGAGCCGGCCGGGGCGCACCGTCTTTCGCGTCATGTTGGCGATGACTCCCCGCCGGGTTTCGGCATGACGGGCGCCACGGTCCTCGTTGCCGACGATGATCCGTCCATTCGGACGGTGGTCAGCCGCGCCCTCGAACGCGCCGGCTTCGTCGTCCGGGCGACCAGCAACGTCGCCACGCTGTGGCGGTGGATCAGCGACGGCCAAGGCGACGTCGTAATCACCGATGTGTTGATGCCGGACGGCAACGGCCTCGACTTGGTGCCGCGCATCCGCAAGATCCGCCCGGAGATCCGCGTCGTCGTGATGAGCGCCCAGAGCACGCTGCTGACGGCCGTCAAGGCGGCCGAGCGTGGAGCATTCGAGTACCTGCCGAAGCCTTTTGACATCAATGAGTTAGTCGGCGTCGTTAAGAGGGCGCTCGAGCCCTTGAAGGCGGTCGCGGCAAACCCGCGCTCGGAGCTCGGGGGTGGAGAAGTCGGCTTGCCGCTGATCGGTCGGTCGCCGTCGATGCAGGAGATCTACCGGACGCTGGCCCGCCTGATGGGGACCGACCTGACGGTCCTGATCAGCGGCGAGTCCGGCACCGGCAAGGAGCTGGTGGCGCGCGCCCTGCACACCTACGGCAAACGGCGCGACGGCCCGTTCGTTGCCATCAACATGGCGGCGATCCCGCGG
This sequence comes from uncultured Rhodospirillaceae bacterium, assembly GCA_964630265.1. Taxonomy (GTDB): domain Bacteria; phylum Pseudomonadota; class Alphaproteobacteria; order Rhodospirillales; family Defluviicoccaceae; genus CAZBWP01. Next base: position 22,053 of record CAZVRW010000006.1, read on the forward strand.
GAGTTGATCGAGAGCGAGCTGTTCGGTCACGAGAAGGGATCGTTCACCGGTGCCACGCACCGGGGTGTGGGTCGCTTCGAACAGGCCGAGGGCGGCACGCTGTTTCTCGACGAGATCGGCGACATGCCGGCGGAGGCGCAGACGCGCCTGCTGCGCGTCCTGCAGGAGGGCGAGTACACCACCGTCGGCGGCCGGGTGCCGATCCGCGCCAATGTCCGGATCATCGCCGCGACGCATCGCGATCTCGGCCAATTGATCCAGCAGGGATTGTTCCGCGAGGACCTCTACTTCCGGCTCAGCGTCGTGCCGATTCGGGTGCCGCCGTTGCGCGAGCGGTCGTCGGACATTCCCGAACTCGCCCGCCACTTCCTCGCCAAGGCGCAGGACGAAGGCCTGCCGCCGAAGATCGTCGATTCGTTGGCGATGGAGCGGCTGCAGGCCTATCGCTGGCCGGGCAATGTGCGCGAGCTGGAGAACATGATCCGGCGCCTCGCCGCTCTCTACTCCGAGGAAATCATCGGCATCGACATCATCGAAGCCGAACTGGCGGGCGCACCGGCGGCGCGCTCCGAACCCGACGCCGACGGCCTCGGTGCCTCCGTCGAGCGCCACTTGCGGGCCTACTTCGAGGCGCACGGCGACTCCCTGCCGGCGCCCGGCTTGTTCGACCGCGTCTTGCGGGAAGTCGAAAGACCGTTGATCATGTTGGCACTCGACGCCACCCGCGGCAATCAGATCCGCGCCGCCGAGGTGCTCGGGCTGAACCGCAACACGCTGCGCAAGAAGATCCGCGACCTCAGCATTCCCGTCGTTCGTGGTGGACCGCGATGACGACCATGTCAGACGGCGTCGCGACGTCGACCCTGTCGGCTGCCGACGGCTCGCCGAAGCGCGCGGGCGTCTATAGAATCCTCGCGTTCGCGCTGACCGCGGCGGCGGTCGCGTCGGGCATCGCCACGGCCGTCGCGCTGAGCGATTCCGGCACCGGCGGGACCAGCATCGAGACCATCCGCATTCTGTTCCTGCTCGACTTGGCGTTCGTCCTCGTCCTCGGCGCGCTGGTCACGGTGAGACTGATGCGCCTGTGGGCAGAGCGCCGCCGCGGCCTCGCCGGCTCGGGCCTGCTCGTCCGCATGGTGGTGATCTTCAGCCTGGTGGCGGTCACGCCGGCGGTGCTGGTGGCGGCATTTTCCGTGCTGTTCGGCGGCATTGGCCTGCAGACGTGGTTCAGCGATCAGGTGCGCACCGCCGTCCTCGCCTCCAATGCGGTTGCCCAGTCCTACCTGAAGGAACATCGCCAGGGAATCGTCGCCGAGGCCTTCGCCATGGCCAACGATCTCAATCGCGACGCCGCCGAGTTGATGAGCGATCCGCGCCTGTTCAGTCATCGCCTGTCGTTGCAGGCCAACCTGCGTTCGCTGCCGGAAGCGCTGGTCTTCGACAGCAACGGCCGCGTCCTGGCGCGGACGCCGCTCAGCCTCAGCCTGGAGCTCGACCTCGGCTTGATCTCCGGCCGCGATATCGATCTCGCCGACCGGGGGCTCGTGGCAATGCTGGCGACGGAGAGCGAGGATCGGGCGCGCGCGCTCGTCCGGCTCGCCGGCTTCCCCGATGCCTATCTGGTGATTGGTCGCTTCGTCGACGTGGACGTGCTGTCACATATCGAGCAGACCGCGCAGGCGGTTTCGATCTACAAGGGGCTGGAGGAACGGCGCGAGGGTTTGCTGTGGATGTTCGTCGCCATCTTCGCGGTGATGACCCTGCTGCTGTTGCTCGCCGCCGTCTGGACGGGCCTGACCCTTTCCGGTCAGATCTCGAAACCGGTCAGCGACCTGATCATCGCCGCCGACCGGATCCGCAAGGGCGATCTCGGTGTCCGCGTCGACACCAGCCACACGGTCGAGGAACTCGACACTCTGGGGCGCGCGTTCAATCGCATGACGGGTCAGTTGGAGACGCAGCGCCACAGCCTGGTCGTCGCCAATCGGCAATTGGATGAGCGCCGGCAGTTCACCGAAGCGGTGTTGAGCGGTGTCTCGGCCGGCGTCATCGGCCTCGATCGCGACGGCCGGATCAATCTGCCGAACCGCTCGGCCTCGGAGCTTCTGGGCACCGAACTGGAGGAACGAATCGGCGCGCCGCTGCGGGACATTGCGCCGGAGATGGGGAAACTCGTCGACACCGCGCGTGTGTCGCCGGATCGCACCTGGGAGTCCGAGATCGTCATCGTTCGCGACGGCCGCCCGGCCACCTTCTTCGTCCGCATCGTTGCCGAACGGCTGCGCAATCAGGTGGTCGGCTTCGTCGCCACCTTTGACGACATCACGCCACTGGTGGCCGCGCAACGCACCGCCGCCTGGGCGGATGTCGCCCGGCGAGTGGCGCACGAGATCAAGAACCCGTTGACGCCTATCCAGCTCGCGGCCGAACGCCTGAACCGCAAATACGCCGGGCAGATCGAAAGCGAGCGCGACACCTTCAAGGCGTGCGTCGATACGATCGTTCGGCGCGTCGAGGATATAAGGCGCATGGTCGACGAGTTTTCCTCGTTCGCGCGGATGCCGCGACCCGACCCGAAAATGGAGAATCTCAGTGAACTTCTCCGCCAGGCGGTGTTCCTGGAACGCACGCGCTCGCCCCGCATCCGCTTCGAGCTTGACCTGCCGCGCTCCGAGGTCAAACTGCGCTGCGATGGTCGGCAGATCGCCCAAGCGCTGACCAACCTGTTGAAAAATGCCGCCGAGGCGATCTCCGAGCGCGGCACGGACGACGACGACAGCCCCGTCGACGGAGTCATTCGCGCGGTTCTCAACCAGGATCGCGACCCCCAGGGCGCCGACCGCATCCGCTTGGTGATCGAGGATGATGGGCCGGGCTTGCCAGACAGCCTGCGCGACCGGTTGACCGAGCCCTATGTGACCTCCCGGGCCGGTGGGACAGGGCTGGGACTGGCGATCGTTCGAAAAATCGTGGAAGATCACGGTGCCGAGTTGATTATCGAAAATCGCGAAAAGGGTGGCGCACGGGTTTCGATCGTGTTTCACGGCGGCGACGGAGCGGCGGCCGCGACCGCCGATGCGGTCGAAGCCGGCGCGTTTGCCGGCACGCGTGAGTTCCTCGCCAACGGCTTGCCGGCCACCGGCGGGATCGGAGAAGGGTGATCATGTCGACCGTCAGACGCTCCAAGGTCGAGGACATTCTGATCGTCGACGACGAGGCGGACATCTGCATCCTGGTCGCCGGCGTCCTCGAGGACGAGGGCTTCGGCTCGCGCGATGCCTACGACAGCGACGCGGCGCTGCGGGCGATCGAGGAGCGGCGGCCGAGCTTGGTCCTGCTCGACATCTGGTTGCAGGGCAGCCGGCTGGATGGACTGCAGCTCCTGGAACAGCTCAAGCGCGAGCACCCGGCGCTGCCGATCGTCATCATGAGCGGCCACGGCACCATCGAGACCGCCGTCCAGGCGATCAAGCTCGGGGCCTACGACTTCATCGAAAAGCCGTTCAATTCCGATCGCCTGATCCTGGTCACCCAGCGCGCCATCGAGACGGCGCGGCTGCGCCGCGAGAACGAGGAGTTGCGCCAGCGCGGCAGCCAGCCGACCGAGATGATCGGCCGCTCGACGGTGATGAATCAGCTCCGCCAAAGCATCGAGCGGGTGGCGCCGACGAACAGCCGGGTCTTGATCACCGGGCCCGCCGGCTCGGGCAAGGAGGTGGTCGCGCGGATGATCCATGCGCGCTCGACCCGCGCCGAAGGCCCGTTCGTCGTCATGAGTTGCGCCTCCATGGCGCCGGAGCGGATCGAGATGGAGATCTTCGGGGTCGAGGGCGGCATCGATGGTCTCGAGGGACCGCGCAAGATCGGCACCTTCGAAGCGGCGCACAACGGCACCCTCTATCTCGACGAGGTCGCCGACATGCCCTTGGAGAGTCAGGGCAAGATCGTTCGAGTGTTGCAGGAACAGGTGTTCCAGCGCGTCGGCGGCAGCACCCCGGTGAATGTCGACGTGCGCGTCATCGCGTCGACGACGCGCGACCTCACGGCCGAGATCGGCAACGGCCGCTTCCGCGAAGATCTGTTCTATCGCCTGAGCGTCGTGCCGTTGCGGGTGCCGGCGCTGCGCGAGCGGCGCGACGACATTCCGCTGCTGGCCGTCTATTTCATGGAACGCGCGGCGGAGGCGCAGGGACATCGGCCGCGGGCGCTGAACGACGATGCCATGGCGACGTTGCAGGCCCACGAATGGCCTGGCAACGTGCGCGAATTGCGCAATATCATCGAGCGGTTGTTGATCATGGCGCCGGGTGGCGTCGACGATCCGATCCGTGCCGACATGTTGCCACCGGAACTGGAGAGCAATTTCGCCGCCACCCGCAGTCCGGAACGGAACACCGACATCATGAGCCTGCCGTTGCGCGACGCCCGTGAGATCTTTGAACGCGAATACCTGCTCGCGCAGGTCACGCGCTTCGGCGGCAACATTTCGCGCACCGCGGCCTTCGTCGGCATGGAGCGTTCGGCGCTGCATCGCAAGCTCAAGTCTCTCGGCATCCAGACCGACGAGAAGTTCCGCAACGTCGGGCCGTGACGCGCATCACCCGGCGCCTGCCGCTCCCCGCCTTCTGACAATGGCCGAACCATGAACATCGTGATCTGCGGGGCCGGCGAGGTCGGCTTCACCATCGCCCGCCACTTGGCCATGGAAAACAACAGCATCACCGTCGTCGACAAGTCGCCGGAACTGATCCGTCGCATCAACGACACGCTGGACGCCCAGGGCGTCGTCGGCCACGGCTCGCGCCCCGACGTGCTGCAACGGGCCGGCGCCGAGGACGCCGACATGCTGATCGCCGTCACCCAGTCGGACGAAGTGAACATGGTGGCGTGCCAGGTGGCCCATTCCCTGTTCGAGGTGCCGACGAAGATCGCTCGCATCCGGCATCAGAGCTATCTCGATGCGACCTGGGCCAACCTGTTCTCCCGCGACCACCTGCCGATCGACGTCATCATCTCGCCCGAGGTCGAGGTCGCGCGCGCCATCATGCGGCGGCTGCGGGTTCCGGGCGCCTTCGAGATGATCCCGCTGGTCGACGACAAGGTCCGCCTGCTCGGCATTCGTTGCGAGGCGAATTGTCCGGCCATCAACACGCCGGTGGGCCGCCTGTCCCAGCTGTTTCCCAATCTCAACCTGGTCGTCGTCAGCCTCATCCATGGCGACCAACCGGTCCGGCTCCGGAGTGACGACGTCATCTCGGCCGGCGACGACGTCTACGTGGTCGTCGAGACCGAGCAGGTGACGCAGGCGCTCGTGGCGTTCGGACATGAGGAGCCGCAAACCAAGCGGTTGCTGATCTGCGGTGGCGGCAATATCGCCCTGTTGCTGGCGCAGGGGATCGAGCGCGACTATCCCTGGATCAACGCCAAGATCATCGAGAGCAGCGTCGAGCGGGCCGCCCTGGTGGCGAGCATGCTCGGCCGGTCGGTGGTCCTGCACGGCGATGTCCTTGATCCGGAGATCCTGGACGAGGCCAGCGTCGAGGCGACCGACACCGTCGTTGCCATCACCGATGATGACGAAACCAACATCCTGTCGTCGATGCTGGCCAAGCGCTACGGCGCCAAGCGGGCGATCACGCTGCTCAACAAGAGCATCTACGAGCCGCTCATCGCCACCCTCGGCATCGATGTCGTCGTCAGCCCGCGCAACATCACCGTCTCCTCGATCCTGCAGCACGTCCGACGCGGCCGCATCTACTCCGTGCATACGCTGCGCGAAGGCTTCGGCGAGTTGATCGAGGCGGAAGCGCTGGAAACGTCGAGCCTCGCCGGCGTTTCCCTCAAGGAAGCCCATCTGCCCGACGGCGTCATGGTCGGGGCCATCGTTCGCCATGGCCAAGTGATCACGCCCACGGGCAATACGGTGATCGAGGCCGGCGATCGCGTCGTGCTGTTCGCCGCACCGGATACGGTGCGCCGCGTCGAGAAGCTGTTCTCGGTACGGCTCGAATACTTTTGATGGTCGGTCGGCTGCCATGACCAGGGTGGTTTACGTCGACGGTCGCTACGTCCCGTACGCGGCGGCGCACGTTCACGTCGAAGACCGCGGCTACCAGTTCGCCGATGGCGTCTACGAGGTGATCGCCGTGCGCAACGACCGCTTCGTCGACGCCGACGCCCATCTCGACCGCCTGGATCGGTCCCTCGGCGAGCTGCGGATCGCCTGGCCGGTGGCCCGCGCGGCGCTGATGCCGATCCTGAAGGAGGTGGTGCGACGCAACCGGGCGGGCGGCTGCGGCGCCGTCTATCTGCAGGTGACCCGCGGCGTCGCCCCCCGGGCCCACGCCTTCCCGAAGGCTGCCAAGAGCGTGCTCGTGGCCATGGCCCGGCGGCTGCCGGTGCCGAGCCGGGAGGCGATGGCGCGCGGTGTCGCCGTCATCACCACCGACGATCTGCGCTGGAAGCGGGCCGACATCAAGTCGGTCTCCCTGCTACCCAACGTCCTCGGCAAGCAGGCGGCGATCGAGGCCGGGGCGGACGAGGCTTGGCTGGTCGACGCCGACGGTCGCATTACCGAGGGGACGGCGTCCAACGCCTGGATCGTGACGCCGACGGGGGAGGTGGTCACCCGCCACCTCGACCGGGCGATACTCGCCGGCATCACCCGGCAGAGCGTGCTCGACATTGCCGCCGAGCTCGGCCTCGCCGTCGTCGAGCGCCCGTTCACGGTCGCCGAGGCCGAGGGCGCCCGCGAGGCGTTCCTCACCAGCACCACGTCCTGGGTCAAGCCGGTCGTACGGATCAACGGCGTGCCGGTGGGTGAGGGCGGCATCGGGCCGGTCAGCGGCCGGCTGCTCGAGCGTTATCTGCGCCACATGGGCGCCGGCCCGGATCGCGGCGCATGACGGCCGATCTCACCCGTCCCCGCGCGGTGATTTTCGACTGGGACAACACCTTGATCGATAGCTGGGGGGCGATCCATGACGCCCAGAACCACGTCTTCGAACGCTTCGGCATGCGGCCGTGGAGCATGGAGGAGATTCGCCGACGGGTGCGGGGCTCAATGCGCGACAGCTATCCGGCACTGTTCGGCGACCGCTGGCGGGAGGCCGGCGAGATCTTTTATGCCCGCTTCACCCAATACCACCTGGAGACGCTGACGCCGCTGCCCGGCGCCGCGGCGTTGATCGAGCGGCTGCACGCCGCCGGCATCTATCTGGCGGTGGTCAGCAACAAGAAGGGCGACTACCTCCGCCAGGAGGCGGCTCACCTTGGCTGGGACCGCTGGTTCGGCCGCATCGTCGGCGCCTTCGATGCGGCCGAGGACAAGCCGTCGGTCATCCCTGTCGATCTGGCGCTGGCCGACAGTGGCATTGCGCCGGGCCCCGACGTGTGGTTCGCCGGCGACGCGGATATTGACCTCGAATGCGCAACGAGGGCAGGGTGTGTGCCGGTGCTCGTTCGCGCCGAGGCCCCCGCCGCTGGCGAGTTCGACGTGCACCCGCCGACACTGCACGCCTGTGATTGTATCGCACTTTCCAACATGCTGATGAGGCTCTAGAGTGCGAGTGAAATGAGCGGTGCCGGGGCTGTGCCGGCGAAGTTCGGGGGAGGGGACGCGAGAGCCCGTCGGTCGCCGATCAGCGAGGGCGCACCGTCGAGAATGCGATGCCTGTTTTTGTGCAGAAAAGAAGAGAGATGAGCCCGATGTCCTCCGAAAAGCCGCAGAACGTACAGGACGTGTTCCTGAACTACATCCGAAAAAACAAAACGCCGGTCACCATCTTTCTTGTCAACGGGGTGAAGCTCCAGGGGATCGTGACGTGGTTTGACAATTTTTCTCTTTTGCTGCGTCGCGACGGGCACACCCAGTTAGTCTACAAGCACGCGATCTCCACGGTAATGCCATCCGTCCAGGTTCACCTGTTCGAACCGGACAAGGAGACGACGGCGGAGGAGTGAGCACGGACCCGTCGCGTCATCCGGGCGCGGCGCTGCCCAATGGCGGCGCCGGAAGCTGCGTCGTCCTCCACCCACGCCTGTCGATCGAGGCGTCCGGTGACGGCCGCGAGGCCGAATCGGTTCTCGCCGAGGCCGAAGGACTTGCGGCTGCCATCGGCCTGACCGTGGCCCACGGCGAAGTCATCAACGTGCCGAAGATCCGGCCGGCGACGTTGTTCGGCACCGGCACCGTCGAGCGTCTCGCTGCGCTGATCGGCGCGGCGCAGGAGGATGCGGAGACCCGGATCGCCGTCGTCATCGTCGATTCGGCGCTCACCCCGGTGCAGCAGCGAAACCTGGAAAAGGCCTGGACCTGCAAGGTCATCGACCGGACCGGCGTGATCCTCGAGATCTTCGGGGAGCGGGCGCGCACCGCCGAAGGCCGTCTGCAGGTGGAACTGGCGGCGCTCACCTACCAGCGCAGCCGCCTGGTGCGGAGTTGGACCCACCTGGAGCGGCAGCGTGGCGGCTTCGGCTTCATGGGCGGCCCCGGCGAATCCCAGCTGGAGACCGACCGCCGGCTCATCGGCGAACGCATCGCGCGCGTCAAACGCGAGTTGCAGGACGTCAAGCGGACCCGCGGCCTGCACCGGCAGGCGCGCCGGCGCGTGCCGTTCCCCATCGTCGCCCTGGTCGGCTACACCAATGCCGGCAAATCGACCCTCTTCAACCGGCTGACCGCGGCGCAGGTCGAGGCGCGCGACCAACTCTTCGCGACCCTCGATCCGACCATGCGGCGTCTAGACCTGCCGTCGGGGCAGACCGTCATCCTGTCGGACACCGTGGGCTTCATCTCCAACCTGCCGCACGAACTGGTCGAGGCCTTCCACGCGACGCTGGAAGAGGTGACCGAGGCCGACGTGATCCTCCACGTCCGCGATATCGCGCATCCGGAGACCGAGCAGCAGAAGGCCGACGTGCTCACGGTCCTGCTCGAACTGGGGCTCGGCGACGAGATCGAGGGTCGGCTTGTCGAGGTGCTGAACAAGATCGACCTGCTGGCCGGCGCGGATCTGCAGGAGCGGATCGGACGGGTGAAGCGCAGCAACGTTGCGATCGTGGCCCTGTCGGCGAAGACCGGCGAGGGCTGTGCGGAGCTCACGGCGGTGCTCGACGCTCGCTTGGCCGAACGGATGCCGGTCATCGATGTCTCGCTCGCCCACGGCGACGGACGGACGCTCGCCTGGCTCTACGATCACGGTCATGTGTTGCAGCGAACCGAGAGCGCCGACGGGGTGCGCTTGCGCGTCCGCCTGACACCGGCGGATGCCGCTCGCTTCGACCATCGCGGCGTGCGGCCGACCGGCACCGGCTGAGCGCCCGACCGGCCGGCGATCGCGCGACGACCATCTGCATGGGCAACACGACGAGGTCTTGATGGATCCCGATGTGGCGGCGGTTGCGGCCCTGATCCGGGAGGTCGCCGCGGCCGAAGTCCTGCCGCGGTTTCGCCGGCTGGCGGCGGCGGACATCAGCGAGAAATCCGGGCCGCAGGACCTGGTGACCACGGCCGATGTCGAGGCCGAACGGGCGCTGGCGGCGCGGCTGCCGGCGCTGGTGCCGGGCTCGCTGGTGGTTGGCGAGGAGGCGGCGGCGGCGGACCCGGACCTGCTCGGCCGACTTGCCGGCGAGGCGCCGGTGTGGCTGGTCGATCCGGTGGACGGCACCGCCAATTTCGTCCGCGGCGAGGCGTGCTTCGCCGTCATCGTCGCCTATTGCGTTGGTGGCGAGACCCGCGCCGGCTGGATCCTCGATCCGCTGACCGACCGCATGATCTGGGCCGTCGCGGGGCAGGGGGCCTGGACCGGCGACGCCGAGGCGCACCGCCTGTGGTTGTCGTCGCCGCGACCGCTCGCCGAGATGCGCGGCTCGCTCGGCTACACCCTCGGCAAACGGCTCCGCACCCGTATCGCCGCGGGCCTGCAGGACGGGCCGGGGGAGATCGTCCGCTATGGCTGCACCGGCCAGGAATACATGGACCTGGCGCGGGGCCGGCTCGACTTCGCCCGCTATCGCCGTCTGAAGCCGTGGGACCATGCCGCCGGGGTGCTGATCCACGCCGAGGCCGGCGGCCATGCCGCCTTGGTGGAGGACGGACGACCCTACCGGCCGGAGCCGCGACTGATGCCGGAGACGGTGCTGCTGGCGCCCGACCGGCCGAACTGGGAGCGCCTGCGCACCGCCCTGGATGCCGCCACCTGAGCCGCCGCCTGAGCCGGCACCGTCAACCAAACTGGGAGGAAATGACCGATGTCCACTGTCCGTGCGAGTTTTCTCGGTCTCGGCGTCATGGGGTATCCCATGGCCGGGCACCTGATCCGGGCCGGCCATGCGGTCACCGTCTACAACCGCACCCGGAGCCGCGCCGCGCGCTGGGTCGCCGAGCATGGCGGCCGGGTCGCCGAAACCCCGGCCGACGCGGCCCGCGATGCCGATCTGGTAATGGTCTGCGTCGGCAACGACGACGACGTGCGCGGCGTAGTGTTGGGCGAGCAGGGCGCCTTCGCCGGCATGACCGCCGGCGCCATCCTCATCGACCACACCACCGCCTCGGCCGACTTGGCGCGCGAGCTGGCAGCCGTCGGCGCCAAAACGGGCGTGCACGTTCTCGACGCGCCGGTCTCCGGCGGCCAGGCCGGTGCCGAAGCGGGGCAGCTCACGGTGATGGTCGGCGGCGAGGACGCGCCGTTCGCCCGCGCCCAACCGGTGCTCGCCGCCTACGCCCGCGCCGTCACGCTGATGGGGCCGATCGGCAGCGGCCAGCTCACCAAGATGGTCAATCAGATCTGCATCGCCGGGCTGGTGCAGGGGTTGGCGGAAGCGCTCGCCTTCGCCGGCCGCGCCGGCCTCGACGCCGAGAAGGCCGTCGCCGTGATCGCCAAGGGTGCGGCCCAGTCGTGGCAGATGGACAATCGCGCCGCCACCATGCTCGACGACCGCTTCGACTTCGGCTTCGCCGTCGACTGGATGCGGAAGGACCTGGCCATCTGCCTCGCCGAGGCGCGGCGCAACGGCGCCCGGCTGCCCGTCGCGGCGCTGGTCGACCAGTTCTACGCCGAGATCCAGCAACGCGGCGGCGGCCGCTGGGACACCTCGAGCTTGATCCGCCTGCTGCGCTGAGCCGTCACTCGTCGGCCTTGGCGCGCTGCCAGAGCGCCTCCAATTCGTCCAGGGTCATCGCCGCAAGCGGTGTGTCGCCGGCCGCCGCCGCCAGCGCCTCGATGCGACGGAAGCGGCGCTCGAACTTGGCATTGGCCCGGCGCAGCGCCGCCTCGGGATCGAGATCCAGCTTGCGGGCGACGTTGACGCAGGTGAACAGGAGGTCGCCCAGCTCGTCCTCCAGCCGGTCCCGGTCGGCGCCGTCGGCCATCTCCAACGCCAGCTCGTCCGCTTCCTCGGCAAACTTGGCCAGCGCCGACGTGGCGTCCGGCCAGTCGAAGCCGACCCGAGCCGCGCGCTTCTGCAGCTTCGCCGCCCGCGTCGTCGCCGGCAGCGCCAGCGGCACGCCGTCCAGCGCACTGTGCGGTTCCATGTCGGCGACCGCGTCCTTGGCGGCCAGCCGTTCGGCCGCCTTCTGCTCCTCCCAGGCCCGCGTCTGTGCCGCCGCCGAGTCGACCACGGCGTCGGCGAAGACGTGCGGGTGCCGGCGCTCCATCTTGTCGCAGATGGCCGCGACCACGTCGGCGAAGGCGAAGGCGCAGGTCTCCTCGGCCATGCGCGCGTGGAACACCACCTGCAGCAGCAGATCCCCGAGCTCGTCGCGCAGGTTGGCCAGGTCGCCGCGGGCGATGGCGTCGGCCACCTCGTAAGCTTCCTCGATGGTGTAGGGGGCGATGCTGGCGAACGTCTGCTCCACGTCCCAAGGGCAGCCGCCCACGGGATCCCGCAACCGCGCCATGATCGCCAACAACCGCCGAATATCCCCGTCCATTCCAACCGTCATGCCAGACCTGGCGGTCGCTGCCAACCGTCAAAGGGGGGCCCGGCGCCAGCCCCGGCAGGGGCGACACTGCGCAAGCTCGGCCTGGAACGGCGGTGGGCAGTCCAAGTCCACGCGATACGCGCCGGCCGATACGCACCGGCGTCTTAAAGTCGCATAAGATATATTATGGCAAATAATAACGCCCGTCGAAGCAGGCGGTTACGCCTCGATGACCATGCCGTCCCAGGCCGGTTCGATGCCGGCGGGCAGCCGCGCCGCCAGCGTTTCGTGGTCCAACGCGCCGCCGAGATGGGTCAGCACGCCGCGCTCAGGGCCGACGCGGGCGAACCACGCCAGCGCCTTGTCCACGTCGCAGTGCGTCGGGTGCGGCCGGTCGGTGAGCGTGCCGACGATCCAGACGCGCACGCCCGCCAGCAGCGAAAACGCATGCTCGGGCAGCTCCACCACGTCCGTCGTGTACGCCACCGGCCCGAAGCGAAAGCCGAACGTCCGGGAAAACCCGTGGCTCTGCTCGATCACCGCGACCGGAATCGTGCCGATGTCCAACGCGTCGCCGTCGCCGATGGCGTGCGGTGTCAGCGTCGGCTTGTAGTAGAACCGCGCCCCGGCATCCAAGGGTTCGAAAACATAGGGAAACCGCGCGCCGATGATGGCCAGCGTCCGCGTGTCGCCATAGACATCCAGCGGCGCGTTGCGCATCCGGTTGATCGCCCGGAGATCGTCGATACCGTGCAGATGGTCGGCGTGCGCGTGCGTGTACAGCACCGCGTCCACCGTCGCGACGCCCGCCGCCAGCAGTTGTTCGCGCAAATCCGGCGGCGTGTCGACCAGCAGCCGCGTCGTGCCGTCGTCCACCAGGATCGCCGGTCGCGTCCGCCGGTTCTTCGGGTTGGCGGGATCGCACGCCCCCCAGCCCCAGTCGATGGCCGGCGTCCCGCTCGAGGCGCCGGATCCGAGGATGGTTACCCTCATGCGGCTTTTCTGAACAATCTGAAGAAGTTGTCGGTCGTCGCCGCGGCCAGGTCGTCGAGCGCCATGCCGCGGATCCGGGCGACCTCGGCGGCGGTGTGGTGGACGAACGCCGGCTCGTTGCGCTTGCCGCGCTTCGGCACCGGCGCCAGGTACGGCGCGTCGGTCTCCACCAGGATGCGGTCCAGCGGCAGCGCCGCCGCGGTCTCGCGCAGGGCCTCGGCCTTCTTGAAGGTGACGATGCCGGCGAAGGAGATGGAGAAGCCGAGATCGACTGCGGTTTCAGCAAGTTGTCGCGTCGAGCTGAAGCAATGCAGCAGGCCCGGAAAGGGCCCCTGCCCCATCTCCTCCGCGAGGATCCGGGCGGTATCGGCGTCGGCTTCGCGGGTGTGCACGACCAGCGGCAACTGTGCCGACCGTGCCGCCGCGATGTGGGCGCGGAAACTCCGCTGCTGCGCCTCGGCCGGGCTGTGCAGGTAGTGGTAGTCGAGGCCGGTCTCGCCGAAGCCGACCACCTTCGGGTGCTCGGCGAGACGGACCAGCGTCGCCGCCGACGTCTCCGGTTCCGACGCCGCCTCGTGCGGATGGATGCCCACGGTGCACCAGACGTTGTCGAACCGTTCCGCCACCGCCAGCACCCGCGGAAACCGGGTAAGGTGGGTGCAGATGGTCAGCATCGTCGCCACGCCCGCCTCGCCGGCCCGCGCGACGACGTCATCGAGTTCGTTGGCGAACTCCGGAAAGTCCAGATGACAATGGCTGTCGACGAGCATGCGCAATTCCCTTCCGGCGTCACGGCCCGACAGATATCGCGGCCGCTCCGGCGGTTGTCCAGACGCAGAAACGCGCGGTCGCTGCCGACCGCGCGTCTCCCGTTCGAGCGGACCCGCCGCGGCGGGTGGTCCGTTGGTCAGAAGTTGGCCAGGGCGAACGCCACGGCCGCGTCCACGTCGACCAGACCGTGACCCGTTGCCGCATCGACCCCGGCGTGGGCCTGAACGTTGAACCGCGGATGGTTGCTGCCCAGCGTGACGTCCACCGCGGTCGCCTTCAGCGCCTGCGTCACTTGGGCCGGCTTCAGCCCCGGCTTGGCGCCGAGGATCGCCGCCGCCGCACCGGCGATCTGCGGCGCCGCCGCCGAGGTCCCGGAAAACAGCGCCCAGCCATCGCCCGCCGTGGTGCCGTCGCCCTCGGGATCGTGGGGCAGCGCCGGCTGACTCTGGCCGACGTCGATCTGACAGCCGGGCGGGATCGGCAACATGATGTACTGGGCCCGCGGCAACATGCCGACCAGACCGGACACGTCGGGCACGATGACGTCCTGAAACCAGGGGCTCATATAGCCGCTGGTGTAGTTCGATGCCTGCAATTCCAGCGCCGCGCTGGCGAACGTGCCGCCGGCCGCCAGGACGCCGGGAACCTGCGGTTCGATGGTGAAGCTGCCGTTGCCGGCGGAGAAGACGACGAAAATGTCCTGTTCGACGGCGTCGAGAATCTCCATGGCCCAGGCGATGTCGAACGGATCGAGCGGTCCGGACGGCGGAAACGGACCATCGCCGCCCCACGAGTTGGTGAGGATCGCCGGCGCCATTTCCTTGGCGCGGAGGAAGCCGGCGATGGCGCCGACCAACCGCCCGGCGTTGTCGCTAGCGCGGATCGCATGCAGTTCGGCCGCCGGGGCGACGGCGAAGATGTTGGCCGACTCGCCGGTGCCGTGACCCACCGGATCCCGCGAGGGACTGGTATTCGGCACCACGGTGATCGTCGGTTTGACCGCGTAGCCGTGGGCCAGGAAGAACGGGTGGACCGCCTGACCGCTGTCCACCATGGCCACCTTGACGCCCTCCCCGACCATACCCTTGCGTTGCGCCGTCAGGGCATTCAGCAGCAGCGCCACATCGCCGGGAACGCGCAGGTGGAACTTCGACACCAACGGCGGGATCGGCGTCGGAAAGACGGCCTGCAACATCCGCGGCCGCTCCACCAGAACCGCCTCCAGTTCGGTCTCCTTGCGGCTCTTGATGCTAGCGGCGCAGCGCACCTCGGGCTGCCCCTTGCCGATCACGTCGATGTGGGTGACATAGCGCAGGCGGTCCACTTCGGCGTGCATCAGGCGTTCGAAGGCGACCAGCTTGCCGCCGGTCAGTTCTTCGAACGCGGCGGGACTCCCCGAGACGGCGATGCCGATGCCGCTCGACGCCAGCACGGTGAAACCGTTCTTCTCCAGCGTCTTGCAGGCCGTGTCTCGATCCTCACGGCTCGCCCGATAGGGGGCGGTTCCGGCGGTGAGCGCGTCGATGCCGGCGTCGAGCACCGACTTGCCGCCTTGCGAGCGGACCGAGACATAGCCCTGCAGAACCTCGGGAATCGGCGTGCTCGATGGGATCTCGAGTGGCAGACGGGAATGCATGTCACCAACCTCCTTTCTGGTACGCAGGCGGGCGACGAATGGAAATCGCAGAGATGGCGTCACGAAGCGCCTCGGGAACCGGCAGGGCGATGGGCATCTCCCGTCCTTCCAGAGTAACGTCGAAGGCCTTTTCGAACGTCGCCCGGTCACCCGCGGCCAACAGGCCCTGCCGCATCGGCAGGACCGTCAGCCCCCGTTCGGCGAGCCAATGGTCGGCCGCGCGATCCGGGCCGGCCTTCGCCCAGAGCAGCATGGCCTCGAGATGATCCCCGGCTTCCGGGGTGTCCCCGCCCGCCTGTCCGTGCTTCGATGACTTTCCGTGCGTCATCCGACGCTGTCCTGCATGGGCGCGGCCGCTTGCTGCGGCACCGCGGTTGTGACGCGAGCGCGTCATGGAGCAAAAAGTTCACCACATCCCGCAAGGCTTGTCTGTAAAATCCATCACAGTCCCACGGCGACCACCCCTCCCGCTTGATCGCGCGCCGGCCGGCGGTATCTGACCCGGTGGCCGGCGATGTCCACACAGGGTCATTCAGCGGCGCGACGGGTTGGCGGGAAATCCTACAAAATCCTACTTTTTCCTACAAAAGCATACATTTCGACGAGCCGCCGAAAACAGAGTGCTTTTGTTTCAGTCAGTTGTAGGTTTTTTCAATGGCTTAAGGTGGTCAAGACCCGCCTTTTTGCGGCATCATTCGTGCACATTTGGCAACGGAGTCGCCATTTCGACGGCCAGTCGCGGGAACACCGGCGTCGGCTTCGGCAGCGGCGTGCCGGGTTCGAGCGCGTGGTCGGGGCCGAGGCAAGCGAAGCCGCGCCGGTCGGCGTCGACGGCAAGCTGATCGAGCATGCGGGCCGCGGTTTCCGGCGTCACCGGCTGCATCAGGATCGCCAGGTGGCGGATCGCCTCGCAGAGCACGTACAGCACCGTCGCCATGCGGTCCGGGTCGGCCTTGCGCAGGGCCCACGGGGCTTGGCGGTCGACATAGCCGTTGGCGGCGCGGACCACCGTCCACAACCGGTCGAGCACCTCGTGGAAGGCCTGGATGTCCATCGCCTCGCGCAGCGCCGGCAGCAGCGCATGGGCCGCGGCGAGCAGGCTCTCGTCCTCGGGGGTCAGCGGCCCCGGCGCCGGCACACATTCGGCGCAGTTGCGATTGACCATGGAGAGCACCCGTTGCGCCAAGTTGCCCAGTTCGTTGGCGAGTTCGCCGTTGACCCGGTTGACGACGCTCTCGTGGCTGAAGTCGCCATCGTTGCCGAACGGCACCTCGCGCAACATGACATAGCGCACCGGGTCGAGGCCGTAGGTCGCCACCAGGTGCAGCGGGTCGATGGCGTTGCCGAGGGATTTGGACATCTTCTGTCCCTCGACCGTCCACCAGCCGTGGGCGAAGACCCGCTTCGGCGGCTCCAGCCCTGCCGCCATCAGGAACGCCGGCCAGTAGACGGCGTGGAAGCGCAGGATGTCCTTGCCGACCATGTGAACGTCGGCCGGCCAATAGCGGGCATAGTCGCCGCCTTCGATCTCCGGATAGCCGACCGCGGTGATGTAGTTGGTGAGCGCGTCCAGCCAGACGTACATGACGTGCTTCGGGTCGCCCGGCACCGGCACGCCCCAGTCGAAGGTGGTGCGCGAGACCGAGAGGTCCTGCAGCCCGCCCTTGACGAAGCTGACGACCTCGTTCAGCCGGGTGCGCGGCAGCACGAAGTCCGGCCGCTCCGCATAGAGGGCCAGCAGTCGGTCCTGCCAGGCGGACAGGCGGAAGAAATAGCTGGGCTCCTCCACCCACTCCACCGGCGCGCCGGAGGGGCCGACCCGGGTGCCGTCGGCCAGCGTCGAAAGTTCGCTCTCCGTATAGAACGCCTCGTCGCGCACCGCGTACCAGCCGGCATAGGCACCGGCGTAGATCTCGCCGGCATCGACCAGTGCCTGCCACAGGGCCTGGCAGGACCGCCGGTGCCGCGCTTCCGTGGTGCGGATGAAATCGTCGTTGGAGAAGTTCATGACCCGCGCCAGGTCGCGGAAGTTCTGCGAGACCCGGTCGGTGAAGTCGTGCGGCGTGATGCCGGCCGCGGCCGCCGCCTTGACCACCTTCTGGCCATGCTCGTCGGTCCCGGTCAGGAACTTGACGTCGAAGCCGTCCAGTCGCTTGAAGCGGGCGAGCACGTCGCACGCGAGCGTCGTGTACATGTGGCCGATGTGCGGCACGTCGTTGACATAATAGATGGGAGTCGTGACGTAAAAGCTGTTCGCCGCGGCCATGGGACTGATCCTTCGCTCGCTTTTGCTACCGCCACGCCGGGGTCAGGCGCGGACTGCGCTTTGCAGGTGCGTGAACACGGTCAGGGTCACCTGTTTGCGATCGAGGGAAGCGCTGTCGACGCGGGCGAGAAGAGCGCCGACCTTGTCCCACACCTCCAGCCATCGATCAAGGCCACCGGCGCCGGCGAGCCGACCGATCACGGCCGCCGGCCCGGGGTCATCGGCTCCACAGGCGCCGGTGCCGGCGGCGCGGATGATGCTCGCGAGCAGGCCGCGCAGCATCTCCATGGCCACCGCAAACGTCTCGCCGGCGTCCGCCTTGCCGATCCGCTCGCCGAAGGCAAGCACGGCCGCGACATCGAGCCGCGGCAGGTCGGCGATCAGCCGCAGCAGCTCGTCATGCAGGCCGCCGCCCCCCTGCCCCGCCAGCGTCAGGGCGCGGCCGATGCTGCCGGCCGCCAGGTGCGCCAGCGCCGCCGCGTCGGCCGGGGCGAGGTCCGGCGCGTAGCGGCCGAGCAGCTCCACCACGGTCGCGTCGGCGAGCGGCCCGAGCGTCAGCCGCCGGCAGCGGGAGCGGATGGTCGGCAGCAGCCGGCCGAAATTGTGGGCGACGAGCAGCAGCAGCGTCCGCGCCGGCGGCTCCTCCAGCACCTTGAGCAGGGCGTTGGCGGCGTTGATGTTCATCTCGTCCGCGGCATCGACGATTACCACCCGCCAGCCGCCCTCGGCCGCCGTGTGCGCCACCAGGCCCTGCACGGCACGCACATCGTCGACGACGATCTCGCTGCGCCGCCGACTGGCCTTCTCGTCCCAGCGCCGTTCCACCGTGACCAGGTCGAGATGGCCACCGGCCGCAACGCGCTGGAACACCGGCGCGTCCGCAGCGACGAACAGGCAGCCGGGCGGCGGCGGCGCGCCGAACAGCGACGGTGCCGGCGCCGCCGCATCGCCGTGCGCCAGGAGAAAACGGCCCAAGCGGAACGCCAGCGTCGCCTTGCCGATGCCGCGCGGCCCGGTGATCAGCCAGGCATGCGGCAGCCGGCCGCTCAGCCATGCCGCCAGCAGCGTCTGCTCCGCCGCCGCGTGACCGAGCAGGTCCGGATTGGCGCGCGGCTCCGGCCAAGGGGCAGCGCTCATCACGCCGTCTCCCGGAGCATCGCGAACTCGGGGAAGCGCTCGGCGACGATCCGCCGGATGTCCGCTGCCACCGCGTCTTCCGGGCGAGCGGCGTCGACGACGACGCAGCGCTCGGGCTCACGCCGGGCGATCTCCAGGAATCCGGCACGCACCCGGGCGTGGAACGGCCGGTCCATGCGTTCGTAGCGATCGCCGTCCGGGGTTCGCGCCCGGGCCCGGTCGAGGCCGGCATCGACGTCGAGGTCGAGCAGGATCGTCAGGTCGGGCTTGACGCCGCGCAGCACCCATGTGTGCAGGGCGGCGACCACCTCATGCCCGAGCCCTTGAGCGTATCCCTGGTAGGCGGTGGTCGAGTCGGCGAAGCGGTCGCACACCACGCAGTCGCCGCGGGCGAGCGCCGGCAGAACGGCGTGATCCAGGTGGTCGCGCCGCGCCGCAGAATGCAGCAGCGCCTCGGTCATCGGACTCCAGGTGGCGTCCGCGGGGTCGACGAGCAGCGCGCGGATCGCCTCGGCGCCGCGGGAGCCACCGGGTTCGCGGGTGACCAGCACCGGCCGGCCCGCACGCTCCAACGTCAACGCCAGCCGGCGGACTTGGGTGGACTTGCCGGCCCCCTCGCCGCCCTCGACGGTGAGAAAACGGCCGCGTGGTCCGGTCAGTTCAGCCGCTCCGTGATCATCCCCTCCAACGTGGCGATCAGCCGCCAGAACAGGCCCAGCTCACCGACATCGGCGGCGGCGACCAGCGGCTGGCGCACCGGCTCGTGACCGGGGGCGGTGATCACCACGACCGCAAGGGGGTCGCCGGCCTTGATCGGCGCCGGGATCGGGCCGTCGTACTTGACGGTCACCGTCATGTTCTCCCGCGCCTCCCGCTGCATCGTGACCAGGAGATCGCGATCGGTGGTCAACGGAACCGTCTTCTGGTCGCCGAGCCACACTTCGGCCTCGGAGATCGGCTCGCCGGCCGTCAGCAGGCGGTAGGTGTCGAACTCGCGGAAACCCCAGTCGAGGATCCGCTCCGCCTCGGTGGCCCGCTCGCGGGCGCTCTCCAGGCCGTTGACGACGAGGATCAGTCGGCGACCGTCGCGGACGCCCGATGCGGTGAGACCGTAGCCGGCGGCGCGGGTGTGTCCCGTTTTCAGGCCATCGGCCCCCTTCTGCAGCAGCGGGTTGCGGTTGCCCTGTCGGATGCCGTTGTGGGTGAACTCCGGCTCGGCGTAGAACGCTGCATAGAGTTCCGGGAAATCGGCGATCGTCCGCATGGCGAGGGTTGCCATGTCTCGTGCCGTTGTCAGGTGTCCCTCGTCCGGCCATCCGGTCGCGTTCTTGAAGGTGCTGTTGGTCAGCCCGATCTCCAAGCCGCGCCGGGTCATCGCCTCGGCGAAGGCGGCCTCGCCGCCGGAAATCGCTTCGGCGGCGACGATCGAGGCATCGTTTCCGGACGAAACGATGATCCCGTGCAGCAGGTCCTCGATGGTCACCGATTCGCCGGGCTGCAGAAACATGGTCGAGCCGCCGCTGGCGGCGCCACCCTTTTGCCAAGCGTTGTCGCTGACCGTCACCGTGTCGTCCAGCTTCAGCCGACCGTCGTGCAGCCGCTCGAAGATCATGTAGACGGTCATCATCTTGCTCATGGACGCCGGCGGCATCGGCCGGTCGGCGTCCTTCTCGAGCAGCACGGCGCCGGTCTGGAAGTCCATGAGGACCGCCTCACGGGCATTGGTCTCGAAGGCGTGGGCCGGGACGATGAGTGTCCACGCCGCAAGCAACGCCAGGGCGACGACGCTCAACACCGATCGGTGGCAAGAATTGCGTTCGGCCCGTGTCGTCTGAGATTTCACGACTGTATCCTGCCTTGCTGGTCAATCAATGTGTTCGCTGGCACTCGGTTCGCTGGCACTGGGTTCGCCGACGCTGGGCTCGCCGGTCGGCACGAGCGCTCCGTCACTCCATGACGATCCGCGATTCAGGGTAGCCGGCGCGGACCACCTGCGCCAACACCTCTTGCGCGGCGGCGTGCGTTTCCACCGGACCAACGCGCACCCGGTAGAAGTCGGCGTCGCCGAGCCGGACGGTGGAGATGATCACGGGCCCGACATCGGCGAGCCGGCTGCGGACGGCATCGGCCCTTGGATAGGCCGAGAAGGCTCCCGCCTGAACCCAGGTCCCCGACGGCGCGTAGCCGACGAGTGCAGTGGGGGCGGCGGCCTCGGGGGACGGTTGCGCCGTCGCGGGCTGCGGCACGACCGCCGGCTCCCCCGCCGCAGCGGCGTCGGGGATCGGGTCCGGCACAGCCACCGCGGCGACGGCGACGGGTTCTTCGGCCGGCGCGCCGCTGGCCAAGCGCAGTTCGCTCGGATCGAGCCCCTGGGCGATCAGGCTTTGTTCGGCCAGCACGCGGACGCGAACACGGGCCACGCCTTGGCTCTTGAAGTCGAGCAGCTCCGCCGCCCGTCTCGAGACGTCGATGATTCGGCCCTCGGCGAACGGCCCGCGATCGTTGACCCTGAGTTCCAGGCTGCGACCGTTCTCCAGGTTGGTGACCTGGACGATGCTCGGCAGCGGCAGTGTGGGGTGGGCGGCGGTCAGGGCATTCATGTTGAAGCGCTCGCCGCTGGCGGTCAGGCGACCGTGAAAATGCCCCCCATACCACGATGCCTTGCCTTCCTCGTCATAGGCATAGTCGGCCCGCGGCTCATAGCGCACCCCGTTGATCTCATAGGGTCGCCCGATCTTAGCACCCCGAGGCGGCTCGACGCGGCTCAAGTGCTTCGCCGTCTGCGCCGCGAACTCGGTCTCAGCACAGCCGGCGAGGCCGACAAGCGCCGCCATGGCGGCGAGACAAATGATGCGGGACGGCGCCCGGCGGAATCTCATCGGATGGTTGCCCTCCGGAGCTGGTGCAGCAGGGCCGGGCTGGCATAGCCGTCCGCCGGCAGCGCCGCCGTTTGCTGGAAGTGTCGGATCGCGCGCCGGGTCTCCGAGCCGACGATGCCGTCGACCCCGCCGGTGTCGTAGCCGAGGCCCAGGAGCAGGCGCTGCATTTCCATCACGTCGGATCGTGCCAGCGGATCGTCGCGCACGGGCCGCGGCGTTTGAAACGGCGCGCCGCCGGCGAGGCGATCCGACAGGTGACCGACGGCAACGGCATAAAGGAACGACCGGTTCCAGGCCATGATCGCCTGGAAGTTGGCATAGGTCATCAGCGCCGGCCCGTGCAGCGCACCGCCCGGCAGCAGGATCGCGCCGTCGATGTCGACCGCCGGCAGGGCGCCGCCATCGATGCGACGCACGCCCAGGGCCTGCCACTCGGCCAGTCGGCGCGGCCGCTCGAGGCCGCTTTTGGCGAAGTCGAAGCCGGCCGGCAGCCGCACCTCGCGTCCCCAGATCCGGTCGCCGTCCCAACCCACCGCTTGGAGGTAGTTGGCGCCGGACGCGAAGATGTCAGGCAGGCTGCGCCACAGGTCGATGCGGCCGTCGCCGTCGAAATCAACGGCGTGGTCACGATAGGTCGTCGGCATGAATTGCAACTGTCCCATGGCGCCGGCCCAGGACGACTTGGCATCGAGGGGGATGTCGCCCCGCTCGACCCCTTGCAACGCCGCCAGCAACTGCTCGGTGAAGAAGGCGCGGCGGCGCTCATCGTAGGCCAGCGTCGCCAGCGCCTGGAACAGCGGCCACTTCCCGGTATAGCCGCCATAGCTGGTTTCCAGCCCCCAGAAGGCGACCAGAAGGCGCGGCTGCACGCCATACCGCGCCTGCACGCTCTCCAGCAGCGACCGATGTCGTTCCAACAGCGCGCGCCCGCGCGCGACGCGGTCGGCGGTCACCCGCTTGTCCAGATACGACCAGAAGGTCTGCGTGAATTCCGGCTGCTGGCGGTCGAGCTCGATGATCCGCGGATCCGGCTGGACACGCGCGAGGGCGCGATCGACCGTCGTCGGCGAGATCCCTGCGGCGATCGCCCGTTGCGAAAGGTCGGCCCGCCACGCATCGAACGTCTCCGCCGCCGCGTGGCCGCTGCCGACGGCCAGCACCATGACGGCCATGACTGCCGCGACGGCGGCTCGTGCTTTGGTCATCCGCGTCCTGCGTCTTGGTGCGCGGGCGGCCCTTTCGCCCGCCTTTGAGAGAACTCGAGTGGCCCGATTCGCAGGGCCCTGTCAACCGTCGGCGCGCGGAAACAGCGCGTCGGACCGTCCGGTGAGTCGATAGGCGACGAGGCCGAGCCATTCGTGCGCGGCGAGATCCAGGTTCCGCAGGTTGCCACCGAAGGCGATGGCCGGTGGCCACCAGGCGGTGACGCCGTCGGTGCGGTAGTCGGCGGGATACGGGATCACCGGCCAGCCGACGCGGCGGAAGCAACCGACGGTGCGCGGCAGGTGGAAGGCCGAGGTGACGACGACCCAAACCTCACCCGGCTGCGGATCGACAAGCTCGGCGGTCAGCGCGGCATTCTCGAAGGTGTTCCGCGACCGACCCTCATAGAGGACGCGGTCGCCGACGCCGAGCTGCGCGAACACCGGCCGGATCACCAGCGATTCGCTGAGATCAGGGCGAAACAGGTTGCCCGAACCCCCGGTGAACACCAGCCGCGCTTCGGGGTGACGCGCGGCCAACTCGGCACCGACGAGCACCCGCTCGATGGCATGGTTCAGCGCCGGCACGCCGCGGCCCTCGGAGGTGGTGAGATCGACCATGCCGGCCAGCACGACGATACCGTCCACCCGCTCCGGCAACTCCGGCCGCGGGAAGCGATCCTCCAGCACGATCAACGCCCGTTCCGGCCATGGCGTGACGGCAATGAGTACGGCCGCCAGCCCGGTCGCCGTCAGCAGCCAGCGCCCCAGTCGCCGCCGCCGCGTCCACAGCAGCACCACCCCGATCAGTAGCGCGAGAACCATCAGGTTGAACGGCGCCGTCACCATCCAGACCACTTTGGACAGGGAAAAGAACATCGGGGGGCGCCGTCCGGGGCGAGCGGATCAGCTTCCCGATTCGAGCAACGCAAACCGCACGGGCAAGATCTCGCGGGTGCGGATCCGCCCGGCCATGTCCTTCTCCACCAGGGTCAGGCTCTGGGAGTCGGGCAGACCCGTCGGCGCGACCATGCGTCCGCCCGGCTTGAGTTGTGACAACAGGCCGGCCGGCACCAGGTCACTGGCGGCGCAGACGAGGATCTTGTCGAAGGGACCGTGCTCGGGCCAGCCGTACTGCCCGTTGCCGATCCGGGACTCCACGTTGTGGATGCCGATGGAGTCGAGCCGCCGGCGGGCCTCGGTGCCCAACTCTTCGACGATCTCGACCGTGTAGACGTGGGCGGCGAGCGAGGCGAGCACGGCGGCGTGATAGCCGAGGCCGGTGCCGACCTCGAGCACGCGGTCGTTGGGCTGGAGGTCCAGAAGGTCGGTCATCAGGGCGACGATGAACGGCTGCGAGATGGTCTTGTCGAAACCGATCGGCAGCGGTTGATCGGCATAGGCGTAGGCCACCAATTCCGCCGGCACAAAGGTGTGGCGCGGGATCCGGCCCATCACCGCCATGACCCGGTCGTCGAGATGGTCGCGGCCGATCTGCTCGCTGGCATGGCGCGCGTGGGCGGCGATGACTTCCACCAATTGTTCGAGCATCATCGCGACGAGCTTTTCCGTCATGACCGCTCCCTCGGGCTGCCGGTTGATCAGATGCAGCTTAGCCGAGCCGGCGCGCGAAAAACACCGTAGAGAGGCAAAAGGGGTGGCGCGTCGTCAGGCGGACGCCGCGGGCATTTCCGCGCCGGTGGTGTCGCGCGGCAGGAAGAGACGCATGGTGGTCCCGTGCCCGAGGGCGCTTTCGACGGTGATCTGGCCTCCCGATTGCGTCACGAACCCATACACCATGCTGAGGCCGAGCCCACTGCCTTCGCCAAACGACTTGGTGGTGAAGAACGGCTCGAACACCCGTTCGACCACCTCCGGGGGCATGCCGCAGCCGGTGTCGGCGATGGCGATGAGCACCGCATCTCCGAGGTTCGCTCCTCCCCCGCCGCCGAGCGAGCCGCCGGGCACGTTCTGCGTGGTGATCGTCAGCACGCCGCCCTCCGGCATCGAGTCGCGGGCGTTGACGACCAGGTTGACGAGGGCGTTTTCCAACTGACCGCGATCGATCATCGCCCGCCACAGATCGTCGGCGAACACCTCGCGGAAGGCGATGCGATCGCCCAAGGTCCGGCGCAGCAGTTTGGTCATCCGGGCAATGACGTGGTTCACGTCCGTTGCCTTCGGCTGCAGGTTTTGGCGCCGGGCGAACGCCAGCAGCCGGCTGGTCAACTGCGCCCCCCGCTCCGCCGACCAGATGGCGTCCGTCACCAGTTCCTTGCGCGCATCGTCGGCCGGCAGACTCTCGTCGAGAAGCTGCAAGTTACCCATAATGATGGCGAGCAAGTTATTGAAATCGTGCGCGACGCCGCCGGTCAGCTCGCCGATCGCCTTCATCTTCGATACCTGGCGCAGCCGCTCCTCGGTGGCCTTGCGTTCCGTGATGTCCTCCTTCACCGCGACGAAGTGGGTGATCCGGCCACGAACGTCCCGCACCGGTGCAATGGCGGCCAACTCCCAGAACAGCTGCCCGCTCTTCGAGCGGTTGTGAAACTCGCCGCGCCAGACTTCGCCCCGCGATATGGTCTTCCACAGTTTTTCGTATTCGGCGCCGGTGGTGTGACCCGATTTCAGCACCCGCGGATTCTTGCCGACGACTTCGGCATAGGTGTAGCCGGTCGCCTGGGTGAACTTCGGATTGACGTATTCGATCCTGCCTTCGATATCGGTGATGACTACCGACGCCGGGCTTTGCTCGATCGCCTGGAACAGCTTGCGCAGGTCGCCCTGGGTGCGCCGATGCTCCGAAATGTCGCGAATGAACAGCAGGAACTGCTGCTGGCCGGCCACCTCCAGGGGCATCACCTGCATCTCGGCGAACGCGACGGTGCCGGTCGGCCGGATCACCTCGATCTCGGCCGGCGCATTCGAGGCGACGGGAAAGCCGAACGGTTGGCCGACCAGGTCTTCGGCCGATTTGCCGAAGAGACTCTGGGCGGCGGCATTGACATCGACGATGCGGTGGCTGGCATCGAGAATGACGGTGGCGTCCGACTGCCGCTCGAACACCGACCGCCAGCGCGCCTCGCTGTCGCGGCGTCCGTGCTCGCTGCGTTTCTCCTCGGTCACATCCTGCAGCAGGACCACGATCTCGCCATTGGGCAGGCGGTAGACATAGCTCTCCCGCCAGCCTGAGATGCGATCATCCTGATAGAACATGGCCGGCTGCTGCTCCGGCGTCCCGGTCTTCCAGACCCGCCGGACCATGTCGAGCAGGCCGGTCCAGCCGGCTTCCGGCATGGCCTCGAGAAAGCTCTTGCCGATGAGTTCCTGGCGCGGCCGTTCCTCGAGCCGTTCGGCGCTGCGGTTGACATCGCGAACCACGAAATCCCCGCCGGAGTCGACGGCCGCCAGAACCACGGCGCCGCCTTTCATGTTGTTAAAGAGCTCGTGGAAGCGGACCTCGCCATCGCGCAGCCTGCGGATGATCGGCTCGCTCACCCCCATCACCACGAACACGCCGAGCGCGATGACGAACGCGGCGAACGCCAGCACGGTGAGGCCGGCCTTGACGTACGGGGCGCGAAACGCCGAGAGGTCGGTCATGGCGACGACCGCGAGATCGAGACCGTCGACCGGGGCAAAGGCGCCCAGCACCCGCACGCCCCGTGGATCAAGCCCCTCGAAGGTGCCAGCTTCCCCGGCAAAGACCCGCTGCGCGATGGGCCAGGCCGCCCACGCGTCATCGCCGGCGGGCGCGCCCTCGGTCGAGGCACCGCGGTGCAGGACGACGGCGATGCCGGCCTCGGTATTCGACAGAACGACGTAACGTTCGCCCCGGTTGAAACCGTGATCGGGGATCAGCATCGCATCGATCGGCGCCGCCGCCGGTTGCGAGGGTTCGCCCGCCGCGTGGCGAACGGCGTGGAGCCCTTCCGCGAGCGCCACGTGACCGCGAATGACCTGCAGCAGCCGCTGTTCCTCTACCGCGACGCCGGTGCGGAAGAGGACACCGAGGGCGGTGCCGCCGACGGCGAGTGCAACGGCGGTCATGATGCCACAGAGGACGAGCAGGCGGCGACCGCCGGCAAGCCGTGGCTCGCTCAATCCCGATCTCCCGGATCCACGGGCATCGGCGCGCAACCGTGCGCATCGCTCAGGGCTTGGCGCAGCCGCGGCAGGCTCACCGGCTTGCTCAGGGTCTTGACCGAGCGCAGCCCCTTGTACTCAGCGAGCAACCGTGCGTTGGTGGCATATTGCGGGCTGTAACCGGTGATGATGATGATGTGCGATCGGCACTGCTCGCCGACGAGCCAAAGGATGAGTTCGTTGCCGTCTATCTCCGGCATGACCATGTCCAGAACGACCGTATCGGGGGGCTCACGGCGATAAGCCTCCATGAAGTCCCGCCCCTGGGTTGTGATCTCGACATCGTAGCCGAGCGGCTCGGCGACTTTTCGCACGAGAGCCGCGAACTTCGGTTCGTCATCAACGATCAAAAGTCGCTTATTTGCCATCCATGTTCGCTCCGACGTCGCGTTTCCATCTAAGGTAAAGTTTCCAACCGAGGCAAAGTGATGAGTGCACAAGCCGTGACGCCAGCCGAAGGTCAAGCTTCATCCGCACCGGCGACTGTGGTACCACGCGGCCGCACCGGATTCGCCCCCAATTTCAATTGGGCCCCGTCAAGATGGGCACGCCAATGACCGATTCTCCACTGCGGCTGCTCGTCGTCAACGTCGCTGCCGATTCCTTGGCCGATTTGCCGCGCCGATTGGCGATCGTCGCCGATGACTTGGTCGTGCAACCGGACGTCCGCGCCGTTGGCGCCCCGCTTCCCGAGCAGGTGGCCGATTACGATCTCGTGGTCATCGATGGACAGGGCGATGCGGGCATGGTGATCCGGCTGCTCGCCGAGGTTCGGCGCCTCGGCCCGACGATGCCAATCGCTCTGGCCGCCGGCACCGCGGCCGCCGGGACCGGCGAAGCGGCCGACATCACCGCCAGCGCGATCGGCGACGGGCTGTTCCTGATCGAATCCTGTATCACCGACGCGGGCTTCAGGTCGGCGATCTCCGGCGTCTTCGCGACGATTCACGACGCCCGCGAACGCTGGCGCGGCGATCTCGATGCGGCGCACCGGGAACTTGCCGATTTGACGACGGCCTGCAGCCCCGCCCCCCTCGCAGCATCGTCCCGCATGCTCGGCGGACGTCCGCTCCGCGAATCGGCGCCGGAGCGGTTCAAACGGATGAAGAGCGATTACCGGGGATTGCTCGACGAAGCTTTGGCACTACGCATTCGCGGCATCGACCAAGCCGACCGCGAGGAGTTGCAAGCGTTGGCCGACCGTCTCGGCACCTTGAACGCCGGGCCCCGCGACGTCATCGACCTGCACCGACTGACGATCGCCGATATCGTCAGCGAGCAGCCGCCGCAGAAAGCAAGGGCTTACGTCGACGAGGGCCGTCTTGTGTTGATCCAATTGATGGGGTACTTGGCGTCGTTTTATCGATCGCTGACGTGGGGCGGCCGTCGTGCCCCACAACCGAGGAGTCGGCCGTGGGCAAGTTCATCTTGAAGCTCTACGTCGCGGGGCAGACGTCGCGGACGCGGCAGGCGATTCGCAATATCCACGAGATCTGCGAGCGCAGTCTCGGTGGGATGTACGATCTCGTCGTGATTGATGTTCTCGAACGTCCGCAGTTGGCAGAAAATGAACGCATCCTGGCAACACCAACCCTGGTCAAGGAGTTGCCACCGCCGTTGCGCAGAGTGGTGGGGGATCTTTCGGATCGGGAACGCGTTCTCATCGGCCTGGACCTCTCAGTCCATGATGAGGGTCCCGGCGCCTTGGACGACGCTCCAGAGGACTGAGCAAAGATGAAACAAGTTCACCCGACCCTGGAAAAGATCCCGACGCATATCCCCGGTTTCGACTTCATCTCGGACGGCGGCCTGCCGAAGGGGCGAACGATGCTGCTGGCCGGCAGCTCGGGCAGCGGCAAGACCATTTTCGCTTGCCAGTTCCTGATCGAGGGAATCCGCAAGAGCGGCGACAACGCCGTGTTCGTCACCTTCGAGGAGCACCCCGAAGACGTTCGCACCAACGTCCGCTCCTTCGGCTGGGATATCGACGCGCTGGAAAGCGCCGGCCAATGGAAATTCGTCGATGCCGCGCCCGACCCCAGCATCGAGGTGTCGATCACCGGAGACTATGATTTCGGCGCCCTGCTCGCCCGTATCGAGCACGCGGTCCGCGCGGTCGACGCCAAGCGTGTCGTGCTCGACTCCCTCGGCGCGATCTTCGGCCACTTCCTCGACGGCGTCCGCGTCCGCCACGAACTGTTCCGCATCGCCACGGCGTTGCGGCAGATGGGCGTGACGGCACTGCTGACGGCGGAGCGGACGGCGGAATATGGCGAGATCGCCCGCCATGGGATCGAGGAGTTCGTCGCCGACGGCGTGCTGATCGCCCGCAACGTCCTCGAGGAGGAGAAGCGGCGGCGGACCATCGAGATCCTCAAGATCCGGGGCACCAGCCATCGGAAGGGGGAGTACGCCTTCACCATCATTCCCGGCGAAGGCATCATCGTCGTCCCGATCTCGGCGATCGAGTTGCGTCAGCGGTCCGGTGACATTCGCGTCACCTCCGGCAATGGCGAACTCGATCAGATGTGCGGCGGCGGCCTGTTCCGCGATTCGGTCATCCTGGTTTCGGGGGCCACCGGCACCGGCAAGACGCTGATGGTGACGCACTTCATCGACGGCGGCGTTTCCGCCGGCGAACGCTGTCTGCTGTTCGCCTTCGAGGAGAGCCGCGAACAGCTCGGCCGTAACGCCATCGGCTGGGGCATCGACTTCGAGAGCATGGAACAGGGGGGCAAGCTCCGGATCGTTTGTGAATATCCGGAGTCCGCGAGCCTCGAAGATCACCTCGTCCGCTTCAAGGAGCACATCGACGACTTCAAGCCGGACCGTCTCGCCATCGACAGCCTGTCGGCGCTGGAGCGGATTTCAACGATCCGCAGTTTCCGGGAGTTCGTGCTCGGCGTCACCTCGTTCATCAAGCACAAGGAGCTCACCGGGCTGTTCACCTCGACGACACCGACGCTGACCGGCGGCACGTCGGTCACCGAGGCGCACATCTCGTCGATCACCGATACCATCTTGCTGCTGCGCTATGTCGAGCTGTTCGGCGAGATGCATCGCGGCATCACCGTGCTGAAAATGCGCGGCTCGGGCCACGACAAAGATATCCGCGAGCTGGTGATCGACGGTCAGGGCATGCACATCGGCGCCCCGTTCCGCAATGTCGCCGGCATTCTCGCCGGCAACCCGATGCAGATCGCGGCCTCCGAGGTGGATCGTCTGGACAAGATGTTTCCGTCCGATCCGGGGATCTGACCGGGATTCGACTTGGTCGCCTCGCCGACGGCGGTGGGGCGGCGGTCCGGCCAGGGTGCCTGGGGCGAGAGATGGGATTCGAACCCACGACCTCCTGGACCACAACCAGGCGCTCTAACCGACTGAGCTACTCCCGCCATCGCGGACGGACGACATACCCCTCGCCCGCCGCCTCGTCAAGCGCGCCGCCGCCCGCGCCTGGGCCCGCACGCGTGGCGTCAACTCGGCCGTCGCTCAGGCCCGAGGGCGGCGCACGCGCGATTGGCCGACAAGAGTCAGCCCGGCGAAGGCCGCCAGCAGTACCGACAGCGATGTCGGTGCAGCCACGGCCACCGGTACTTGGACGAGGAATTGCGCGACGATGGGATCGTGGTCGCTCAGCAGGGTCTCGAACAGCCGTCCCGTGTTCATGTGCACGAAGTCGACGCCGACGAACCGGTCGAACACGCTCTGGCTGACCAGGATGTGATCCAGCGCCTGGGAGTTGCCCTCGAACTCGAAGGTGAAGATGTCCGTCGGGTCCGGGTTGCTGAACGCCAGGTTGATCAATACGTTGCTGCCATCATCGGCGCCGGTGAGAATGCTGAGCGGCTCGAAGAACTGGAACTCGTTGAGGTCACCGAGCACGATGATGTTGGCGAGCGGATCGAAGGCCAGCAGCGAGTCGACTGCGGCATTGACCGCGGCCGCCTGGGCGTTGCGCTCGTCGACGCTGCCGTTGGCCGGCGGCTGGGTGCTGCCGAACAGGGGATCGCTTCCGCTCTTCGATGAAAAGTGGTTGTTGATGATGGTGAAGCTCTCCCCGGCGAAGCTGAATTCCATGACCAGGGGAAGGCGGGTGTCGAAGAACGGGCTCGCCGGGTCGCTCTGCAGGCCGGCGCTGGGGATGTCGGTGATCGTCCCATCTTGATCAATGGTGGCGACGCTGTCCGGGGCGACGGGCACGCGATCGGCGTTGTACAGGAACGCCGTGCGGATGTTGGCGCCGGGAGCGCCGCCGCTGGTGTTGTCGCCGATGAAGGGGTTGTCCACGAAGCTGTAGCTCGGACCGCCCGCGTCGGCGATGGCATCCACCAGTGTCTGCAGGGTCAATGCGGCGCTGACCGTGCCATCGTTGGCCGCTCCCGAATTGTCCTGGATCTCCTGCAGGGCGAGGACGTCGGGGGCGCCCATGTTGGTGACGATCTGCCGGGCGAGGCCGGCGAAGCGGCCGCTGCCGATGTCGTCATTGCCGTCCTGATCATTGGGATCGAGGTTGAAGACGTTGTAGGTGGCGACGGTGAAGTTCATGGCGTCGCCGGCCAACGTCGTCACCTCGTCGGGCCGGTCGAGCTCGGTGGTCACGACCGGCGCCAGCGGCCGGATTCGGTAGTCGTTGAAGCTGAACTGGACGACCCCGGTGATGTCGCCGCCGTCGCTGCCCACCAAGTCGCCCATCTCGGGGGGCATCTCGGGACGGGTATCGGAGTCGACGGTGCCGACGATCAGGATCCGCTCGGGATTCAGGTCGGCCTGCAGCGGATTGTCATTGAAACTGTTGACGGTGTCGGCGCTGATGGTGATGCCGCCGCGGGAATTGAGGCTGGTCAGGTTGCCGTCTTCGTCGTCGCGGCTGACGGCATAGAACTCGCCACGGCTCGGCCGGGTATCCTCGTCACTGACGGCCTGGGCGCCCACCAGCGTCACCAGCATGCCCTCGAGGCTCTCGTAGAAATCGCGGCCATCGGTGGCCGGGTCGAAGACGACCGATCCCAGGTCGTCGACGATGGTGTTGGGCTGCGTCCGGTGCGGATTGGTGGACGGTGCCGCCAGGTCGGTGCTGATGGTCACCGGCACGATCTCGTTGCCGGAGTTGAGGACGGTGACGACCGGCGTGTTGGCGAGTTGGGTCTCGTTGAAGAACTCAGCGACGGTTCCCTCCACGTCCACCGCATCGCCGACCGCGACGCCCGGCGCGCCGCCGGTGAAGACGAAGATGCCATCCGACGTGCGATCGTCGCCGTCGCCGACGGGGTCCTGCAAATAGAAACCGTTACTGGCGACCGCGGTGACGAGGCCGCTGGTGACGACCCGGTTTCCCTCCGCGGGCGAGACGTGCCCCGGCCCCTGGATCTCCATGATCGACAGGACTTGTGACGACGGCGGATTGGGATCGACGGCGTTCGTCGTCCCCGGCGTGTTGAAGGTCGTGCCCGCCGCCGGCGTTCCGGCGACGATGCCGGCGAGATCGAAGTCGTTGCGGGTCCAGTCCCCGTCGCTGTCGGTGTCGACGCCGTCCGGCAGCCGCGAAGCGCCGCCGACGGTGAACGAATTGCCATCGAAGCCCGGCGCCAGGACCGGCGCACCGAAGTTGGAATCGCCGGCGCCGCCATCCCAGATGCCGATCGAGTCGACGACGCGCGACCAGGGGGTGACGTCGAACACGCCCGTATTACTCGTGTCCAGATCCTGGCCGAGGGTGCCGCTGAAGTCCTCGACGAGGAACAGGCTCATGGTCCCGTTCTCGATCAGGTTGTTGGAAAAATTCGTCACCCAGAAGCCGTGGACATCGGTCGTGCCCACTTGAAAGACGCTGTCGATGATGCCAACCGAGGAGTCGCCCTCGATCTGCAAAATGCTCAGAGCGGAATAGTCGAAATCGGCCAATCCGAAAATTTCGACGTACTCGTTGACGTCTGTGCCAGCGTGATTGGCCACAAATTCGTTGATTGTCTGTGCCCGCCCGTCGTCACACATCAAAACGACCAGAGCAGTGCTTGCCAGCAAGGTGCGGATTCGCGTCCCACCGGGCATATTCATTCAGAAATCTCCAATCCTATCACAATCTGTTGTGTTTCGGGTCTTGTGTTTTGATGGGTAGAGGCCGGAGAGCGAGAATAACCAGCAAGCGCTTGCCAGTCGACGTCACCCAGGGCCGCCGCACTCTGGCCGTTCCCACAGCACAGACACGGCAGGCCGCCCAACGATTGCATTGGAATTAGCCGGCTTCCGGCGCGGACTTCCAATGAAACTTTTACGAATATTTGGAGAATGGCGCCGCCCCGCCGGGGAACCGGCAGCGGCAGCTTCAGAAACGCGTCAGTCGCCGTGCTCGGGGCCGCCGACGGGGCGGCTGATCAGCACCGTCACGCCGTCGCGCTCGCGGAGGACGTCGACCTCCTCGTGGGTGCGTACCGAAATCTGTGGTTCCGCCCGTTCCTCTTCGGTGCGCCGGTCCGGCGGTGTGACGATGCCGCCGGAAATCACCATCTTGATCGCTTCCTCGACGGTCATGGTCAGCGGCAGGATGTCCTTCCGCGGGACGAACAGGAGAAAGCCCGAGGTGGGGTTCGGCGTCGTCGGCAGGAAGATGTTGACCATCTCCTCGTCGGTCAGGTTCTGCACCTCGCCTTCCGTTCGCCCGGTGATGAAGGCGATGGCCCACAGCCCGCGCCGCGGGTATTCGACCAGCACCGCCTGGCGAAACGCCGCCGACTGCTGGGCGAGGATGGTCTCGACGATCTGCTTGATCGCGCCATAGATACTGCGGATCACCGGCATCCGCGCGAGCACCCCCTCGTACATGCGGATCATCAAGCGGCCGATGAAGCCGGCGGCGAAAAAGCCGATGAGGATCAGGACGGCGACGATGATGACGACGCCGAGGCCGGGAAGCGCGAAGGGGAGATAGGTTTCGGGGTTGTAGCGCGCCGGGATCAGCGCGGTGACCTTGGAGTCGATGAAGGTGATCACCAGCCACGCCAGATAGAAGGTGATGGCGACCGGCGCGGTGATCAGGATGCCGGCGAAGAAATAGGCGCGAATGCGCGCGCCGAAACCGACCCGCGGCGCGACCCGCGGCGGTTTCACCGTCGGGTCGTCCGCGCGGCGTCGCGACTTCCGCCGCTCCTTGCGTCGGGACCTCGGCTCCTCGTGACCCGGCTCGTCGGGGCCCCGCGTGTCGTCCGTCGGCTCGTCGGTCATCCCATCGGCCTCAGTCGGCACCGAAGAACGCGGTCAGCGCAGCCAGGGTCTCCTCCGGCGCTTCCTCGGGCAGGAAATGGCCACACGGCACGGCCTGCCCCCGGACGTCCGCGGCACGTTCACGCCACGTCGCCAACACGTCGTAATGATTGTCCATCAGCCCGCGGGCACCCCAGAGCGCCAGGAGCGGACAGGTGACCTTGGTTGCCATGTCGGCCTCGTCGTGGCGGAGGTCGATGGACGCCGCGGCGCGATAGTCCTCGCATGAGGCGTGGATGCAGGCCGGATCGCTGAAGCAGCGAACGTATTCGGCCACCGCCGCGTCCGTAAAGTGCTCCATGCCACCGCCCCACTGCCGCAGCTTCTGCCTCAAGTACCAGCCTGGGTCGTGACCGATCATGATCTCCGGCAGTCCGTTTCCCTGGATCAGGAAGAACCAGTGATAGTAGCCTGTTGCGACGGCCTGATTCACCGTCGAAAAAATCTTGTGGGTGGGAACGATGTCGAGCACGGCCAAGCGAGCAACCGAACCAGGATGATCGAGGGCCAACCGATGGGCGACGCGGCCGCCGCGATCGTGTCCGGCGACAAAGAAGCGCTCGAAACCGAGCGCCGCCATCAGCTTGACTTGGTCGCTCGCCATCGCCCGCTTCGAATAGGCGACGTGGGTCGTATCGGAGGGGGGCCTGCCGCTATCGCCGTACCCGCGCAGATCGGCGGCGACGACCGTGAAGGTCTGGGCAAGGCGCGGCGCGATCTTGTGCCAGATGACGTGGGTTTGCGGATAGCCGTGCAGCAGCAGCAACGGTGGCCCCGACCCGCCGCGAACGAAATGGATCACCGTCTCGCCGACGTCGATGTCGTCCGTCTCGAAGCCTTCGAACATGGAGCCCCCGTGCATGAACCGGCCGGCGTCTTTTGGCGCACCGACGCAAAACGCACATTATAAGAGGGCTTTGCAGAGGAAAAGGATCATTGCCGTGGCTCCCATTGTCCGCGACTATCCCGCCTGCCCGCTGGTCGGCGTTGGGGTAGTGGTCTTTCGCGTCCGCCACGTGCTGTTGATCCGGCGTGGCGCACCCCCCCTTGCCGGCGAATGGAGCCTGCCCGGTGGCTTGCAGGAACTCGGCGAGACGGTCGCCGAGGCGGCGCGGCGCGAGGTTCTGGAAGAAACCGGCGTGACGGCCCGAATCCATAGCGTCGTCGACGTCATCGACCTGATCCGGCGCGATCCGCCCGGCGACACCGTCCGCACCCATTACACGCTGATCGACATGCTCGGCGTCTGGGAAGCCGGCGAGGCGGTCGCCGCATCCGATGCAACCGATGCGGCATGGATCCCGATCACGGAGGTTCCCCGGCTCGGGTTGTGGTCGGAGACCGAGCGCGTCATCCGGCTCGCCCATCACCGCCTCGCCGCCGAGCCGCCGATCTGAACCAGGTGCGGCGTTTTCCCGATCGACGCCGCCGGATGGCATGCTAGTCTCGCGCGTGTCCAAACGGCGAGGTTGTCCATGACCATCAGCGCCCGTGTCTCCGTCTCCTCTGCCGATCACGTCGGGCTGGTCGCCGCGATCTCCGGACGGCTGTTCGATCTCGGCGGCAATCTGGGTGACACCACGTTCGCCGTCGTCGGCGGCTCCGCCGAGTTCTTCGCCATCGTCGAGTTTCCCGACGCCACCTCCCTCGTGGACGTGGCAGCAGAACTCCGCGCCGTGCCGGAACTGGCCGACGCGGTGGTGTCCGTGACGCCCGCGGTCAGCCCGTCGGACGGCATTCCCGCCACCGCGATCACCCACACGATCACCGTCTTCGGCGGCGACCGCCCCGGTCTGGTGGCGCGATTGAGCGAAGCCTTGGCCGATTTCCGAGCCAACATCGTGCGGCTGGACGCCGAGCGGATGCCGACCTCCGGCGGCTTGGCGTACGCCGTTCGGATCGCCGCGCACATTCCGCCCGACGCCGCCGCGTCGTGCCTCGCGACGGTGACCAACACGGCGGGAAGCCTGGGGCTCAGCTGTCAGATCGACCAGTCGATTCCCTGAACGTCACCGATGGCCCGGCGGATCAAGCGCGGACACCCGGTCGGCGAGCCGGCGTGCGTGGACGTCCCGCACCGCCGCGGCGATTTCGCCACCCAGGTCGGCAAGCGCGTCACTCAGGGCCGCCACGATCGCCCGGTAGGATTCCGGCGGCAGCGATTTCGTGCCATCGGCTTCGATCACGACCGGAACGTCGAGCGACGGGCGGAACGTCGAGCGGCCGAAGGCAAGTTCGCGCGTGCCGTCGCCGTCGAGAATGCTCCATTGGGCGGTGACCAGCACCGCCGCCTCCCAGATCCACTCGAAGGCGAGGACGTTTGCCTCGACGCGATAGTCGACGTCGATGGCGCGGCTGGTCGGCAGCGGCAAAACGCGATCCGTCGGCACCAGGGCCGTCAGGTTCTCCGCCAGCACGATGGCGATGTGCTGATCGAGCGGCGCTGCCCACTGGTCGAATTCGGCCAGCGTCAACTCGTTGGGCCCGGTGCGGGCGGCGACCGAGCGATGATCGAGGTGTTGCGCGAGCGTCACCGGTGCAATGCCGATGGTCGGCGCGGCGCCTGACGCCGGTGCGACGGCGGTCGCTGGCAGCGAAGCGAGCACGTAATGCCGCGTCGGCGGGCTCTCCGATCGCAGCAAAGGCGTGCAGGCGCTGAGGGCTGCGGCGAGCAGGGCCACCGAGCCGGCGGCGAGCAGGGCCACCGAGCCGGCGGCGAACAGGGGCACCGAGCCGGCGGCGAACAGGGGCACCGAGCCGGCGGCGAAGAAGCGACGAAGGGTGTGGCGTCCGGCCATGGGTTACCGTCCGAACAGAATGGAACTGGGATTGCGTTCGAGGGAATCGGCGAGCGAGCGGATCGCTCGTGCCGCCGAGTTGAGCTGTCGCAACGTGCCGATCATTTCCACGTATATCGGCGAGCCCGGCTCGACCAAGCCATCGGCGGCACGGAGCAGAGAGTCGGCGCGCGCGATCGCCGCCCGCGCCTCGGCCAGCAACGGTCCGATCTGTGCCACGGCCGGACGGCTGTCGGCGAGCAGCGCCTTGGCTTCGCCAGCCGCGCCGGTGACGCCATCGGCGGCGGCCATCAGGCTCGCCGCCAGGGGTTCCACCTGGGTTTCGACGGTGGCAATCAAATCCCGGGTTTCGGCGAGCAGCGCCTGGGCGTCGCCAAGGACCTGGTCCAGGCCCGGATCCTCGATCCGTGCGCGGACGGCGAGCAGGGTGTCGTTGAGATTTCGGACGATGTCCTCGAGCGGCAACTCGGCGAGCTTGCCCATGACGTTCTTTGCCGTTGCCCGGATCTCGGCGATGTCCGAACGAACGGTCGGGATCTCGGTGGGGTCGTCGCTGATGAAGACGGGATCGCTGCCCGGCCGCATCACCAGATTGATCTGCAGCTTGCCGGTGAGAATGCTGCTGACGCCCAGCTGCGCGCGAATGCCGCGATCGATCAGGCTCACGGTCTGCCCACTGCGGCCGCGGCGGATCTCGCGGATCAGTTCCTCCGATCCGCCCGTGTACTGCAACGCCTGCGGCAGCAGCACGACGGACACCGGTGTGTGGAAGCTGTCGTCCTCCAGGTTCCAGACGAGGGCGATGTCAGTGACGGAGCCGATCTGCACGCCGTTCAGCAGGACCGGCGCGCCGACGTCGAGACCGGTGACCGCTTCGCTGAAAAACATGACGGCCGGGACGCGGGACTGAAACAGCCGGCCGCTGCCGAACAGAACGAGTCCGGTGACAATCAGGGCAATGGCGCCAAGGACGAAAGCACCGGTAAGCTTGTAACTCGGGCGGCCATTCATCGGCGGTCGGCGGCTCCTCGGCGCCAAACCCTGGCGCTCGCGGCGTGAACAGGGGCGCGGCGGGCGGGACGGTCACTTATATCCCCAACACGTTGGTGATGACGGCGAACAGCCCATCGGCGACGACGATCGCGACGATCGACGCAACCACGGCCGACGTCGCCGCCGAGCCGACGGCCGACGCGCTCCGGCCGCTCTGCATGCCGTACATGCACCCGGCGACGGCGATGATGACACCAAAGACGACGCTCTTGAAGATGCCGATGGCGAAATCGGTAATGCCGAGCGCGCCCTGGGTCTGCACCAGATACTGCATCGGCTCGATGCCGAGCATGGCGACGCCGACGATCATGCCGCCGATGATGCCGAGAACGATGGCATAGACGCATAGTAGCGGCATCATGATGATCAGCGCCACCGTGCGCGGTGCGACCAGGAAGTCCATGGACGAGACGCCGATGGTGCGGAGCGCGTCCACCTCCTCGTTGACCTGCATGGTGCCAATCTGCGCGGCGAACGCCGCACCCGTGCGCCCGGCCATGACGATGGCCGTCATCATCGCACCCATCTCGCGCGCCATGGCGATGCCGACCAGATTGGCGACGAAGATCTGCGCGCCGAACTGCTGCAACTGCACGGCGCCGACAAACGCCAGGATGAGACCGACGAGGACGCTGATCAGTGAGACAATGGGCAGCGCTTGAGCGCCACAGTCGCTGAGCAGCGTCCACAGGTCGGCGCGGCGGAATCGCGCCCGGCCGACGACAAATCGCAAGAGCGACATTGTCAACTCGCCGACGAAGGCGAGCGTTGCGTTGAACCCGTCGACGACGCGGTGGGCGAACACGCCCAGGCGGTGCAAGAGCGACCCGTTATCCTCGGGCCTCGGCCCGCCGCGCGCCGCGACGGTCGAAGCCAGCTCCAGCAGCGCTCGAGACCCCTCGGGCAGCCCGTCGGACTCTACAGCAATGTCGAGCTCGGTACAGCTCTTGGTGACGGCCCGGATGAAAGTCAGCAAGCTGCTGTCCCACGCCTCGACCGCGGCGCCATCGAGCGCCAGGGTCTGCACCGGCGGCCCTTGGCGCAGGCTGGCGACGACGGCGTCAGGATCGGGACGGCTGCCGTGCACAGTCCATCCTCCGGCGAGGCGCAGCCGCGCCCGCCCGCCCTCCAAGTATTCGATGTCCGCGACGGGGGGCGATTCGGTCCCGGCCTTTGCTTCTGAGCGCGACTTCAGCCCGTCCTCGCTTTCGATCCGCAGGGCACAAGATGCGTTGTTCCACCGGTCTCGGATGGCGTCAAGCGGCGCAACGGCCCGCATCGAGGGGCGTCAGGCTCATCCGAGGGTGATCGAGCGACATGCTGATGGACGCATCATCGCCGATCCGGTATTCACGCCGGTAACGTGACTGCTATTTTGTGGCCGTCAGGCGCGATACCGCGCGGCCGGTCTCGACTTGGCCCGCCGGACGGCGTCGGTTGGGGGGAGGTTCATGGTGGACTTGGTTTCCACTCGGCGCGGCTGGACGCGTGCCTGCCGGCAGACATCCAAGACGGCGTCACTTTTGGTCGCCGCGACGGTTTTGGCGGCATGTACCGCCGTCGGCCCGGACTACACACCGCCGGCCACGCAGATGCCGGATCTCTGGTATCAGGAGTTGAGCCGCGGACTGGAGTCGGGCGACGCCGACCTGAGGACGTGGTGGACCACCCTCAACGATCCGACGCTGAACGATCTCGTCGATCGCGCGGCCCAAGGCAACCTGGACGTTCAGGTGGCCCTCGCCCGGGTACAGGCCGCGCGGGCGTTGATCGGCGTCGCCTCGGGCGAGCAGTTGCCCTCGGTCGACGCATCCGGTGTGGTGGAGTACGGCCGGGTCAGCGAGGGAACCGCTCCCAACGTCGCCGGCAGAAACCGCTCCGACACGCTGTTCAGCACCGGGCTCGACGCCACCTGGGAAATCGATTTCTGGGGGCGGATCGCGCGCTCCGTGGAGTCCGCGGACGCCGACTTCCAGGCGACGGTCGAGGACTATCGGGACGCCCTGGTGGTGCTCTATGCCGAGGTGGCATCGACATACGTCGATGTCCGAACGCTGCAGCAACGCATTCGCTCGGCGATCGGCAACGTCCAGACGCAGCGGGAGACGCTTCGCCTCGTCCAGGAGCGGCGTCGCGCCGGTCTGGCCTCCGACCTGGAGGTCGCTCAGGCCCGCCTCAACCTGTCGCGCACCGAATCGGCGGTGCCGCCGTTGCGCGAGGCGCTCGGACGCGCCGTGCATCAATTGGGCGTGCTGCTCGGCGAGCCACCGCCGGCGCTCTACGCGACGTTGGGCGAGGTGGAGCCGATTCCGGATGTCCCGGCAGAGGTGATCGTCGGCCTGCCGCACGAATTGCTCCGGCAACGGCCGGATATCCGCAGCGCCGAGCGGCAGTTGGCCGCGCAGACGGCGCGCATCGGCGTCGCCACGGCGGACCTCTATCCCCGCTTCTCCCTGTTCGGCTTCTTCGCCTTCGAGGCCTTCGATGCCGCCATGTGGTTCAATGGCGGCAGCCTCGCCTACGGTCTCGGGCCCTCGGTGCGCTGGAACCTGTTCGACGGTGGCCGCGTGCGCAGCCGCATCGATCTCGAGGACGCGTTGACGCAGCAACGGCTTGCCACCTACGAGCAGACGGTGCTCAACGCCTTGCGCGAGGCGGAAGACGCGATGGTCGGCTTTGTCCAGGAGCAGCAGCGCCGCGACGCGCTGGCGCGGTCGGTCGAGGCTGCGCGCACCGCGACCCGCCTCGTGAACGAACTCTACGTCACCGGCCTGACCGACTTCCAGAACGTGCAGGACACCGAGCGCAACCGCTTCGAGCAGGAGGACCAGTTCGCCGAGAGCGAAGGCCGGGTGGTGCAGAACCTGATCGCGCTCTACAAGGCCCTGGGCGGCGGCTGGAACCCCGAAGGTACGCGCCCGTCCGACGGGCGACCGGCGGCCGCCACTGCAACCGCACCTGCCGCCGCGCCGGCGTCCGACAC
Source organism: uncultured Rhodospirillaceae bacterium (assembly GCA_964630265.1). Lineage (GTDB taxonomy): Bacteria > Pseudomonadota > Alphaproteobacteria > Rhodospirillales > Defluviicoccaceae > CAZBWP01. Next base: position 63,100 of record CAZVRW010000006.1, read on the forward strand.
CACCGGCGCGGTGGCGGCACCCGTCGCCGGTGAGGTGAGCGGCGACGCGCCGTCCTTGTCCGGCCGATCCTGAGACTTGGCGGGGGCCGAGAGACTGCCCCCAAGCGCGCCAGGCGTGGACCACTCGCCCGCGGCATTCGCCTCCGATCTAGCCACACGCCCTCCGGCATGATAGGTTTGCTGCAGTGCACAATGTCAATGCTGCACGCGCACAAGGAGCGCTTGGCGGCCCGGGCGCCCAGCATCGTGATCCGTGCAGCAACGTTCGCAGGTTCGACGGTTGCGTGTCCTGAACGCGGGATCGAAAGGGGTCGAGGTCGATGAGCGAATGCCTTGAAAACAAGACGTTTGACGAGATTGAGGTAGGGGAAAGCGCGTCGCTGATCCGTGCCTTCCGCCGCAACGACCTGGAAACGTGGGCGGCGGTCACCGGCAACGCCGCGCTGGTCCATGCCTACGAGGTGGCGGAGCGCGAGGGCATCGCCCGCGCCGGCGGTGGCCATGGAACCTGGGGAACGGCGCTGATCTCGACGATCATCAGCACGCTGCTTCCCGGCGCCGGCACCACCATCCGGTCGAGCCAAGTGGAATACCTGAAGCCCCTGGACGTGGGCATGAAGGTGACCGGCACCGTCACGGTGACCGCGAAGGACGCCACAGACCGATCGGTCACGCTGCAGTGCCGCTGTGTCGACGAAGCCGGCAACGACATCGTCAAGGGAACCGTCGACGCCCTGGCGCCGGCTAAAAAAATCAAGGAAACGGTCGAAGATCTGCCACAGGTGCAGCTCCGGCGTCACGACCGGTTTCTTGAACTTTTGAAAAGGTGTGAAGGCCTGCCGGCGGCGGCGACTGCCGTCGTTCACCCCTGCAGCGAGGACTCGCTTGCCGCCGCGATCCAGGCGGCGGAGCGTGACCTGATCCGTCCTTTTCTGGTCGGCCCCGAGGCCAAGATCAAGGCGGTGGCCGACGCCGCCGATCTCGACATCTCCCCCTACCCGTTGATCCCGGCGCAGCACAGCCACCACGCGGCCGAGCAGGCGGTGGCGATGGTGCGCGCCGGCGAGGCGGAACTGTTGATGAAGGGCAGCCTGCACACCGACGAGTTGCTGACGGAAGTGTTGCGACGCGACACGGGCATCCGCACCGAACGCCGCCTGAGCCACTGCTTCCTGCTCAGCGTGCCGACCTATGCCCGCCCTTTCATTCTGACCGATGCGGCCATCAACATCGCGCCCGACCTGATGGCCAAACGGGACATCTGCCAGAACGCCATCGACATCGCCCACGCCATGGGCAACCCAGAGCCGAAGGTGGCGATCCTCGCCGCGGTCGAGACCGTCAACCCCGGCATGCCGGCGACCCTGGACGCCGCCGCCCTGTGCAAGATGGCGGACCGCGGCCAGATCACCGGCGGCGTGCTGGATGGCCCCCTCGCGTTCGACAACGCCGCCGACGAGGAGGCGGCCCAGACGAAGGGGATCGTTTCGCCGGTCGCCGGTAGGGCCGAGATTCTTGTCGTGCCCGACCTGGAGGCCGGCAACATGCTGGCCAAGCAGCTGACATTCATGGCCAATGCGGACGCCGCCGGCATCGTCGCCGGCGCCCGCGTCCCCATCATCCTCACCAGTCGCGCCGACAGCGTGCGCACGCGCCTCGCCTCTTGTGCCGTCGCCAACCTGCTCGCCGACGCGGTCCGCCGCGGCGAAGCCGGCCGCAAGCCCGCGGAGTAGGAGCGATGACCGACGCGATCCTGGTGATCAACGCTGGGTCTTCCAGCATCAAGTTCGCCGGCTATGCGCTGACCGCCAGCGCTGAACCGAGCCTGCTCGGCAAGGGACAGGTCGAGGGCCTGAGAACCGCGCCCCGCTTCGAATGCGAGGCCGCCGACGGCACGCCGCGCGGCGAGCACGCATGGAGCGCGCCGATCCGCCATGCCGAGGCCATCGACTTCATCATCGACTGGCTGCAGACGAACGCCAGCGACGTCCGCATTGTCGCCGCCGGCCATCGCGTCGTCTTCGGCGGCCTCGCCTACTCCGGCCCCGCCCGCGTCGACCGCGAGGCGATCGCCGAGATCGAGAAACTGGTGCCGTTCTTTCCGCTGCACCTGCCGCACAACATCGCCGCGATCCGGGCGTTGGCCGAGGACCACACGGACCTGCCGCAGGTCGCCTGCTTCGACAACAGCTTTCACCGAACGCAGCCGCGGGTAGCGCAGATGTTCGCCCTGCCCCGGGTGCTGTTCGATCGGGGAGTCCGGCGCTACGGCTTCCACGGCCTGTCGTACGAGTACATCGCGCGGAAGCTGCCCGAGGTCGCGCCGGCGGCCTCCCGGGTGGTGGTCGCGCACCTGGGCAGTGGCGCCAGCATGTGCGCGCTGCGGGACGGGATCAGCGTCGAGAGCACGCTGTCGTTCAGCGCGCTGGACGGCCTGCCCATGGGCACCCGACCGGGCGTCCTCGATGCTGGCGCGGTGCTCTACCTGCTGCAGGGCCTCGGCATGACCGTCAAGGACGTCGAACGCATGCTGTATCAGGAGTCCGGCCTGCTCGGCGTCTCCGGCGTCAGCAATGACATGCGGGCACTGCTCGCCAGCGACGATCCCCACGCCGCCGAGGCGGTGGAGCTGTTCGTGTACCACATCGCCAAGCATCTGGGCGCGCTCTCGGCGGCGCTGGAAGGGCTCGATGCGCTGGTGTTCACCGCAGGCATCGGCGAACACGCGGCGGAGGTGCGGGCGCGGGTTTGCAAGCTGGCGGCGTGGCTCGGCATTCACCTGGACCCGGCGGCCAATGCCAGCGGCGGTCCGCGCATCAGCACGGCGGACAGCCCGGTCTCCGCCTGGGTGATCCCCACCGACGAAGAACGCATGATCGCCATGCACACCGCGCGCGTTCTGTCGCTTTGACGCTGATCCGGCGGAACCTCTGGAGAAAATCATGAGCGAACTCAGTGCCACAGAGAAGTTTTTTGATGAGTTGAGGGAGCGCGTCCTGGGACCGACCGGAGCCCTTGAAGGTAAAAAGGCGCTGGTCATCGGCATCGCTAACGACCAGTCCATCGCCTATGGCTGTGCGCTGGCATTCCGCGCCCTCGGCGCCGAGGTTGCCATCACCTATCTCAATGAAAAGACGCAAAAGCATACGCAGCCGCTCGCCGAGAAGCTAGAGGCGCCGCTCTACCTGCCCTGCGACGTGCGCGAGGAAGGGCAGCTGGAGGCCGTGTTCAAGGCCATCGAAGAGAAATGGGGGCGCCTTGACATCGCCTTGCATTCCATCGCCTTCGCCCCGCGCGAGGACTTGCTCGGCCGCGTCGTCGACTGCTCGAAGGACGGCTTCCTGATGGCCATGGACATCTCTTGCCATTCCTTCATCCGCATGGCGCGGTGCGCGGAACCGTTGATGAAGGACGGTGGTGTCCTGTTTACCATGAGCTACTACGGCGCCGAAAAAGTCGTGGAGCGCTACAACTTGATGGGCCCCGTGAAGGCGGCGCTGGAAGCCACGGCGCGGTATCTCGCCGCCGAACTGGGGCCGAAGGGCATCCGCGTCCATCCCATCTCGCCGGGGCCGATCCAGACCCGCGCCGCCTCGGGCATCGACCGCTTCGACGAATTGATGGAGGAAGCGGCGCGGCGGGCGCCGAGCCGCGTGCTGGTGACCATCGAGGACGTGGGCATGGCGACGGCGTTCTACGCGACCGACTACGCCAAGCTGACCACCGGCGATACCAAGTACATCGACGGCGGCTACCACATCATCGGCTGACCGAAGCCGCACCGATCGCCCAGGCTCATGCCGCAGCCGGGCGCAGCGGCCGCTCCGGGATCGGCAGGTGCAAGAGCGCGGCGAGCAGGCCGATGATAATCGACGCGATCCAGATCGCATCGTACGACCCCGTAGCGTCGAAGACGATGCCGCCGAGCCAGACGCCGAGGAAGCTGCCGACTTGGTGGCTGAAGAAGACGATGCCGAACAGCGTCGTCATGTAGCGGACGCCGAAGATGTGGGCGACCATGCCGCTGGTCAGCGGCACCGTTCCCAGCCACAACAGGCCCATGGCGGCGGCGAAGACCAGCACCGCCGCCTCCGTCTTCGGCGCGATCAGGAATAGGGCGATGACCAACGCGCGCAGGGTGTAGAGGCTGGCCAAAAGCAACTTCTTGGGATAGCGGCCGCCGAGGGCGCCGCACGTCCACGTGCCGATGATGTTGAAGAAGCCGATCAGCGCCAGCGCCGTCGCACCGAGCCCCGGACGGAGCCCCAGATCGGTGAGATACGCCGGCAGGTGCACGGCGATGAAGACGACCTGAAAACCGCAGACGAAGAAGCCGGCGGTGAGGTAGAGGAAGCCGCGATGGCGGGCCGCCTCGGCGATGGCCTGGCTCAGGCTCTGCTCGAAATCGATGATCCCGGTGCCCCCGCGCGGCGCGGCGCCTCGGGCTGTGGCCCGGGGCGTCGCCAAGAGCAGCGCCAGTGGCGCCATGACCAGCGCCAGCACTGCCATGGCCAGGAATGCCTGCGGCCAGCCCAGCGACGCGATGAGTTGCTGGCCCACCGGCGCCATGATGAATTGCCCGAAGGAGCCGCCGGCACTGGCGACACCCAGGGCCATGCTGCGCCTCTCGGCGGGCACGACGCGGCCGACGGCGCCGAGAACCACCGCGAAGCTCGTGCAACTCATCGCCATACCGACGAGCAGGCCGCCGCCGACGGTCAACGCGAGTGTCCCGCCCGCGCCGGACATGACGATGAGACCGGCGACGTAGAGCACCGTGCCGACGATGATCACCCGAAGCGGGCCGTACTTGTCGGCGATCATCCCGGAGACCGGCTGCAGGGCGCCCCAGAGCAAATTCTGGATGGCCATGGCCAAGCCGAACGCTTCCCGCCCGGTGCCGAGATCGATGCTCATGGGCGACAGGAACAGGCCGAAGGTCTGGCGGATCCCCATCGCCAAGGTGAGGACGAGGGCGCCGGCGACAAGCACCCGCATCGCCTTGCTGTCGAGCCCCACTAGACCTCCTCAAGCCTGATGCCCATGCGGGCCGCAGGCACCTCCGCCGCGGCACCGGTCGTTGAGGCACGGATACTGGCAGCTTCGCCGAAAAAACAAAAGGACCGGCCTTCATGGCCAACACCACGGCCCTCGGGCATGATAGAGTGGCAGAATGCGGTTTGGCGGCCGCGACCCACCCGCATCGTGCACGAGGCGACGGACGTGCACGGGACTTCAACTCGGCGCTTCGCCCATGTCACCCTCCACCATCGCTTCGTGGTTCCGGGGCTTGCCCGGCCCGGCGCGGGGCGCCGCCGCCATGGTGTCCGCCTCCCTGGCATTCGCCATGATGATGGCGATCGTGCGCCACCTGTCCCAGGATCTGCACCCGTTCCAGGTGGCGTTCTTTCGCAACCTCATCGGCTTCGCGGTGGTGCTGCCATGGTTTCTGGTTTCCACCGGGGTGTCGCTGAAGACGGACCATTTGTGGCTGCATCTCGGCCGCGCCGCCAGCGGGCTGTCGGCGATGCTATGCCTGTTCATGGCGATCAGCCTGATCCCCCTGGCCGAGGTCACGGCCGTCACTTTTACCTCGCCCCTCTTCGCGACAGCCGGAGCTTCCCTGGTGCTGGGCGAGACGGTGCGCCTCCGGCGCTGGACGGCGACGCTGGCCGGCTTCGTCGGGGTGTTGATCATCCTCCGCCCCGGGGCCGAGGCGCTGGCGCCGGGCGCGCTGCTGGCGCTGGCAGCGGCGGCGTTCATGGCCAGCGCCATGTTGTTCATCAAGAGGTTGTCGCGAACCGAGCATCCGACGACGATCGTCGTCTATTTCGGGCTGTTGCTGACCCCCTTGTCGCTGATCCCGGCGCTGTTCGTTTGGGAGACCCCCGCCCCGCACCATGTGCCTTGGCTCATTGCGCTCGGTGTCGCCGCCACGGTTGGCCAGTTGCTGCTGACCCAGGCCTTCAAGGCGGCCGACGCGTCGCTGGTCATGCCCTTCGACTTCTCCCGGCTGATTTTCGTCGCCATCATCGGTGCCGTGCTCTACGCCGAACTGCCCGACATCTGGACATGGATCGGCGCCGGCGTGATCGTCGCGGCGAGCGCCTACGTCGCCCATCGCGAACGGCAACTGGGCAAGCCGAACGTGCCGCCCGCGGCTTGATCCGGTGCCCCGCTGGGGCGATGCGGGCACCCATCCCGCGAAAGCGCCTCAGTCCGAGCGACCAACACAGGGCAGCCAAGCCTTTGGGGCAGGCCCGGTTTCTTGACAAGCCGCGGTTTGACCCTTAAGGCACGACGGGTTTCTTCTGGCCAGCCTGGACTGCGCGCGTGCTCCGGCATCACCGTGGTCCGTTTTGCCACCCACCGCCTTCCTGTCGCGGACCGGCAGGTTTGGGGACGGTTCTCTCGGGCTCAGATCACAACACTGGAGGGTAACGACATGGCACGCGTTGCATTGGTCACTGGCGGCACACGGGGCATCGGTGCGGCAATCGCCAAGCGGTTGAAGACCGACGGCTACACCGCGGTCGTCTGCGACGTCGTCGACGAACAGATTGCGAGTTTCAAGGACGAAACCGGGATCCCCGGCTACAAGATCAACGTCGCCGATCACGACTCCGTGGTCGAGGGCGTCAAGCAGATCACCTCGGACGTGGGGCCGATCGACATTCTGGTCAACAACGCCGGCATCACCCGCGACGGCATCATGGTGAAGATGACGCGCGACAAGAACTGGGATCCGATCATCGCCGTCAACCTGGGTGGTGTCTTCAACACCTGCAATGTCATCCTGCCCGGGATGAACGAGCGGAAGTGGGGACGCATCGTCAACATCAGTTCGATGAACGGCCAACGCGGCCAGCCGGGCCAGACCAACTATTCGGCAACGAAGGCCGGCGTCATCGGCTTCAGCCGCTCGCTCGCCCTCGAGGCGGCGCGCTCGGGCGTCACCGTCAACTGCATCTGCCCCGGCTTCATCCTCACCGAGATGACCGCGGCGATGAAGCCGGAGGTGCTGGAGGCCATGGTCAAGATGATCCCGCTCGGCCGCATCGGTCAGCCGGAGGATATCGCCAACGCCGTCGCCTTCCTGGCCAGCGAGGGAGCGGCCTGGATCACCGGCGAGACCATGTCCGTCAATGGCGGTCAGTTCATGTATTGAGGATCGCGACCGTCGCGGACGCAGAGGTCCGACCTGGACGGGTCACCGGCAGCGGTGGCCCGTCGTTCGTTTGTCGGCGACCGTATGGACGCGGTCGTAGCCTCAGCCGCCCCCCATGTCCGCCGCCACGCCATCCATGAACGCGGCGAGTTCCACGTCGCGGCGGGTGAGTCCGCCGGCGTCGTGCGTCGACAGGGTGACGTCGACGCGATTGTAGACGTTGAACCATTCGGGATGGTGGTCCATCGCCTCGGCCTTCAAGGCGACCCGGGTCATGAAGCCGAAGGCCTGATTGAACGTCTTGAACGCGAACGTGCGGGTGATGGCGTCACGCCCCGCCGTCTCCGACCATGCTGAGAGCCGGGAAAGGGCATTTTCACGCTCGGCTGCCGTCAGTTTGTCGACCATGATACATCTCGCCTTGCTCAGAAAACGGCGCCGCGCGGCGCCAAGGGATCGTTCCGGATGTCGGATGACCATGACGACTTGGCCAGGGGTGACATCCTGCCGCCCAGCCTGGACGACCTCGAGACGCTGGCGCGCGCCGCCTTGCAGACCATTCCGCAGGTGCTGCGCAAACGCACCGGCGACGTCATCATCCGCGTCGACGACTTCGTCGACGAGGAGACCGAAATCGCCCTCGGCCTGGAGAGCCCCTACGATCTTCTGGGCCTCTACCAGGGCGTGTCCCTGGATCGGAAGATCGTGTCGGACCCGCAACCGGAGGCCGACATGATCTTCCTCTATCGCCGCCCGATCCTGGACTACTGGTGCGACAGCGGCGAGGACCTCGCCCATATCGTCCGCCATGTCCTGATCCACGAGATCGGCCATCACTTCGGCCTGAGCGACGAGGACATGGATCGGCTGGAACGGATGGATTAGCGGCGGATGCGGACCGGGCGGGCAGCCCGCAATACATCGGGCAGCCCGCAATTCATATTGCCACAGCGCCCGCAACGCGGACGCGACAGAGGCCTTGGTGGAGCCGAGGGGGATCGAACCCCTGACCTTCGCATTGCGAACGCGACGCTCTCCCAGCTGAGCTACGGCCCCAAAACTTCAAGGCGCGAGCGTGGCGGATGGCGACACTCGCGGACGCGACTATGGGGCGCCGCTCCGTGACGTGTCAAGATGCCGGGCCGCAGCGGCTTGCGCCCGGGCAAGCGTGCGGCTAGCTTAGGCGCCGCCATCTCCTCCAGCGTGAGCCCCCCCTTCATGGATGTGTTGATCAGCGCCGCTTTCCGCCTCGTTATCGCGGTTCTCGAACTGTACATCATCATCGTCTTCGTCGAGGTGGTCCTCAGCTGGCTGATGGCCTTCGACGTGGTCAATGCGCGCAATCGTTTCGTCAACATGGTGCGCTCCGTCACCTATGCACTGACCGAGCCGGCGCTCCGCCCCATTCGCGGCCTGCTGCAGCGCATCCTGCCCAATCTGGGCGGCATCGATCTGTCGCCGATCGTCTTGCTGCTGCTGATCTATTTCGTCATCGACCTGCTCCAGGGCTTCTATGTCCGCTTTGCCATCGCCTCGTGACGTCCGCGCGCTGCCGTTCGGGCTCTGCAATGGCGCCGTCCGCCTCCGTATTCGCGTTGCCCCCAAGGCATCGGTCGATGCGATCCGCGGTCTCCATCGCGAGGCGGACGGGTCGGTTTCGCTCAAGGTGTCGGTGACGGCGCCGCCGGAGGCCGGCAAGGCGAACGAGGCCGTCATCCGCACTCTCGCCAAGGCCTGGAAGCTGCAGAAGTCGAGCCTGTCCGTCGCCATCGGCGAAAGGGATCGGTTGAAGGCGATCGACATCGCGGGCGAATCCTCCGCGATTTCGGCGCACATCGCCCATTGCCTCGAGGCGTTCGTCGCGCCGCCGGAATTCTGATCGGTGCGACGCGCAGAGATCATCGACGGCAAGCGCTTGGCGGCAGAACTCTGCAGCGAGATCCGCGAGGCCGTCCATGACGTTCGGTCGGCGCATCACCTGCGTCCCGGGCTCGCCGTCGTCCAGGTGGGCGAGGACCCGGCCAGTTCGATCTACGTGCGCAATAAGGCCGAGCAGACCGAAGCCGTCGGCATGAACTCCTTCGTCCATCGGCTGCCGGAGGACGTGCGCCAGGAGGACCTATTGACGCTGGTCCACGGTCTGAACATGGACCACCGCGTGCACGGGATCCTGGTGCAACTGCCGCTGCCACCGCAGATCGCGGAGCAGAGCGTCATCGAAACGATCGATCCGGCGAAAGACGTCGACGGCTTCCACGTGATCAATGCCGGGCGCGCCGTAACCGGGGCGGGGCCGGCGCTGATCCCGTGCACGCCCACGGGCTGCCTGTTGCTGATCAAGAGCCACAAGGTTGACCTGACCGGCGATCACGCGCTGGTCGTCGGCCGTTCGAACATCGTCGGCAAACCGATGGCCACGCTGCTCCTGGGAGAGAACTGCACGGTGACCATCGCCCACTCGCGGACCCGCGACCTGGCCGACGAGTGTCGTCGCGCGGACATCCTGGTCGCCGCCGTCGGCCGGCCACAAATGATCCAGGGCGACTGGATCAAGCCGGGCGCGATCGTCATCGATGTCGGCATCAACCGCGTTGCCCGCGAAGACGGCAAGGCTCGACTGGTCGGCGACGTCGCCTTCGACGCGGCCCTCCCCGTCGCCGGCGCGATCACGCCGGTTCCCGGCGGCGTCGGGCCGATGACCATCGCCTGCCTGCTGCGCAACACCGTGATCGCGGCCTGCCGCCAGCACGACATCGATCCGCCGCCGATCCGGTGATGCGATGGGACTCGAGCGTGTCGGGCCCCAAGAAACGTCCCCGAGCCATCTTGTGGAAACTGCACCGGGCGAATGATAGAAGCGCCGTATGACCGATCTCGCACATATCCGGAATTTCGCCATCGTTGCCCACATCGATCATGGCAAGTCCACCCTCGCCGACCGCATGATCCAATTGTGCGGTGGCCTGACCGATCGCGAGATGCGCGAGCAGGTGCTCGACACCATGGACATCGAGCGCGAACGCGGGATCACGATCAAGGCTCAGGCGGTCCGGCTGACCTATCGCGCCCGGAACGGCGAGGACTACATCCTCAATCTCGTCGACACCCCCGGGCACGTGGATTTCTCCTATGAGGTGAGCCGCAGCCTCGCTGCCTGCGAGGGCTCGCTGCTGGTCGTCGATTCGACGCAAGGCGTGGAGGCCCAGACCCTCGCCAACGTCTATCTTGCCCTGGACAATGGCCATGACATCGTGCCGGTCCTCAACAAGATCGACCTCCCCGCCTCGGAGCCGGAACGCATCGCGACGCAGATCGAGGACGTCATCGGACTCGAGGCCAGCGACGCGCTGCGCATCTCGGCGAAGACCGGCCAGGGCGTTGCCGACGTGCTGGAAGCGCTGGTGACGCGCATCCGCCCCCCCGCCGGCGACATCGCCTTGCCCGCCAAGGCGCTGCTCGTCGACAGCCGCTATGACCCCTACCTCGGCGTCATGATCCTGGTCCGTATCCACGACGGCGAACTGCGGAAAGGCATGCGCATACGCTTCATGGCCACCGAACGGGTCCATGTCATCGATCAGCTCGGTGTGCTCACGCCCAAACCGGTGCAGGTCGACGCCTTGGGTCCCGGCGAGATCGGCTTCATCACCGCCGGCATCAAGAGCGTCTCAGACACCAGCGTCGGCGATACGCTCACCGATGATCGCAACCGCGCCCAGGCCCCCCTGCCCGGCTTCAAACCGTCGATTCCGGTCGTCTGGTGCGGCCTTTATCCGGTCGACGCCGCCGATTTCGAGGATCTGCGGGAATCGCTGGCGCGCCTTCGACTCAATGACTCGAGCTTCCACTTCGATCCGGAATCGTCGGCGGCGCTCGGCTTCGGTTTTCGCTGCGGTTTCCTCGGGCTGTTGCATCTCGAAGTGATTCTCGAACGCCTGGAGCGGGAGTTCGAACTCGACCTGATTGCCACCGCGCCCAGTGTCGTCTACCGGATCCACCTGACCAGCGGCGAGTGCCTCGAGTTGCACAATCCGGCGGACATGCCGGATCCGGTGAAGATCGACCATATCGAGGAACCGTGGATCCGCGCGACCATCCTCGTCCCCGATCAATATCTCGGAACCATTCTCACCCTTTGTGAGGAACGCCGCGGCGTCCAGATCGAGTTGTCATACGTCGGCACGCGGGCGATGACGGTGTATCGCCTGCCGCTCAATGAGGTGGTTTTCGATTTTTATGATCGCCTGAAATCGCTGTCCCGCGGTTATGCCAGCTTCGACTATGAACTCGACGGTTTCGAGGTCGGCGATCTGGTCAAGGTGACGCTTCTGATCAACGCCGAGCCAGTGGATGCCTTGTCGTTCATTTGCCACCGGGCCCAGGCAACGGCGCGCGGCCGCGCCATCTGCTCGCGCCTCAAGGACCTGATTCCGCGCCAGTTGTTCAAGATTCCACTGCAGGCCGCCATTGGCGGCAATGTCGTTGCGCGCGAAACCATCAGCGCCATGCGCAAGGATGTGACCGCCAAGTGCTATGGCGGCGACATTACGCGCAAACGCAAACTCCTGGAAAAGCAGAAGGCGGGCAAGAAGCGCATGCGTCAGTTCGGCCGCGTCGAGATCCCGCAGTCGGCGTTCATCGCGGCGTTGAAGATGGACGACAGCTGAGGCCGGCCAGTGGATCGAAACTGGCGCTTGGGCACCAAGCGCCAAGTCCGATCCACTAAGCTAGTGAACGGGTGCAGCGATGTCTTCAGAGAGTGCACGGTCGCTGCACGCAATCGTTCAGCTGGCGACGCCGGCCCGTTGTTGTGGGACCACGATCGCCAACCCCCGGGCCTTGGCGGCGGCAAGCACGATGGCGACGATGTCGTCCAGGCTGGCGAAGTGGTCGGTATTGATGATGATGTCGAAGGTTGTCGGATCATCGTAGCGGGCGCCGAACACCTCCGAGAGGAACTTCTCCCGTCGCCGGTTCCTGGCCACCACCTCCCGCTTTGCCTCGGTGAAGTTGACGGACTCCGCTTCGGCCAAGCGTGCGGCGCACACCTCGTCGGAGCCGACGATGCGAACGCGCAGGATGTCCCGACCGGCCAGAATCAGGTGGGCGCCACGCCCGCAAATGACGCCGCCGGTGTGATAGAGGCCGCGCACGATGGTCGTGATGAAGCGCAGGTAGTCATCGCGCGTCACCGGCTTTCCTGAGATCGCCGAATAAATTCTCGAGTCCACTGCGTTGAGCTTGTCGGTGAGGCTCTCGACGATGGTCTTGCTGACGTTCGCCTCGGCGGCGATGCCGTCAAGGATCTCGCGATCGAAGCAGTCAAGCTGCAACTTTTGCGCGACGGCTTTGGCGACCTCGTCACCGAGACTTGCCACCGACCGGGAGATGACTATCACCGGCTTGCGCAGCCGCTGCGCCTCGTGGGGCGGCGCCTCCAGGGCGCGAATCATTGCATCGATGACGGTTTGGGGGTCTACGGCCATGGTCTTTCTCCCGTTCGGATCTTCATAACATTCGCCCGCGTGGAGTGGAAGGGCGCGTCTGCCCGGTGGCCGCGGCCATCCATCGGGATGAAACGGATCCCGGAGACGTTTTCTCGACACCCTGCCCCAGGGCCGTGCCCCACCCCTGTTGCCGATCCGGCCCCTTGGCCCGGTCCGGTCGTGTCCCTGGCCCGGGCGCCTTGGGCCCGCGCCCGGCAAAGCCGTTGCGGGCGGTTGCATGCTTGGCTAGGGTGCTCGGATCGCGACTGGAGGGATGGCCGAGCGGTTTAAGGCGCACGCCTGGAGAGCGTGTTCACCGAAAGGTGTCGTGGGTTCGAATCCCACTCCCTCCGCCAGATGCGCGAGTTCCAACCGCCGGTGCCGGCTCCCATGCCAACGGTCTCTGCGGCGGCGGCCCGTGCAGCTGAGCGACCTGAGAAGGCGATGACCAAATACGCGGCAGCGGACTTGCGGGCGAGGCAACAGGATCCTTCGACGCCGGTCGACAAGCTGCGGCCACCGTGTGCCGCGTGACCTGATCCGTCGCATCATCCCCGTTGACGCGGGATCGAGAGTGAAGCAGGATCCCGGGCTTCGCAGGGGAGCCCCGCTTAGGGGGCTGAGAGGCCGACCGCGCCGCGAAAGCGCAGTGACGCGACCCTTTGAACCTGACCCAGGTGATGCTGGCGTAGGGAGCATGGGCCATCGCGCGACGCTGCCGGCGGCCCTTTGGGCTCATTGCCCGTTCCAGCCTGACTGACGCTGTGGGTCTTTTTGAGTGTTGACTCAAGGAGAAGCCCGATGACCACCCATTCCCCCAAGATCACGACCGGCGCTCTGCCCGCCTCGCGCAAGATCCATGTGCCGGGAACGCTGCACCCCCAGATCCGAGTGCCGATGCGTGAGATCGCTGTACACCCCTCGGCCGGTGAACCCCCACTGACGGTCTACGACACCTCAGGCGCCTACACCGACCCGGCTGTGGAAACGGACATTGAGCGCGGGCTCGCGCCGCTGCGCCGCGACTGGATCCGCGCGCGCGGCGATGTCGAGGCCTACGAGGGGCGGCCGGCACAGGACGCGGACAACGGCTTCGTCGCCGCCGACCGGCTGACGCCCGAGTTCCCGGCGCTGCGTCAGCCGCTGCGCGCTGCGCGCGGGACGGCGGTTACCCAGTTCGCCTATGCCCGCGCAGGCATCGTCACGCCGGAAATGGAGTTCGTCGCGATTCGCGAGAACCAGCGTCGGGAAGCCGCCGCCGGTGCCACGCGCGACGGGGTGGATTACGGTGCTGCCATCCCGGACCGCGTGACGCCCGAGTTCGTCCGCGCCGAGATCGCAATGGGCCGGGCCATCATCCCCGCCAACGTTAACCACCCTGAAAGCGAGCCAATGATCATCGGCCGCAACTTCCTGGTGAAGGTGAACGCGAACATGGGCACCTCGGCCGTCTCCTCCTCGATGGAAGAGGAGGTCGAAAAACTCGTCTGGGCGATCCGTTGGGGCGCGGACACAGTCATGGACCTGTCCACCGGGCGCAATATCCACAACACGCGCGAATGGATCATCCGCAACAGCCCCGTGCCGATTGGCACCGTGCCGATCTATCAGGCCCTAGAGACGGTGGGCGGCATCGCGGAGAACCTGAGCTGGGAGATCTTCCGCGACA
>CAZVRW010000007.1:0-13032 GCA_964630265.1 uncultured Rhodospirillaceae bacterium
GCGCAACGTGCCGGCGGCGCTCTACAAGGCGCTCGGCGGCTTCGCCACCAACGGCGTCAACATGACCAAGCTCGAGAGCTATCTGGTCGGCGGCCGGTTCAACGCCGCACAGTTCTACGCCGAGGTGGAGGGGCATCCCGAACACCGCAGCCTGCGCCTGGCGTTCGAAGAACTGGGGTTCTTTTCCCGCGAGGTCCGCATCCTCGGCGTCTACCCGCAGCACTCTTACCGCCAGGAAGGCGGCGACGACGACGAGGACTGACCTCGGCGCCGGTTGATGACGCAATCCTCGGCGCTCGGATCCATGGATGGACCTGGCCGACCCTTCAGATCAATTCGGATCCATTCGGATCAAGAACGTCGTCGCTCCGCCGATCGCTTACCGCGCGCGACGGGCCGGGCTTTCGGCGCGCCAGCGCGCGAGATCGGTCCAGCCGTAGGCGGTCTCGTGCAGTACGGTGTTCCACAGCCGCTCGTCGCGCTCGGCCACCCGCGTGCCGCCCATGGTCTCATAGAAAAAGCGGGAGGGATTCTCGGCCAGCACCCAGGCGACCGCGGATTTGACGCCGCGGGCGATCAGCGCCGCGAACATGCCGCGCAGCAGACGGCTGCCCAGTCCATCGTTCTGATGGTCCGGGTGGACATAGAGCATGTAGATCTCGCCTTGGAACGGCAGCGGGCTGCCGCGCAGTCGGCCGCAGCTGCCGAAGCCCACCACACCCGCGTCACGGTGCTCGGCGACCAGAACGATCTCCCGGCCGCGCCGCCGACCGATCTCTCGTGCCCACCGCTGCGTGTGCGCATCCCGGCTCATCTGCACCAGGACCGGATCCGGAACCAGTCCGGCATAGGCACTGCGCCAGGACTCCACATGCACGGTGGCGATGCCCGGCGCGTCCGCCGGCCGCGCCTCGCGTATGACCGTCATCGAAATCGCGCCGCCTCCTTCCAACCCAGTCGCCCTTCATACCGCAGACGGCGGCAAAATGGGAGACCCGGTCGGGGGAGGTTCACGCCGCTTCCGACAGCCACTCCTCGACCAGGCGGCGGGCGATGGAATCGCCTTGTGGCAGGCGCCGTCCCCGGTCGCGAAACGTGGCGAGATCGGCCCGGGTGAACCATCCCGCATCCTCGAGTTCGTCCGGATCGATGCAAAGCGGTGACTCGGCCGGCGCCGCGGCACGGAAGCCCAGCATCAGCGAGGACGGAAACGGCCATGCCTGCGAGCCGCGATAACGAACGCCGTGCACGGCGACGCCGACTTCCTCGGCAACCTCGCGAATCACCGTCTCTTCCAGGCTTTCCCCCGGCTCGACGAAGCCGGCCAGCGTCGAATACATGCCGCGCGGCCAGCGTGCCTGGCGGCCGAGCAGGCAGGCGCCGCCATCGGGCCCCGGGCGCGTCACCAGCATGATCACCGCCGGATCGGTCCGCGGAAAATGCGCCGCGCCACAGTCGGGATTGGTGCACTGCCGGAGAAAGCCGGCCTCGCGGTTCTCGGCTTCGGCGCCGCAAACGCCGCAGAAGCGATGGCGGCGATGCCAATAGAGCAGGCCGCGGGCGTAGGCGAGGATGCCGGCGACCTCGGCGCCGAGTGTCGCACTCATCCGCCGCAGGTCGGCGAGCCGCGCGCCGGGAATAAGGTCGACCACCGCGGCTTCATCCCAGGCGGACACATCGACAGCGAACCACGGCCGGCCGGCGGCATCGACGCCGAGCAGTGCCTGCGCGCCGCCCTCGGCGAACAGCCGGGCCGCTTGGCACGGATCGGCAACGGCGATGGCGTGGCCCTGGTCCGGGGCGGCCGGCGGTGCGAACAGGTTGCGCTCCCGCCAGACCGGGACGATCCGGCAGTCCGGCGAGAGCCGCTGCGCCGCCACCCACGCCGCATCGCGACGCCGGTGCGACACACGATCGAGACCGCTGGTCCCGTATGGCAGGCCGGCAAACATGATGGCCGCACCGTGCCACAGGCGTGGCACCACGGCAACGCTGCCGGAAGAACCGTCACGCGCCTGCCGCCCGCGCTTGCCGCATTTGTGGCATCGGCGCGGATTCTGTTACTGTGTCAAGGGTTTGATGGGCGTCCCGGCGGACCGCCGGGCGCGAGCAAGGGGATGGCCGATGCGCTTGGTGCAGGTGTTTGGGATGGCAGTCCTGGGGCTGGCGATTGCCGGTTGTGCGGGCGGTGACCGCCCGGCGGCGAACAGCAGCTGCGCCGGCGAGGCTGCCGCGGTGCTGGAGGGCATCGACTGGCAGGAGGCGGCGACGATCGATGTTCGGATCCGCCAGCGGGATTTCGCGCCCGCCGTCTTCGGCCTGTTGCGCGACCGTCCCTACGTGCTGCGCCTGACCAACGAGGACGACGGCCGCCACGGCTTCGCCTCCCGCGACTTTTTCAGGAACGTCGCCGTCGCGTCGGCCAGCGTCAACGACGAGGCCCTCGACGCGACTTGCCTCTCGTCCATCGGGCTGCCGCCGGGCGCGGTCGCCGAGATCCGCCTCGTCGCCGTGCGCGACGGGCGCTATGCCTTTGATTCGGGAACGTTCGTCGACCTGGGTCTCGGCTACACCTCGGGTCACGGCATCGGCACCATCTTCGTGCAATGAACGATCGCGCCGGCCCGCGGGCCGGGCGTCGCGGCGGCGCCTGGACGTGCGGGCGCCGACGGCCTTGCGTCGGCGCGGCGATCGTCTGATATTGCCTCTGGGAGGCTGGCAGCGGACGCGCCACTCGCCAACCCGGTCAGGTCCGGAAGGAAGCAGCCGTAACGAGCCCGGCTCGGGTCGCTCGTTCAGTCTCCCGCCCGGCGGCGAAAGCCGCCGACTTGTTCGACCCGCGGCGAAAGCCGCCGACTTGTGTCACCGGCGGCGAATGCCGCCGACTTGTTTTGCTTGGCGGCGCCGGCCGCCGCCCCTTCGCCGCGACGGCGCCCCATTCTGCCGGGTTTCCGATTTTCCGGCCGCGGGACATCGATGACCGACGACGCCGCCCCGATCCCCCCACACGACATCGCGCCGCCGCCGGCCGCTCCCGGGGCTCAGGCGGCACCGTACCGGGTGCTGGCGCGGGCCTATCGTCCGACCACCTTCGACGGCCTGGTCGGGCAGCAGGCGCTGGTGCAGACGCTGACCAACGCCTTCGCCTCCGGGCGCCTCGCCCAGGCCTACATGCTCGCCGGCGTCCGCGGCATCGGCAAGACGACGACGGCGCGAATCATCGCCCGCGCCCTCAACTGCATCGGCCCCGACGGCACCGGCGGCCCGACGGCGACGCCCTGCGGCGTCTGCCAGCACTGCCGGGCGATCGCCGCCGACAATCATGTGGACGTGCTGGAGATCGACGCCGCCAGCCACACCGGCGTCGACGACATGCGCGAGTTGATCGACGGCGCCCGCTACCGGCCCGGCATGGCGCGCTACAAGGTCTACATCATCGACGAGGTCCACATGCTCTCCAAGAGCGCCTTCAACGCGCTGCTGAAGACGTTGGAGGAACCGCCGGACCACGTCCGCTTCATCTTCGCCACCACCGAGATTCGCAAGGTGCCGGTGACGGTGCTGTCGCGCTGCCAGCGCTTCGACCTGCGCCGCGTCGACGCCGCCACCCTTGCTGGCCACCTGGCGACCATCGTCGAGCGCGAGGCCGCCGCCGTCGATGCGGCGGCGCTGCACCTGATCGCGCGGGCCGCCGACGGCAGCGTCCGTGATGGCCTGTCGCTGCTCGACCAGGCCATCGCCCATGCGGCGGGCCCGGTGGATGCGGAGACGGTGCGCCGGATGCTCGGCCTCGCCGACCGCACCATCGTCTTCGACGTCTTCGAGGCGGCGATGGCCGGCGACGCCCGCGCCGCGCTGGAGCAGGTGGAGACGCAATATCTCGCCGGCGCCGACCCGGTGGTGATCGTCGAGGACCTGCTGGATCTCGCCCACTGGCTCACCCGGCTGAAGGTGGCGCCGGCCGCCGCCGCCGACCCGGGCCTGCCCGAGGCCGAACGGGTGCGCGGCCGCGAGAATGCCGAAAAGCTCGGCATCGCCGAGATCACCCGGGCCTGGCAACTGCTGCTGAAGGGGCTCGGCGAGGTGCGCATGGCGCCGTCGCCGATCCAGGCGGTGGAAATGCTGCTGGTGCGTCTCGCCTACACGGCGCGCCTGCCGACGCCGGACGAGGCGCTGCGCCGCCTGGACGGCCCCGCCGCCGCGACCGCCGCGTCTATGACCGCGGGGCCGACCGCCGCGCCCTCGGCCGCCGGACCGCCGCCGGCGGGGCCGCCGCGCGCCCAGCCGGTGCCGTCGGCGCAACGATCCGACTCGTCTGCCGGCGACGGGGCGGCGACGGCGACGGCGGCGCAGCGCCAGCCGGCACCGCGCGCCCAGGCCGCGCCGGACAGCCGACCGGCGCTGGCCGACTTCCGCGCCGTCGTCGAGTATCTGGCCAGCATCGGCGAGTTGCAGCTCTATGCCCACCTGAAGAGCGGGGTGCATCTGGTGCGCTTCGAGCCCGGCCGCATGGAGCTGCGGCTGGCCGAGCACGTGCCAAGCGACGTTCCCGGCCGGCTCAGCCGCGTGCTCGGCGATGCCACGGGCGAGCCGTGGCTGGTCGGGGTCTCCGCCGCCGAGGGCGAGGCGACCGTCGTCGACCAGGAGGCCGCCGCGGCGGCGGCGTTGAAGGCCGAGGCGGCGCGCGATCCGCGGGTGCGCGCCGTGCTGGACGCGTTTCCCGGCGCCACGGTGGACGAGGTGCGGCTGATCCCGCCGGCGGCGACCGACGCGGCCCCTGCAGCGGACCCCGAGGCCGAGCTCGACGCCGACGCCGAAATCGGGGACGAGCCATGAGGACGGAGATCGAGCGCAAGTTCCTGGTGACCGGCGACGACTGGCGGGCGGGCGCGGTGGCGACGCCCATCCGCCAGGGCTATCTCGCCGCCGACAGCGACCGCAGCGTCCGCGTCCGCGTCTCCGGCGCGCGTGCCTATCTCACCATCAAGGGCACGCTCTCGGGCTTCACCCGCAGCGAGTACGAATACGAGATCCCCGTCGCCGACGCCCACGACCTGCTCGATGGGCTCTGCCTGCGGCCGCTGATCGAGAAGACCCGCTATGCCGTCCGCCACGCCGGCACCGAGTGGGTGATCGACGCGTTCACCGGCGACAACGCCGGCCTGATCGTCGCCGAGGTGGAACTGGAGAGCGAGGACCAGGCCGTCGATCTGCCGCCCTGGGTCGGCGCCGAGGTCACCGACGACCCCCGCTACCTCAACGTCAACCTGGCCCGGCACCCCTACTCCGCCTGGTAGCGCGCGCCACCCGGCCCCGCCCCGCCCCGCGCCTACCCCGTCATCGCGAGCGCAGCGTGGCGATCCAGGGAGACCGCGCCGGGTGATCGGGCGGGGGAGCGCCGGCCCTGGATTGCCGCGGCGCTGCGCGCCTCGCAACGACGACCTGGGGGGACGGCCATGACGGGGAGTGTCGGGTGCGGCGGGGATTGATCGGCGGGTGGGGGCCGGTATCTGGCCCGTGTGGCATCCGACGGCGGGACGGGCCAATCGCCGCCCGCCGACGACGCCCACCCGACAAAATCCTACATTTTCCTACATAATCCTACATTTCGCGCGCAGCCAACCCCACGAACTGATATAAATCAATCACTTGATGGCAAAAACCGCGTCAAAACCTGCACCGCACCCGGCTTTTTCCGCCCTACATCCGCGCCGCACCCGCCTTTTGGCCGCACGACGCCCCGCCCGCGCCTACCCCGTCATCGCGAGCGCAGCGTGGCGATCCAGGGAGGCCGCGCGGGGTGGTCGGGCGTGGCAGCGACGGCCCTGGATTGCCGCGGCGCTGCGCGCCTCGCCATGCCGGCCGGGGGATGGCGATGACGGCGGGCAAAAAAAAGGAGCGGCCGAGGCCGCTCCCGTCATTCGAAACAATCGGTTTGGTCTTAGAAGCTGGCGGTGATGGCCAGTGCGCCACCCCAACCATCGGAGTCGGAGGTGCCCTGGATACCGGCAGCCAAGCTGGCTTCGTTGGCCTGCACGCTGACCGATTCGCCGGCCACCTGCTCCGCGTCCTGGTCGAAGTAGAAGAAGCCGCCACGGAGCCGGATGCCCGGGCCGAGAACATACGTGCCGGCAAGGGTGCCGATCCTGCTCTTGTAGTCGCCGGTGCCGGGGATGTTCCAGCCCACGCCGGAGCCCTGCACGTAGGTGACGCCGACGGTGTACGGGCCGGTCTCGTAAGTGCCGCCGACCGACCATGCGCTGCCGTTCAGCAGCTGGCTGAAGGTGCTGTCCCCAACGGTTACGTTGCTGTTGGCGTTGCCATAGGTCTGCTTGTAACCACCACCGACGGTGAAGCCGGCATAGCTGAGCTGCGCACCGCCGCGCCACTGGAGCAACCCGCCATGGTCGCCGTCCGCGTCGTTGGCGACGGTTTGGTTAAACGAAAGGACACCGCCGGAGGCGCGCACGCCGAAGCCGTTGGCGAACACGTTGCTGTAGTTCAGGCCGGCCGACACACCGGAGTTGTACGCAACGCCGTTCGCCGGGCTGTTGCTGCGATCGTTGTTCAGCGGTGTGTAGGAGACGCCGGCCTGGAAACCATAGAGGCGCGGCGAGATGTAGGTGAATTTGTTGGAGTCGCTGTCGATGTCCGCTTCGGTGCTGACCGCCACCTGATCGATGACACCAGACACCGGCAGGAAGAAGACATTGGTGGTGACGTCGCCGGCGTCGTCGACGCTGATGCCGCCATCCGGGGCGTTGACGGTGAGCAGGCTCGCAGCACCATCCTCGGAGCCGACCTTCAACTGACCGAAGCGCTGGCTCTGCACGAACAAGTATGTCTCGTCGATATGGTTGCCCGCATTAAACGCTTCGAGCTGGACGTTGACGCCGACGGTGATGCCGTTGTCCAGGGTCGTCTGACCGACGAAGCAGACCTCGGCGTTGGTCTTCTGGTCGACGTTGATGGCCTTGAAGCCCTGGTTGACCGTGTAACCCTGATCGGTCGGATCGAGACCGTTGCCGTCATTGAAGTCCTGGTCGACGCCGACCAACCACTGCTGCATGTAACCGTGAACTTCGATTTGGATCCGGCCCCCGCCATGCTGCTGGGCGAAGGCATCACCGGCACCGGCGGCGACGAGGGCGGCCGTCGCCAGCGCCGTGGTGCCATAAAGCGCTTTCTTCATTGCATCCTCTCCATCTCTGTCTGACGTTCCCCACAATCTCGCGATTCGGACGGAGCACCCTCATGGGAGAGGACCGCCGACGGGAACACCAGCAATACAAGACATGAAGCATTTCAGCGTTCAAGCGTCGCGGACCGAAGCATGTGTCGTTTATCCACCACTGTAGCAGGATAGTCACACTCACCATGGCCGCGCCGGCGTCCTCGACCGCGCGCCCGGCCATGACTTGCCGCGGCGGAGTTGCTATAGCTGGTGGGCAAGGCCGGGCAAACGCCCGGAAAAGCCCTGATGAGGAGCCCACCATGAAGAATCTCGGCCAGATGATGAAGCAGGCGCAGGAGCTGCAAGAGAAAATGAGCGCCATGCAGGAGCAGCTCGCCGAAGAGGAGGTGACCGGCGCCGCCGGCGGCGGGCTGGTGCAGATCACCCTCAACGGCCGGGCCGAGGCGCGCCGGGTCAAGATCGATTCGGCGCTGGTCGATCCCGCCGAGGTGGAGGTGCTGGAAGACCTGCTGGTCGCTGCGTTCAACGACGCCAAGGCCAAGGTGGAAGCGCGAATCGCCGAGCGCATGGCGGACCTCACCGGCGGGCTGAAGCTGCCGCCGGGCATGCAGCTGCCGTTCTGACCTGAGCCGATTCGGGCCACGACGAAACGGCGGCCGGCGGCCGATGACGGAGATCGAACACTTGGTCCAGAGCCTCGCCCGGCTGCCCGGTCTCGGCCCCCGCTCGGCCCGGCGCGCCGCCCTCTACATGTTGGAGCGGCGGGAGACGATCCTGGAACCCCTGGCGCGCGCCCTGAGTGCGGCCTGCGAGCGTGTCCGCCGCTGCACGGTGTGTGGCAATCTCGACACAGTCGACCCGTGCGGCGTGTGCGCCGATACCACGCGCGACGATGGCGTGCTCTGCGTCGTCGAGACCGTCGCCGACCTCTGGGCGCTGGAGCGGTCCGGCGTCTTCCGCGGCCGCTACCACGTGCTCGGCGGCACCCTGTCGGCTTTGGCGGGGGTCGGCCCCGACGATCTCGGCATCCCCCGCCTGGTGGCGCGGGCGGCGGCCGGCGGGGTGCGCGAGGTGATTCTCGCCACCAACGCCACGGTGGAGGGGCAGACGACGGCGCATTACATCGCCGAGCGGCTGGCCGCGTCGGGCGTCACCGTCTCCGGGTTGGCGCTCGGCGTGCCGGTGGGTGGCGAACTCGACTATCTGGACGACGGCACCCTGGAGGCCGCCGTCAGGACCCGTCGGGCCTTCACCTGACCCGGCGGCTGGCGCCGGCGGCCAGCGCCTTTTCGACGCGGGCGATCTGCGCCTCGACGGAGATGTCGGCGTGGGAGGTGATCTCCAGCGCGCGATCCTCGTAGGCGTTGACGTCGGGATGCGTTGCCTGCCGCGCGGCGACGACACGGTCGCGTTCGGCCAGCAGCGCCTCGATCTCCGGGCGGAACAGCCGCAGCATGGCGGTGATCCAGACGTTCACCGTGAACGACGGATAGGCCAAGTCCATCTGGAAGCGGTCGAGCATGCGGACGACGTGCTCGGCCGAATACCAGATCTCGCCGGTGACCCAGCGGTTGGTGGTGAACAGCCGAATCGGCACGCCGTAGCTGTCCATGGAGATGGCGATGAGGTGGCTGAGCGCGTCGTTCTCGCCCTCCGGCGGGGCGTAGTCGGGCAGCGGCGCCGGTTTGACCGACGCCGGCATGCCCTTCGGCCGGAGGAAGGTGTGGAAGTGGCCGTGCTCGCCGCCGCGCAGTTCCACCGGATGGGCGTGGTAGTAGTATTGGCTGTGCGTCTCGTTATCGTAGACGTCGCCCTTGGGGTAGTGGTCCCACTCGAAGAAGTCTTCCTCGCCGCGCAGTACCTCGGCGACGACGTTGTGGTTCGTCTTCCGCAACAGGCGATAGCACTCGAGGATCTCGGCGCCGGCGGCCGCCATGTCCTCGAGCTGCTCGCGGGGCACGGTGGAGAGCGGATTCATCAGCGTATTTCTAGCGCCGGTCCTGGGTCGCGTCGATGCGAATCGGCGGCGGTCGCGCCGACCGCCGCCGTTCACTTGGGAGCGCTCACCGATCACTGGGCACCGATCACTGGGCACCGGTCATTTGGCACCGGTCATTTGGCACCGGTCATTTGGCACCGATCACTGGGCACCGACGCGGAACTCGTCGGGCAGGAAGAACAGGCTGTCCTGCACCTCGGCCACGGCGGCATGACACTCGGCGCAGAACTGCACCCGTTCGGAGCCGGCGCCGCCGGTGGTGCCGAACAGGCTGCCGTCCGGCATGATCATGCGATACATCCAGCCGTGCGTCGCTTCGAGCTCGCCGGCGGCGACCTTGGTCATGATGAACAGCGGGCCGACCGCGACCGTGCCGTCCTGATTGACGACGAAGCTGTCCTTCGGCAGCACCGAGCCTTCGGGCATGGTGCCGACGTCCTCGAAGCGGGCGTAGGCTTCGGCGCCGACGGCGTTGGCGTAGTTGTTGACGTAGCGGCTGCCGTGCGTCGCCGACTGATAGGGGGCGTTGGCGACGTTCTGCCACGTCATGTAGCCCTCGATGTCGTCGACGCCGGCCTTGGCATAGGCCGCCGCCATCTCGTCCTTCAGGCAGGCGTAGACGGCCCGCGCCTCCTCGGGCGTGATCTCAGCGATCGCCGCGCCACCACACGGACCGCACGGGTTACAGGGGCCGCATGGATTGGCCGCGGCACAGGGATTGGCCGCGGCACAGGGATTGGCCGCAGCGCAGGGATTGGTCGCAGCACAGGGATTGGCCGCAGCGCAGGGATTGGCCGCAGCGCAAGGATTGCACGGCGCGCAGGCGCCTTTGGGGGCACACGGCGCGCAGGCGCCTTTGGGGGCGCACGGGCCACACGGCTTGCCGGCGTAGCAGGGGCTGCAGGGATTGCAGGGGTTGGTCCGCCAGGCCGCCTGCAAGCGCGGCACGAAACACTTCTCAGACACGGCGCCGGCGCCCGCCGCGCACGGATTGCACGGGTTGCAGGCGCTCGCGGCGCAGGGATTGCAGGGGTTGCAGGCGTTCGCCGCGCAGGGAGTCCTCGCGGCGCACGGATTGCACGGCGCGCAGGCGCTCTTCGGGGCGCACGGGTTGGCGGCACATGGATTACAAGCGGCCAGATGCACACCCGGCGCGCGCTTCTTCGCCGCCGGCAGCGGCGCCATCTGCGGGGGCGCGACGGCCGCAGCGTTGACGCGGGCCGCGGGCACGGCGATGACGCTGCCGATGGCGATGCCCGCCACGATCGGCAACACGGTTCCGGAAAACAGCCTCGTCGTCACGGAAATCATGGGTCCATGCTCCTGTTTCGTTCAGGCGATGGGAGAAAGGAACAAACGAACCCGCCGCCCACCTGTCGGCGGGCGGCGGTGCCTTGGTAAAACCTACTTCTTCGCGGCGCAGGGATTGCAGGGGCTGCACGGATTCTTGGCCGCGCAGGGATTGCAGGGCGCGCAGGCCTTGGCCGCACAGGGATTCTTCGGCGCACAGGCACCGGCGGCACACGGCTTGGCCGCGCCGCAGCCGGCGGCGAGGATGATCCCGCCGTCGCGCGCCTTGGCGGCCGGCAACTCGGCGGTCTGGCTGCCGTAGTTGCATCCGGTGGCGGCGTTGGCCGACGTCGGCAGGACGAGGCCGCTGCCGACGGCGACGCCGGCGGCGGCGATCATCGGGAGGACCGTGGACTTGATCAGCGTGGTCTTGCGTGGGGTCATGACATTGCCTCCTGGCTCGGCGTGATGGTTGCGCCCGCTCGGCGCCTGCAGACCTTGAAAGTCATAAGGCCCTGAGAGTGATAATCACTAACGACCAGCCAACCTTGCCAGGATCGAACCGCGAAGGCCAATCACACGCAGTCACAAAGATGTGACGATGCCACGTGGCTTTCGGCAATAAAGCATCGCGCGGCGGCCGCCGCCGGCCGCCGCGCGGACCTCGATCATCGGCACGTCTCGATGGAAAAAAAACCGGCAGCGGGCGCTGCCGGCCGCCCGACGCGGTCAGTTCGCGGTCACGACCAGGCGATAATCGGGTGTCGGGTTGAGCGGGCAGGAATAGACGTACTCGCCCGGCTCGAGATCGACGGCGTAATCACGGGTGGCGCCGGGCTCCAGGCCGCCGCCGGAGACGCTGGTCTTGGTCAGCCGGGCGACGCGGCTGCTCGTCTCGTAGTCGCTCTCCCGCAGCCAGAACCCGAGGCTGTAGGGGACGTTCTTGTTGGTCACCCGGAAGACGTAGCGGCCGGGCTTCAGCTCCAGGGGCGCCGCTGCCGCCAAGCGTTCCGCGCCGGTTTCCGCGTTGATCCGCTTGCAGTCTTCGGCGCTGGTCGTGGTGAAGTCATGGTCGACGTCGTTTTCGGCTTCGACGAACTGGCAGCCGGTCTGCGTCAGTTCGATGACCTCGGCGGCGCGGGCGTCGACGGGTGAGGCGAACAGCGCGACGGCGGCGACGACAGCCGCGGCCGCCGGCATCCGGCGCTGGCCGGTCATTTGGCTCTCGGCGAACGGGGCATGCGAGTCAGGAGTCATATCGGTTCCTCCACGGGAATGCTGGATCGCAGATATGTTGGGCGCGCCGGCGGGGGCTCACCAATGACGATGCCGTGAAAGGACCGCGAGAGGATCGTGAGAGTGCCGTGACGGCGCCATTCAAGGCGGCAGGCGAAACAGCGGCCGAAGGCGGACGCCGATCACCGTGCCGAGCGCGGCACAGGCGATCCACACCCAGCCGTGCAGGCTGGCCGAGGCGATGCCGCTGAAGAAGGCGCCGATGTTGCAGCCATAGGCGAGCCGCGCGCCATAGCCCAAGAGCAGGCCGCCAACCACCGCCGCCGCCAACGACCGCGGCGCGATGCGCAACGTCGGCGCGAAGCGGCCGGCCAACGCCGCGGCCAACAAGGCGCCCATGAGAATGCCGAGGTTCATCACCGAGACCGTGTCGGCCCAGACCGGCCGGGCGAGCGCCGCCTGCTGGAACGCACCGGACCAGAACGGACTGCTCGTCGGGTCCCAGCCCAGGGCCACCGCCAGCTTCGCCGGCCACAACGCGAAGGCCCAGGTGATCGACCATGGATGCCCGGCAACGATCAGCGTGGCGGCGTTCAGCACGGCCAGCGCCAGGGCGGTCCACAGCAGCGGCCACGGCCCGCGCACCCACCGACGCGCCGAGCCCGAGCCCGCCCCCCGCCATAACGGCTCGCCATGGCGGGCGCCGAGCATGCGCAACGCCGCGTAAATCAGGCCGAGCATGGCCAATTGTGCGGCGACCGCCACCGGCCAGCCGAACTCCCGGGCGAGGGATACGGCGCCGATGCCGGGGAGCCGACTCCACCAGTCCAGGTCGAGGCTCGCCCAAAAACCGCCGAGACAGAAACAGACGAGGACGATCACCATGCGAATGCTGCCGCCCCCGGCCGTGTAGAGGGTGCCGGACGCGCAGCCGCCGGCAAGCTGCATGCCGATGCCGAACAGGAAAGCCCCGAGCGCC
The DNA here is from genome assembly GCA_964630265.1 of uncultured Rhodospirillaceae bacterium. Lineage (GTDB taxonomy): Bacteria > Pseudomonadota > Alphaproteobacteria > Rhodospirillales > Defluviicoccaceae > CAZBWP01. Next base: position 12,700 of record CAZVRW010000007.1, read on the forward strand.
ATCGAGACGCTGACCGGGGCGACGGCTGCGGCCAGCGGTCGGCCGAAGGGGGCGCCGGCGGCGAGCAGCGGCGCGAACAGCACCACGGCGACGGCGATCATCAGCAACTGCGCCGCCACCCCCGACAGCTCGCCGTCGACGAGCAGCCGTCGGTAGGCCGCGGCAAAGCCGAATGCGGCATGATAGAGAGCGATCCCCAGCCCGAGACCGATCGCCAGCAACAGGGCGCGGTCGCCGCCGAACGGCCACACCTGACGGGCGACGACGGCGACCACCACCGCGGCCATCACGACCGCCGCGGTCTGCACACGCGGCAGCTCGGCCACCGACCCA